>JBQCHZ010000041.1:0-36061 GCA_051954195.1 Marmoricola sp.
GGCGGTCTGGCCGATGACGCCGGCCTCCTCCATCTCCGCGATCAGGTCGTTGCCCTCACGGGTGCGCTCACCGACGCCGGCGAACACCGACACACCGCCGTGGTCCTTGGCGACGCGGGCGATCATCTCCTGGATCAGCACGGTCTTGCCGACGCCGGCGCCGCCGAACAGGCCGATCTTGCCGCCCTGCACATAGGGCGTGAGCAGGTCGATGACCTTGATGCCGGTCTCGAACATCTGGGTCTTCGACTCCAGCTGGTCGAACGCCGGGGCCTTGCGGTGGATGGACCACCGGTCCTTGACGTCCAGGCTCTCGCCTTCGTCGAGGTTCAGGCACTCGCCGAGGGCGTTGAACACGTGGCCCAGGGTCGCGTCGCCGACCGGCACCGTGATCGGCGAGCCGGTGTCGAGCACCTGGGCGCCGCGGACGAGGCCGTCGGTGGGCTGCAGCGAGATCGCGCGGATCATGCCGTCGCCGATGTGCTGGGCGACCTCGAGCGACAGCAGGTGCTTGTCCCCGCCGAGCTCGAACTCGGTCTCGAGCTTGTTGTAGATGCCGGGCATCTGGTCGGTCGGGAACTCGACGTCGACGACCGGGCCGATCACCCGGGCGATGCGGCCGGTCGCGGAACCGCCGGACTGGGCCGTGGTGCTCTCATCGATGGTGGCAGTCATCTCTTCACGTACCTTCTCTGGGCCTTCTCTGGCTTACTCGCTGGCGGAGGTCGCGTCGGCGAGCGCGTTGACGCCACCGACGATCTCGCTGATTTCCTGGGTGATGCCGGCCTGGCGCGCCTGGTTGGCGATCCGGGTGAACTTCTTGATGAGCTCGTCGGCGTTGTCGGTGGCCGACTTCATCGCCTTCTGGCGGGCTGCCAGCTCCGAGGCCGAGGCCTGCAGGAGGGCGAAGAAGATCCGGCTCTCGACGTACTTGGGCAGCAGCGCGTCGAGCACCTCCTCCGGGGACGGCTCGAACTCGTAGAGCGGCAGCACCTCGTCGGCGGCCGGCTTGCTCTCCCCCTCGACGACCTCGAGCGGCAGCAGCCGGACGCTGTGCGGCTCCTGGAGGAGCATCGAGCGGAACTGCGTGTAGACCACGTGCACCTCGTCGACGCCCTCGGCCGCCTCCGGACCGTCGCCGGAGCGGTCGACGAACGCGCTGATCAGCGCCTCCCCGATCGCCTTCGCGTCGGTGTACTGCGGCTGGTCGGAGAAGCCCGTCCAGGCCGCGGCCACCGGCCGGTTGCGGAAGCGGAAGTAGGCCTGTCCCTTGCGTCCGGAGATGAAGGTGACGACCTCCTTGCCCTCCTCGCGCAGCCGCTCGGCGAGCCGCTCGCCCTCCTTGAGCACGCTCGAGGAGTAGGCGCCGGCCAGTCCGCGGTCGCTGGTCACGATGAGGACGGCGGCGCGGGTCGGGTGCTCCGGCTCCGTGGTCAGCGGGTGGTCGACGTTGGAGTACGTCGCCACCGCCGAGACGGCACGGGAGAGCTCGCGGGCGTACGGCGCTGCCGCCTGCGCCCGCTGCTGCGCCTTGATGATCCGGGACGCAGCGATGAGCTCCATGGCGCGCGTGATCTTCTTCATCGACTCGGTCGACTTGATCCGCGCGCGGTACTCACGCAGCGATACGGCCACTAGACCTCACTCCTGTTGCTCGGTCGCGGCACGATCAGGCCCGCTTCTGCTTGACGATCTGCTCCTGCTCGAGCTCCTCGTCGGTGACGGGGTCGACGGACGGCTCGGTGCCGGGCTTGATCGAGTGGCCCTCGGAGGTCTCGAACTGGTCGAGGAAGGAGTCGTAGGCGGCCTCGAGCCTCTGCTCGGTGCCCTCCTCGAACTTCGTGGTCTCCGCGATCGTGGCGAGGACCTCCTCGTGCGAGCGCCGCAGGTACTCGAGGAACTCCTGCTCGAACCGCAGCACGTCCTCCACCGGCACCCGGTCGAGACGGCCGGTGGTGCCGATCCACAGCGAGACGGTCATCTCCGGCAGCGGGTAGGGCGAGTACGCCGGCTGCTTGAGCAGGGCCATCAGCCGCGAGCCGCGGTCGAGCTGCTGCCGCGAGGCCGCGTCGAGGTCGGAGGCGAACATCGCGAAGGCCTCCATCGCGCGGAACTGGGCCAGGTCGACCTTGAGCGAGCCGGTGACCGCCTTCATCGCCTTCGTCATCGCCGAGCCGCCCACCCGGGACACCGAGACGCCCACGTCGATCGCCGGGCGCTGATTGGCCGCGAAGAGGTCGGACTGCAGGAAGATCTGACCGTCGGTGATCGAGATGACGTTGGTCGGGATGTAGGCCGAGACGTCGTTGGCCTTGGTCTCGATGATCGGCAGGCCGGTCATGGAGCCGGCGCCCATCTCGTCGGAGAGCTTCGCGCACCGCTCGAGCAGCCGGCTGTGCAGGTAGAAGACGTCGCCGGGGTAGGCCTCGCGACCCGGCGGGCGCCGCAGCAGCAGCGACACGGCGCGGTAGGCCTCGGCCTGCTTGGTGAGGTCGTCGAAGACGATCAGCACGTGCTTGCCGGCATACATCCAGTGCTGGCCGAGCGCCGAGCCGGTGTAGGGGGCCAGGTACTTGAAGCCCGCGCTGTCCGAGGCCGGGGAGGCGACGATCGTGGTGTACTCCAGCGCTCCCGCGGCCTCCAGGGCGCCGCGGACCGAGGCGATCGTCGAGCCCTTCTGACCGATCGCGACGTAGATGCAGCGCACCTGCTTGTCCGGGTCGCCGGAGTCCCAGTTCTGCTTCTGGTTGATGATCGTGTCGATCGCGATCGTGGTCTTGCCGGTCGCGCGGTCGCCGATGATCAGCTGACGCTGGCCACGGCCGATCGGGGTCATCGCGTCGATGGCCTTGATCCCGGTCGCCAGCGGCTCGTGCACCGACTTGCGCTGCATCACCGAGGGTGCCTGGAGCTCCAGCGCACGGGTGCCCTCGGAGTCGATGGCGCCGAGCCCGTCGATCGGGGTGCCCAGCGGGTCCACTACGCGTCCCAGGAAGTTGTCACCGACCGGGACCGAGAGGATCTCGCCGGTGCGGCGGACCGTCTGGCCCTCCTCGATCTGGTCGAAGTCGCCCAGGACGACGACGCCGATCTCACGGGTGTCGAGGTTGAGGGCCAGGCCGCGGGTGCCGTCCTCGAACTCGAGCAGCTCGTTGGCCATGGCCGAGGGCAGCCCGGTGACCCGCGCGATGCCGTCGCCGGCCTCGGCGACCGTGCCGACCTCCTCCTTGCGCGCGGCGTCCGGCTGGTAGTCGGCGACGTACTTCGCCAGGGCGTCGCGGATCTCCTCCGGACGAATCGACAGCTCCGTCATCGTGGTGCCTCTCCTGCTCGTGGAAGAATCTTCGTAAGGGGCGCTGGTGGGGCGCCCGGTCAGCCCGCGAGGCGGCGCCCGGCGTCGGCCAGGCGGCTCGCGATGGTGCCGTCGATCAGCTCGTCGCCGACCGCGACCTCGATGCCGCCCAGGGCGGACTCGTCGACGACGACGTTGAGATGGACCGGCTTGCCGTACTGCCGGGTGAGCACGTCGGCCAGGCGGCTCTGGGCCGTGTCCTCCAACGGCTCGGCGACGCGTACGACGGCCACCAACCGGCCACGCGCCTCCGTGGCGATCCGGGCGTACTCCTCGAACGCCTGGCGCACGGTGGGGTAGGTGCTGGCCACGGCCTGCAGGGCGAGCCGCACGGTGCCCTCGGCCGCACGGCCCTCGAGCAGCCCGCGCAGCAGGGCCTGCTTGTCGGCGACCGAGCGCGTGCGGTCGGTCAGCGCCTCCCGCAGCTCGGGGTGGTCACCGATGACCTGGCCGAAGGAGAACAGCTCGCCCTCGAGCCGGTCCGACTCCCCCGCGGCGTCGGCCGCCTTCGCGATCGCCACGACGGCGAGCCGCTCGAGGCTCTCGACCAGGTCGGTGCTCGAGGCCCAGCGGGACCCGCCCCCGGTGCTGACGATGTCGGTCGCCGCGTCGCTCAGGTGCGGCCCGAAGACCGCCCGCAGCATCTGCGCGCGCGGCTCCAGCCCGGTGGTCGGATCGGTCGCCGCCCGGCGCAGGGCGGGCTGGGTGCGCAGCACCTGGACGGCCCCGAAGAGCTCCTCGCCGAGCTGCGTGGGGTCCGCACCCGCCTCGACCGCTGCGACCAGGCGGTCGCTGAGCGCGGCGAGGGAGTCGGCGGAGGAGCCTCGCATCAGTGCGCCCCCGCCGCGGAGCCCGCGTGTGCGTCGAGGTCGTCGAGGAAGCGCTCCACCACGCGGCTCTGCCGGGCGGTGTCCTCCAGCGACTCGCCGACGATGCGGCTGGCGAGCTCGGTCGCGAGCGTGCCCACCTCGGCGCGCAGCGAGTTGAACGCCTGCTGCCGGTCGGCCTCGATCTGGGTGTGGGCGTGCTCGACGATCCGCTGCGCCTCGGCCTGGGCCTGGGACCGCATCTCGGCGATGATCTGCGCGCCCTGCTCGCGGGCTTCCTCGCGGATGCGCGCCGCCTCGTGCCGGGCGTCGGCGATCTGCGAGCGGAACTCCGCCTCGGCGTCGTTGGCCTTCGCCTTGGCGTCGTCGAGCTCGGTGAACTGCTGCCGGATCGCCTCCTGGCGCGCCGTCATCGCCTTGTTGATCGGGGGGATGACGTACTTGGCCAGGATCGCCACGATGATCGCGAAGGCGATCAGCTCGGCGATGAACGTGCCGTTGGGCACGAGGAAGTTGCTCGCGAGCGGGACCGGCGTCACAACGCTGCTCATCTACTCTGGGTCCTTTGCTTCCAAGGGGTGCGGACTCGTCTGCCCGGCGGGTGTGAGCCGGTGGCTCACTTGCCCAGGACGAAGACGAACAGCGCCATGAACGCCAGGTTGATGAAGAACATCGCCTCGACCAGACCCACGGTCAGGAAGAAGATCGTCTGCAGGCGGCCCTGAGCCTCCGGCTGACGGGCGACGCCCTCGATGTAGGACGAACCGGCGAGGCCGTCACCGATACCGGCGCCGATCGCGCCACCGGCGAGGGCCAGGCCACCGCCGACAAAGGCACCAGCGGTCTTGATGGCCGATTCCATGGTGGTTGCTGCCACTGTCTCTCCTTGGTTCCGCGCCGGGTTCGGCGCCTTTGGGGGGTTCGGGGTGCGGTCGAGCCGGGCGGCTCAGGCCACGGGTTGGGGGTCGCCCTCGTGTGCGGCCTCGCGGGCCTGGTCGGCGGGGTCGACCATGGCGCCGTCGTCGGCGTGCTGATCGCCGTGACCGTGGGCGCCGGCCATGCCGAAGTAGAGCACGGTCAGCAGCGCGAAGATGAAGGCCTGCAGCGCACCGAGGAACATCGTGTCGAACAGCTTCCAGATCACGTTGAGCACGACGGCGAAGAAGCCACCGAGGGGGATGTGGCCCGGAGCGATGTCCGCGAGCGCTCCGATCAGCGCCAGCATGATGCCGCCGGCGAAGATGTTGCCGAAGAGTCGCAGCGCCAGCGTGACGGGCTTGAGGAGGTCCTGGAGGATCTCGAGCGGGAACATCCACGGCACCGGCTCGAAGTAGTGCTTCACGAAGCCCTTGAGGCCCCGCTCGCGGATGCTGAAGGCCCAGACGCCGATCATCGCCATGGCCGCCATCGCGTAGGTGAGGTTGGTGTCCGCGGTCGGTGAGGGCAGGAAGTGGTGGTGACCGTTGATCTCGGTCGGGACCAGCTCGATCCAGTTCGCGATGAGGATGAAGAAGAACAGCGCGACCGCGAGCGGCACCACGAACGGGTTCACCTTGCCGAGGTTCTCCTCGACCTGGGTGGTGACCTCTCCGACGATCGTCTCCCAGAGCAGCTGCAGCTTGGTCGGGACGTGGTCGTCGGTCTTCTTGGTCAGCTGGGAGCGCACCCAGAACCCGAGCGCCACCACGATCAGGCCGGCGACGATCGTGACGCGGACCGTGTCGAGGTTGAGCGTCAGCCCCAGGAAGTGACCCTCGGGGTGCTCGCCGGGGTGGATCTCGATCGCTCGGGGGACCGGCGCGAACAGGTGGGCGATCATGCGTTCTTCAGCTCCTTCAGCAGCGGGAGGGCCGTCATGACCAGGGCGATCAACCGGAACAGCGCCAGTCCGAGGAGCAGGCCGATGCCGGAGGGCCAGAACGCGACGGCGATCGCGACGGCGACCACGGTGAGGATGACCAGCCGGACGATGGTGGTCGCCATCATGTCCTTGCGGGTCGGCTGCGAGCCGCGGGTGATGATGCGCAGCAGCCAGAACTCGGTGACGAGGTGGTTGGCCAGGCCGAGCGCGACGCCACCGGCGATGCAGCCGGCGAGCGTCCAGTCGCCGTACTGACCGAACCAGAGGCCGAACACGGCCAGGACGAGGGCGACGAAGATCGTCTTGCGCTGGTCGCGCAGCAGGCGACCGACGGTGGCCTCACCGAGGTCGGGCTGCTCGAGGACAGGGGCTGTCCCGGCGACCGGCTCCGTGGGGGCGCCGGCGTGGGGGTGGGCCTCGGCGTGGGCGTGGTGGGTCATCGTGCCTCACCTGCCCCGCAGCGCCGCGCGGACCCGCGCCACGAACGCGGCGCAGCCGAGGACGACCCCGACCGCGACACCGACGAGGACGCCCGTGGGCGAGGTGCCGGCGTGATCGTCGACGAGCAGGCCGATGAGCATCCCGCCGACGACCGCACCCACGAGGATCCCGCCGAGGCCCAGCAGGTCGCGGCCCCGGAGGGTTGCGTCAGGGTCCTCATCGGCCATCCGGTGTGGTCGCTTTCGGTGGGGGTGGGCCGCCCGAGTCGCACCGGGCGTGAATCCGCGCGCCGGCCCCGAACGGGGCGACGCTTCGCGGTGACTGCGGACGCTATCACAGCGGGGAGGCCCTGCCGCGAGGCCGATCCGGACCCCGACGCGCGCACGCGAGGGACAGGAGCAGCAGCGCTGCGAAGCTCGGTCGTCATGGGGCGGCCGTCTCTCTCGGGGCGGTGCGAGCAGGCGGTGGGCTGGTGGTTCCACCGCTCGCGGGAGGATCTTGTGAAAACTAGCACAAGGTCGCGGACCGGCCCCAACCGAGCGGGTGAGACGCTCGCCTCACGGCCGGTTCGCCACTGTCACCACGGTCGCCGCCACTGTCACCGTCGCTGTCGCCACTGTCGTCGGCGCGCCCGGAACGGTCCGCCGAGCCACCCCTAGAGCGGGCGGTACTCGCCGGGGCGGTGGAGCCGGGGCAGCACGAAGGTGACCACGCAGACCACCCCGGTCAGCGCGACCAGCGCCGACCAGACCAGGACCCCGGCGGACAGGCTCAGCCCGACGGCGCCGAACGCGATCAGGGCGGCCCACGCCCACATGATCACCACCGCCCGGCGCTGGCTGTGCCCGAACTCCAGCAGCCGGTGGTGCAGGTGCTCCTTGTCGGGCTGGTAGAACGCCTCCCCGCGCCGGGTCCGTCGTACGACGGCGAGCACGAGGTCGAGCAGCGGGATCACCAGGATGGAGACCGGCAGCAGCACGGGCAGGAGCGTGGGCAGGATGCTCGCGGGGCCGACCCCGGTCTCGACCGAGAGCTGCACGGTCGCGAACTGACCCGTCAGCGTGAGCGCCGAGCCCGCCAGCACCAGCCCGATCAGCATCGAGCCCGAGTCGCCCATGAAGATGCGGGCGGGGAAGAAGTTGTGGGGCAGGAAGCCGACGCAGGCGCCCCCGATGGCGGCGCACAGCAGCGCGGCGGTGATCGCCAGCGTCTCGCCGTTGGCGGCGGCGAGCTTGTAGGAGAAGGCGAAGAACGCCACCGCGCCGATGAGCACGACTCCCCCGGCGAGCCCGTCGAGGCCGTCGACGAAGTTGACCGCGTTCACCGTCCCGACCACGAGCAGCATCGTCAGCAGCACCGCCTGCGGGGTGAGCAGGCTGAACTGCCCGACGCCGGGCAGGAAGATCGAGTAGAACTGCACGCCCTTGAGCACCATGTAGCCCGCGGCGATGATCTGGCCGGTGAACTTCGTGATCGCGTCGAGCTCGAAGATGTCGTCGAGGACGCCCACCGCGCAGATGATCGCGCCGGCGACCAGCACCGTGGAGGCGTCGACGAAGACCTGGGGCTGGGCCCTGCCCAGGAACGGCAGGTGCCGCGCGACCAGCAGTCCCGCCGCCAGGCCGCCGAGCATCGCGATGCCGCCGAAGTACGGGATCGGGATGTCGTGCACGTCGCGGTCCCGGACCTTCGCGACGGCGCCGGTCCGGGTCGCCAGCTCGCGGGCCACCACACAGAGCAGGTAGCTGACGACCGCGGCGATCGCGAAGACCAGCAGGTACTCACGCACCGGGCGCCGAGCCGTCCTCCGCGGGGTCGGTGCGGCCGGGGACGTCCTCGGGCCCCTCGGGTCCGCGGGAGCCGTCGTCGAGCTCGACGTCGAGGCCGCCGAGGAAGGTGCGCAGGGTCTCCACCGGGAGGGCGCCCGCGCGCAGCACGCGAGCCACCTGCGTGGTGCAGTCGAGGATCGTTGAGGGCACGTCGCCGGGCGTGGGGCCGGCGTCGAGGACCACCGTGACCGCGTCGCCGAGCATGGCGACGGCGGCGTCGGCGTCGGTGGCGGAGGGGAGCCCGGTCAGGTTCGCCGAGGTGACCGCCATCGGGCCGGTGCGGTTGAGCAGGTCCAGCGCGACGCCGTCGTTCGGCATCCGCACGGCCACCGTGCCGCGGGTCTCCCCCAGGTCCCACTGCAGCGAGACCTGCTGGCGGCAGACCAGGGTGAGCGCGCCGGGCCAGTACTCCGCGACCAGGTCGTGCACCCAGTCCGGGGTCCGGGTGGCCAGGGCGTCGAGCGTGCTGGCGCCGCCGACCAGCACCGGCGGCGGCATGTCGCGGCCGCGGCCCTTGGCCTCCAGCAGCCCCTCGACGGCGGCCGGGGAGAAGGCGTCGGCGCCCACCCCGTAGACGGTGTCGGTCGGGAGGACCACGAGGTGCCCGCGGCGCACGGCGCCGACCGCGGCGACCAGGCCGGCCTCGCGCTCCTCGGGATCGGTCATGTCGAAGCGTCGTGCCACGGGGGTCATCGTGCCAGCCGCGCGACCAGGAAGCGCGGCCGACCTGCCAGGTCGGCGTGGTCGCTGATGTCGCGCCACCGGCCGGTCCGGGCGAACACGGCCGGTGCGGCCTCGCCCTGGACGTCGGCGTGCTCGGCGCCCACCCAGCCGCCGGGTCGCAGCAGCCGGCCGGCCGTGCGCTCCAGCGCGCGCATCGCGTCGAGGCCGTCCTGGCCCGACCACAGCGCGGCGGCCGGGTCGTGGTCGCGGACCTCCGCATCGACCGACTCCCAGGCCTCCAACGGGATGTACGGCGGGTTGCAGACGACCACGTCCACGGCGCCGTCGAGGTCGGGCAGGGCGTCCGCCAGGTCGCCGTGGTGCAGCAGCGCGCCCGAGCCGGCGAGGTTGTGCTCGGCCCAGCGCAGCGCATCGGTCTCGAGCTCGACGGCGTGCACGGTGGCACCGGGGACCTCGGTGGCGATCGCGAGCGCGATCGCCCCCGAGCCTGTGCACAGGTCGACCACGACGGGAGCGCCTCCTGCGTCCGCCAGCGCCGCCGCCCGCTCGACGGCCCAGCCGGCGAGCAGCTCGGTCTCGGGCCGGGGCACGAAGACGCCCGGGCCGACCTGCAGCTCGACGTAGCGGAAGCCGGCCACGCCGGTCAGATGCTGCAGCGGCTCCCCGGCCGCGCGCCGCCGCACGAGCGTGCGGTAGGCGGAGTCGACGTGCGGGGCGACGGCGTCGCGCAGCGCCAGGGCGCCCAGGGACACCCCGAGCGCGTGGGCCAGCAGGACCCGCGCGTCATGCCCCGCGCTCGGACGGCCCGCCTGCTCGAGCTGGACCGTCGCCTCGCGCAGCAGCTCCGGGACGCGGGCGGGCGGACGGAGCGTGCTCACGACTCGACGGCGGCCAGCCGGGCCTCGAGATCGGCCTCCACGCAGGACCCGACGACCGGGCCGAGGTCGCCGTCGAGGACGTGGTCGAGGTTGTAGGCCTTGTAGCCCGTGCGGTGGTCGGAGATCCGGTTCTCGGGGAAGTTGTAGGTGCGGATCCGCTCGGAGCGGTCGACGGTGCGCACCTGGGAGCGACGGGCGGTGCTCGCGGCGGCGGCGGCCTCGTCGGCGGCGGCCTGCAGCAGCCGCGACCGCAGGATCCGCAGCGCCTGCTCCTTGTTCTGCAGCTGCGACTTCTCGTTCTGGCAGCTGACCACGATGCCCGTGGGCAGGTGGGTGATCCGCACGGCGGAGTCGGTGGTGTTCACGCTCTGGCCGCCCGGTCCGCTGGAGCGGAAGACGTCGATGCGCAGGTCGTTGTCGTCGACCTGGACGTCGATCTGCTCGGCCTCCGGCATGACCAGGACGCCGGCAGCGCTGGTGTGCACCCGTCCCTGGCTCTCGGTGACAGGCACCCGCTGCACGCGGTGCACGCCCGCCTCGAACTTCAGCAGGGCGTAGGGGGCCTCACCGGGCGCGGGCGTCCCCTTCGCCTTGACGGCCACCGTGACCGACTTGTAGCCCCCGAGTCCCGACTCGGTGGCGTCGAGCACCTCGGTGGACCAGCCGCGGCGCTCGGCGTACCGGGAGTACATGCGGAGCAGGTCGCCGGCGAACAGCGCCGACTCCTCACCGCCCTCGCCGGACTTGATCTCGAGGAGGGCGTCCTTGTCGTCGGCGGGGTCGCGCGGCGCCAGCAGCGCCCGCAGCCGCTCCGCAACCTCCTCGCGGCGTGCCTCCAGGTCGACCGCCTCGGCGGCGAACGCGGGGTCCTCGCCTCCCAGCTCCCGGGCGGCCTCGGCGTCCTCGCCCAGCCGGGACCACTCCCGCCAGGCGCCGACGATGCCGCTCAGCTCGGCGTACCGCTGGTGGACCCGCCGGGCGCGGGCCTGGTCGGCATGCACCGCCGGGTCGGCGAGGACGCGCTCGAGCTCCGCGTGCTCGGCGAGCAGCGACTCCACGACCTCGAACAACGCCCATCCCTCCTACGACGCCGGACCGGAGGTGACCCGATCGGCTCCCCCGCGAGGGCTGCGACGGCCCCCGAACAGCACGGCGCCGGTCCTACCCGTCGCGAGGACGGGCAGGACCGGCGCACCGGTGCTACTTCTTGTCCGCCTTCTGGGCCTGCTGGGCCTTGGCGTAGCGGGCCTCGAAGCGGGCCACGCGGCCGCCGGTGTCGAGGATCTTCTGCTTGCCGGTGTAGAAGGGGTGGCAGTTGGAGCAGACGTCGGCGTGGATGCTGCCGCTCGTGGACGTGCTGCGGGTGGTGAAGGTGTTCCCGCACGTGCACGTGACCATGGTCGGCACGTAGTCGGGGTGGATGTCCTTCTTCATGGCGGTCCTCTCGGTGTCGGGTGCTCCGGGTCGCCGCGTCCCCGGCCGCGCGCGAGCGGGACCGGACCGGACGTGAACCGGGGCCAGCGCGCCAGTCTGCCACTGGGGCCCTCCGGCGCGCGAATCGAGGATGATTCGCCCGTCTCAACCGCGGTCGGGTCCGGCTTGTTCCCGCGTGTCGGCGGCGTCGAGGCCGGAGGGCTCCATCGCCGCACCGGATGGGACCTCGACCACCTCGTCGACGTAGTGCGGGCGCAGCGGCATCCGCAGCGCCACGCTGGTGCCCTCGCCCTCGACGGAGTCGAGCGTCATCGTGCCGTGGTGGTTGCGCACGATCGTCTGCACGATCCGCAGCCCGAGACCGGTTCCGCTGACCTCGCTGCGCACGGCGTTCGAGGCTCGGAAGAAGCGCGAGCCCAGCTTCGGCAGGTCCGCGGCCGGGATCCCCATGCCGCGGTCGCGCACGGTGATCACGGCGGCATCGTCGAGCACCTCCAGGCTCACCGACACGACGGCGTCGCGGGGGCTGAACTTCACCGCGTTGTTGACCAGGTTGAGCAGCGCCCGCTGCATCTGTGCCGGATCGGCCAGCGTGAGCACCGGGCCGTCGGGCAGCGCCACCTCGATCCGGATCGCCCGGTTGGCGGCGTTCAGCTGGAGGTCGGTCGTCGCGTTGCGCACCGTGGTGCGCAGGTCCATCTGCTCCATCGCGGTGCCGCTGTGCTCGGCACGGTCGAGGGTGAGCAGGTCCTCGATCAGCTCGCGCAGACGCTGCACGTTGCGCCGGGTGACCTCGAGCATGTGGGCCTGCTCGGCGTCGATCTCGCCGACGAGCTCCTCGTCGAGCAGCTCGAGATAGCCGCTGATGATCGTCAGGGGCGTGCGCAGCTCGTGGGAGACGTTGGAGACGAAGTCCGACTTGGCGGCGTCCACCTCGCGCAGCTGGTCCTGGATGCGCGCCTCCACGGCGCGCGCCCGCTCGCTCTCGTCGGCGTAGTCGTTGAGCGCCGAGCTGACCCGGCGCAGCTCGACCAGCCCGTCGACCGGCGCCCGGGCGGCGTGGTCGCCGCTGGCGAGGCGGGCCGCCGCCTCCTCCAGCCGACCCAGGGGCCGGCGGATCTGCTCGCTGATCCACCGCCCGAGCACGACCAGGATCGCGGCACCGAGCAGCGCCATGATCGCGATCAGCGCGATGGTGGCGTGCAGGCGCTGGGCGGCGTCGTCGCGTGCCTGGTCCTGGGCGCTGTCGAGCTCGCTGCCGATCCGGGCGTTGACCGAGCGGATCGCGTCGAAGAGGCGCACGCCGCGGCGGTAGAGCGGACGGCTGACCATGGCAGGGCCGCCGCCGCGCGCGATCCGCTCGCGGACATAGTCGGCGACCCAGCGCTGCCAGGTCGCGGTCTGCTCCTCGACGAGGTCCCAGAGCCGGCGGTCGCGGGCCCGGGCGAAGGACCGCAGCGGCTCCTCGTCGGCCGGCACCCGGCCGACCGAGGCGCGGTACTCGGCGAGGGAGTGCCGGTCGTCGGCGATGACGAAGCCGCGCAGGTAGGTCTCGGCGTTGAGCAGGTCGGCCAGCACCTCGCGGTTGGACCGGTTGGCGGGCGCGAGCTCCTCGGTCAGATAGGTGACCGCGTGCTCGGAGCGCAGTGCGGCGAGCGTGCCCACCCCGCCGATCAGCAGGGTCAGCACGATGGCCGCGCCGAGCAGACCCGTGAGGAGCTGCCCCACGGACCTGACCCGTCCGGTGCCGCGTGTCACCCGCCGAACCCTCTCCGCTTCATGTCACCCCAGTCGTGCCGGGTGTTGCGCAGCGCGTCCAGCGTCCCCCGCATCCGCCACCATGCCGTCAGCTGACGGTAGCCCACGTTCTCCTCCACGCAGGACCAGCACGAGACGAGCAGGTTGCGGATGCCGGCGTACCGCCGGAAGGACAGCTCCTCGCCCAGCAGGGCGAGCAGGCTCATCACGACCGCGTACACGATCGAGGTGGCCAGCAGCAGGATCACGACCGGCAGGTCGACGAGGTCCTGGTGCAGCACGCCCGCGTCCTGGAGGCCGAGCAGCACCATCACCACGACGAAGTAGAGCAGCCCGAACACCTCGATGAACGGCGCGCACAGCTCGAACACGAAGAACCACGGCAGCGTCACCAGCCCGATCACGCCGAAGCGCGGGCGACCGATCATGGCCTTGTGCCGGGCGAAGACCTCGGTCAGCCCGCGGTGCCAGCGGCGGCGCTGCTTGGCCAGCACGCCGAGGCTGTCGGGCGCCTCGGTCCAGGCGACCGGCTCGGACACGAAGACCACCCGGCCGTCCTGGTCGCTGTCGCCCAGCCAGTGGTAGAGCCGCACGACCAGCTCGGCGTCCTCCCCGATGCAGTCGGTGGCGACACCGTTGACGGCGTGCAGGACCGAGCTGCGGAAGACCCCGAACGCACCGGAGATGATCAGCAGGCCGCCCGCGGCCGACCACCCGGCCCGGCCGATCATGAACGCCCGCAGGTACTCGACCACCTGGATCCGCGGCAGCCATCGGCGCGGCATCTGGACGTCGGTGACACGGCCCTGGGTGACCGAGGAGCCGTTGGCCACCCTGACCACGCCGCCGGAGGCGATGACGTGCTCGGGGTCGTCGGCGAAGGGCCGGCACACGTGCAGCAGCGCGTCCGGGTCCAGCAGCGAGTCGGCGTCGACCATGCAGACGAGCTCCTTGCGAGCCACGTTGATGCCGACGTTGAGTGCGTCCGCCTTGCCGCCGTTGGACTTGCACACCAGGGTCAGGTTCATCGAGCCGCGCGGGCTGACGTAGCAGCGCAGCACCTCCCCGACGGTGTCGACGGCGTGCGCGACGGCCACCGGGATCTCCACCATGTCGAAGGCGGCGACCAGCCGGGGGACGGTGTCGTCCTTCGAGCCGTCGTCGACCACGATCACCTCGAAGTCGGGGTAGCGCAGCGACATCATCGCCTGCACCGAGCTGACGATGGTGGCTTCCTCGTTGTAGGCCGGCATCAGCACCGACACCCCGCGGGCCAGCGGCTCCCCGAAGCTCTCGTCGTACGCCGCGAAGTCGAGGCGCCGGTGGTAGGCGAAGTAGGACCAGACGGCGAGCGCGGTCAGGATCGCGAAGCTGGTGTTGATCGCCACCGAGTAGCCGATGAAGAACCATCCCAGGGCCTGGATGAGCGCTGTCAGCGCGTCGACCACGACCTCACCTCCCGGTTGCGCAGGTCCGACAACGCGACGGTCTCCACGGCGTACGGCGAGCTGCTGGCGCGCAGCGCCGCCATGCCCGCCTCCCCCAGCTGCCGCAGCGCCGCCGCGGCACTGCGGGCGAGCAACGGGTCGCCGGCGTCGAGCACGTGGACGAGGTCCTCCAACGCCTCCGAGGCGCCGAGCAGGCCCAGCGCGTGCGCCGCCGCGGTGCGCAGGGCCGGCCGGTCGCTGTCGAGGGCGGCGACGAGGTCCGGGAGCACGTCCGCGGTCCCGACCTGGCCCAGCGCCTCGGCGCAGGCGACGTCGAGACCCGGCTGGGTGGCGCGCAGCCCGCGGGCGAGGAGGTCGGCGGCGCGGAAGTCGCCGATCAGGCCGAGCACCGCAGCGGCCAGGTCGGCCTCGGGGTGCTCGTCGCCCGGGTGGTCGAGCGCGTCGCGCAGCTCCGCCCGCAGGATGGGGGCGGCCACGGTCCCGATCCGGTCCAGGGCGTAGACGACGTCGCGCGAGAGGCGGGGCTCACGGGCGACCAGGGCGAGCAGCGGCTGCACCGCCGCCGGGTCGCCGAGGTTGCCCAGCGCCCGGACGGTGGTCCGCCGCACCAGGTAGGACCGGTCCTCGAGCATGGCGGTCATCCGCGGGAGGGACGCGTGGTCATCGAGCACGCCGAGCGCGAACACGCCGCGGCAGCGCCGCACGGCCGAGAGGGACCGACTGAGCCGCCGGGCGCGGCCCATCGTGCCGCGGTCGGTGAGCAACGCCGTCAACGCGTCGCGGGCCTCCCCGCGGAGCTTGGGCAGCATCTCGAAGACCTGCTCCTCGGTCCGCTCCCAGGACCGGCCGGACCGGCGCAACAGCGCGGTCCGCGCCCGCACCGCATCGTCGTCCTCGCCGAGGAGGACGTCGAGCAGCAGTGCCCGCGTCGCCGTACGGCGACGGTCGCGTCGTCGCTCCGTGACCACGCGCGTGGCTCGGATGCCGAGAAGCAGTCCGAAGAGGACCACCGCGACCACCGCGAACGCGATGAGCAGGATCAGCGCGACGTGCAGGAGCCTCGAGCTCGCCACTCGCCGGCCTCAGCGGCTGCGCGCCAGCACGGCTCCGACACGAGAGGCGAGCTCGCGGGGGCTGAACGGCTTCACGATGTAGTCGTCGGCGCCGGCGTCGAAGCCCTGCTCGATGTCGGACTCCTGGGCCCGCGCGGTGAGCATGATGATCGGCAGCCCCGCGAGGGACTCCTCGGCGCGGATGGCACGCGCGGCGTCGAGGCCGCTCATGCCCGGCATCATCACGTCGAGGATGACGAGGTCGGGACGCTGCGCGGTGCACGCGTCGACCGCCGCCGCCCCGTCGCCGACGGGCACGACGTCGTGCCCCGCGTGGCGCAGCTTGAACACCACGAGCTCGCGGATGTCCGCATCGTCGTCGGCGATCACGATCCTGGCCACAGGCTTCCTCCTCAGGTCTACGGCAATATATCGACCGGGACCGGAGGCTGCTGAGCGTGCGGGACGCAACCGGGTCCTTGGTCCTGTTTCCTCTCGATCGACGGCTCAGTCCTTCGCGTTCGGCGTCGGCGTCGTCTTCTGCACCTGCATGAGGAACTCCAGGTTGGTCTGGGTCTTGCGCATCCGCTCGACCAGGAGCTCCAGGCCCTGCTGGGCGTCGAGGCCGGCGAGCACGCGGCGGAGCTTCCAGACGATGGCGAGCTCCTCCTTGCTCATCAGGAGCTCCTCGCGCCGGGTGCCGGAGTGCACGACGT
The DNA here is from genome assembly GCA_051954195.1 of Marmoricola sp. GTDB lineage: Bacteria > Actinomycetota > Actinomycetes > Propionibacteriales > Nocardioidaceae > Marmoricola. The sequence goes on from JBQCHZ010000041.1 coordinate 16,281, forward strand.
CGATCGCCGGGAAGATCCGCTTGTCGGCGAGGTCGCGCCGCAGCCGCAGCTCCATGTTGCCGGTGCCCTTGAACTCCTCGAAGATCACCTCGTCCATCTTCGAGCCGCTCTCGATCAGAGCCGTGGCCAGGATGGTCAGCGAGCCGCCGTCCTCGATGTTGCGCGCCGCGCCGAAGAACTTCTTCGGGGGGTAGAGCGCAGCCGAGTCGACACCGCCGGAGAGCACTCGGCCGCTGGCGGGCGCGGCCAGGTTGTAGGCCCTTCCCAGGCGGGTGATGCCGTCGAGCAGCACGACCACGTCATGGCCGAGCTCGACCAGTCGCTTGGCGCGCTCGATCGCGAGCTCGGCGACGACGGTGTGGTCGGCCGGGGGCCGGTCGAAGGTCGAGCTGATCACCTCGCCCTTGACGGACCGCTCGAAGTCGGTGACCTCCTCGGGACGCTCGTCGACGAGCACGACCATCAGGTGGCACTCGGGGTTGTTGGTGGTGATCGCGTTGGCGATCGTCTGCATCACCATCGTCTTGCCGGCCTTGGCGGGCGAGACGATGAGGCCGCGCTGGCCCTTGCCGATCGGTGCGGCGATGTCGATGATCCGCCCGGTGAGGCGGGTCGAGGCCGTCTCCATCCGCAGCCGCTCGGAGGGGTAGAGCGGGGTGAGCTTGTGGAACTCCACCCGGCCGCGTGCGGCCTCGGGGTCGCCGCCGTTGACGCTGTCGACCGAGACGAGCGGGTTGAACTTCTCCCGCCGCTCCCCCTCGCGCGGCTGGCGGACCTGCCCGGTGACCGCGTCGCCGCGGCGCAGGCCGTACTTGCGCACCATCGACATCGACACGTAGACGTCGTCGGCCCCGGGCAGGTAGCCGCTGGTGCGCACGAAGGCGTAGTTGTCGAGCACGTCCACGATCCCCGCACAGGGCGTGAGCACGTCGTCCTCGAGGATGTTGAGGTCCGGCTCGTGCCGGCCGCCCCGGTTGGCCGCGGGAGCGTTGGTGGTCGAGGGGGCCGTGCCGCCGGTGGTGGGGGCTGCGTTCCGCTCGCGTCCCCGGCGACGCCGGTTGCGGCGGCTGCCGCCCTGCCCGTCGTCGTCGCCCTGGCCGTTGTCCTGCCGGCCGTTGTCCTGCCTGCCGTTGTCGTGCCGGGAGCCGTCCTGCTTGCTGTCGCCCTGGCCGTTGTCCTGCTGCTTGTTGTCCTGTTGCGCGTTGTCCTGTCGCTCGTCGTTCTGCCGGGCGTCGTTCTGCCGGGCGTCGTCACGCTTGTCGTCGTCGGTCGGGCCGTCCTGCCGCGCCGCGGACCGGTCACGCTGCTGAGCCCGGTCCTGCCGGCGCTCGCCCTGCTGGCCACCGCCCTGCTGGACGCCGCGTTCGCGTCGTTGACCCCGGTCCTGCTGATCCTGATCCCGCTGACCGGTGTCCCGCCGGCCCCGATCCTGCCCGCCGCGATCCTGCTGGCCCTGGTTCGCGCCGCCGCGCCGGTCGGCCGCTGCACCCTCGTCGCTCTGCGGCGCGCCCTGCTGCTCGGGGCCGGAGGTCCGCTCGGCCGCCGGCGGCCGCGTCGGCTCATCCTGCTGGGCGGCGGCCGGGCGGCCGCCTCCACCCTGCGCGGCGCGGATCGCGGCGACCAGGTCGGCCTTCTTCATCCCCGTGGTCCGCAGCCCCAGTCCGCCGGCGATCTCACGCAGCTCGGGCAGCAGCTTGGTGCTGAGGCCGCCCTTGCGCGCAGGGGCGGCGTCGTCGGCGGCCGGCGACCCGGCAGCGGGGAAGTCGAGGGTGTCGGTCACGTGAGGTCCTTCCCACGTCAGGTCGAGCCTCCGCGCCGCGATCGGCGTCCGGGCTGGTTCGATCACCACCCGGGCAGGGGTGACGAGGCGGTGCGAGGGGGGGGTGGGGTCGTGCCGAGGCAGAGGGCCGGCGCGGAGCCGGGCCGCCGAGCGGCGTCGCCGCGACGATAACACCGCGGCGTGCCGCAGGTCTCGACGACACCGGGTGCGGCGCCGTCCCCGGATGGCCGGTGCCGGCAGCCGGTCAGGCGGCGGTGACGCCGCGGTCGCTGAGCGCGAGCTGCTGCACGCGCCAGCCGGCCGGAGCCATCGTCGTGGTGGCGCCGGCAGCGGGCAGCCCGAGGCCGGTGTGGGCGAGCACGGTCGGCCCGGCGCCGGAGACGACCGCGGGTACGCCGCGGGCACGCAGCTGCTCGACCAGGTCGAGGGAGGCCGGCATCGCAGGTCGCCGGTAGGACTGGTGCAGGAAGTCCTCGGTGGCGCGCAGCAGCAGCTCCGGGGCACCGGTCAGCGCGGCGACGAGCAGGGCGGTGCGACCACTGTTGGCCGCGGCCGCCGCGTGCGGCACGGTCGCAGGGAGCAGACCGCGGGCCACCTCGGTGCGCACGCCCTCGGGGGGCACCAGGGCCACGGCGCCCAGCCCGGATGCGAGCGGCACCCGACGGGCCCAGACGTCCTCGTCGTCCTGGCCGCTGACCACGAACCCCCCGAGCAGCGCCGGAGCCACGTTGTCGGGGTGGCCCTCGATCGCGTTGGCCAGCCGCAGCATGGCGGTGTCGTCGGCTCGGGCGCGTTCGGGGAGCAGGGCGTTCGCCAGGGCGATGCCCGCGACGATCGCGGCCGAGGAGGAGCCGAGCCCGCGGCTGTGCGGGATGCGGTTGCGGCAGCGCAGCCGCAGGCCCGGCGGGTCGACGCCGGCGCGGGCGAACGTCGCGTCCATGGCCCGCACCACCAGGTGGGTGCGGTCCTGAGGCACCTCGCCCGCGCCCTCGCCGGTGACCTCGATCTCGACGCGGTCGTCCCCGCCGTCGAGCAGCTCCGCGCGCAGCTCGTCGCGCAGGTCCAGGGCCAGGCCGAGGCAGTCGAAGCCCGGACCCAGGTTCGCGCTCGTGGCGGGGACGGTGACGCCGACCGGTCCCGGTGCCAGCGGGACCGGCCCGAGGGCCACGGCGGGCTGGTCGCTCACGGGTCGGGCCGTGCTCAGACCAGGCCGGCCGCGGCAGCCGCCGCGTCGGTGTCGGCGTCGCAGACGGTGTCGACCAGGTCGGTGAAGGTCGACAGCGCGGTGTCGATGTCCTTGAGGCCGTGCCCGGTGACGGTGACGACGATCCGCTGCCCGTCGTACCGGACGCCCTCGGCGGCCTCGAGCAGCAGGCCGGCCACGCCGGCCGCGGAGGCGGGCTCGACGAACACGCCCTCCCGGGCGGCGAGCTCGCGCTGGGCGGTGAGGATCTCCTCATCGCTCACCGAGCGGAACTTCCCGCCGGAGCGGTCCGCAGCCGCCATCGCGAGGTCCCACGAGGCGGGGTTGCCGATCCGGATCGCGGAGGCGACGGTCTCGGGATCGGGCACCGGTGCGCCCTGCACGAGCGGCGCTGCTCCGGCGGCCTGCCAGCCCCGCATCACCGGCAGCCGGGTGGCGTTGCCCGCCACGTGGTCCTCGGTGTAGCCGAGCCAGTACGCCGAGATGTTGCCCGCGTTGCCGGTCGGCATGACGTGCACGTCGGGCGCGTCGCCGAGGAACTCCACGATCTCGAAGGACGCGGTCTTCTGCCCCTGCAGCCGCATCGGGTTCACGGAGTTGACCAGGGCGACCGGGTACTGCTCGGCGAGGCCGCGGGAGATCCGCAGGCAGTCGTCGAAGTTGCCCCGCACCATGATGACCTGGGCGCCGTGCACGATCGCCTGCGCCAGCTTGCCTGCGGCGATCTTGCCCTGCGGGACCAGCACCAGGGGCTTGATGCCGGCGCGGGCGGCGTAGGCGGCCATCGCCGCGGAGGTGTTGCCGGTCGAGGCGCACACCACCGCCTCGGCGCCCTGCCCCACCGCCACCGACAGCGCGACGGTCATGCCGCGGTCCTTGAAGGACCCGGTCGGGTTGTCGCCCTCGACCTTGAGCCACACCTCCGCCCCGGTGACGTCGGAGAGCCACGCCGAGGGCACCATCGGGGTGCCGCCCTCGCGCAGCGTCACGACGGGCGTGCCGGGCGGGATGTCGAGCCGGTCGGCGTACTCCTCGAGGACGCCGCGCCACTGGCGGCTCGTCGTCGTGCTCATGCGTCCATCCCCTCCACGCGCATCACCGAGGAGACGTCCCGCACGTGCGCCATCCCCCGGATGCTCTCCACGGTCGCTGCCAGATCGGCGTCGCTGGCGGTGTGCGAGACCACCACGAGCTGGGCGTCGTCGCCGCGTCCCTCCTGGCGCACGGTCTGGATCGACACGCCGCGCTCGGCGAAGGCGAGGGCCACCGACGCGAGCACGCCCGGCTTGTCGTCGACGTCGATCTGGACGTGGTAGCGGGTCTGGGTGCGACCCATCGGCAGCACCGGCAGGCCCGCATACGACGAGTCGCCGGGACCCGCGACGCGGTCCAGGCGGTTGCGCGCGACCGTGACCAGGTCGCCCAGCACGGCGCTCGCCGTGGGAGCACCGCCGGCGCCGGGGCCGTAGAACATCAGCTGGCCGGCCGCCTCGCTCTCGACGAAGACGGCGTTGTAGGCCTCGCGCACGCTCGCCAGCGGGTGGGTGCGCGGGATCATCGCCGGGTGGACGCGGGCCGACACCGCCTCGCCGTCAGGGCCCTCCTCGAGCGCACAGATCGCGAGCAGCTTCACCACGCAGCCCATCTCCTGCGCCGAGGCCACGTCGCCGGCGGTGACCTCGACGATGCCCTCGCGGTGCACGTCGGCGGCGGTGACCCGGGTGTGGAAGGCCAGGCTGGCCAGGATCGCCGCCTTCGCCGCCGCGTCGAAGCCCTCGACGTCGGCGGTGGGGTCGGCCTCGGCGTAGCCCAGCCGCTGAGCCTCGTCGAGCGCCTCGGCGAAGCCGCTCCCGGCGGAGTCCATCCGGTCGAGGATGAAGTTGGTGGTGCCGTTGACGATGCCGAGCACGCGGGTCACCTTGTCGCCCGCGAGCGACTCGCGCAGCGGACGCAGGATCGGGATCGCGCCGGCCACCGCGGCCTCGTAGTAGAGGTCCCTGCCCTCCCCGCCCCCGGCGCGCGCGGCGGCCGCGAACAGCGTCGCCCCGTCCTCGGCGAGCAGCGCCTTGTTGGCGCTCACGACGCTGGCCCCGTTCTCCAGTGCAGCGAGGATCAGCGAGCGCGCCGGCTCGATGCCCCCGACCACCTCGACCACGACGTCGACGTCCTCGCGGGTGACCAGGGCCAGCGCGTCGGTGGTGAAGAGCTCCTCGGGGAGGTCCACGTCGCGCGGCAGACCCATCCGCCGCACGGCGACGCCGACGAGCTCGACCGGCGCGCCGACGCGCGCGGCCAGGTCTTCGGCGTGCTCGGTCAGCAGTCGGGCGACCTGCGACCCGACGACGCCGCAGCCGAGCAGGGCCACCCGCACGGGTCCGGTGCTCTCGTCCACGCCGGTCATGCTCCCATCCCGACGTCGGTGGCGAGGAGGTCGTCCAGCGTCTCGCGTCGTACGACGACCCGCGTGCGGCCGTCGCGGACGGCGACCACCGGCGGCCGCAGCGCGTGGTTGTAGTTGCTGGCCATCGACCGGCAGTAGGCGCCGGTGCCCGGCACGGCGACCAGGTCGCCCGGGCCCACGTCGCCGGGCAGGAACTCGTCCATCACCACGATGTCGCCGGACTCGCAGTGCATCCCCACGACGCGGGTCAGCAGCGGTGGCGCGTCGGAGGCCCGGGAGGCGAGCGTGCAGGAGTAGTCGGCGTCGTAGAGCGCCGTGCGGATGTTGTCGCTCATCCCGCCGTCGACCGAGACGTAGGTCCGCACCGCGCCGCCGTCGAGCTCGACCCCCTTGACGGTGCCCACCTCGTAGACCGTGCACGTCGCCGGTCCGGCGATGGCACGTCCGGGCTCGATGGAGAGGTGCGGCACGGCGAGCCCGCGGGCGGCGCACTCCTCGGTGACGATCCGGGTGAGCTCGTCGGCCAGCGCCGCGGGCTCCGCGGGGTCGTCCTGGGTCGTGTAGGCGATGCCGAACCCGCCGCCCAGGTCGAGCTCGGGCATCACCACGCCGAGGTCGTCAGACACCTGCGCGTGCAGCGCGAGCACCCGCCTCGCCGCCACCTCGAACCCCGAGGAGTCGAAGATCTGCGAGCCGATGTGGGAGTGCAGCCCACGCAGCTCCAGGCCGGGGGCGGCGGCCACCTGCCGTACCGCCTCCAGAGCGGCCCCGTCGCTGATCGAGAAGCCGAACTTCTGGTCCTCGTGGGCGGTGGCGATGTACTCGTGGGTGTGTGCCTCCACCCCGGCGGTGACGCGGACCATCACGCGCGCGGTGCTGCCGAGCTCGCGCGTGAGTCGCGCCAGCCGGTCGATCTCGTGGAAGGAGTCGGCGATGATCCGGCCCACGCCCAGCTCGACGGCCCGGCTCAGCTCGCCGAGCGACTTGTTGTTGCCGTGGAAGCCGACGCGCTCCATCGGGAAGCCGGCGCGCTCGGCGACCGCGAGCTCACCGCCGGAGCACACGTCGAGGCTGAGTCCCTCCTCGTCGATCCACCGCGCCACCGCGGTGCACAGGAACGCCTTCCCGGCGTAGTAGACGTCGTAGCCTGCGTCCGACCGCCCGCCGAACGCCTCCTGGAACGCACGCGCGCGAGCACGGAAGTCCTCCTCGTCGAGGACGTAGGCCGGCGAGCCGTGCTCGGCCACCAGGTCCGTCAGCGCGACGCCGCCGATCTCCAGCACCCCGGCGCTCTTGCGGGCGGTGCGCGACCACAGTCGGGGCACCAGCGCGTTCGGGTCCTCCGGCGCGGTGAGCCAGGCCGGACCGCGCACCGACACCGCGGCGTGCGCCCAGCCCGCCTCGTGCGCCCTCACCGGATCGCCCAAACAGGTGAGTCGAGTGCGGAACACGTCGCTATGACGACGGCTTCCGCACTCGACCGGCACGGCGGCCGGCTCACATCCGCTCCGGAGCGCTGACGCCGAGCAGGCCGAGGCCGTTGGCGAGCACGACGCGGGTCGCCTCGACGAGCAGCAGCCGGGCCCGGTGGAGGTCGGTGGTCTCCTCGTCGCCCATCGGCAGCACCCGGCAGGTGTCGTAGAACCGGTGGTAGGTGCCGGCGAGCGCCTCGAGGTAGCGCGCGACCCGGTGCGGCTCCCGCAGCTCGGCCGCGCTCGCCACCACCCGCGGGAACTCGGCGAGGGCGCGCAGCAGCTCGCCCTCCTTCTCGTGGGTGAGCAGTGCCGGGTGGCTCCCCGCGGCGACGCCGAGGTCGGCGGCGTTGCGCAGCAGGCTGGAGACGCGGGCGTGGGCGTACTGCACGGTGTAGACGGGGTTGTCGTTGGAGGTCCGGGTGATCTCGGCGATGTCGAGCACCAGCGGGGAGTCGGCGGGATAGCGCGCCAGGGAGTACCGAAGCGGGTCGACGCCGATCTCGTCGGCCAGCTCCTGGAGGGTCACGATCGTGCCGGCCCGCTTGGAGAGCTTCACCTCCTCGCCGTCGCGCATGATCTTCACCAGCTGGCCGATCAGCACGTCGAGGGTCTGGTCGGGGTCGTCACCGACGCACGCGGCCATCGCGCGCAGCCGCCCGACGTACCCGTGGTGGTCGGCACCGAGCAGGTAGATGCAGCGGTCGAAGCCCCGCCTGCGCTTGTCGAGGTAGTAGGCGGTGTCGGAGGCGAAGTAGGTCAGCTCGCCGTCGGACTTGATCAGCACCCGGTCCTTGTCGTCGCCGAACTCCGACGTGCGCATCCACAGCGCCCCGTCCTGCTCGTACACGTGGCCGAGCCCCTTGAGGCGCTCCAGGGTCTGCGGCACCGAGCCGGACTCGTGCAACGAGAGCTCGGAGAACCACACGTCGAAGTGGGTGTTGAACGCGTCGAGCTGCTCCTGCTGCTCCCGCAGCTGCGTGTCGTAGCCGGCGGCCCGGACGGCGGTGCGACGCTCGTCCTCCGGCAGCTCGAAGATGCCGGGATGGCTGGCGCCGATCTGACCGGCCAGATCGTCGATGTAGCCGCCGGCGTACCCGTCCGAGGGCGTCGGCTGCCCTGTCGCCGCGGCGATGATCGAGTCGGCGAAGTGGTTCATCTGCACGCCGCGGTCGTTGATGTAGAACTCGCGCGTCACCTCGGCACCGGCGGCCGCCAGCACGCGCCCGATCGCGTCGCCGAGCACCGCCCACCGGGTGTGACCCAGGTGGATCGGGCCGGTCGGGTTGGCGGAGATGAACTCGACGTTCACCCTCTGGCCGGCGAGCACGTCGCTGCGGCCGTACGACGCGCCCGCGGCGACGATGTCGGCGGCCACCTGACCCTGGGCGCCCGCCTCGACGGTGATGTTGAGGAATCCCGGACCCGCCACGTCGACGGCGGCGATGCCCTCGGCCGCGCCGAGCCGCCCGGCGAGGAGGTCGGCGAGCGCCCGGGGCGCCACCCCGGCCTTCTTCGCCAGCTGCAGGGCGACGTTGGTGGCGTAGTCGCCGTGGCCCTTCTGGCGGGGGCGCTCGACCGTGACCTCGCCGGGAACGCCGTCGGGCAGGGTCAGGTCGCCGTCGCCGACCAGGCCGGTCAGGGCGTCGACGATCGTCGCGGAGAGCTGCTGGGGGGTCACCGCCCAAGCCTATCGACGGGTCCGGTTTCCTCCGCGCGCGTCTCGCCGGGTAGGGTTCGCGACCGAGCGCACCTCGCTGTGCTCGTGCCTCCGTAGCTCAGGGGATAGAGCACTGGTTTCCGGTACCAGGTGTCGCAGGTTCGAATCCTGCCGGAGGCGCCCACCGGCCTGGCCGCTCCACCCCTCCAGCCGCCCGCTCCACGAGGACGCCGGGCGCCGCCGAGGACGATCCGTTCGTCGCGCTGCGGGTACCGCTCGACGTGAGCCTGACGACAGTGGACCGCATTCGGTGGGCGCGCGCTGAAAAGCGTGCGCCCGAGGACTAGCCTTGCGGTCGTCATCCGCGCGCAAACGATGAGATAGAGGCGAAAGAGGCCGTGTCGGAGTCTTCCGAGAACCCGTTGTCCGCATTCGGAGCCAACGAGTGGCTCGTCGACGAGATGTACGAGAGGTACCAGCAGGACCCCCACAGCGTGGACAAGGTCTGGTGGGACTTCTTCAGCAAGGACGGCGCTCCGGCGACCGCGGACCAGAGCAACGGCACGGCGACCGCGACGAAGCAGGCTTCGGCCGCGCCCGCGGAGGCACCCGCCCAGAAGCCCGCCCAGAAGCCCGCCCAGGCCCCGGCCAAGGCGGGGACGAAGGCGCCGGAGCAGAAGGCGCCCGTCCAGAAGGCGCCCGCCCAGAAGACGGCCCAGAAGCCCGCGGCGACCTCGGCCGCGCCCGCGGCGAAGGCCGCCCCGGCGGCCACGCAGCCGGCAGCCGCCGAGCAGCCGGCCGAGGCCGCGGAGCCGACGTACACGGTGCTGCGCGGCATCGCCGCGGCGACCGCGAAGAACATGGACGCCTCGCTGGCCGTGCCGACGGCGACGTCGGTGCGCAACATCCCGGTCAAGCTGCTGTGGGACAACCGCATCGTGATCAACAACCACCTCAAGCGGGCGCGTGGTGGCAAGGTCAGCTTCACCCACCTCATCGGCTACGCGATCGTGCGCGCGATCCGGACGCTGCCGGAGATGAACAACACCTTCGCCGAGATCGACGGCAAGCCGACGATGGTGACCCCGCAGCACCTCAACCTCGGGCTGGCGATCGACCAGCAGAAGCCCGACGGCACCCGCCAGCTCGTCGCGCCGAGCATCAAGGCGTGCGAGGGGATGGACTTCGCGCAGTTCTGGACCGCCTACGAGGAGATCATCCGCAAGGCGCGCGACAACAAGCTGTCGATGGAGGACTACTCCGGGACGACGGTCAGCCTGACCAACGTCGGCGGCCTGGGCACCAACAACTCGGTGCCGCGGCTGATGGCCGGCCAGGCGGCGATCATCGGCGTCGGGTCGATGGACTACCCCCCGGAGTTCCAGGGGGCGTCGGAGGAGACGCTGACGCGCAACGCGATCAGCCGGATCATGACGATGACCTCCACCTACGACCACCGGGTGATCCAGGGCGCGCAGAGCGGGGAGTTCCTGCGCCGGGTGCACCAGCTGCTGCTGGGCGAGGACGGGTTCTACGACGAGATCTTCCGGTCGCTGCGGATCCCCTATGAGCCGATCCGCTGGTCGGCCGACATCTCGGCCAGCCACGACGACGAGGTCAGCAAGCAGGCGCGGATCCTCGAGCTGATCCACTCCTACCGCGTGCGCGGCCACATCATGGCCGACACCGACCCGCTGGAGTACAAGCAGCGCAGCCACCCCGACCTCGAGGTGGAGTCGCACGGGCTGACGCTGTGGGACCTCGACCGGGAGGTCGCAACCGGGTCGGTCGGCGGCGAGCGCCGGTTCATGAAGATGCGCGACATCCTCGGCATCCTGCGTGACTCCTACTGCCGCACGGTCGGCATCGAATACATGCACATCCAGGACCCCGAGCAGCGCCGGTGGATCCAGCAGCGCGTCGAGCAGCCGCACGTGAAGCCGCCGCGGGAGGAGCAGTTCCGCATCCTCCTCAAGCTCAACCAGGCCGAGGCGTTCGAGACCTTCCTGCAGACCAAGTTCGTCGGGCAGAAGCGGTTCAGCCTCGAGGGCGCCGAGACCGCGGTGGCGCTCGTGGACGAGATCTGCGAGGCCGCTGCGCAGGCGTCCCTGCACGAGGTATGCATCGGGATGGCACACCGGGGCCGGCTGAACGTGCTGGCCAACATCGTCGGCAAGTCCTACAACCAGATCTTCCGCGAGTTCGAGGGCAACATCGACCCGCGCACGGTGCAGGGCTCGGGCGACGTGAAGTACCACCTGGGCGCCGAGGGCGAGTTCGTCGCCGGCTCCGGCGACCGGATCAGGGTCTCGGTGGCGGCGAACCCCTCCCACCTCGAGACCGTCGACCCGATCCTCGAGGGCATCGCGCGGGCCAAGCAGGACGTGCTGAACCGCGGCACCGAGTTCCCGGTGCTGCCGCTGCTGATCCACGGTGACGCGGCGTTCGCGGGACAGGGCGTGGTGGCGGAGACCCTGAACCTCTCCCAGCTGCGCGGCTACCGCACCGGCGGCACCATCCACCTCGTCGTCAACAACCAGGTCGGCTTCACCACCTCGCCGGCGTCCTCGCGGTCCTCCCTCTACTCCACCGACGTGGCGCGGATGGTGCAGGCACCGATCTTCCACGTCAACGGCGACGACCCCGAGGCCTGCATCCGGGTGGCGCAGCTGGCGTTCGAGTACCGCCAGGCGTTCAAGAAGGACGTCGTCATCGACCTGGTCTGCTACCGCCGGCGCGGGCACAACGAGGGCGACGACCCCTCCTACACCCAGCCGCTGATGTACGACCTGATCGAGCAGAAGCGCTCGGTGCGCAAGCTCTACACCGAGTCACTGATCGGTCGTGGTGACATCACGCTGGAGGAGGCCGAGAAGGTCCTCAAGAACTACCAGCAGCAGCTGGAGCGGGTGTTCACCGAGGTCCGCGAGCTCGACACCCGTCCGGAGTCGTGGACGACCGTGCCGGCGTACCCGGAGAAGACCTACGGCGAGACCCCGACCGCGATCCCGCTGGAGGTGATGAAGCGGATCTCCGACGCCCACGTCAGCGCTCCGGACGGCTTCACCGTGCACCCGAAGGTGCTGCCGCAGCTGCAGCGCCGGGCCGCCGGCATCACCGAGGGCCCGATCGACTGGGGCACCGGCGAGATCATCGCGTTGGGCTCGCTGCTCATGGACGGCCGGCCGGTGCGGCTCTCGGGCCAGGACTCCCGCCGCGGCACGTTCGTGCAGCGCTTCGCCACGATCATCGACCGGCTCAACGCCGATGAGTGGACGCCCCTGGCGAACCTGACCGAGGACCAGGCGCAGTTCTACGTCTACGACTCGCTGCTCAGCGAGTACGCCGCGCTCGGGTTCGAGTACGGCTACTCCGTGGCCCGTCCCGACGCGCTGGTGCTGTGGGAGGCGCAGTTCGGCGACTTCGTCAACGGCGCCCAGATCGTCATCGACGAGTACATCACCGCCGGCGAGACCAAGTGGGGCCAGCAGTCCGGTGTGGTGCTGCTGCTGCCGCACGGCTACGAGGGCCAGGGCCCCGACCACTCCTCGGCCCGCATCGAGCGGTTCCTGACGATGGCGGCCGACGAGGCGTTCGTGGTGGCCCAGCCCTCCACGCCGGCGAGCTACTTCCACCTGCTGCGACGCCACGCCCTCGGCGAGGCCCACAAGCCGCTGATCGTGTTCACCCCGAAGTCGATGCTCAAGCGCAAGGAGGCGGCCTCGCAGCCGGCCGACTTCACCTCGGGCTCGTTCCGCACGGTCATCACCGACGAGGCGGCGCCGGCCGAGAAGGTCGACACGGTGCTGCTGTGCAGTGGCCGGATCACCTGGGACCTGATGGTGGAGCGGAAGAAGCGGCAGGGCGAGGAGCCGACCACGGCCGTCATCCGGCTCGAGCAGCTCTACCCGACCCCGGTGGCCGAGGTGCAGCAGGCGCTCGCGGCGTACCCCCACCTGCGCGACGTGCGCTGGGTGCAGGACGAGCCCGCGAACATGGGGCCGGCCCCGCACCTGCAGCTGCACCTGTTCCCGGCGCTGGACCGGCCGGTGGAGGTCATCTCGCGCCCCGCGTCGTCCTCTCCGTCGGTGGGCCAGCACTCGCGCCACGTCGAGGAGCAGAAGAACATCCTCGACGCCGCCTTCACCGAGTCGGCCGAAGCTCAGCGGCAGTACTGAGCCGTGTACTTCACCGACCGCGGCATCGAGGAGCTGGAGAAGCGACGGGGCGACGAGGAGGTGACCCTCGCCTGGGTCGCCGACCGCCTCCAGGAGTTCACCGACACCCACCCCGAGTTCGAGACGGCCGTCGAGCGGCTGGCCACCTGGCTGGCCCGCCTCGACGACCCCGACGACGCCTAGCCCCCTCCGATCGCACGCCTCCGCCCTTCTCCGCGTGGAGAAGGGCGCGCACGTGCGGCGCGGGCCGGCTGAAGGGCGACGGTCGAGCTGACGCGCTCCGGACCTACGGATCGCCTCACCGGCTCTCCTCCTCGGCCGGTCGCTAGTCTCCGGGCATGAGCGGAGCGCACTCCTCGGGCCGGATCACCTCCTATACCCACCAGGGGCTGACCTTCGACGTCCTCGACGAGGGGCCGGTCGACGGCGACGTGGTGGTACTGCTGCACGGGTTCCCGCAGACCAACACGTCGTGGGCGAAGGTCGCGCCGCTGCTGCACGCGCAGGGGTTCCGCACGCTCGCGCCCAACCAGCGCGGCTACTCCCCCGGCGCGCGGCCGCCGGGCCGGCGGCCCTACGTCACCGGCAAGCTCGCCGGTGACGTGCTCACGCTGGTCGAGCAGGTCGGCGGGCCGGTCCACCTCGTCGGGCACGACTGGGGCGCGGCGGTGGCGTGGGCGGTCGCGATCCAGCGCCCCGACGCGCTGCGGTCCCTGACGGCCGTCTCCGTGCCTCACCCCGGGGCGTTCCTGGCGGCGATGCCGAAGGGTCAGGCGCTGCACTCCTGGTACATGGCGATGTTCAACATCCCGTGGTTGCCCGAGCGGCTGATGGCGGGACCGTTCGGTGACACCTTCCTCCGTCGCGCCGGGATGACGCCCGAGATGGTCGCCACCTATCACCGCGAGGTCGTCGAGACGGGCGCGCTGCCCGGCGGACTGGGCTGGTACCGCGCGCTCGCCCTCGCCGATCGCAAGGCGTTCGGGACCCACGCCCACGTGCCGACGACCTACGTCTGGAGCGACGGCGACGTCGCCCTCACCCGCACCGGCGCCGAGCTGTGCGAGCAGTACGTCGACGCGCCCTACGAGCTCGTCGTGATGGAGGGCGTCAGTCACTGGATCCCCGATGAGCGCCCCGAGGAGCTCACCGAGGCGATCGTGCAGCGGATCGCCGCGGTGTCGTGATGACGAGCGCGCAGCCCGACCACACCGCCTACCCCGCCGCACCGTGGCCGATGCAGGGTCAGCTGTGGCTGTCGCTGTTCCGGATCGCCGAGGCGGTCGACGCGCAGCGGCCGGCCGGGATCTATGGGGCGGCGTTCCTCGACTACGAGCCGGACAGCCCGCTCACCTACTCCGAGCTGCTCGTGGCGCGGGCCGTCGGGAGTCCGGTGAAGGGGGCCTCGATCACCGACATCTGGGTCGACTCCGCCGCCTCCGTGGCCGGTGGGCGGGAGCTGTGGGCCATCCCGAAGGGCCTGTGCTCCTTCGAGCACGAGGCGACGCGACGCGGGCCGGCCACGCGTGCGACCTGGTCAGCGTCCATCGAGGGGCGCCCGGTCGCCTCTGCGCGCTTCGACGACGCCTCGCGGCTGGCACCGCGGCTGCCCTTCCGCGGCAGGACGTGGCAGCCGGGCTTGACCGAGGGGATCGGTGCCGGCGGCGGGGAGCGGACGGCGAGGATCACGGGCTCGGGCCGGACGCTGCCGGCGCGCGCCACGTGGGAGTTCGCTCCGGACGGCCCGTTGGGCTGGCTCGCCGGGCGCCGGTCCTTCGCGTCGCTGCGGATGTGCGACTTCCGGATGAGCTTCGGCTGAGGCCGCTCAGTCCTCCTCGCCGGCCCTGGCGCCGGCGTCCCCGTGCGCGTCCTCGTGGGCGCGGCGCGCGGCGTCCCGGATCTCGAAGAGCTCGGTGGCCAGGCCCCCGACCGCTGTGGCGACGTCCTTGACCGCGGTGGTCAGGATCGTCGTGACCTGCCCGACCGTGCCCGCAGCGGCCTCGACGGTGCCCTGGACGGCGTCCTTGCGGATCTCCGCCTTGCTCAGGTGGTCCTTCATGCCAGGAGTCTCGCCCGTCGGGGCCGCAGCGGCAACGTGAGGGCGCTCTCAGGCGGCGACCGCGTCGGGCACCGGGACGACCGCCGGCTCGGGCACCGTCCGACGACGCGTCGGCAGGGCGAGGCGCAGGATCTTCGCGGCGACGCTGCCGAGCTGCTTGCGCAGCGGCCCGGTGTTGTAGGCCAGGCCGTAGCGCTCGCAGATCTCGCGCACCTCCTCGGCGATCTCGGGGTAGCGCCGCGCGGGGATGTCGGGGAAGAGGTGGTGCTCGATCTGGTGGGACAGGTTGCCGCTCATCAGGTGGAAGAGCCGACTACCGGTGATGTTGGCCGAGCCGAGCAGCTGCCGGTAGTACCAGTGGCCGCGGCTCTCGGTGCGCTCACCGTCGGGGCCGACCTCGTCGAGGCACTCCTCCTCGGTGAAGCTCTCCACGCCGGCCGGGAAGTGGCCGCAGAAGATGATGTTGAACGCCCAGATGTTGCGGACCAGGTTGGCGGTGGCGTTGCCCGCGAACGTCAGGGGGAAGAGCGGGCCGGTGAGGGCCGGGAACAGCACGTAGTCCTTGAGCGCCTGGCGCTTGACCTTGCGCATGATGCCCGCGTGCAGCGCCTTGTTCTCCTCGAGCTTGCGGGTGCCGTTGACGAGGTTCTCGACCTCGAGGTCGTGCATCGCCACGCCCCACTCGAAGAACACCATCAGCAGCAGCGCGTAGAGCGGGTTGCCGAGGTAGTAGGGGTGCCACGGCTGGGCCTCGTCCATCCGCAGCACGCCGTACCCGATGTCGCGGTCCTTGCCGAGGATGTTGGTGAAGGTGTGGTGGATGTAGTTGTGGGAGTACTTCCACTGCTCGCCGGGACAGACGTTGTCCCAGTCGAACATGCGGGAGTTCAGGCCGGGGTCGCCCATCCAGTCGTACTGGCCGTGCATGACGTTGTGGCCGATCTCCATGTTGTCGAGGATCTTGGACACGCTGAGCGCGGCGACGGCGAGCGGCCAGGCCGGCGGGAGGTACATCAGCGCGCGGCCGGCGACCTCGAACTGACGCTGTCGCTTGACGACGCCGCGGATGTAGGCGGCGTCGGCCTCACCGAGGTCGGCGATGACGCGGCGGCGAATGGCGTCCATCTCGGCGCCGAACGCCTCGAGCTGGGCGGGGGTGAGCCTGGTGCTGGTGCTGGTGCTGGTCCTGGTGGTCATGGTTCCTCCTCAGAGGTCGTCAGAGATCGACAGTGCAGTCGCCCACGGGGGCGCTGACGCAGATGCGGATGTCCTCGTCCGGGAGCGAGGACTCCTCGCCGGTCAGGACGTTGCGGACGGTGCCCTCGGTCTTGCGGGCGGTGCAGGAGAAGCAGATGCCCATCCGGCAGCCGAACTCCGGACGCAGCCCCGCGGCCTCGGCCTGCTCGAGGATGCTGGCGCCGGTGTTCGGGCCGCTGGTGTCGGCGGCGGCGAAGGTGAGCGTCCCGCCGGCCTCGCCGGTGGCGGTCGCCGGCGGCTTGAAGAACTCCAGGCGCAGCCGGTCGCTGCCCTCGTACGCCGCACGGACCTGGTCGATCAGCCCGGCCGGGCCGCAGGCCCAGGTGTCGACGTCGCGGAAGCCGGGGACGATGCGCTCGAGCTTCTCGGCGCTGAACGTGTCGTCGCCGTAGTGCAGACGGACGTCCACGTGGTTGTCGGAGGCCGCGATCGCGGCGAGCTCAGCGGCGAAGATCTGGTCCTCGGGCGAGCGGGCGAAGTGCACGAAGGTGACCTTGCGGTGCGCCTGGTTGTCGTACCCGTCCCGGAGCAGCGTGCGCACGATCGACATCGCCGGCGTGATCCCCGAGCCGCCCGTGATGAACAGCAGCCGGTTGTTGGTCGGGGTCGCGGCGCTCTCGTGGAGGGTGAACGCGCCCTCGGCCTGGCTCAGATGCAGGACCTGGCCCGGCCGGGCCTCGCGGACCAGGAACTTGCTGACCTGGCCCTCCTCGTGGGCGCGGATGGTGAGGGTGAAGCGCTCCCCCGGCAGCGACGCCGCCGAGGAGATCGAGAAGCAGCGGGTGAGCCGGCGGGCGGACCCCGGCAGCTCGACACCGACCTGCACGTACTGCCCGGCGCGGTGCCCGCGCCAGGTGCTGGTGGGCTGCAGGGTCAGCGTGGCCACCTCGGCGCCGTCGCTGTCGGGGTTCTCGCGCACGATGCTGACGACGCGGGCGCGGACCTCGGTCGCGGCCCACATCGGGTTGACCAGCTCCAGGTAGCGGTCCACGCCGTGCGGCGCGGTGAGCGCGGCCAGGGTGCGTGAGGAGAGGATGCGCTCGGCGAGGGCCATGGCGTCTTCCTTTCAGTGAACGTATGTTCACTGAATAGTGAAGCGGATGCGTTCTATCGGCGTCAACATCGGGCCGGCGTGACGGTGAACACCTGTGCACTCCAGCGACCGATTAGGCTGGCCCGGTGACCGTCACCCGGAGCGAGCAGAAGGAACGCACCCGGCGGGCGATCCTCGACGCGGCGCTCCGGCTCAGCGAGGACAGCGGCTTCGGGCCGCTCTCGTTGCGCCAGGTCGCGAAGGAGGTCGGGGTCGTGCCGACCGCCTTCTACCGGCACTTCTCCTCTCTCGACCAGCTCGGCCTGGCGCTGGTCGAGGAGTCCTTCGAGTCGCTGCGGGCGATGCTCCGCGACGTCCGCCAGGGCGCCCCCGCACCGGCCGAGATCATCGAACGCTCCGTCACCGTGCTCACCGAGCACGTCCGCGCCCGTCGCGACCACTTCGGGTTCATCGCCCGCGAACGGGTCGGCGGAGCCCGCGTGCTGCGCGACGCCGTCCAGCACGAGCTGGACCTGTTCGAGCGGGAGCTGGCCACCGACCTCGCCCAGCTCGCCCGCCCTCCGCGGTGGTCCAGCGAGGACCTCCACGTGCTGGCGCACCTGATCGTCACCGCGATGGTGAACACCGTCGAGGACCTGCTGCGCGCCGGTTCCGTGCGCAGCGAGGACGCGGTCGCGCGACGGGCCGAGATCGAGCTGCGGATGGTCGTGGTGGGAGCCCTGCAGTGGGAGTCCGGCCACGCGTGATCGGGGCTACTCCCCGGGACCGGGCCGCACCGTGACGTCGGGGATCGTCGCGTCCCGGCCCAGGTCGAGGACCCGCACGATCGCGTCGACCACCGTCTCCGGCCGGATCCACGCCCCGGCGTCGTAGTCCTTGCCCTCCTGGGCGTGCACCTGCGCCTGCATCGGCGTCGCGGTGCGCCCGGGGTAGACCGAGCTGACCCGCACGCCGTACGGCTCCTCCTCCTGGCGCAGCGCGTCGGCGAAGCCGCGCAGGCCGAACTTCGCCGCGTTGTACGACGCCCAGCCCGGGTTGGCCCGCAGACCCGAGCCGGAGTTGACGAAGACGTGCGTGCCGCGGGCCCGTCGTACCGGCTCCAGCAGCGTGCGGGTGAGCAGCATCGGTGCGATCAGGTCGACCGTGACCGTGTGCGCCAGGCTCGCGGGGTCGGTCTCCGCCACGGCGGCCACGTCGACGACGCCCGCGGAGTGCACGACCGAGTCGAGCGACCCGGGGACGTCAAGGGAGGCGACCGGTCCGGAGAGGTCGGCCACGACGGTGCGGGCACCCGGGTAGCGCCCGGCGAGGTCCTCGGCGCGCTCGTCGTTGCGCGCGAGCAGGACCAGGTCGTCGCCGCGTGCCGCCAGCACGTCGGCGAGCACCTCCCCGATGCCGGAGCCGGCGCCGGTGAGGAAGTGGGTGGCCACGTCGCCGGCGCTCAGCGGGTGAAGACGATCTTGCCGAAGACGTCGCCCTCGGCCATCGCGGCGAACCCGTCGCGGGCCTGGTCCATCGGCAGCACCCGATCGATCAGCGGCTTCGTGCCGGAGGCGTCGAGGAGGTTCACCAGGGCGGCCAGCTCGTCGCGCGTGCCCATCGTGGAGCCGATCACCTGCAGCTGGAGGAAGAAGATCCGGGTCAGCTCGGCGTCGTCGAGCTTCGGGCCGGACGTGGTGCCGGAGATGACGATCCTGCCGCCCGGCCGCAGCGACCGGATCGAGTGCGACCAGGTGGCGCGGCCAACCGTCTCCATCACCGCGTCGACCTTCACGGGGAGGCGGGCACCGGACTCGAAGACCTCGTGCGCGCCGATCTCGAGCGCCTTCGCGCGCTTGCCCTCGTCACGGCTGGTGGCCAGCACCCGCAGCCCGCCGGCACGGGCCAGCGTGATCAGCGCGGTGGCCACACCTCCGCCGGCACCCTGCACGAGCACGGTGTCACCAGCCTTGAGGCCGCCTTGGGTGAACAGCATCCGGTAGGCGGTCAGCCACGCGGTCGGCAGGCACGCCGCCTCCTCGAAGCTGAGGCCGGCCGGCTTGGGCACGACATTGCGACGCGGGACCGCGACCTTGTCGGCGAACGTGCCCTGGTGGCGCTCGGAGAGCAGCGACCGCTTGGGGTCGAAGGTCTCGTCACCGGACCAGTCGGGATCGCTGACCACCGCGTGCACGACGACCTCGTTGCCGTCCTCGTCCAGGCCCGCCGCATCACAGCCGAGGATCATCGGCAGCTGCTCCTGCTTGAGCCCGACGCCGCGCAGCGACCACAGGTCGTGGTGGTTGAGCGAGGCCGCCTTCACCGTGACCGTCGTCCACCCCTCGGGCACCTGCGGATCCGGCCGCTCCCCCACCACCAGCCCGCTCAGCGGGTCGTCGGAGGAGAAGGACTCGGCGTACACGGCGAACATGCCCACGACCCTACCGACCCTGTTCAGTTGCCCCTCGTGGTGCCGCGAGTTGCCCCTTGTGGGTGGCGCGAGTCGGCGCGCGATCCGGCGCGTGCGGCTGCCCCAGGACGCACAGTGGCCCGGTGACCGGACGTCTGTCCGACCACCGGGCCACCACAAGGCGCAACTCGACGAGCCACGAGGGCCACGTCAACGCACCACATGGGGCAACTCGGCCAGGGGGCTCAGCCTTGCTTGGTCTCCCAGAAGATCTTGGCGATCTCGTCGATCTTGGCCAGGAGCTGGTCGGCGACGTCGGCGTCCAGG
>JBQCHZ010000042.1:0-17032 GCA_051954195.1 Marmoricola sp.
AGCGGCTGGGGTGGTGTCTTCGGCGATCAAGTCGTCGCCGCCGCAATGATCGACCGAGTCGTCCACCACGCCGACGTCCTCACCCTCAAGGGCGCCAGCTACCGGCTACGCAACCGCGGCATCGACACACTGCCCAGCATCTGCGAGACCGCCGACCACCAACCGAACTAGGCTGCCCCAACCGTTCACTTTTCGAGCGTCGGAAACGACCAGACTTCGAGCGTTGCCGACAAGGTCGCCACTCTCACATCACCGAGCCCCGAGACTCCGATAGCGTCGAGGGGTTCAAGCAGGCCAAAACCGCTCGGGGATCTGGAGGGTGTGCTCCACGAATAGGGACATCCTGGTCTCCGTCGATGTGTGCATCGGTGCTGGAAGGACGTGCACCATGCCGAAGGCGCTCCCCAAGGAGTTCCGCGAGGACGTGATCCGGGTCTACCGCGACTGCGATGCTTCCGTCGCCCGAGTCGCGAAGGATTCGGAATCTCGCCGTCGTGCCCGAAGCGATGGCTGACCGTCGATGACCGCAAGTCGTCGAACCCGTCCCCGGCGGGCTGGGCCGCCAACGAGTCCGAGGCGCTGCGTGAGGCGAACAAGCGAATCAAGCAGCTGGCGTAAGAAGTCGAGGTCCTGCGACGGGCGGCTGCTTACCTGTCGCAGGCGCATCTGCCGGGGAAAGTGATGTACCCGGTCGTCCGCGACCTGGCCGCCGACGGGATTCCCGTCGCGGTGACGGGCCGGGTGCTGCAGATCGCTCGCCAAGCCCTACTACCGCTGGCTCGCCGATCCGGGCACCGACGCCGGGCTCATCGAGGCATCCCGGGCCAACGCCCTCTTCGGCGCCCACCGCGACGATCCCGAGTTCGGCTAACGCTTCTTGGTGGACGAAGCAGTCGAGGCCGGTGAGGCGATGGCACCACGAACTGCGTGGCGGATCTGCACGCCGGTGGGGTGGTGCCGTTCGCACGGCAAGAAGCGCGGCCGCAACGGCAAGAAGTCAGGCCCGCCGGTCCATGACGACCGCTGCGCGGTGGTCGACGAGCACGGCGTGACGCGGCACGTCTTTGAAGCCGAGCGCCCCAACCAGTTATGGCTGGCTGACATCATCGAGCACTGGACCAATGAGGGGAAGCTTTACCTCTGCGCGATCAAGGACGTCTACTCAAGACGGATCGTCGGCTACTCCATCGATTCACAGATGAAGTCATCGCTGGCGGTCGCGACGTCGAACAACGCCGCGGCACGGTACCGGGCTGAAGGCAGCGAGGTGGCCGGCTGCGTGCTGCACACTGACCGCGGGTCCCAGTTCCGCAGCAGGAAGCTCGTCCACGCGCTCAACCGCCACTCCATGACCGGTTCCATAGGCCGCGTCGGCGCGGCCGGCGACAACGCAGCGACGGAGTCGTTCTTCGCGCTGCTGCAGAAGTACGTTCTCGACGGCCAGCCTCGGACCACCGGCGACGACCTGCGCATCGCCATCGTCACCTGGATCGAGAAGACCTACCACCGGCGTTGCAGGAAAGCCGCACTCGGACGATTGACCCCGGTCGAATACGAGCTGATCATGAAGCCGGCCGACACCCAAGCGGCCTAACCGAATCTGTCACCTATCCGTGCAGCAGTCCCGACGTCGTAGACCACCTCAGCGGACTTGACCCCCTTGACCTGCCCGACAGCCTCGTCTCCAGTTCGTGCAGCAGTCTCCTCTCGCGACAGCGCGGATGGTGCCTTGTTAAGTAGGCGTCCGAGCGCCGAGCATCGAACCGCTGCAAGTCGATTAGCAGCGATTTGAGAACTCCGCGGTGGAAGCGACTATCAGCGTCTGAGGGCTCTCGCTCTCGGACTCTCGCTGGGTGCCGATTGAGCGACTCGTGGTTCCCCGAGGTCGGGACACTCAGAACCCAGCAGGTCACCGTGACGGCCGTCCGGATCGTCAACTTCTGGCTCGGCCTCGCTCTCAGAACGGCGCGTCGCCGATTCGGACCTCTGTTGTGCCCTTCTTAAAGGTGTCGCCGTACTCGCAGTAAACCGGGCGGGTTTCACCGGATTTGACCCCTTGGTCGTTGACGGCATCTCTGGTCGTGCAGTCGACCTTGCCTAGGAGCTTGCCGTGGTTGTAGAAGCGGACGCGGAACTCTCCTGTGTCGTCCTCGTCGCCGGTGTTCTTAACGTTGAACTCGGGTGCGAAGTCGTTGCTCAGTCCCTTTTCAACGTGGACCTTGCCGATGACTTCCCAGTTACCCCATCTCATCGGCGCGTGGAGGCTGGTAGCAGGCTTCTGCTTAGGGTCGCCGCTGCTGCTGTCGTCGGGAAGGGTGCAGGCGCTGGCGCCAACGGCGATGAATGCGGCGACGGCGACCGCAGCGGTCTTGCTCACGTCAGGAACAATACGGGCGGGGACGTGTGCGTCGGGCAGAAAGCGAATAGTGCCGATCCGTTGAGCCGCCGTAGATTGACATGCTGACTCAGTCAAACTTGTCGTACGCAACCTCGAAGTTCGCTGCATCTCGAGTACGTCCTCCGGCTCAATGAGCCATGTCGACGAAGCGGGAGTAGTGGCCCTGGAAGAGCACGGTGACGTCGCGGGTCGGGCCGTTGCGGTGCTTGCCGATGATGATGTCGGCCTCGCCCGGACGGGCGGACTCACGCTCGTAGACGTCGTCGCGGTGGACGAGCATGACGATGTCCGCGTCCTGTTCGAGCGAGCCCGACTCACGCAGGTCGGAGACCATCGGCTTCTTGTCGGCCCGCTGCTCGGAGCCACGGTTGAGCTGGGCCAGCGCCACGATCGGGACCTCGATCTCCTTGGCCAGCAGCTTGATCTGCCGGGAGAACTCCGAGACCTCCACCTGGCGGGACTCGACCTTCTTGCCGCTGCTCATCAGCTGGAGGTAGTCGATGACGATCAGCTTGAGGTCGTGGCGCTGCTTGAGCCGACGCGCCTTCGCGCGGATCTCCATCATCGTCATGTTGGGGCTGTCGTCGATGAACAGCGGCGCACTGGAGACCTCGCCCATCTTCCGCGCCAGCTTCTGCCAGTCCTCGTCGGTCATCGGGCCGTTGCGGATGTGGTTGAGCGGCACCTTCGCCTCGGCCGAGAGCAGCCGCATGGTGATCTCCGAGCGGCCCATCTCGAGGCTGAAGATCACGCTGGCGAGGTTGTTGTGGATCGACGCCGACCGGCAGAAGTCCAGGCCGAGCGTCGACTTGCCCATGCCGGGACGCCCGGCGACGATCACCATCTGGCCGGCCTGGAGGCCGTTGGTCAGCTCGTCGAGGTCGGCGAAGCCGGTCGGCACGCCGCGCATGCTGCCGTCGTGGTTGGAGATCGCCTCGATCTCGTCGAGGGTGCCCTCCATGATCGCGCTGAGCGGGGCGTAGTCCTCGGTGGTGCGCTTCTCGGTGATGGCGTAGATCTCGGCCTGGGCCCGGTCCACGGTGTCGTCGACGACACCCTCGCCGGCGTACCCCATCTGGGCGATCCGGGTGCCGGCGTCGACCAGGCGGCGCAGGATCGCCTTCTCGCGGACGATCTCGGCGTAGTAGCCGGCGTTCGCCGCGATCGGGACGCTGGCCGAGAGCGTGTGGAGGTACGGCGCGCCGCCGATGCGCTGGAGCTCGCCGCGCCGCTGCAGCTCTGCGGCGACCGTCACCGGGTCGGCCGGCTCACCGCGGCCGTACAGGTCGATGACCGCGTCGTAGATCGTCTCGTGCGCGGGCTGGTAGAAGTCCTGGCCCCGGACCGTCTCGAGGACGTCGGCGATGGCGTCCTTGGAGATGAGCATCGAGCCGAGCACCGACTGCTCGGCGTCGGAGTCCTGGGGAGGCACCCGGCCCGACCAGGCCTCCTGGTTGCCCGTCTCAGGCATCGAGGAGAAGTCGCTGCGGGTGTCGAAGCCCGCCTCCGAGATGCTCACTCCCCGCCCCCTCCTGGTCCGTGTCCGCGTGCCGGTGCCCGACGCTAGGGGCGGCCACCGACAGCCGCGCTGCGCCGGCCCTCGGCCGCCCGGTTCGCGAGGTTCGTGCGCGACCGACCGTTGCAGGCTAGGCGCGCCCCGACCGCGCCGCCTACTCCGTCGTCCACAGGCTCCTGTGGACAACCGCCCCCTCCGTGTGGAACACGCCGTCGCAGGTGTGCACAGCCTGTCGACGACGCTGTGGACGACGCGATCACTCCCGTCTCCGATGCCGCTCTGACCTGGGCATTCGCTCCTCCACCGGCTGTGGAGAGAAGAAAGTCGGGGGCGGTATCGCCATCCGGACCAGACCAGTGCGCTCATTGTCGACAAAGTGCTTGCGCCGCTCCCGCCGGAGCGTTAACCACAGGCGGCGGCCGGTTATGCACAGGGCCTCCCGGCCGTACGCTGGGCCCGATGAGCGCCGAGGAGCCGAGCGGCCGCGAGATCTGGCGGCTGAGCGTCGGCGCGTTCTGGGCGCTGGTGACCGAGCCGCTGTTCCTGCTGGCCGACTCCGCGATCGTGGGGCACCTCGGCACCCGCCAGCTCGCCGGGCTGGGCATCGCCACGGCCGTGCTGGGGAGCCTGGTCAGCCTGTGCATCTTCCTGGCCTACGGCACCACCGCGGGCGTCGCGCACCGGGTCGGGGCCGGCCACCGTCGGGCGGCACTCGCGCTGGGGATCGACGGCCTCTGGCTCGCGGTCGCGCTCGGGGCGCTGGTGACCGCGGTGGGCCTGCCGCTGACCACGACCCTGGTGGGCCTGTTCGGGCCCGACCCCGACGTGGCCCAGCAGGCGGTCCGCTACCTCCACGTGGCGCTCGCCGGCGGCATCCCGATGCTCGTCATGCTGGCGGCCGTCGGCGTGCTCCGCGGCCTGGCCGACATGCGCACGCCGCTGCTGGTCGCGGTCGCGGCCAACCTGGGCAACATCGCGCTCAACGTGCTCCTCGTCTTCGGTCTCGGGTCCTGGCACGGTCTCGGCATCACCGGTAGCGCCCTGGGCTCCCTGATCGCCCAGACCGGCGGGGCGCTCGCCGTCACGGCGGTCGTCGTACGACGTGCCCGCGAGGCCGGTGCGCCCCTGCTCCCGGACCAGCGCGGGATCCTCGCGGCGGCCCGGACCGGCGTGCCGCTGCTGGTCCGCACGCTGCTGCTGCGGGCGGCGCTGGTCGAGATGACGTGGGGCGCGACCCGGATGGGAGCACCGGAGCTGGCCACCATGCAGCTGGCGCTGACGATCTGGGGCTTCCTCGCCTTCGCCCTCGACGGCGTCGCGATCGCCGCCCAGACGCTGGTGGGGGCGGCGCTGGGACGGGGCGACGCCCGGGTCGCCCGCCGGCTGGCCGATCGCCTGGTCCGGTGGGGAGCCGGGTACGGCGTCGCGACCGGGCTGGTGCTGCTCGCCTGCGGCACCGTGGTGCCGCACCTGTTCACCACCGATCCCGCCGTGCTCGACCGGCTGCCCGCCGTGCTGCTCGTCGCCGCCGTGGCGCAGCCGGTCGCAGGCATCGTGTTCGTCCTGGACGGCATCCTGATCGGTGCGGGCGACGGCCCGTTCCTGGCCTGGGCGCAGGCGGCGGTGATCGCCGTCTTCGGTCCGCTCGCCGCGTGGCTGGTGCTCGACGGCCACGGGCTGGTGGCTCTCTGGGCGGCGTTCGCGGTGGCCTTCATGGGAGGCCGCTGCCTCGCGCTGTGGTGGCGTGAGCGGAGCACCGGTTGGGTGGAGCCTGCGTCGCAGCCCCTACGCTCGGCGGCGTGAGCCCGCTGCAGAAGATCGCCATCGGACTGGTGATCGTGCTGCTGCCGGCGTACTTCCCGGCCCACCCGCACCCCGTCTGGGCCCTGTACGACGCGCTGCCCGACCCGATCGGCTGGGTGCTGGTCGTGCTCGGCGTGCGCGACCTCGGCCGCTCCCCCACCCGCTCCGAGGCGCTCGACCTCGACCTCCCCCGCTGGATGTCGGTCCTGGCCCTGCTGGTCAGCGTCCCGCTCTGGTTCCCCCAGCTGAACCATCTGCTCGTGCCGGCCTACAACCCGGGACTGGACTTCTCCGGGCAGTGGGCGGCCAGCCTGCCCCAGTCGTTGTTCGGCTTCTTCCTGGCGCGCCAGATCGGCCGCGCGGGGCAGTGGCACCGGCCGCGCGACCCCTACGTGGCGGGACGGTTCGGGGTGCTCACCTGGGGCTTCGCGGCCCTGGTCGTGCTGCCTGCGGTCGCCTACGGCGGCGGCGTCGCGGCGCTGGTGGGCCCGACGCTGGTGCTCATCGGGCTGGTCAACATCGCCTTCATCGGCTACCTGTTCGGCGTGCAGCGACGCCCCTGGCTCGGCGGGCCCGGTCCGCGGACGCCACGCGAGGACGCACGAAGGCCGCCCCCCACCAGGGAGCGGCCTTCATGAGCGGGCGCAGCGTCAGGCGCTGACCACGTTGAGCGAGACGCTCGCCTCGACGTCGTCGTGGACGCGCACCTTGACCGCGTGGCTACCCAGCGCCTTGATGGCGTTGCCCAGCACGATGGTGCGCTTGTCGACCAGCTGGGTGCCCTCGGCGCCGTTGATCGCGTCGGCGATGTCGGCCGGGGTGACCGAGCCGAACAGCCGACCGCCCTCCCCGGCGCGCACCTTCACCTGGTAGGTCGCCTCCTCGAGGGTGGCCTTGACCTCCGCGGCGTGCTCGGTGTCGCGCACCGAGCGGGCCGAGCGGGCCTTCTTGATCGACTCGACGGTCTTCTCCCCGCCACGGGTCCAGCGGATCGCCGAGCCCTGCGGGATGAGGTAGTTGCGGCCGTAGCCGTCCTTCACCTCGACGACGTCCCCGGCGCCGCCGAGACCGTCGATCTCCTGGGTCAGGATGAGCTTCATCTTCTTGCCTTCCTCACTCAGCGAGCGGTCGAGGTGTAGGGCAGCAGCGCGACCTCGCGGGCGTTCTTGACCGCGGTGGCCACGTCGCGCTGGTGCTGGACGCAGTTGCCGGTCACCCGACGCGCGCGGATCTTGCCGCGGTCGGAGATGAACTTGCGCAGCAGCGCGGTGTCCTTGTAGTCGACGCCGGTCTGCTTGTCCTTGCAGAACTGGCAGACCTTCTTCTTGGGCTTGCGGATCACTGCCTTGGCCATTGTGGGGCTCCTTCGGTATCGAGCCCGGCCCGTGCAGTAGCGGACCGGAACGGCTGGTTGAGCGGTGGATGGGTCAGAACGGGGGCTCGTCCGAGCCCGGGGTGTTCCACGGGTCCTGCGACGGGGCGGGTGCGGCCTGCTGGCCACCCCAGCCACCCCCCTGGCCGCCCCCCTGGGAGGGAGCGGACGGGCCGGCGGAGGATGCAGGAGCGCCCCAGGGGTCCTCGCCCCCGGCGCCCCCCGAGCCGCCGCCGTAGCCGCCACCGCCGCCCCCGCGCGAGGCGCGGGCGACCTTGGCGGTGGCGTACTTCAGGCTCGGGCCGACCTCGTCGACCTCGAGCTCGACGACCGTGCGGCGCTGGCCCTCGCGGTCGTCGTAGGAGCGCTGCTTGAGGCGGCCCTGCACGACCACGCGCATGCCCTTGGTCAGCGACTCGGCGACGTTCTCCGCGGCCTGGCGCCACACCGAGCAGGACAGGAACAGCGCCTCGCCGTCCTTCCACTCGTTGGACTGGCGGTCCAGGGTCCGCGGGGTGGAGGCGATCCGGAAGTTCGCCACGGCCGCACCCGAGGGGGTGAAGCGCAGCTCCGGGTCGTCGACCAGGTTGCCCACGATCGTGATGACGGTCTCGCCTGCCATGTCAGTCTCCCTGCAGTCTTCGCGAACCGGGCGTCAGTGCGCGTCCGGTCGCATGACCTTAGTGCGCAGCACCGACTCGTTGAGGCCGAGCTGACGGTCCAGCTCCTTGACCGTGGCCGGCTCCGCGGTGAGGTTCACGACGGCGTAGATGCCCTCGGCGAACTTGTCGATCTCGTAGGCGAGGCGGCGACGGCCCCACACCTCGACGTTGTCGACGGTGCCACCGTCGTTGCGGATCACGTTGAGGTACGTGTCCAGCGACGGGGCGACGGTCCGCTCCTCGAGGTTCGGGTCGAGGATGACCATGACTTCGTAGGCACGCATCAGCGCCTACCTCCTTCGGACTAGGACGGCCACGGACGTTCCGTGACAGGAGGGCCCGGCACGCCGTGGACGGCGCGCGCGAGCGACGGGAAAGAGTAACAAGCGCGCACCGGCACGCGCGAATCGTCGGTCCGCGCCGCTGCCGCCCGCCACCTATCCTGTCCGGCATGACGCTCGCTCTCGGCGCCCACGTGGACCAGGCCGACCCGATCGCCGCGGCCCGGGACCGGGGCATCGACCTGGTGCAGTTCTTCCTCGGTGACCCCCAGGGCTATCAGGGCCCCGAGATCCGGTACGCCGGCGGGGCGGCGGCCCTGCGCGCCGCGGCCGAGGAGGCGGGCGTCGCCCTCTACGTGCACGCGCCGTACATCGTCAACGTCGCCACGACGAACAACCGGATCCGCATCCCCAGCCGCAAGCTGCTCCAGCAGCACATGGATGCCGCGGCCGAGATCGGCGCGCGCGGTCTGATCGTCCACGGCGGTCACGTGAACAAGGGCGAGGCGCCGGAGAAGGGCTTCGACAACTGGCGCAAGGCCGTCGAGGCGACCGACCTGAAGATCCCGCTGCTGCTGGAGAACACCGCCGGCGGCGACAACGCGATGGCACGCCGGCTCGACCGGATCGCCGGCACGTGGGAGGCGATCCAGGCGGCCGACGGCGCGGAGAGCGTCGGCTTCTGCCTCGACACCTGCCACGCGTGGGCCGGCGGGATCCACCTCGGCGACGCGGTCGAGAGGATCCGGGCGATCACCGGACGCATCGACCTCGTGCACTGCAACGACAGCCGCGACGACTTCGACTCCGGCGCCGACCGGCACGCCAACTTCGGGGCCGGCCACCTGCCGGCGGACGAGTTCGCCGGCGTCGTGCGCGAGGCCGGAGCACCGGTGGTGTGCGAGACCCCCGGCGGCGCCGAGGAGCACCGCGCCGACGTGGCCTGGCTCCGGGCCCACCTGTGAACGACGCGGGAGACCGCGGCGGACCCGTCGCGCCGCCGCCCGCGGAGGTCCCCCCGCTGCCGGAGGGCACCCGGCCACCGCGCATCGACGACACCGAGCGGGCCCGCTTGGACTGGGAGCACCCCGACTACCAGGGCGTACGGCGCCGGCGTCGGCGTCCGCCCGCTCCCACCCACCACTGGTACCGGCCGCGCAACACCGTGCTGATCCCGCTGGTCGTGCTGGTGCTGCTGCTCGGCGGCTTCGTGGTCTACCTCGACGCGCAGCTGGCCGGGATCCGCCGCTCCCCGCTGCTGCCGGCCTTCGACGGTCCCGCCGGCGTCGGCATCAACGTCCTGCTGGTCGGCTCCGAGGCGCCCGCGGACTCCCTGGCCGTCGACGGCTCCACCATGGTCGTCCAGCTCGTGCACCTGTCCGCGGACCGCTCGCTCGCCACCGTCGTGAACGTCCCCCGCGACCTGCTGCTGCACCCGGCGGGCGATCAGCGGAGCGAGACGCCCGCGCAGGCCTACGCCCGCGGCGGTGAGCCGGTGCTGGTCGGGCTGGTCGGTGCGACGCTGGACGTGCGCGTGGACCACGTCGTCCAGGTGGGCTTCGACGCCTACCGCCGGGTCACCGACCGGCTCGGTGGGGTCGACATGCCCACAGCCGAGGGCGAGCGCCACTTCGACGGCGAGCAGGCACTGCGCTACGCCGACGAGCCGGACGTGTCCGGCGGCACGGTCGAGACCGGCCACCGCCACCAGCAGTGGCTCAAGGCGATGCTCGCGGCCGCGGTCCGGCCGGCGGTCCTGCTGGACCCCCTGGTCGTGGTCGGACTGCTGCGGGACACCACCCCGCGCATGGTCGTCGACGACACCTTCACCACCGCCGACATGCGGGGCCTGCTGTGGTCCTCCCGGGGCCTGGACCCCGGATCGATCCACTACCTCACCACCCCGACCGGCCGGCACCGCCGGGTGGCCGGCCGGACGGTGCTGCTGCCGGACCCACCGGCCCTCGCCCAGCTGGCCCAGGCGCTGCACGCCGACGACCAGGCGACGCTGGCGACCTTCCTCGGGTGAGCACCCTCTCCGGAGACGGCCGACCGGCACCGCCCGCGTAGGGTCGCCTCCGTGACCTCCCCGCTGCGCGTACGCACCATCGACGCCGAGGAGCACGCGGCGTTCCTGTCCACCCGGTCCTCGGCGAGCTTCCTGCAAGTGCCGGGCTGGGCGGCGGTGAAGCGCGAGTGGCGCGCGGAGTCCCTCGGCTGGGAGCAGGACGGTCGGCTGGTGGGTGCCGGCCTGGTGCTGCACCGCCGGCTGCCCCGGCTGGGCCGGTCCCTGGCCTACCTCCCCGAGGGCCCGGTGCTGGACTGGTCCTGCGCCGACCTCGGGCCGTGGCTGGAGCCGATGACCGAGCACCTGCGCCGCGGCGGCGCGTTCGCGGTGCGGATGGGACCGCCCGTCGTGGTCCGGCGCTGGAGCGCCGCCCAGGTCAAGGAGGGCATCGCCGACGACGCCGTCCGCCGTCTCGACGACCTCCCGCCGACCACCCGCGAGCAGGACGGTGCCTGCGTGCTGAGCCAGCTCCGTGAGCTCGGCTGGCGGCCCCCTGCCGACGGGGAGGGCTTCGCCGCGGGACAGCCGCGTCACAACTTCTGGATCCCGCTGGCCGGCCGCACCGAGGACGAGGTGCTGGCCGGGATGAACCAGCTCTGGCGGCGCAACATCCGCAAGGCCGCCAAGGCGAAGGTCGAGGTCCGGGTGGCGACGCCGGAGTCGCTGCCGGTCGACCTGGCGGCCTTCCACCGGCTCTACGCCCACACCGCCGAGCGCGACCACTTCACGCCGCGGCCGGCGTCGTACTTCCAGACGATGTTCGCGGCGCTCTCCGGGGGACCCTCCGAGATCCGGCTCTACCTCGGCGAGCACGAGGGCGACCTGGTCGCCGCGACGATCTGGATCCGCGTCGGCACCCACGTCTGGTACTCCTACGGCGCGTCGTCGACCGAGAAGCGCGAGGTGCGCGGGTCCAACGCCGTGCAGTGGCAGATGATCCGCGACGCGATCGCCGCCGGTGCCCACGTCTACGACCTGCGCGGCATCACCGACACCCTCGACCCCGACGACGGCCACGTGGGCCTGATCCAGTTCAAGGCCGGCACCGGCGGCGAGGCCGTCGAGTACGCCGGGGAGTGGGACCTCCCGCTGAACCGCCTGCTGTACAAGGCGTTCGACCTCTATCTCAGGCGGCGGTCATGACGCTCGACCTGCACGTCGACGGGGACCGGTGGCGCGCGCACCTGCGGGCGGTGCTGGAGCGCCGGCCCGAGCTGGTGCCGGTGGCGAAGGGCAACGGCTACGGCTTCGGCAACCACCGCCTCGCCCGCCGGGCGGCCTGGCTCGGGGTCGACACGGTGGCGGTCGGCACGCACCAGGAGGTGCGCGAGATCGCCCCGCGATTCGACGGCGACCTGCTCGTGCTCACGCCGTGGCGGCCCTTCCTGCCCGACGCCGTCGCCCTGCTCACCGACGAGGACCTCGCCGAACGGGTCGTGCACACGGTGGGGCGCACCGACGACCTCGCCGCCCTGGTCGCCTCGCCGGGACGTCCGCGGGTGGTGCTCGAGCAGTGCACCACGATGCTGCGGCACGGGTTCTCCCCGAGCGGGCTGCGCGAGGCGGTCGAGATCGCCGGCGCCGGCGGCGTCCGGCTCGAGGGCGTCGCGCTGCACCTGCCGCTGCCCCAGGGCAGCCACCTCGGCGAGGTCGAGCGCCTGCTCACCGACGTCGTGGCGGCCGGTCTCGACGGGACCACGGTGTGGGTGTCCCACCTGCGCGACCACGAGCTCGACCAGCTGGCCGCACGGTGGCCCGAGATGCGGTTCCGGCCGCGGACCGGGACGGACCTGTGGCTCGGTGACCGCGCGGCGCTGCGGGTGACCTCGACGGTGCTCGACGTGCACCCCGTCGAGCGCGGGGACGTCTTCGGCTACCGCGGCCGCACCGCGCCGCTCGCCGGCACCATCCTGGTCGTCTCCGGCGGCACCGCCCACGGCATCGGTCTCGAGGCGCCGACCGGCGACGCCAGCGTCAAGGCCCGGGCGGCGGCGCTCGCCCGCGGCGGCCTGGACGCGGCCGGCTTCGTGCGATCGCCGTTCAGCGTCGGCGGCAAGCAGCGGCTGTTCGCCGAGCCGCCGCACATGCAGTCCTCGATGCTCTTCCTCCCGCACGCCTCCGACGTGCCGTCGCCGGGCGACGTCGTCGACGTGCGGCTGCGATTCACCACCACGACGTTCGACCACGTGCTGGTCAGCTGAGCAGGGCCGGCTCCCGGACCCGCGGCACCTGCGCCACCGGGTCGTCCTCGGGGTGCCAGAGGTCCCACAGGATGCGGCCGGCGAGGTAGAGCTCGGCCAGCACGCGCAGCACGATCGCGATGTCGTACGCCGGCTGCGCGGCGCCGCCGGCATCCTGCAGGTCCTGGTGCAGGTACATCCAGACCGCGGCGAAGTAGAGCACCTCGGCGGCCTGCCAGATCAGCAGGTCGCGCCACCGCGGCCGGGCCAGCGCCGCCAGCGGCAGCAGCCAGAGCACGTACTGCGGCGAGTACACCTTGTTGACGATGAGGAAGGCCGCCACGATCAGGAAGCCCAGCTGGGCGAGTCGCGGCGTCGCCGGCGCGCGCCGCCCGAGGACCAGCACCACCAGACATGCGGCCGCGAAGAGCACCCACGACACGACGTTGATCAGGTGCGCCCCCGGGTGTGCGCCGAGGTCGGTCGCCACCAGCCACAGCGACCCCAGGTCCGCGCCACGATGGGAGTTGAACGTCCAGAACCGGGTCCAGGTGCCGAGGTCGCCGCTGAGCCAGGCCGGCACCTCGGCCACCACCCAGGTGGCCAGCGCCGCCAGGGCCGCCGTACCGGCGGCGCGGCAGCGCTCGCGCCGGTCCGGCCCCGGCCGCAGGGCGAGCACCACGCAGCCGCCGAGCAGAAAGAGCGGGTAGAGCTTGCTCGCGGTGCCGAGGCCGATGAAGACGCCGGCGAGCACCGGCCGCCCCCGCGCCCACGCCCACAGCACGCCGGCGACGCACGCGACCGCGAGCAGGTCCCAGTTGACGTAGGCGGTGAGCAGCAGCGCCGGTGAGAGGGCGAACCCGAGAGCGTCGTAGGGACGTCGGGGGTGGGCGCCGGCGAGCAGCGCCGTGGTCGCCAGCCCCAAGCCCGCGAGCAGCAGCACGGTGATCAGGAAGTACTCGTTGACCTCCGCGCCCATGCCGGGCAGCGAGAACAGCGCCTCGGGCGTCGCCGCGGCCCGGGTCGCCTCGTCGGGCCCGCGAGGGTCCAGCGCGGTCAGCTCCGAGGCCGCCCAGGCCAGGTAGGAGATCCCCACGGGGTACTCCATCGCCGGGTAGCGGCTGGTCGCGGAGTAGGGCCAGTGCTGCTCGGCGAAGCCGCGGCCGGTGTAGAGGTAGGGGATGTCGGAGTAGCACATCGCGTGGTACCGGACGTCGTTGTCGGTCCATCCCGACTGCACGCACGGCGCCTTCTGCACCAGGCCGAGGGCCAGCACCACCGTGACGCAGGCCAGCACCACCCGCAGCGGGGTCCACCACCAGTGCCCGCGCGGGTCGGCGTGCCGGCCGACCGGGCCGCCCGCGCGGTCCGACAGCGTCGCCGCGACCGGGTCCTCCCGCGTCGGCGCCGCCACGGAGCCCTCCGTCATGCCGGCGTCCCGGCAGGTCTGCTCATGGGCGGGTCACGGGCGCGGCGTCACGGCGTCGGACCGCCGCTGGGGCCGCCGGGGCCCTTCGTCCTGCCCGCCTGGGGCGTCGGCGAGGGCGTAGGGGTCGGCGAGGGCGGCGCCGAGCTCGACGTGCCGCAGTCCTGTACGGCCGACTGGACGCAGGTGGGGGACGTCGGCGGTGGCGCGCTCGATGTCGCCGGGGCGGTCGGCTGCGGAGCGGCGGTCCTCGTCGGCGTCGGCTTGGGCGCCTTGGACGGCTGGGGCTTCGGCTTGGGCGCCGACGTCGTCGGCGGCGGCACGTACGGCGCGTGGCCCGAGGAGGGCGGCGTTCCGTCGACGAACGCCGGCGGCGGGAACTGCTGCACGGGCGTGCCGGCGACGATCGCCTTCATCGCCTCGGTCCAGGTGTGCGTGGGGTAGTTGGCGCCGTAGTAGGGGACCAGGAAGCCCTCGAGGCTCTCGTGGCCGGTGCCGCGGGCGTACATCACCGCGGTCGACACCTCCGGTGTGAAGCCGACCCACCAGGAGGAGTCCACCTTGCCGTCGCCGTTGGTCGCCGTGCCGGTCTTGCCGGCCGCGGGCCGGCCCAGACCGGGCGCGTAGGCGCTGCCGGTGCCGTGCTGGACGACCTGCTGCATCGCGTAGCTGACGTCGGCGGCGATGTCGGAGGACAGCGCCCGGTGCTGGTCGCCGTGGTGCTCCCACAGCGTCTTGCCCGTCGGGTCGGTGACCTTCTTGATCACGAAGGTGTCGTGCTCCATGCCGCCGTTGGCGATCGTGGAGTAGGCGTTGGCCATGTTGAGCGGGGACTCCGACGCCGAGCCGAGGGCGATGCCGGAGGTGGGCTGGATCTGCTTGTTGTCGGGCAGGCCCATGTCGATGGCGGTCTTGCGGATCGCCGCCGGGCCGTCCTTCATCGACACGGTCAGGTCGATGAAGACGGTGTTGATCGACTCCTCGAGGCCCTTGATCAGGTTGACGTGCGCGCCGTAGTCGGCACCGTCCGCGATGCCCGAGGCCTCACCCTCGTTGTGGACGGTCTGCCCGCTCGGGAAGACGTAGGGCGAGTTGCCGTCGAAGGTGTCCTTGAGGCTGAAGCCCTGCTTGAGACCGGCGGCCAGCGCGAACGGCTTGAACGAGGAGCCGACCGACGCGGCAGGCAGGGTCGCGTAGTTGAGCTGGCTCTTGAGGTAGTCCTGGCCACCGAAGAAGCCGAGCACCGCCCCACTCTTGACGTCCACCGAGGCGACCCCGACGTGCAGCTTCTTCAGGCCCTTGGGCGCGACCTTCTCCACCGCCGACTTGTCGGCCGACATCACCTTGCGGTTGAACGTCGTGGTGACCCGCAGGCCACCGCCGTCGATCTGCTCGTCGCTGAAGCCGATCCGGCGCAGCTCGTCCTTGACCATGGTGAGCATGAAGCCGCGCTGGCCGCCGTAGCTGTCCTGCGGCGCGCTGTGGAGCACCTTGGGCAGCTTGTCGCTCCAGGCCGCCTCCTTGGCCGCGTCCAGCGTGCCGAGCTTCACCATGCCGTTGAGCACGTAGTCGTAGCGGCCCAGCAGCGCCTGCCGCTCCGCCTTGTCGCCGTTGGGGTCTAGGTTGTTCGGCGAGTTCACGATCGAGGCCAGCATCGCCGACTGGCGGGCGTCGAGCTGCTTGGCGTCGAGGCCGAAGTACGTCCGCGCGGCCGCCTGCACGCCGTACGCGCCGTGACCGAAGTAGACGGTGTTGAGGT
Organism: Marmoricola sp.; assembly: GCA_051954195.1. GTDB lineage: Bacteria > Actinomycetota > Actinomycetes > Propionibacteriales > Nocardioidaceae > Marmoricola. The sequence goes on from JBQCHZ010000042.1 coordinate 15,466, forward strand.
AGCCCTCGAGGATCTGCTCCTTGGACTGCTGCTGCTGGATCTTCAGCGCCAGGAAGATCTCCTTGATCTTGCGCTTGAAGGTCCGCTGCTGGTTGAGGTACAGCAGCTTCACGTACTGCTGGGTGATGGTGGAGGCGCCCTGGGTGGAGTTGCCGGAGGCGTTGGAGAAGGCCGCCCGGATGATGCCCTTGGGATCGATGCCCTTGTTGGTCCAGAAGGTGCGGTCCTCGGCAGCGACGATGGCGTGCTGCATGTCCTTGGAGATGTCGGCCAGCGGCACACTGTCGCGGTTCTGGATGGCGAAGTCGCCGATCTTGGCCTTGCCGTTGGAGTAGTAGATGTAGGTCGACTGCGCCTGGTAGGCGCTGTTCGGGTCCGGGATCGTGGTGCGCTGGTAGGCGAGGAAGAAGATCGCCACGCACAGCAGCACGAACACGATGCCGGCGATCAGCAGGCGCTTGAGGAGGGTGCGGACGTCGAACCGCTTCCTGTCCCTGTCGCCGGCCCGGGAGCCGTCGGCCTTGGCGCGCTCGGCCTTCGTCGCGTCGGACCTGCCGTTGCGCCGGCCCGGTCCGCCTGAACTGGCGTTGCGGCGGGTGCCACTCACGTCGATGTCTCCTCGGCTCGGGGGCATGCGGGCGCGCTGCCGGGGCGTCGCCGCCGCAAGCGTACGGCGTGCGGCGCAGCCTACGTACCCAGCATGACGCCCGTCTGACCGCTCCGAGCGGGGTGACGTGTCCGACGCCACGCACCCGGTCACGTTGCCTGCGATATATCGACTTGATAGGTTGTGCCGATAGAACGGCTCGTCAGGGGCCGTCCCCGGTCCGACAGGAGATGCGACGTGCCGAGCAAGGCCGCGACCCTCGAGCTGTCCGTCCTCGGACTGCTCCACGAGTCGCCCCTGCACGGCTACGAGCTGCGCAAGCGGCTCAATCTCCTCTTCGGTTGGGGACGGGTGCTCTCCTACGGCTCGCTCTATCCCGCACTCAAGCGGATGCTGCGCGCGGGCTGGATCACCGAGGTGACCACGACCGCTCCTGCGGGGGCATCGCGCCGCCAGCGGATCGTCTACCAGATCACCGACGCGGGCACCGCGTTCTTCGCCTCCCAGATCACCGAGGCCGGTCCGGCGGCGTGGGAGGACGAGGGCTTCACGATGCGGTTCGCGTTCTTCTCGCGCACCGACTCCGACGTGCGGCTGCGGATCCTCGAGGGCCGCCGGTCGCGGCTGCAGGAGCGCCTCGACAAGGCCCGCACGGCCACCCGCGCCGACCGTCCCGACCGCTACGTCGGCGAGCTCCAGCGGCACACGCTGGAGTCGATGGAGCGCGAGGTCCGCTGGCTGACCGACCTGATCGAGGCCGAGCACGGCCAGCAGCGGCCACCGGAGCGGGGACAGCCCTCCGGGCCCCGGGGCACCGACCGGGCCACGCCCGGCGCCCCCGCGGCCACCGAGGCGCACTGACCATCAGCACCAGACCTGAAGAGCAGCAACTCGCCAACAGATGAGGAGAGAAGAGACCATGGGCTCGGTTCGCGTAGCGATCGTGGGCGTCGGCAACTG
>JBQCHZ010000043.1:0-77489 GCA_051954195.1 Marmoricola sp.
GAGCGCGTCGAGCACGTCGCGGTTCTCCTCGAGGATGTCGAAGGCCTCCTGGTGGGCATCGGCCAGGAACCTCTTGGTCTCGGCGTCGACGACGGCCGCAACCTCCTCGGAGTAGTTGCGGGTGTGCCCGAAGTCGCGGCCGAGGAACGGCTCGGAGTTGTTCTCCCCGAGCTGGATCGCGCCGAGGCGCTCGGTCATGCCGAACTGGGTCACCATCGCCCGGGCCAGGTTCGTGGCCTTCTCGATGTCGTTGCCCGCACCGGTGGTCGGGTCGTGGAAGACCATCTCCTCCGCGGCGCGGCCACCGAGCATGTAGGCCAGCTTGTCAAGCATCTCCGAGCGGGTCTGGGAGTACTTGTCCTCGTCCGGCAGCACCATCGTGTAGCCCAGCGCCCGGCCCCGGGGCAGGATCGTCACCTTGTGCACCGGGTCGGTGCCGGGCAGCGCCGCCGCGACCAGGGCGTGGCCGCCCTCGTGGTAGGCGGTGATGAGCTTCTCCTTCTCGCTCATCAGGCGCGTGCGCTTCTGCGGACCGGCGATCACCCGGTCGATGGCCTCGTCGAGGCTGCCGTTGGTGATCATCTTGGCGTTGCTGCGCGCGGTGAGCAGCGCCGCCTCGTTGAGCACGTTGGCCAGGTCGGCACCGGTGAAGCCCGGCGTACGGCGGGCGACGGAGGCGAGGTCGACGTCGGGGGCGACCGGCTTGCCCCGGGCGTGCACCTTGAGGATCTGCAGGCGACCGTTGAGGTCGGGCGGGTCGACGGCGATCTGGCGGTCGAAGCGGCCCGGACGCAGCAGTGCGGGGTCGAGGATGTCGGGCCGGTTCGTCGCGGCGATCAGGATGACCCCGCCGCGCACGTCGAAGCCGTCCATCTCGACGAGCAGCTGGTTGAGGGTCTGCTCGCGCTCGTCGTGGCCGCCGCCCATGCCGGCTCCGCGGTGACGTCCGACGGCGTCGATCTCGTCGATGAAGACGATCGCCGGGGCGTTCTCCTTGGCCTGCTCGAACAGATCGCGGACGCGCGAGGCGCCCACCCCGACGAACATCTCCACGAAGTCCGAGCCGGAGATGGAGTAGAACGGCACGCCCGCCTCGCCGGCGACGGCGCGGGCGAGCAGCGTCTTGCCGGTGCCCGGGTTGCCGTAGAGCAGCACGCCCTTGGGGATCTTGGCGCCGACGGCCTGGAACTTGGCCGGCTCCTGGAGGAACTCCTTGATCTCGCCGAGCTCCTCGATCGCCTCCTCGCAGCCGGCGACGTCGGCGAAGGTGGTCTTGGGCATGTCCTTGCTGATCAGCTTCGCCTTGGACTTGGCGAACTGCATCACCCGGCCGCCGCCGCCCTGGACCTGGTTCATCAAGAACATGAACAGCAGCACGATGAAGACGAACGGCAGCAGCGTGCCGATGATCGAGCTGAGCAGGCTGGGCTTGGAGACCTTCCCGTCGTACTTCTCGATGGTGCCGGCGTCGACGGCCTTCTGGACGCGGTTGACCAGGCCGACCTGCTGGCCGTCCACCCAGGTCGCGATCTCCTTCTTGCCGTCGTCGAGGGTCGCGCGCATCTCCTGGTCGCCGTCGACGAAGGTTATGTCCTTGACCGACCCGTCGTCGATGTGTTGGACCATGGTGGCGGTGGTGACCTGCTCGTAGCCGCCGTTGGGCACGAGGTACTGGAGGGCCAGCAGCACCCCGATGAGGGCGACGACCGCCCAGACCCAGGGGCCCCGGAGAATTCTCTTCACGTCGATCAGTCGGGGGCGGACCCCCTCCTCCTACCACGGTCGTGCGCTGCTGGATGGGTGCGTCGTTCTGGTGCGCGGACTGGTGAACGAGCCGGTGAGTCAGTGACGGTACACGCGGCCGACAACGCCCAGGGGAGACGTTCTCGAAGAACGCACCGGCGGGCGTCGCCGTTCCCGTCGGGGCCATTGTCCCGCCCCGATGAGAGGCACGCCACACCGGGCCGGTCCCGGGGCGCTACTCGCTCCAGCAGGCGATCACCGCGGCGGCGACGCCGTAGGCCACGCCGGTGCGGCTGAAGCCCGGCGGCAGGTCCGCCTTCGCGACGTCGGAGGCGTCCACGACCAGCGTGCGGCCGTCCTTGAGGAAGCCGACCTGGCCGCCCGGCGACTCGAAGGACGGGAGCCCGAGCCCCTGGAGGCCCGTGATCCGGTGGGCGCCGGCGGTCATGGACTGCACGTGGCGGAACCAGGCGGTCGCGGCGGGACCGGTCCGCAGGTCGCGGACGCTCAGGTGCAGCGCCCCGTGTGGGAGGGCGTAGTCGCAGCGGTACGTCGGCGGCTGCCAGGCGTCGGTCGCCGCCGCGTCGGAGGGCAGCGCGAAGTTGCGACGTACGGCGTCGGCGACCTCGGCGCTGCAGATCATCGCGGCGGGGGTGGACGGTCCTGCGGTGAAGTGCGCGACGTCCCCCGGCGCGGGCCGGGCGTCCGCGGAGTCACCTGAGTGCTCGTCCCCGGTGCCCGCACTCGGCGACATGCCGGGCATGGAGTCCATCTCGGCGTCGCTCATCGTGCTGCCGTCGGACATCACGTGGGAGCCGGACGTCGGGTGGGAGGTGGAGTCCGGCGTGGTGCTCCCGCAGCCGGCGACGAGCAGCGCCGCGCCGGCGGCGAGGAGCGCCACCCAGGCAGGTGCTCGGCGGCCGCGCGACCGGTTGCGGACCAGGGACATCGGGGAGCTCCGTCCTGCGGGGATAGATGGAGGTGGTTCGGAACCGGACCCGTTCCGGATCGGGACGGGGACGGATCGAGATTCTTGCCGTCCTCCACCAATCCGGCCGCCGCACGGTGACGAAGTCCTCACGTTGGAGAGTCAGCACCTCGCAGCGTCGTGGTGCGCAGGGCTCATGTCGAAGAGATTCGAGGAGATCATGCACAAGGCACTACGAGCAATCATCCCTCTCGCCGCGGCGGCCACGCCGCTCGCGTTCGCCCTGCCCGCGCACGCCGCCGGCAGCGACTACCAGGCCACGCTCAACCCGGTGAACGGCTCCGGCGGCTCGGGCTCGATCATGATCAGCCTGAACGGCAACTCCGCCACGATCACCGAGAGCTGGAGCGGTCTCGCCGCCAAGTTCGGCAATGGCGCCTACCCGCACGTCCAGCACATCCACGGTGGCGCGAACGGTGCCTGCCCCACCACGTCGGCCGACAAGAACGGTGACGGCGTCATCAGCACCACCGAGGGTGGTCCGGCCTACGGCGGGATCGTCACGACGCTCTCCACCAGCGGCGACACCTCGCCGGCTGCGGGCACCAACATCAAGATCGCTCCCGGCGGCAGCAGCACCAACTACAGCCGGACGATCCAGCTCAGCGCCGACAGCGTCAAGGCGCTGCAGGACGGCACCGCCGTCGTGGTCGTGCACGGGCTCGACCCCGCCACGCTGAGCAAGAAGGCCCAGGGCGAGAAGAGCGACCTGGTCCCGAGCCTGCCGCTCGCGGCGACCTCGCCGGCGCTGTGCGGCGTGCTGACCGCGATGCCCTCCGGTGGCGTCGCCACCGGCACGGGCTCGACGGCCGGCACCGAGGACGGCGGCCTGCTGGCCCTCGGTGGTGGCAGCCTCGCCGCCGCGGCCGGGATCGCGCTGTACGCCGTGCGGCGTCGTCGCACCGTGGCCGCCTGACCGAGCACGGGACCGGACGCGTCAGGAGGACCTGGTGACACTGGCAGCCATCGCCGCCCCGAGGGCGACCCTGGAGACGACCTCCGGGGCGACATGGCCCACCTCGTGACGCGTCCCACCGGCCGCCGGGGGCTGCTGCTCGCCGCCCTGGCGGCCGCGGTGGTCGGGGTCGCTTCGATCGGTTGGGCCCTCGCCCACCAGGAGAGCGCCCCGGCCCCGCACCCGGCCGGGAACGTGCACGTCGGTGCGGCGCCGGGGACACCCCCGGCGCCGTCCGGCGGGGCCTCCGCCGCGGCCTCGGGCAACCAGGCGGCCGCAGCGCCGCCGTCCCAGAGGCCGCTCGGCCCGTCCCGCCCGACCCGGGTCCGGATCCCGGCGCTCGGCATCGACACCCCGGTGAACCCGATCGGGCTCGCCGACGACGGGACGCTCGCCGTCCCCCAGCCGGGGCCGCACCTGAACGAGGCGGCCTGGTTCGAGAACTCCCCCACGCCCGGCCAGCCCGGACCGTCGATCATCGAGGGGCACGTCGACAGCGTCGAGGGACCGTCGGTGTTCTTCCGCCTCGGTGACATCACGGTGGGCGACAAGATCGTGGTGAACCGTCAGGACGGCAGCGTCGTCACCTTCCGTGTGAACGCCGTGCGGGATTTCAAGAAGGCCACCTTCCCGACCTTCCTGGTCTACGGCACCGACCTGTCGCGATCGACACTGCGGGTCATCACGTGCAGCGACTTCGACACCGCCATCCACCACCACGTGGGCAACGAGGTCGTGTTCGCGCACCTGACCCACGTCTCGCCCGCGCCCGGAACCCGAGGAGACGCTGAATGAGGACCCACCGACGAGCCCTGATGCTGCCCGCACTGGCGGTGGTCGCCGTGCTGGCGGCCGGCTGCGGCAGCTCGAGCACCTCCGGGGATGCCGGCGGGTCGCCCAGCGGCTCCCCGAGCGCCACCGACCACTCCTCCATGGACGGCATGTCGATGGCGGCCTCCCCGAGCCCCTCCCAGGCCGGCAGCGGCACCTCGGGCAGCGCCACCGGCTCGGTGACCCTGGTCATCAAGGACTTCGCCTACTCCGGCGCCGACAAGGTCGCCCCCGGCGCGACGGTCACCGTGAGGAACGACGACAGCGTGGCCCACACCGTCACCGCGGACTCCGCCGGCGGCTTCGACGTGACCGTGGCCCCGGGCAAGACCGCGACGTTCACCGCGCCCAGCAAGCCGGGTGACTACCCCTACCACTGCACGTACCACGGGAACATGCACGGCACCTTGACGGTCGGCTGATCGCCGTGCACGCCCGCGGGGCCGCCGGCCTGCTGCTGCGGCTGCTCGTGGTGGCCTCCCTCGTCGCCGACGCCGTGGTCCACCTGCGTCTCGCGCACGGCTACCAGCTGGCCCAACCGGCCGGGATCGGCCAGGGGAACCTGTTCCGCGTCGAGGCGGTGGTCGCCCTCCTCGTCGCGCTCTGGGTGCTGGCGACCGGCGGCAGGCGGTCCTACGTCGCGGCGGTCGTGGTCGCGGGCAGCGCGTTCGTCGCGGTCGTGCTCTACCGCTACGTCGACGTCCCGGCGCTCGGCCCGGTCCCGTCGATGTACGAGCCGGTGTGGTTCGGGCAGAAGACCCTCAGCGCGGTGGCCGAGGGCCTCGGAGCACTCCTCGCCCTGCTCGGGGCGACGACGACCCGCGAGCGCTGACCGCTCAGGCCCAGACGCTCAGGCCCAGACGCTGGGGGCGAGCGTGCCGATGTCGCGCAGGTTGCGGTAACGCTCGCGGTAGTCCAGGCCGTAGCCGACGACGAACTCGTTGGGGATGTCCCAGCCGACGTACTTGACCTCGACCGGCATCTGCACCGCCTCGGGCTTGCGCAGCAGGGTGCAGATCTCGACCGACGCGGGACCGCGTGAGCTGAGGTTCGACGTCAGCCAGGACAGCGTCAGGCCGGTGTCGATGATCTCGTCGACGATCAGCACGTCACGGCCGCTGATGTCGGTGTCGAGGTCCTTGAGGATCCGCACCACTCCCGAGGACTTGGTGCCGGAGCCGTAGGACGAGACGGCCATCCAGTCCATCTCGACGTGCCGGTGCAGGCTGCGGGCGAGGTCGGCCATCACCATCACCGCGCCGCGCAGGATGCCGACGATCAGCAGCTCCCGCCCGGCGTAGTCCTGCTCGATCTGGGCGGCGAGCTCGGCCAGCCGCTCCTGGATCTGCTGCTCGGTGAAGAGCACGTCGACCAGGTCGCCCTCGATGTCGGCTGCGTCCATGGGCGTCACCCTAGGCCACGCCCGCCCGGCGGCCCGACCGGCGGCCCGACCGGCGGCCGGACCGGCGGCCGGCTGGGGGCCGGCTGCGGGCGCGGTACGACGCGTCGGGGGAAGAACGACCCCGGCCGTCGCGTTGGACCCACCATGCGTCTCTCCGTCCTCGACCTCGTACCCGTGCGCTCGGACCAGACCACGGCGGACGCCCTGGCGGCGACCCGGCGTCTCGCGCAGGTGGCCGACGAGCACGGCTACCACCGCTACTGGTTGGCCGAGCACCACAACATGCCGGCCGTGGCGGCGACCAACCCGCCGCTGCTGATCGCCATGGTCGCTGCGGCGACCGAGCGCATCCGGGTCGGCTCCGGCGGTGTGATGCTGCCCAACCATGCGCCGCTGGTGGTCGCCGAGCAGTTCGCCCTGCTCGAGGCGGCCCACCCCGGCCGGATCGACCTCGGCATCGGCCGGGCGCCGGGCAGCGACCCGGTGACGAGCTGGGCGCTCCGCCATGGCGCCGGCGGCGTCGGCGACGACGCGGTCGCCCGCTTCCCCGAGTACGTCGACAACGTGTTGGCGATGATGAGCCCCGACGGTGTCGCCCTGCAGGTACAGGGCCGCGCCCACCCGCTGCACGCGACCCCCCGGGCCACCAGCCTGCCGACCGTGTGGCTGCTCGGTTCCTCCGACTACTCCGCCCGGCTGGCCGCGGACCGCGGGCTGCCGTACGTGTTCGCCCACCACTTCTCCGGGCAGGGGACCGCCGAGGCTCTCGCGCTCTACCGCCGGGGCTACCGTCCAAGCGAGCAGGCACCCGAGCCGCGCACCTTCCTGACCGTCAACGTCTGCATCGCCCCGACCGCCGAGGAGGCGCACCGGCTCGCCCTGCCGCAGCTGAAGGCGATGGTCGCACTGCGCACGGGCGGCACGCTGCAGCCGCAGCGGCTCGTCGAGGACGCGGAGGCTGAGCCGGTGCCGGCCGCGCATGCCTCCCTGCTCGACGCGATGGCCACGCGCTGGGTGATCGGCACCCCCGAGGAGGCGGCGAAGGCGCTCCACGACCTCGCCGCGACCTACGACGTCGACGAGGTGATGGTGCACCCGGTGGCCGGCGCCCACGCCGGCACGCCGGCGGACGCCGCGCCCGCCCGCGAGGACACCCTGCGGCTCCTCGCCGCCGCACACTGACCGGTCGGCGCGGCGTCATCCCCCGGTCGGTGCCCGGCCCTCGAAGCGGAGCAGCGTGCCGTCGCACCGGGCGCTGAGGTGCCCGGGGAGCTGGATCTCGCGCCCGGGCGCCTCCAGCAGGCGGCGCACGGCGAGCACGTGCTCGCGGCCGAGGTCGGAGGCCGGCGCGCCCGCGGCGAGCGCCGCGACGCGGACCACGCGCAGGGCGAGCGCGTCCGGCAGGGCGGCGATGCCCGCGGCGTCCCAGCCCTCGGGGCGGTGCAGTGCGACGGCGTGCTCCGCGGCGAGGTCGTCGAGGGCGGCGACGTCCTCCCGCAGCGCGTCGGCGGTGCGGGCCAGCGCCGCCGCCACCCCGGGGCCGAGCTCGCGCTCGAGCACCGGCAGGACGTCGTGACGCACCCGGCTGCGCAGGAACCGGGGGTCGCTGTTGTGCGGATCGGCCCACCACGTGATGTTCTCGGCGGCGCACGCCGCCTCGGTGTGGGCGCGGGTGAGGTCCAGCAGCGGCCGCGCGAACGCGACGCCGTCCTCGACCCAGGTCCGTCGCATCCCCTGCAGCGAGCGCGCGCCCGATCCGCGCGCCAGCCCCAGCAGCACCGTCTCCGCCTGGTCGTCGAGGGTGTGCCCGAGCAGCACGGTGCCGGCTCGCACGTGGGCGGCCAGCTGACCCAGTGCGGCGTACCGCGCCTCGCGGGCGCCGGCCTCGATGCCCGCCGGGCCCGGATCGACCGTGACCCGGATCGAGGCGGTCTCCTCCACCCCCAGCCCGGCCATCTGCGCGACGACGGCATCGGTGTGGGCCGCCGAGCCGTCCTGCAGGCCGTGGTCGACGACGGCGCCCACCACCCGCACCTCGGTACGCCGGGTCTCGAAGACGCAGGCCGCCAGCAGCGCCAGCGAGTCGGCGCCCCCGGAGCAGGCCACCAGCACCGTGCCGGACCTGGGAAGGGCTGCGCGCACCGCGAGCCGCGTCGCGGCGACCGCGGGGGCCGGACCGCTCATCTCAGCCGTGGACGCGGCGCAGCCAGCCGGCCGGGTCGAGGATCTCGGCCTTGGACGGCAGGTTCGCCGGCTCCGCCCAGACGGCGTTGAAGCCGTCCATGCCGACCTTGTCGACCACGGCTCGCACGAACGCCGCGCCGTCGCGGTACTGCGCCATCTTCTGGTCCAGGCCGAGCAGCCGGCGCAGCAGGCGGTCGAGCGTGCCGGCGCCCTTGCGACGCTGGGTGAACCGCTCGCGGATCCGCTGGACCGACGGGATCACCTCCGGGCCCACCCCGTCCATGACCACGTCGGCGTGGCCCTCGAGCAGGCTCATCACGCCGGTGACGCGGTCGATCACGGCCTTCTGCTCGGGCGAGGCGAACAGGTCGAGCAGGTTGGTGACGTCGCCGCGGACGAGGTCGCCGATGCCTCCGGTCAGCTGGCCGAGCAGCTCACCGGGGTCGGTCCGGACGGCGTCGAGGATCTGGGCCATCTCCGCGTGGAGGTGGTCGCGCATCCAGGGGACGGCGGTGAACTGGACCCGGTGGGTCTCCTCGTGCAGGCAGACCCAGAGCCGGAAGTCATGGGGGTCGACCTCGAGCTCGCGCTCGACGTGGACGATGTTCGGCGCGACGAGCAGCAGCCGGCCGTCCTCGCCCGGCGCCTGGTGGAACGGGTCGAACTGGCCGAGCACCTTGCCCGCCAGGAAGCCGAGCATCCCGCCGACCTCGGCGCCGGTCACCCGGGACCCGATCGCCTCCACGAACGGCGTCGGGCGGCCCTTGCGCTCCTGGAGCCGGTCGACGAGGGGGCCGATCACGGTCGCGAAGGCGTCGGCGTTGGCGCGCACCCATCCCGCGCGGTCCACGACCAGGACCGGCGCGGTCCGCTCCTGGGCCTCGAGGCCGGTGTAGGCGCGGACCAGCGGCGAGGACCGCTCGGCGCCGGCCCGCAGCTCGGCCACGCAGGCGTCGGCCTCGGCGGCGCCGATCTGCGGCCCGTCACCCGCGAGCCGGGATCCCACCCGGACCGCGAGCTCCCAGTCGACCATCCCCGAAGGTCCCTGCTGCGCCATGCGCCGACCTTAGGTCACACCCCCTGACCGGTGAGCGGCGTCGCGGGGCGACGCCCCTACCCCGCGCCCCCCGTGGCTGCGCAGGTGCAGGCGCCGAGTGCGGCGGTGATCCGGTCCAGCGCGGCGCGGGCGTCCTCGGTGCGGCTGAGCACGAGGTGGTCGGCCATGGCGATCACGATCATCGGCGTGCCGGTGAGGTCGGTGGCGAGACCGGCCAGGCCGCTCACGCCGGTCAACGTGCCGGTCTTGACCCGGACCCGGCCCAGCCCGTCGTGGGGGGCGGTGGCGAAGCGGCGGGCGAGCGACCCGGAGAACCCCGCCACCGGCAGGCCGGTGATCACCTCGCGCAGCTCGGGGTGCGCCGTGGAGGACGCCGCACGGAGCACCCCGACGAGCGTGTGCGGCTCGAGCCGGTCCTGGCGCGAGAGCCCGCTGCCGTCGTACTGGTGCAGCCCGGCCACCGGGACGCCGAGCCGTTGCAGCACCTGCCGCACCGCCGCCGTGCCTCCTGCGAACGACGCGTCGTGACGCGCGGCCAGCCCGACGTGGCGCAGCAGCACCTCGGCGGCGTTGTTGTCGCTGACCGTGATCAGCCGCTGCACGATCTCCCCCACCGGCGCACTGCGCACCGACGCCAGCAGGGCGCTGCCGGCGGGCGCGCCGGAGCTCCGGGGGCGGCCACGCACCCTGATGCCGTCGGCCTCGAGCTGTCGGGCGAACACCGCGGCGGCCGCTGCGGCGGGGTCGTCGACGTAGCGGCCGTCGGGCCCCTCGGCCTCGTCGACCCACAGGGCCGAGATGGGCGGCACGACGTCCTCGGGCAGGTAGGTGTCGGGCCAGGTGGGGTTCACGGCCGGGCCGGTGAACAGGCCCGCGTCGTAGCCCAGGCCGACCGACCGCACGCCCTGGCCGTGCAGCGCCGCGGCGGTCAGGGCCGCGAGCCGCTGGGTGGTGGCACGTGCGGGGTAGAGCCCGCGGGCGGCGGCCGGCGTGCTGGCCAGGAACGGATCGCCGCCCCCGACGAGCACGATCCGGCGGGTGCCGGGGACGCGGCGCACCGTCGTGGCGAAGCGGCGGGAGGACCCCAGCACCTCCAGGGCCGCGGTGCTGGTGAGCAGCTTGGTCGTCGACGCGGGCGTCACCGGACCGTCGCCGTGGCGGTAGACGACGCGGCCGGCGAGGTCGGCGACGACCACGTCGAGGTGACGGCGGGGCAGCGCCTTCGCCGACACGTACGGCGCCAGCGCCCGCCGCACCGCTGCCGCGTCGACCCGGCCACCCTCCACCGGCACGGCGACCGGTGCTGCCGCCGGCTGGTCGGGCAGGGCGAGCTGCGTCGGTGCGGGGACGGCGGCCGGTCCCGCGTCCTGGCCGGACAGGCCGAGCCGGTCGGCGAGCCGCAGCCGACCGGTGAGGTCCAGGCGCCACTGGCCGACGCCGACCAGCAGGGCGAGCACGACCAGCACCAGCAGCGCCTTGCGGCCGCGGTGCCGCCGCACCGGGGCCGTGCCGACCCGGCCCGGAGGGTGGCGTTCGTCACGCTTGCCCATCAAAACCCCCCGGCGGTGCGGCGTTCCCCCGCGGGTACGGGAGACTGACCTGTGGGCGCCCCTCGCGGGGCGCCGACCGATTGTCGCAACGCGGCCCGCCCGGAGTCACACCGGCCCGCGGCCGAGATCCGAGTCCAGAGAGGGGCCATGCGCGTGGAGTTCGACGTCCTGGTGGAGATCCCCAAGGGGAGCCGCAACAAGTACGAGGTCGACCACGAGAGCGGGCGCCTGCGGCTGGACCGGCACCTGTTCACCTCGACGATGTATCCCGCCGACTACGGCTACATCGAGAACACCCTGGGCCAGGACGGCGATCCGCTCGACGCGCTGGTGCTGCTCCAGGAGCCGACGTTCCCGGGCTGCCTGATCAAGTGCCGCGCGATCGGGATGTTCCGGATGACCGACGAGGCCGGCGGCGACGACAAGGTCCTCTGCGTGCCCGCGAGCGACCCCCGCATCGAGCACCTGCGCGACATCGCCCACCTGCCGAAGTTCGACCGCCTGGAGATCCAGCACTTCTTCGAGGTCTACAAGGACCTGGAGCCCGGCAAGTCGGTGGAGGGCGCGGAATGGGTCGGCCGCACCGAGGCCGAGGCCGAGATCGCCGCCTCCTTCGACCGGCTCAAGGCCGACGGCGGCCACTGACCGGCGCATCGGGTTTCACGGGTTCACCCGCGAAAACCACTCACCCCTCACCAGGCACGGCGAGGGATGAGTGGTTTTCACACGTTCACCCGTGAAACCGCACCGCCCGGAAGAAGCCCATGGAGCCCGACAGCCGCACGGTGACGTCGGCGTAGCCGGCCTCGGAGAGCCAGGCGCGCAGCTGGGTCTCGGTGAGGCCGGGGCCGAGGAGGCCCGCGAGTCGGCCGCCGACGTGCAGGGGCACGGCGCGCGGGTCGGAGCCGCGCAGCAGGGTGCTGCCGGTGACGACCCCGCCGGGGCGGGTCACCCGTCCGAGCTCGCGGAGCGCCGCATGCGGGTCGGGGAAGCAGTGCAGGCCGGTGAGGTTGACCACGAGGTCGAAGGCGCCGTCGTCGAACCCGAGGTCGCCGACGTCGGCGACCACCGTCTCGACCAGGTCGGAGACGCCGCGCGCCAGCGCGGCCTCCCGGGTGCGACGCAGCATCAGCGCGGAGATGTCCGCCGCGACGTAGCGCACGCCCTGACCCGGGCGCAGACCGCGCAGCGCGACGCCGCCGCCGGAGGGCACGTCGAGCACCGCCGCACCGGCCGGCTGACGGCCGATCTCGGCGGCCGCGTCGTAGAGCAGCCCGAGGTCGGCACCGGTGCCCAGCCGCCACAGCGCCCCGCCGAGACGCGGGTGCTCGACGGTCCAGTCGTAGAACGTGCCCCAGAGCGGGTCGTCGCTCCAGCCGCCCAGGCCGGGCAGGCGGAGGTCGGGCAGGCGGAGGTCGGGCAGGCGCACGGTCAGTAGCCGCCGCGCTCGAGCATCGCGGCGCGGGTGAGCTCGGGCGGAACGGCGAAGGCGTCGACCAGGGCTCCCGCCAGCGGCCTGACCTTGCGCAGCAGGTCGCCGACCTCGCGGGTGATCGCCTTGGCGCGCTGGCTCGAGAGCCGGCCGTGCTCCATCCACCAGCCGCGGTCACCCTCGATCACGGTCAGTGCGAACAGGTCGCACAACAGCTGCAGGGCCACCCGGTCGTCGCCCTCGGGCATCGCGCGGACCTTGTCGACGAAGGCCTCGAGCACCAGCCGCTCGGCATGCGCCCGGGCGGCCGCGATCACGTGGTCCTGGGCCTCGCTGAAGACCGACGTGGCGTCGGCGCCGGCGTCGATCCCCCGCTTGAGGCGCCGGGCGACGCCCGAGAGCTGGTGCTCCTCGCGCCAGCGGAACATCGCCAGGTGGTAGTCGGAGTCGAGGAGCCCCGCCTCCTGGTCCCAGGAGTCGTCGCCGGGCAGGACGTCGCGCAACCGCTCGAGCAGCTTGTGCACCGCGGTCCGTTCGACGACGGTCTCGACCGCGACACCGGCCACGAACCGGACCAGCTCCAGGGAGTCCATGTCGTTGAAGCTGGAGGCGAAGTCGGTGAGGAGACCCTTGGCCACCAGCTGCAACAGGATGTGGTTGTCGCCCTCGAAGGTCGTGAAGACGTCGGTGTCGGCGCGCAGCGCGCCGAGGCGGTTCTCGCTGAGGTAGCCGGCTCCGCCACAGGCCTCCCGGCACTCCTGGATGGTGCGGCTGGCGTGCCAGGTGCCGAGCGCCTTCGTGGCCGCCGCCCGTGACTCGAGCGCGCGTCGGCGCCGCTCCTCGGTGGCGGTGTCGGCATCGGGCAGGTCCGGCTCGCCGGCGGCGATGCGCCCGAAGACGTCGTGCAGCTCGGCCGCGAGGACCTCCTGGGCGAAGTGCAGGGCGTAGGTCCGGGCGAGCAGCGGCAGCAACCGGCGCTGGTGCATGCCGTAGTCGAGGAGCAGCTCCTCGCGGTCGCCGCCGGGGGCGCCGAACTGGCGCCGCTCGTCGGCGTACCGGATCGCCACGGTGAGTGCCACCTTGGCGGCGTTGATCCCGGCGCCGCCGACGCAGACGCGGCCCTGCACGAGCGTGCCGAGCATGGTGAAGAACCGCCGGTCGGGGTTCTCGATGGGCGACTCGTACACACCGGTCTCGGTGACGTCGGCGTAGCGGTTGAGCAGGTTCTCACGCGGGATGCGCACCTCGTCGAACCAGATGCGGCCGTTGTCGACGCCGTTGAGCCCGATCTTGTGGCCGTCATCCTCGATGCGTACGCCGGGCAGCACGGCGCCGGCGTCGTCGCGGATCGGCACGACGAAGGCGTGCACGCCCTGGCTGGCACCCCCGATCTCGAGCTGCGCGAACACCACGGCCAGGCGCGCGTGGCAGGCAGCGTTGCCGATGTAGTCCTTGCGGGCGATGTCCGCAGGCGTGCTGATCACGAACTCGTGGGTCGCGATGTCGTAGCGCGCCACCGTGCCCAGGTGCTGCACGTTGGACCCGTGGCCGCTCTCGGTCATGGCGAAGCAGCCCAGCAGCCGCCCCTGGATGAGGTCCTCGAGGTAGGCATCGTGGTGTCGTGCGGTGCCGAGCTGCAGGATGGCGCCGCCGAACAGGCCGAACTGCACGCCGACCTTCACCAGCGCCGAGAGGTCGCCGTAGGCCATCGTCTCGAAGGCCGCCACGGAGGCGCCCAGGTCACCGCCGCCGCCGTAGCGCTGGGGGAAGCCCATGCCGGTCTGTCCGCTACGGGCCAGCTCCAGCACCACCTCGAGCACCCGCTCCCGGAAGGCCTCCGGGGAGAGCGTGATCGCCTCGTCGAGCAGCTCGGCGCGCTCCACCAGGTTCGCGCGGACGAAGCTGCGCACCTCGGCGTACCGCCCGTCGAGCAGTGCGGTCAGCGCGGGGACGTCGACGGTGGGCTCTCGGTAGTCGGCCATGCCCGCATTCTGTCGGCCCGCGCCACGGTGCGACAGGCGCCCCGTTCTACAGGCGGACGGCGAAGTTGGGATACCAGTCGTAGATCGAGTTGTAGCGGACGTAGGAGCCGGTGTGTGGCGCCTCGATGAAGCGTCCCCCGCCGAGGTAGAGCGCGACGTGGTGGATGCCGCTGGGCCGGCCGTTGTTGCTCCAGAACAGCAGGTCCCCGGGACGGGCGTCGGAGACGGCGATCGGCGTCCCGCTGTCGTACTGCGCGACCGAGTAGTGCGGCAGCGAGATGCCGCCCGCCTGCCAGGCCCTCATGGTCAGGCCCGAGCAGTCCCACCGGTCGGGTCCGGCGGCGGCCCAGAGGTAGGGCTCGCCGAGCTGCGCCTCGGCGTAGGCGATCGCGGCCCTCACCCCGGAGCCGGAGACGGCGGGAGGGTTCGGGTCGACGGGTGCGGGGGCCGGTGCGGGGTCCTCCGCGCCGGCAGCGGCGGCGGAGGCCTGCGCCTGGGCCTCGGCCTCCTTGCGCTGCCGGGCCGCCTCCCGGGCCTCGCGGGCGGCCTCGATCCGCGCCGCGCGCGCGGCGGCCTCGGCCTTGCGGCGGGCCTCCTCGGCGGCCTTGCGACGCGCGATCTCCTCCAGGGCGCTCTGCCGCTGGCGGGCGAGCGCGACCGAGGTGTGGGTCGCCTTCGCGAGCGCTGCCACGACCTCGTCGCGCTGCGCGGCCAGGCCGGCGGCGGACCGGGCCGACGCTGCCGCGGCCGCACCGGCCGCCGCGCGGGCGTCCCGGGCGTGGGCGGCCTCGCGGGTCTGCTGGTCCGCTGCGGCAGCGGCGTCCTTCTCGGCGTGGTCGGCCTGGTCGCTGAGCACCCGGTACCGCTCGAAGTCGTTCTCCATCGAGCGGCCGGCCATCGCCGCGACGTTCACGCGGGTGACCAGGTTGCCGGGCTCGTCGGCGCCGAGCACCGCGGTGATGCCGTTGAGGGAGGTCCCGTCCTGGTAGCCGGTCACCACCAGCTGCGCGATGCCGTCGCGCTGGTCGACCACCCGCTGGTGGGCGCGCGTGGCGGCCGTCCGGGCACTGCGGGCCTTCTTCTTCGCCACCGAGAGGCGCCACATCGCGCCGTTGTAGGCCTCCGCGGCCACCTCGGCCTGCTGGGCCGCAGCCGCCGCCGCGGCACTCGCCTGGGCGAAGGCGCTCCGGACGTCCGCCAGGTCGCCCTGCCGCGCCGTGACGTCGGCCCGGGCACGGTCCACCTGCTGCTGGGTCGGATACGGCTTGTCGTCGGCCAGGGCCGCGCCGCTGACACCGAGCACCGCGGCCAGCGAGACGGTCACGGCCAGCGCAGCACGCGCGTTCTTTCCCACGAGTTTCCCTTCGTACGAGGGCCCGAGCGGCTTCCCCACCGCTCGGGCTCGTCGTCACGTTAGAGCTCATCCGTCACAAAAGGAACAACTTCCCCACATTATTTTCGGCGACACGGCGTGTCGACTTGACGAACTACACGTTTGTAATTCCGACAGGTCTAGTTGGGCAGGCCTTTCACAGCGCGTCCACGGGCGGGCGCGGAGGCCTCCGTGACGCCCGGAGAGGCAGCCGGGCAGGGCGCCCGAGGCCGGCGAAGGAGCGGAGAGGTGGCCGGCGAGACGGCCGGTCAGTCCACCGAGGCGGGGATCGGCACGTCGCTGCTCGTCGTCGTGGGGTGCGAGCTGCGACCCGAGCGGTCGAAGCGTTGACCGGTGGCCAGTGCTCCGACGTAGACGGCCACCACGGCGATCAGCGCCCCCGCCAGGTCGTCGGCGATGTAGTGCCACCCGAAGTAGGTGGTGGAGACGATCACCAGCACCAGGTAGGCCCACAGCGTCCGCGTCACGATCCTGCTGCGGATCGTGTACTGCGCGACCAGCGCGTTGACCAGCGTGATCGCGACGTGGAGCGAGGCGAAGCCCGCCACCGACTGCACCCCGTCGGCGAACGGGTTGACCAGGACGTTCTCCCGGCCGTAGTAGATGGCGTCCTGGAGCGCGCTCACGCCGGTGTCGGCGAGTCCGTGGTAGAGCCAGGGGAAGGCGAAGTTCGGCCCGAGCGTGGGGATGATGTAGTAGCTGGCCGTCCCCAGCGACCAGGCCAGGCAGTCCGCGGTGATGTACCAGTAGCCGAAGCTGACGTTGCGCGACCAGACCGCCCAGGCCGCCACCGTGATCGGCACCAGCGGCAGGAAGATCAGGTAGATCCACGACAGGAAGTGCGCGCTGACCCCGGTGCCGAGCAGGTGCTGCAGCAGCAGCGTCGGGTCGTGCCCGAACAGCAGCAGGTGGTCGAGGTCGTGCAGCGTGTAGTCGTACTTGAAGGGCCGCACGAACGGCAGGAAGTTCTTCAGGTTCCGGTAGCTGACGTAGACCGCGTAGAAGGAGAGCACCCCGACGACCACCAGGACCACCCGGCTGCGGGTCCAGTGCTCGTGCAGGATGCCGGTCGCGGCGTCGCGCCACCGGCTCGGCCGACCCCGCGAGCGCCACAGCGTGCGCGGCACGATGTCGATCGCGAAGCCCGCCAGGCACAGCAACGGCATCCGGACCCAGGCCGGGCCGAGGAAGCCGTCGGGGTCGCGCAGCGGGTAGCCCAGGGCCCGGCTGACGACGAACGCCAGCACCGCCATGATGACGGCGTTCGTCACCAGGAGTACGTAGGCCCGTCGCTTCACGAGGACTCAGTGTAGGCAGCGTCCGGGCTGCCGCCGGGAAGGGTTGCGAGCCGCGAGGGCTCCACGGCGAGGCGCACCCGCTCCCCGACACCTACGACGGCTCCCGGCGGCGCGACGCCGGGCAGCGGACCCAGCCCGTCGACCTCCACCTCGACCCGGGTGAGGTCCGGCGTCTGCCGCACGGCGCTCACCGTGCCGGCCAGCGGCCCCTCCTCGGCGACCCGCAGCGCCGAGCGGCGCAGGGCGACCGCGCCCACCGGCTGGGTGCCCAACTGTCCGGCCAGCGGTCCGGCGAGCTCGGCGATGCGGTGGGCCGCGGCGCCCTCCAGCACCACCGGATAGCCCAGGAAGCGCGCCGTCCACGCGTCGGCAGGGTGCTCCCACACCTGCTCGGAGGCGCCCTCCTGGACCAGGCGCCCCGCGCGCATCACCGCCATCCGGTCGGCGACGGCGAAGGCCTCCTCCTGGTCGTGGGTGACCATCAGCGCGGTCGTCCCGGCCGCCCGCAGGATCGTCCGCAGCTGGCCCGCCAGCTCCTCGCGCAGCCCCCGGTCCAGCGCACTGAGCGGCTCGTCGAGCAGAAGCACCCGGGGGCGGCCGGCCAGGGCGCGCGCCAGGGCGACGCGTTGCCGCTCGCCCCCCGAGAGCGTCGCCGGCATCCGGTCGGCGAGGTCGGCGAGGCCGACCAGGTCCAGCAGCTCCGCGACCCGGGTGCGCGCAGCCTCGCGCGGGGCACGGCGCATCCGCAGCGCGTAGCCGACGTTGCGCGCGACGCTCTGGTGGTCGAAGAGCTGCCCGTCCTGGAACATCAGCGCGAAGCCGCGCCGGTGGGTGGGCACGCCCGTGAGGTCGTGCCCGGCCGCCGACACCGAGCCGGCGGCGAGCGGCTCGAGGCCGGCGATCGCGCGCAGCAGCGAGGACTTGCCACAGCCGGAGGGGCCGAGCACCGCCAGCACGGTGCCCTGGTCGACATCGAGCGAGAGGCGGTCGACAGCCACCGTCGTACCGTGCCGGACCGTGACGTCGCGCAGCGTCAGGGCCGGCGCGCCCCCGGCGCTCATCCGAGAGCCCCGACGCCGGCGTGCAGCCGCTCGACGGCCAGCGTGACCAGGCCGGCCGCGGCGGCCAGGACGACGGAGGCGGCCATCGCCATCCCGAAGTTGTGCAGCCCCGGGTGGCCGAGGAGGCGGTAGATGACCACCGGCAGCGTCGGGTGGTCCGAGCGCGCGAGGAAGCTGGTCGCGCCGAACTCGCCCAGGGACACCGCGAAGGCGAAGGCCGCGCCGGCGAGCAGGGCGGGGCGCGCCACGGGCAGCTCGACGCTCACGAAGGTGCGCAACGGACCCGCACCCAGCGACGCGGCCGCCTGCCGTTGCCGGTCGTCGACGGAGGCGAGCACCGGCGCGACGGTCCGGACCACGAGGGGCAGTGCGACCAGTGCCTGCGCGATCGGCACCAGCACCGGGGAGCTGCGCAGGTCCAGCGGGGGGCGGTCCAGGGTGATCAGGAACCCGAAGCCCAGCGTGACCGCCGACACCCCAAGAGGGAGCATGAACGCGCCGTCGAAGAGCGCCACGACCCGCCGCCCCCGGGCGCTCAGCGGCCGGCGCGAGGCGACGTAGGCGACCAGCAGGCCGAGCACGAGCGCCATCGCGCACGCCTGCGCGGCGATGACCAGGGAGTTGGCCACGGCGGAGGTCACCGGCACCAGCAGTGCCTGGTCGTCACCGGTGCCGCCGAGCAGCCGGTAGTTCTGGAGCGACCAGCCGCCGGGGCCGCGCAGCGAGCCCACGACGAGCGTGGCCAGCGGGAGCGCGAGCAGCGCGACCACGACCCCGGTGAAGGCCAGCAGCGGGAGGTCGCGGCGGCGCACGCCACGGGCGGCGTCGGCGACGTGGGCCTGGCCGCGCTGCCGGCGGCGCACCCGGCCGATGCCCGCCAGTAGCGCCACGATCAGCAGCAGTTGGAGCACCGAGAGGGCGGCCGCCGCCTGCAGGTCCAGCTCCTGGGTGGTGAGCAGGTAGATCTCGGTCTCGACGTTGGCGTAGTGCAGGCCGCCCATCGTCAGCACCACGCCGAAGGCGGTCGCGCAGAACAGGAAGACCACCGCGGCCGCGGCCGCCACCGCGGGTGCGATCCGCGGCGCGGTGACGGTGCGCAGCACCTGCCAGGGTCCGGCCCCCAGGGCGGCGGCCGCCTGCTCGGCGCGTGGGTCGAGCCCCGCCCAGTAGGCGCCGACGGTGCGCACGACCACGCTGACGTTGAAGAACGCCAGCGCCGCGACCACCGCGGCCGCGGTGCCCTCCGCGTGGAGCGCACCCAGCGGACCGCTCGGGCCGACGAGCTGGGTGAAGGCGACGCCGACGACCACGCTCGGCAGCACGAACGGCACCATCACCAGCGCCCGGACCGCGTCGCGGCCGGGCCAGCGCAGCCGGTAGAGCGCGTACGCCGCCGGCAGGCCGAGCGCGAGCGCCAGCCCGGTGGCCGCGGCCGCGGACCACGCGGTGAACCACAGCACCCGCAGCGTGCGCGGCCGGTGCAGCACCGCCCAGACGCCGCCGGGGTCGAACGCGCCGTCGGGCCAGAAGCCCCGGGCCACCATGCCGGTGACGGGCAGGACGAAGAAGACCGCGAGCACCGCCAGCGGCACCAGCCCGGCGACGGTCAGGGCGAGGGCGTCCCCCCTCAGCCGGTGGCGACGTCGCGCCACTGGCTCAGCCAGGTCGACCGCTGCGCCGAGAGCCGCTGCGGCGACACCTGCCACGGGTGCGCGGACACCGTGGCGAACTTCGCCCACTCCGGCGGCAGCTGCACCGAGGAGTCGACCGGGTAGACGTACATGTTGTCGGGCAGCGCGGCCTGCACCGGCTTGCTGAGCATGAACCGCACGAAGGCCCGCGCCCCCTCGGTGTTCGAGGCACCCGCCACGACGCCGGCGTACTCGACCTGGCGGAAGCAGGTGTCGAGCAGGGCCGACGTGGTCGGCTTCGACGCGCCCTGGGGGATGGTGAACGGCGGCGAGGAGGAGTAGGAGAGCACGATCGGCCGGCTGCCCTTGCCGCCTCCGGCGGTGAAGTCGCCCTCGTAGGCCTGGTCCCAGCCGGAGTCGATCTTGGTGCCGTTGGCGACCAGCGCCTTCCAGTAGTCCTGCCACCGGCTGCCCTTGGCCGCGATCGTGGCCGCCAGGAACGCCAGGCCCGGCGAGGACGTGGTCGGCGCCTCGGTCACGAACAGGTCCTTGTAGGCGGGCTTCGTCAGGTCGTCGAACGAGGTGGGCTCCGCGAGGTGGCGCTGGGCGAACCAGGCGTCGTCGACGTTGACGCAGACGTCGCCGTAGTCCACCGGCGTCAGCTCGTCGGCGGCGCTGCCCGGCAGCCGGTACTGCTTCGCCGAGCTCGGCAGGTTCGGCGGCGTGTACGGCGCGAGCACGCCGGCGTCGGCCGCCCGGCTGCCGAAGGTGTTGTCGATGCCGTACGTCGCGTCCGCGATCGGGGAGTCCTTGGTGAGCACCAGCTTGTTGGTCAGCTCACCGGCGTCGCCCTGCTGCTCGATCTTGAGCGTGTAGCCGGTCTGCTTGGTGAACTGCTTCAACAGACTCTTGGGCAGCGCCCACGAGTCGTGCGTGGCGACGACGACGGTCTTGCTCGCGGCGCCGGCCGAGGCCTCGCTGCCGCACGCGGCGAGAGCGGGGACGGCGAGCGCGAGCGCGGCGAGCGCGGCTGTGGCACGGGAGGGGGACATCGTTCTCCTTCGACTTCCTACGCCGGTGTGACCCGGATCAGGTTCAAGGGTCTGCGGGCGTCTCCCGCACTCTCAGCGCCTCACGCGGCGCTCCCCTGTCGGACGTGGCGACTCTAGCGCTGCGTGGTCGGCACCTCGAAGCGGGCGGTGCCCTCGGACTCCGTGCGAGAGAGGTCGCCCCGCAGGGCGAGCAGCTCGAGGTGTGCCAGCGTCTCGAAGGCCGCCATCACGGCGTCGAAGGGGCCCAGCTCGTCGCGGGTCCGGCCGCGTCGGGTCCACGGCACCTCGCCGGCGACCTCCCAGGCCGTCCCGGCTCCACCGGCGACCGCCTCGGCGCACAGCGCGAGCCGCACGTCGTGGTGGGCGACCAGCTCGTCGATGCGCGCGTGGGAGCTGGGCGCGACGGGACCATGGGCGGGGAGGAGGGTCAGGTCCGGCATCGCCCGGACCTTCGCGAGCGAGTCCAGGAAGTCGCGCAACGGCTGCTGGACGAACGCCGGCTCGAAGCCGATCGAGGGCGTGATCGTCGGTAGCACGTGGTCGCCAGCAAAGAGGATGCCGGCGGCGGTGTCCGCGAAGACGTAGTGCCCCTGGGTGTGACCCGGTGTCGCCACCGCGTCGAGGGTGCGCTCGCCGAGATCGACCACGAGGTCCCGGTCGAGCCACTCGTCGGGCATCCCGTAGTTGTCGGTGCGGGCGCGGTCCTCGGGCATCATCGAGCGCCAGCCGTCCGCCAGCTCGAGCGCGCCGGCGATGCGGAGGCGGGCGATGTTGGGGTCGGCGTCGAGGGCCGGGTCGTGCATCAGGTCCATCGTCGCCTTGTCGCCGACGCCGAGCGCGACCGGCGCACCGACCTCCTTCCCCACGACGTAGGCCTGGGTGTAGTGGTCGCGGTGCATGTGGGTGACCAGGAAGCGCCGGATGTCGCCGAGCCCGTAGCCCAGCTCCGCGAGCGAGCGCTCGAAGAGCGTGCGCGACTCCGGCACCGCCCAGCCGCCGTCGACGAGCACCAGACCCGAGCCGGTCTCGATGACGTAGACGTTGACGGCCCGCAGTGCGTCCATCGGCAGCGGCAGCGGGATCCGGTGGACGCCCGGGGACACCTGCTCCACGCCGGGCTCGGCCCAGGCGCCGCGTCCCGTCGACTGGTACGGCTGCTCGGCCTCGCTGCGGTGCTCGCTCACCCGCTCATCGTGCCGGTGGCCGACCGGCGTCCCGTCACCAGGGGCGGTGGGCCTATCCCGCGAGCCACACGCCGACGAACAGCGCGCCGAGCGCCGTCACCCCGGTGAGCGCACCGAAGACCGCCAGACCCGTGCTGGTGCGGGCCCGTGCGTGGGCGTACGCCGTCCCCCCGGAGGCCACGACCAGCGCGTACTTGACCAGCAGGGTGTGCTGGAAGGCCGCCCCCCGGTCGGACTCGGCCGCGACGTTCCAGAACCCGGTCACCAGCAGCACGCCGAAGGCCGGCCAGGCGACCCGGTTGAAGGCCCGGGCGGCAGTCCTCGGCACCTCGGTCCCTGCGGTACGCAGCACCGGCACCAGGGCGGCCAGGGTCACCTGCCCGCCGACCCAGACCGTGGCGGCCAGGACGTGCAGGAAGAGCCGGACGGTGTCCAGGTCGAGGTGCAGCACGCCTCCAGGGTGCCCCGCCGTCACTCCGCCGTGGTGAGCAGGGGGCGCAGCCGCGTCCCTGACAGCGCCGCGACCGCCCGCTCCAGCGGGCGGCGCAGGGCCGCGTAGCCGGCCACCACGACGAGCGCGCCCAGAGCCAGGCCCGCGACGACGTCGAGGGGGTAGTGCGCTCCGACGTAGACGCGCGCGAAGGCCATCAGCACCGCGAGCACCGAGGCCAGCACGCCGAGGCGCCGGTCGACCAGCAGCACCCCGGCGGCGACCGCACCGGCCATCACCGCGTGGTCGCTGGGGAACGCGAAGTCGCTCGTCCGGCCCACGAGCACGGTGACGTGCCGCAGGGCGACGTAGGGCCGGGGCTCGGCGACCAGGTGGCCGAGCGGCTGGTTGAGCCCGATCGCGACCAGCATCCCGACGGGCGCCGACAGCGCCCGCGCGGTCCCGGTGACGTCGCCGCGGGACCGGGCGATCCACCACCCGCCCAACAGGAGCAGCGCGAACAGCACGACGCCGTCCTTGGCGTAGACGGAGAAGAACCCGTGCAGCCACGCGGTGTGCCGGCTCACGTCCGCGACTCCGCCGAAGAGCCGCTCCTGCAGGCGCAGGAACGCTCCGGGGTGGTGGGGGTCCATCGTGTCTCTCCCTCAGTACGGCGGGCAGCGGCCCCCGCCCGATCGGCCGCGAGCGACCGTAGGCAACCGACCTGTACCCGGCATGACGGCCTAGGCTGGGCGCCATGGCAGGGCGCACCGCGAAGAAGAGCTGGTCCGATCTCCGCCCGGGACAGCGCCGGGCGATCCTCGTCGGCGGCACGGTGGAGGCGGTGCTCACTGCCGCGGTGCTGCGGGACCTCGCCCGCCGTCCGAGCGCCGATGTGCGGGGTCCCAAGGCGCTCTGGGCGCTGTCCTGCGTCGTGCAGCCCGTGGGGCCACTCGCCTACCTGCTCGCGGGCCGGCGCTAGCTCCTCGCCGTTCACCCTGTCGTCAGCCCGGGCCGGCAGCATGACCGGTCCCCGTCACCCTCCGGAGGCCCCGTGACCAGTTCCGCCGTGCCCACCCTCGACGAGCAGGCGCCCGAGCGCGGTGCGTCCTACGGCTGGGCGGCGCGGATCTGGGTGATCGTCGCGGCCTGGGCCGTGCTCGCCGTCGCGCGCTCGATCCAGGTCGGCGTCCCGTTCCGGGACCCGGGCGGGGACATCCTGCGGGGCCGGATCGCGATCTCGGCGGTGCTGTTCGTGGTGCTGGTCCCGATCGACGCGCTGCTGCGCACCCGCTGGGGCGCCCAGGCGGGCCGCGGGTGGTGGCAGGTGCTGCGCGAGCGGTGGACCGGCCGGCGGGTGCTGCTCGCCGCGCTCGCACTGCTGGCCTACCACCTGGTCTACTTCTGCTACCACAACCTGAAGAGCTGGGACGCGTTCAACACCGTGCGCGACGCGATGCTGATGTCGTGGGACCGGACCCTGTTCGCCGGCCACACCCCGGCCGTGCTGCTGCACGACCTGCT
The DNA here is from genome assembly GCA_051954195.1 of Marmoricola sp. Taxonomy (GTDB): domain Bacteria; phylum Actinomycetota; class Actinomycetes; order Propionibacteriales; family Nocardioidaceae; genus Marmoricola. The sequence goes on from JBQCHZ010000043.1 coordinate 23,698, forward strand.
CGGCCAGCACGCGGCCGCCTGGATCCTGGCCTACTGGTACGAGACCTTCGGGACCCTGGTGATCGTCGCGACGGTGGCCGCGGTCGTCTTCCCGACCCGGATGCGCGACGCCTACGTCGCGATGACGGCCGGTCTGTGGATCTGGGTGCTCGGCACGATCTCCTACTATCTGATCCCCTCGCTCGGACCCTTCCACCAGGATCCGCAGGCCTTCGCCCACCTGCCGCACATGATGATCCAGGACACCCAGGCCCGCTACATGGCCGAGCGGGCGCAGTTCCTCGCCGACCCCGGCGCGCCGGGCGCCTTCCAGCAGGTCTCCGCGTTCGCGAGCCTGCACGTCGGCGTCACCACCGTGATCTGGCTCGTCGCGCGCTACCTGCGCGTCCGGGTGTTCTACCCGGTGATGACCGTCTTCCTGCTCGGCACGATCGTGGCCACGACGTACCTGGGCTGGCACTTCTTCGTCGACGACCTGGCCGGGCTGTTCATCGGCTGGCTCTCGGTGTTCCTGGGCAGCCGGGTGATCTACCCCTGGACCGGTCGCCCCGACGTTGCCGAGCGCCCCGCGCGGGCGTAGGCCTCAGGCGGAGAGGTTCTGGATCCGGACCTGGCCGCGGGCGACCAGACGCCCCTGCTCGTCGCGGGTCTCCACCAGCCAGACCTGCTGGGACCGGCCGCGGTGCACCGGCGTCGCCACCGAGTCCAGGTCGCCCTCGGAGACGGCACGGAAGAAGTCGGTGTTGTTGTTGACCCCGACGACCTTGCCGCCCTCCCCGGGCCCTGCCGACTCCAGCCACACGGCGGCGGCCACGCTGGCGAGGGTCTCGACCACGCTGCAGTGGACGCCGCCGTGCACGATGCCGTACGGCTGGTGGTGCCGGGTGTCGGCCGTCCACGTCGCCCGCACCCGGTCGGGCGTGGCCTCGGTGAGCCTCAGCCCGAGGTGCTCGACGAAGGGGCCGGACGGGAGGGCGTCGCCGGAGGCGTCAGTCATGCGCCCATTCTGGCCGTCGGCCTCAGGCGCTGAGCACGGACCCCTCGTCCTCGAGCGCGTCCCGCAGCTGGCCGAGGATCCGGGTGAGCAGCCGGGAGACCTGCATCTGGGTCACGCCGATCTCCTCGCCGATCCGCTGCTGGGACCAGTTGTGGAAGAACCGGAGCTCGATGATCCGGCGGTCGCGCTCGCTCAGGCCGCGCACCAGCGGGCCGAGCGCGACGCGGGCGTCGCACTGCTCGAAGCCGGCGTCCTCCTCGCCCTGGAGGTCGGCGTAGGTCGCGCCGTCCTCGCCCAGCGGTACGTCGAGCGAGGCGGTGCTGAAGCAGCCGCTGAGACCCAGTGCCTCCAGGACCTCCTCGACGTCGACCTCGAGGTGCTCGGCGATCTCGGCGGGCGTCGCGGGGCGCCCGAGCTCCTGGCCCAGGTCCTGCTCGGCCGCCCAGAGCCGCGCCTGCAGCTCCTGCAGCCGGCGCGGGGGACGCACCGCCCAGCCGGAGTCGCGGAAGTGCTTGCGCAGCTCGCCCTTGATCGTGGGCACGGCGTAGGCGAAGAAGTCGGCCCCCCGCTCGGGGTCGAAGCGCTGCGCGGCGGCGACCAGGGCCAGCGAGGCGACCTGCTCGAGGTCCTCGACGGCGATGCCGCGACCGGCGTAGCGGCGGGCGATCGACCGCGCGAGCGGGACGTTCACCTCGACGATCTGGTCGAGGAGGTGGCGCCGCATCGCGCCACGCGCCTGCTGCAGCTGCTCGAGCAGCGCGCGGGTGCGCTCGGTGCGGTCCTGCCCGGACCGGGGGGCTCCGGCCGCGGAGGGCAGCGCCACGACGTCGGCGGCGGGGGAGGTGGGGGTGACAGCGGGGGCAGACATCGGCTGAGGCTCCTGCTCTGCAAAAGATCCGTATCGCGCACGTGGCAGAACGCGAGAGGAGGGGCCGGAGCGCGGAGCTCCGACTCCTCAAGACCTCCCCGTACCGGCGGAGCGGCAAACCTCCGATCAAGGATTTTCTGTCCCCGGCACCGGCCCACCGGTCTCGGAAGCCGTCGGAGGCCGGGCACCACCGGCTCACTCCCGGCGGATCAGCTCCGGGGCGATCCGGGGACTGGCCGCGACCACGGTGAGACCACCGACGAGGACCGCGCCGGCGGCCGCGAAGGCAGCGAGCACCAGGGACGACCCCCAGGGCACGCCGCGCTGGGACGTGTCGCCGCCGAAGGTCAGGTACGTCGCCCCGGCGTACAGGCCGAGCCCGATGGCCGAGCAGCAGCCGATCACCAGCGGCGCCGCCGCCTCCACCCACTGCGTGCGGCGCAGCACCGACCGCGGTACGCCGACCAGCTGGAGAGCGACCACCTCACGGCGACGGGTGACCGCGCGATCCACGGCGGCCACACCGAAGGCCAGCAGGCCGACCGCGAGGATCACCGCCGCGATCGACCAGACGAGCGTGCGCAGCCGTGCGACGAAGTCGTAGTCGTCGAAGTCCGCTGCGGTCGTCACGCCCACGCCGAGGCCGGAGAGCCGGTCGACGAGGTCGCGCCCGGGAGGCGCGGTGACGATCACCGTGCGGGGAGCGGTGGCGAGCAGCGGTTGGATCGCCGGCAGCGTCGGCGGGAGCAGCACGTCGGCGTAGACCATGTTGAGCACGTCGTCGCTCACCTCGAGGCGGGCGCTCGGAGCCGGGAGGACCACCGTGCCCCGGCGCACCTGCTCCTGGCGCAGGTCCTGCACGCCGAGCGGCGGCAGGGTCGCGCTCGAGGGATCGTCCCGATAGGGACGGGTCAGGAAGTACGACCGGCCCCCGCGACACCCGCCGACCCCCGGCGCCAGGATCCGCAGCTGGGCACAGGTCGCCACCAGTGCGGTGATGCAGGGATCGGCAGCCCGGCACCGCGAGGCGAGCTGCGGCAGCGCCATCACGTCCTCGACGCCGGGCAGGTCTCGCAGGCGCTGCACCAGGTGCGGCGTACGACGTGCGGACTCCTGGATTGTCACGGTCTGGCGGACGTGCACCTGCCGGTCGGCCGCGACGTACTGGGGGGTGCTCTCGAAGGAGACGACCACCGCCCGGGCGCCGACGACGAGGAACAGCCCGATGAGCAGGCCGCTCACCACCCGGGTGACGCCGACCGGCTGGGTCTGGAGGCGGCGGGCGGCGACCACGAGAACGGGGCGACGGGACCAGCGCAGCGTCGCGTCGGCGAGCAGCCGCACGAAGACCGGGACCACCAGGATCAGGCCCACGCCGAGCAACACCACGCCCACGAAGAAGGCGAGGACGATCCGGTCGCTGCCCTCGGCAGCCTGATCGGGCGAGGCGACGACATAGCCGCAGAGCGCCGCGCCCGCCAGCAGCGGGAGCGTGCGCCACCGGGCCGGTCGGCGGTCGTCCGCCAGGTGCGCCCTCGCCAGGGCGTCCACCATCCGCAGCCGCGACGGGACCGCTGCGACACCGACGACCACGGCGGGGAGCAGCACCACGACGGCGACGTAGACCCAGGCCGGCGGCCACAGGGTCGCGGCGGGCCATCCCCTGCCCGCGACGTGGACGTCGGCGAGCGGCACCCGGAGGAAGAGGAACGCCACGACGCCGAGCAGCGCACCTGCCGTGGCGGCGACCCCCGCCTCCACCGCCGCCACGGTGCGCACCGCGGACCGCGTCATGCCCAGCAGCCGCAGGTTCGCCATCCGGCGGTCGCGCAGCGCCGCCGAGAGCCGACCCACGGTGGCGGCCAGCACCAGGACCGGGAGCAGGATCGCGGCCACGACGGCACCGAGCAGACGCAGGTTGTCGGGGTCGGCGTAGGCCCCGGGGTGCAGCGCCTGCTCGGCGCGCGCGACCGCCGCCGTGTCCAGCAGGACAGCGGTGCCCAGCAGCACGGCGATCACCACCGACACCGTCCGCCACCGCTCTGCGCGGCTCGGGCCGAACCCGAGGCGCAGGCCCAGTCGGACGGCCGGCCTCACGCACCCACCCCCGCGGGCTGCGTGACCCGGCCGTCCCGCACCGTCACCAGGCGGTCCAGGTGGGAGGCGACCTGGTGGTCGTGGGTGACCACCACCAGGGCCGCCCCGGTGCTCGTGGTGAGCTCGACGAGCGCGTCGAGCACCAGCTCGGCCGTCACGGTGTCGAGCGATCCGGTCGGCTCGTCGGCGTAGACGACGTCGGGCTGATGGGCCAGGGCTCGCGCCACAGCGGCACGCTGGGCCTGACCACCGGAGACGGTGCCCGTTCTGCGGTCGGCGACGCCCGCGACCCCGAGCCGGTCCATCAGCGCGAGCGCGCGCGTCCTGGCGACACCCGTCCGGAGTCCGAGCAGCTGGCCCGGCAGCATCACGTTCTCCAGCAGCGACAGCTCCGGGACGAGGTCGCCGAACTGGAAGACCACGCCCATCCGCTCCAGTCGAAGGCGGCTGCGCCGGTCCTCGGACAGGGTGGAGACGTCGATGCCGTCGAGGCGCACCACGCCGCCGTCGGGGCGAACGACACCGGCCAGGCAGTGCAGCAACGAGGACTTGCCGGAGCCGGAGGGGCCCATCACCGCGACGCGCTCGCCGCGCCCGATGCTGAGCGTGCAGCCGTCGAGGGCCGCGGTGTCGCCGTAGGACAGGCGCAGGTCGTGCGCCTCGACGAAGGCGGTCACGAGGAAGCCCCGTCCTTCTCGTCATGGAGCCTGCGTCCCGCCTGCTCGATCCACGCCAGGTCGGCGTCCAGGTGGGCCAGCTCGTAGGTGATCGCGAGCAGGTCGCTGCCCTCGGCGCTGCGACGGCTCGTCTGCAGCTCGCGCATCCGCTCCAGGTGCGAGGCACGCTGCACGTCGAGCACCTGCTGCGGGTCGCGGCCCGAGAGCAGCGCGACGGCGACCCGGGCGAAGAGCGTGCTGCTCGCGAACACGGTCGGCTCCTGCGCGTCGTACACCCAGTCGGTCACGGCCTGCACTCCTTCCGGGGTGATCCGGTAGCGCTTGCGCTCCGGGCCCTCCCCCGCCTCGAGGTCGACCATCTCGGCCAGGCCCTGCTTCTCGAACCGCGCGAGGGAGGAGTACACCTGCCCGAACGCCAGCGGACGCTTCTGGGCGAACCGCTCGTCGTACTTGTGCTTGAGCGTGTAGCCGTGAGCCGGCTCCTGCTCCAGCAGGGCGAGCAGCACCGTGGAGGTCGACATGCACCGGGACTCTACACACGATGTATGCACTGTGTGAATAGTTACGGCGAGATATTGCTGCTGCCCGGCTTCAGCCCGCTCGCCAGGACAGCAGCTCGAGCGCGGCCGCGACGTGCACGGGGTTGTCCGCGAGTGGCCGCGGCAGCAGCTCGTCGACCCGGTGGAGCCGCCGGATGACGGTGTTGCGGTGGCTGAAGAGCCGCTGGGCGGTCCGGGTCACGTTGCCGAGCTCGCGCAGGTAGGTCGCGGCCACCAGCCGCAGCTCGGCGTCGGCGTGCACCAGGGCGCCCAAGGTGTCCTCCACGAAGGCGTCGGCGGTACGGCGGTCCTGCTCGAGCAGCGCCACCAGCTGCACCTCGTCGTAGGAGGCGACGCGCCGGCGACCGCCCGCCGCGGCGGCCCGGTCCATCGTCTGCTGCGTCGTGACGGCCTCGAGATGGCTCGCCCGGAAGCCGGTGGCGTCGCGGCCCGGCCGGCCCAGGGCGATCCGTACCCCCTCGGGCACGGCGCCGCGGGCGGCGAGGTCACCGAGCATCTGCGCCCGCACGGCGACCGGCAGCCAGACCCACAGCGTCGCGGCGTTCGCGATCAGGGTGAGCCGGCGACCCGCGCCCGCCGCCTCGAGCAGCACCTCCGCCGCTGCCTCGAGCCGTCGGGGATCGACGTCGGGAGCACCCCACACCAGCGCGGCCGTGTGCGGTCCGGTCAGTCCGTAGCCGAGCCGAGCCTCGGCGTGCCGGGCGTCCAGGGGCGCGCCCTCGAGGAGCAGCGTCACCGTGGCCAGCCGCTCGGCGTGCGTCCCGGTGGTCAGCTCGGCGGCCTCGGCCTGCATCCGGGTCCGGATCGCCTCGATGGTGTCGTCGAGGTAGGTCGTGATCGAGAGCGCCGTGACCTCGAGCAGCGCGCGCAGCTGGTCGGGGTCGTCGGTGAGCCCGAAGCAGACCTGCATCCAGCGCTGCCAGGCCACGGACTGGCCCTTGCGGTAGGCGTCCAGCGCGTCGGCGTCCAGGCCGCGCCGCACCAGGTCGCGAGCGTTGGCCAGGGCGTCCGCGGAGAGCGAGGGAGGCACCCGCTGTCCCGGGTGCTCGATGTTGTGCGCCACCCAGCCGAGCAGGTTGGCCAGGTTGGCGCGCCGGGTCGACTCCGCGAGCACGGGGTCGGCGGCCACCGCCCGCATCCCCTCTCCGCTCAGGGACGCCTCGTGCAGCTCCTGGAGCCAGTCGGCGCGCGGATCGGCGACGGCGCGCGCCCCGCGCCGGATCAGTTCGGCGACCTCCGGCGACACGGCCGGCCACTGCGGCGACACCCGCACAGTGTGCACCAGCAGCACGCCACCCGGGTGCAGATCGCGCTGGCACGCACCGTGCCTCGTCACGCATGCTGGAGGCTCCACGACCTGGGAGGTCCCCCTCATGAGCACCCACCCGAGCCCGAGCACCGCACCCGACAGCATCCCGGCCGGCGGCGCCGCGCCCCTCGAGCACGTCGACGTGCTGGTCATCGGCGCGGGCATCTCCGGCATCGGTGCCGCGCGATACCTCGCGGTCGAGCACCCCCAGCGCAGCGTGGCGATCCTCGAGGCTCGCGAGCGCGCCGGTGGCACCTGGGACCTGTTCCGCTACCCCGGCATCCGGTCCGACTCCGACCTGCACACCTTCGGCTACGCGTTCAAGCCCTGGCGTGACAAGGAGTCGATCGCCGGCGCCCCCCAGATCCTGCGCTACCTCCACGAGACGATGGCCGAGAACGGCCTGGAGGCCCTGGTGCGCTACCGGCACCGGGTGCTCCGCGCCGACTGGTCGAGCGAGCAGGCGCGCTGGTTCGTCACGATCGAGCGCGGCGACACCGGCGAGCGGCTCACGATGAGCGCCGGGTGGATCTTCTGTGGGACCGGCTACTACCGCTACGACGAGGGCTACACGCCCGCCTTCGCAGGTCGTGAGGACTTCGCCGGCGAGATCGTGCACCCCCAGGCCTGGCCCGAGGACCTCACCGTCGACGGCAAGCGGGTCGTGGTGATCGGCAGCGGCGCCACCGCGGTGACGCTCGTGCCCGCGCTCGCCGAGCAGGGCGCGCACGTCACGATGCTCCAACGCACCCCGACCTACATCCTCCCGGTGCCGAAGGTCGACGCGATCGCGCAGGCGCTCCAGCGATGGTTCGGGCCCGAGCGCGGCTACGCCCTGGCCCGCCGCAAGAACATCGCCCAGCAGCGGCTGGTCTGGTCGCTGTGCCAGCGGTTCCCCGCCCAGGCGCGCAGGCTCATCCGCTCGGTCAACGCCAAGCAGCTGCCGGACGGCTTCGACGTGGACAAGCACTTCAACCCGCCGTACGACCCCTGGGACCAGCGGCTGTGCGCGGTTCCCGACGGCGACCTCTTCCGCACCATCCGCGCCGGCAGGGCCGACGTGGTCACCGACCGGATCGAGCGCTTCGACGAGACCGGCATCGTCCTGGAGAGCGGCGAGCACCTCGACGCCGACGTGATCGTCACCGCGACCGGGCTGAACCTGCAGCTGTTCGGCGGCATGCAGCTGGCCGTCGACGGGCGGCCCGTCGAGCCGGCCGAGACCGTGGTCCACCGGGGCACGATGCTCTCGGGCGTCCCGAACTTCTCGATCGCGATCGGCTACACCAACTCCTCCTGGACGCTGAAGATCGGCATCCTGTGCGAGTACCTGTGCCGCCTCCTCGCCCACATGGACGCCCACGGCCAGGACACCGCGTGGGTGGTCGCGGACCCGGCGATGCCGACGCGGCCGCTGCTCGACTTCGGCGCCGGCTACGTGCAGCGCTCGCTGGCGACCCTGCCCAAGCAGGGCGAGGAGGCCCCCTGGCTGATGTCGATGAGCTACCAGGCGGACCGCAGGCTGCTGGACGGGCCGCTGGTCTCCGAGGGCCTGCACTTCGCCGGCCCGGCTGACCGCGCCGCCACCGCCCGCGTCGAGGTCGCCTCATGAGCGCGCGGACGACGTACCCCGTGCGCGGCAGGACCGCCGCGATCACCGGCGCGGGCTCCGGCATCGGCCGCGCCGTCGCCGTCGAGCTGAGCCGGCGCGGCGCTGCCGTGGCGCTGAGCGACGTGGACGAGGTCGGTCTCAAGGAGACCGCCGGCATGCTCGAGGGAGCGGTGCACACCAGCGTGGTCGACAGCAGCGACCGGGCGGCCGTGCAGGCCTGGGCCACCGAGGTCGTCGACCGGTTCGGCGGCGTCCACCAGATCTACAACAATGCCGGGATCGCCTTCAACCGCCCCGTGGTCGAGAGCACCTGGCAGGACTACGAGCGCGTGTTCGCGGTCAACCTGGCCGGCGTCATCCACGGGACGCAGGCGTTCCTGCCGCACGTCATCGCATCGGGCGACGGCGCCGTGGTCAACGTGTCCAGCCTGAACGGATTCCTGGCTCAGCCCGGGATGTCGCACTACTGCGCGTCGAAGTTCGCCGTCCGCGGGTTCACCGAGTCGCTGCGGGCGGAGATGTTGCTCGCGCGTCACCCCGTGCGGGTCAGCGTCGTGCACCCCGGCGGCGTCGCGACCGCGATCGCCACCAACGCCGCCCGGCTGGCCGAGGCCGCCGGCGAGGTGCTGACCGAGGCGCACCACGCGCGCACCCGCACCTACCAGGAGAAGCTGCTCACGCTGCCGGCCCCCGATGCCGCCCGGATCATCGTCGACAACGTCGAGCGCGGCCGTCCCCGGATCCGGGTCGGCAAGGACGCCGTCGCGGTCGACCGCCTGACCCGGCTCGCGCCGGCGAGCGCGGTCCGCCTCGCGGTCGCGATGGAGCGGCGCCTCCTCGCCGCCGAGAGCCGCTCCTAGCCCGTCCGGCCCGCGGGCGCGGCCCCCTCGGCGCACGGCACCCGGGTGGGCCACCAGAGCCGGCGGCCGAGGTCGGTGGCGACGGCCGGGACCAGCAACGAGCGGACCACCAGCGTGTCGAGGAGCACCCCGAAGGCCACGATGAACGCGATCTGGCTGAGGAAGAGCAGCGGGATCACCGTGAGGGCGGCGAAGGTGGCGGCGAGCACCACGCCGGCCGAGGTGATCACGCCGCCGGTCGCGGCGAGCGCCCGCTTGATGCCGGTGTGCGGGTCGGACCGGAGCACCTCCTCGCGCGCCCGGGTCATCAGGAAGATGTTGTAGTCGACCCCCAGCGCCACCAAGAAGACGAACCCGAACAGCGGCACCGACGGGTCGGCCCCGGGGAAGCCGAACAGGTGGTTGAAGACGAGCGCGCTCACGCCGAGCGTGGCGGCGTAGCTGAGCACCACGGTGAGGAGCAGCACCACCGCGGCGGCGACGGCGCGCAGGACCAGCCCGAGCACGATCAGGATCACCAGCAGCACCAGCGGGATCACGACCCGGAGGTCGCGGCGGGCGGTGTCGCGGGTGTCGAGGGTGGTCGCGGTCGGGCCACCGACGAGCGCATCCGGGACGGCCCGGTGCTCGGCGGTGCGGAGTCGCTTCACCGTGGCGATCGCGCCGTCGCTGTCGGGGGTGTCGCTGAGCACCACCTGGACCTCGGTCCGGCCGTCGACGACCCGGGGCCGCCCGCTCGAGGGGTCGGTCACCGGCATGGCCGAGGCGACGCCGTCGACCTTCTCGGCGGTGTCCACCAGGTCGCCGACGCGGTCGGCCGGGCCCACCACCAGGGCCGGGCTGCCGCTGCCGCCCGGGAAGTGTGCGGCGACCAGCCGCTGCCCGGTCACCGAGGGCTGGCTGTGCAAGAAGACGTCGGTCTGGGCGGTGCCGTGGGCCGCGAAGGTGCTTGCAAAGGCGGCCAGCACGACCAGCAGCAGCGCCGTGCCCGCCCACAGCGGACGGGGGCGGCGTACGACGCCGTCGGCGATCCGTCCCCACAGCCCGCTGTGCTCGGGGTGCTCGGAGCCGAACCGCGGGCGGGCCGGCCAGAAGGCGCCCCGGCCCAGCAGCCCGAGCACCGCGGGCAGGAAGGTCAGCGCCGACAGCAGCGCTCCCGCGATGCCCAACGCGGCGACCGGTCCCAGGCTCTGGGTGGAGTTGAGGTCGCTGGCGAGCAGGCACAGCAGCGCCAGGATCACCGTCGCCCCCGAGGCGAGGATCGGCCCCACGGACTGGCGCCAGGCCACTCGCAGCGCCTCGTAGCGGCTCTCGTGCCGCCGCAGCTCCTCACGGAACCGTGAGGTGAACAGCAGCGCATAGTCGGTCGCCGCACCGACGACGAGGATCGAGAGGATGCCCTGGCTCTGCCCGTTGAGCGTGATGACGCCGTGAGCGGCGAGCTGGTAGACGACGGCGCTCGCCAGCCCGAGGGCGAACACCGCCGAGAGCAGCACCGCGAACGGCAGGATCGGGCTGCGGTAGACCACGAGCAGGATCACCAGGACCACCAGCAGCGCGACCAGCAGCAGCACCCCGTCGATGCCCGCGAAGGCCTTGACGAGGTCGGCGGCGAAGCCGGCCGGCCCGGTGACGTAGGCGCGGAGACCGTCCGGACGTCCCTGGTCGAGCCGGCTCCGCAGCGCGGCGACCCGGTCGGCGACCTTGTCCTGCTCCCCCGTCAGCGGTACGACGACCTCGGCGGCCGCGCCGTCCTGGGAGCGCACGACCGGGCTGCCGTCGGGCAGGTCGGCGGTCACCTTCGTCAGCCAGGCGCGGTCGGCGTCGGTCAGGCCGCCGTCCCGGGCCACGACGAGGACCGCGGGCGTGGACGGGTCCTCGGCGAAGGTCCGGTCGATCGCGGCGACCTCGGTCGACTCCGCGGTGCTGGGCAGGAACGTCGTGGCGTCGTTGGTCTGGACCTCGCCGAGCTTGCCGGCGTAGGGACCGCCGACGGCGCCGATGACGAGCCAGACGACCAGGAGCAGGAGCAGCGGGAGCCAGCGAAAGCGACGCATGCGGCGAGTGTAGAGGAGTACCTAGAGAAACTAGCAATTGCGTTCCGTGCGGCCCGCCGTCGACCTACCATGGCGGCGTGGCGGAGCGCGAGATCACCGGACCGGGCGCCGCCCCGGCCATCGGGATGGCGGTGCGCGACGTCCTCCGGCTCGCCCCGGACGTGCACGCCGCGCTCGCCCGGCGCCTCGGCGTCGGCGTCACCGACCTGCTCGCCCTGGACCACCTCAGCGTGCCACCCGCCCCTGAGGGCGTCGTCGACCTGGGCCGGCGCCTGGGCGTCACCTCGGCCTCCGCCACGGTCCTGGTCGACCGGCTCGTCGCCGCTGCGCACGTACGCCGGGTCCCGCACCCGCACGACCGACGGCGCACCCGGCTCGAGATGACCGACCACGCCGAGACCGAGGTGCGTGCCGCCCTCGAGCCGCTCATCACCGGGCTGGGCACCGTGGTGGCCGGCCTCGACGAGGAGCAGGCCGCCACCGTGCTGGGGTTCCTCACCGACCTCGTCGCGGTGCTCACCCGCTTCGCCGCCGAGCCCCACTGACGCCGAGCGGGCACAAACGGCGCGCTGCGGTCCGCCGAGTGGGCACAAACGGCGCGCTGCGGACCGCCGAGTGGGCACCAACGGCGCCGTGCCCATGCGACGGGAAGCGCGCGGCGCTCACCGTTTCTGCCCGGTCGACGCCTCTCGGCGCACCGTTTCCCCCCGCTCGACGTGTTTCGGGGCGCCGTTTCCGCCCGGTCGGCGATCAGGGTGGGCTACGCCTTCCCGACCTTCGCCAGCCGGAGCCAGGTGTCGACGACCGTGTCGGGGTTGAGCGACATCGACTCGATGCCCTGCTCGAGCAGCCACTCGGCGAGGTCGGGGTGGTCGGAGGGCCCCTGGCCGCAGATGCCGACGTACTTGTCGAGGCGGCGGCACGCGCTGATCGCGAGCTCGAGCATGTGCAGCACCGCCGGGTCGCGCTCGTCGAAGCCGTCGGCGACCAAGCCCGAGTCACGGTCGAGCCCGAGGGTCAGCTGCGTCATGTCGTTGGAGCCGATCGAGAAGCCGTCGAAGTGCTCGAGGAACCGCTCCGCCAGCACCGCGTTGGAGGGCACCTCGCACATCATCACCACGCGCAGGTCGTTGCGGCCGCGCTCCAGCCCGTTGCGGGCCAGGAGGTCGATCACCCCCTCGGCCTCCTTGAGCGTGCGCACGAACGGGATCATCACGGTGACGTTGGTCAGCCCCATGGCGTCACGGACATGGCGCAGCGCCTCGCACTCCATGGCGAAGCACTCGGCGAAGCCCTCGGAGAGATACCGCGAGGCACCGCGGTAGCCGATCATCGGGTTCTCCTCGTCGGGCTCGTAGGCCGCACCGCCGACGAGGTGGGCGTACTCGTTGGACTTGAAGTCGCTCATCCGCACGATGACCGGCTCGGGGGCGAAGGCGGCCGCGATCGTCGCGACGCCCTCGGCGACGCGCTGCACGAAGAACTCCCGGGGTGAGGGGTACGCCGCCGTCAGCTCCTCGATCTCGCGCCGCAGGGCCGGGTCGAGGGCCTCGGGGTCGCGCTCGAGGTCGAGCAGGGCCTTGGGGTGGATGCCGATCTGCCGATTGATGATGAACTCCAGCCGGGCCAGGCCGACGCCGGCGTTGGGGAGGCGGGAGAACGCGAAGGCCTGCTCGGGCGTGCCGACGTTCATCATGATCTTCACGCCGACGTCGGGCATGCCGGTCAGGTCGGTCGACTCGACGTCGAACTCCAGCGCACCGTCGTAGACGTAGCCCGTGTCGCCCTCGGCGCACGACACCGTCACCTCGCGGCCGTCGGACAGGTCCCGGGTGGCCGAACCGGTGCCGACGACCGCGGGGATGCCGAGCTCGCGGGCGATGATCGCGGCGTGGCAGGTGCGGCCGCCGCGGTTGGTCACGATCGCGGCGGCGCGCTTCATGATCGGCTCCCAGTCCGGGTCGGTCATGTCGGCGACGAGCACCTCGCCCTCGCTGAAGTCGTGCATCTCCTCCGGCGAGGACAGCACCCGGACGGCGCCGGCGCCGATCTTCTGGCCGATGGCGCGGCCCTCGATGACCACCTCGGCGCCGGCCCTGGCGTCCCGCGGCATCCGATAGCGCTCGAGGGTCCCGGTACGACGCGACTGCACCGTCTCCGGCCGGGCCTGGAGGATGTAGAGCCGGCCGTCGACGCCGTCCTTGCCCCACTCGATGTCCATCGGCCGGCCGTAGTGCTCCTCGATGGTGAGCGCGTGCCGGGCCAGCTCCTCCACCTCGTCGTCGGTCAGGGAGAGCAGCCGGCTCTGGGCCGCCTCCACGTCGACGAACTCCGTGGTGCGCCCCACGGCCGCGTCGTCGGTGTAGACCATCTTGGTCGCCTTCGCCCCGACGCCCCGCTTGAGGATCGCCGGGCGACCGGCGCGCAGGGCGGGCTTGTAGACGTAGAACTCGTCGGGGTTCACGGCACCCTGGACGACGCCCTCCCCCAGGCCGTAGGCGCTGGTCACGAAGACCGCGTCGGTGAAGCCCGACTCGGTGTCCATCGTGAACATCACCCCGGAGGCGCCGATGTCGGAGCGCACCATCTGTTGCACGCCGGCCGACAGTGCGACCTCGTCGTGGGCGAAGCCGTGGTGCACGCGGTAGGCGATGGCGCGGTCGTTGTAGAGGGAGGCGTAGACCTCGCGGATCGCGGTCAGCACCGCGTCGATGCCGCGCACGTTGAGGAAGGTCTCCTGCTGCCCGGCGAAGGAGGCGTCCGGGAGGTCCTCGGCGGTGGCGCTCGAGCGGACGGCGAAGGAGGCGTCGTCGACGGAGCCGGCGAGCTGCTCGAACGCGGCGCGGATGTCGGCCTCGAGGTCCTCGGGGAAGGGCTGCTCGACGATCGCGGCGCGGATGGTGCGGCCCACCTCGGCGAGCCGCCGGGTGTCGTCGGTGTCCAGTCCCTCCAGCTCGCCGGCGATCCGCTCGACGAGCCCGGTCTCCCCGAGGAACCGGCGGTAGGCGTCCGCGGTCGTGGCGAACCCGTCCGGCACCCGCACGTCCAGGTCGGCGAGCTGGGAGACCATCTCACCCAGCGAGGCGTTCTTGCCTCCGACCTGCTCCAGGTCGGCCATGCCGAGCTCGGAGAACCAGCGCACGTTGGGGGACGTCGGGTGACTCATGGGTGGGTGGTCCTTCCGTCGCGGCGGCCGGCCGCGCGGGCCGCGGCCTTGAGGTTCTGCAGGATGTGGGTGGAGATCTCCTCCACCGACTTCGTCGCCGTGTCGATCACCGGTACCCCGTGTGCCCGCAGCAACTGCTCGGAGCGACGCAGCTCCCACCGGCACTGCTCCGGCGAGGCGTAGCGCGATCCGGGCCGGCGCTCCGAGCGCACCCGGCTCAGCCGGTCGACGGTGGTCGTCAGCCCGTAGCAGCGCCCGGCGTAGGCCCGGACCGGCCGGGGCAGGTCGGCCTCGTCGAGGTCCTCGTCGATCAAGGGGTAGTTGGCCACGAAGAGGCCGTGCTGCAGCGCGAGGTACATGCTGGTCGGCGTCTTGCCGCAGCGCGAGGGCGCCAGCAGGATCACGTCGGCGCTCTCCAGGGCGCGCACGCTCTGCCCGTCGTCGTGCTCGATGGTGAACTCCACCGCGGCCATCCGGGTGTTGTAGCGCTTGATGTCGCCCACGCCGTGCAGCCGCGCGGCTCGACGCTCGCCCGGGACGCCGAGGATCTCCTCGACGCGGCTCATGTGCATCTCGAACAGGTCCAGGACCGGCGCCGTGGTCCGCAGCAGCTCCTGGCGGACCACGTCGTCGGCGGCGGTGCAGAACACCAGCGGCGTGATCGGGCCGGTCATCGCCTCGTCGAGCATCGCCACCACGCGGCGGGCCTCCTCGACCGTGCCGATGAACGGCAGGGTGGTGCGGTCGAAGTGGCAGTGCGGGAACTGGATCAGCAGGGCGTTGCCCATCGTCTCCGCGCTGATGCCGGTCGAGTCGGAGAGGAAGTACACCGGCACGACCGCGTCGTCGTCGTCGATCGGCACGCCCACCTCCTCGGGCTCCGGGGCGCCTGCGCTGCGCTGACCGTACCGCTGCGGAGGTGCCGGCTCACTCGGGCCAGGCGACGCTGAGGTACTGGGTCTCCTGGAACGCGCGGATCCCCTCCCGCGCACCCTCGCGCCCGAGGCCGCTCTGCTTCACGCCGCCGAAGGGCGCGGCCGGGTCGGAGACCAGGCCGCGGTTGACGCCGATCATGCCGGCCTCGGTCGCCTCGGCGAGGCGGAGCGCCCGGCCCAGCTCCCCGGCGTAGACGTAGGCCGCAAGGCCGTACTCGGTGCCGTTGACCAGCGCCAGCAGCTCCTCGTCGGTGTGCCAGGTGACGACCGGTGCCACCGGCCCGAAGACCTCCTCGCGCAGGATGTCCGCGTCCGGTGCCACGTCGACCAGCAGCACCGGGGCGCTGAAGTGGCCGGGCGCCTCCGGCAGGGTCCCCCGGGCGGCGACCCGGGCCCCCGCCGAGACGGCGGCATCGACGGCGGCGTCGACGCGCGTGCGCGCCGCCTCGCTGATCAGCGGGCCGATCGAGCAGCCGTCGGCGGCCGGACCGACGCTGAGCTTCTCGATCTCGGCGCCGAAGCGCGCGACGAACTCCTCGGCCACGTCCGCGTGGACGTAGAACCGGTTCGCCGCGGTGCACGCCTGGCCTCCGTTGCGGAACTTGGCGATCATGGCGCCGGCCACCGCCTCCTCGACGTCGGCGTCCCCGGTCACCACGAACGGCGCGTTGCCGCCCAGCTCGAGCGAGGCGTTCACGACCCGGTCGGCGGCCTGGTGCAGCAGCAGCCGACCCACCCCCGTGGAGCCGGTGAAGGACAGCTTGCGCACCCGCTCGTCGGCCAGCCACGCGCCCACGACCCCACCGGCGTCGGTGGTGGTGACGACCTCGACGGCGCCGTCGGGCAGGCCCGCCTCGGTGAGCAGGCGGGCCACGGCGAGCGCGGTGAGCGGTGTCTCCGCGGCGGGCTTGAGCACCACCGTGCAGCCGGCGGCCAGGGCCGGCGCGATCTTGCGCGTCGCCATCGCGGCGGGGAAGTTCCACGGCGTGACCAGCGCAGCGACACCGACCGGGACGTGCCGCACGATCGTGCGGGTGCCGCCGGCCGGGGACTCCCCGTAGTCGCCGCCCGGCCGCACGGCCTCCTCGGCGAACCACCGGAAGAACTCCGCGGCGTAGGTCACCTCGCCTACGGCGTCGGACAGCGACTTGCCGTTCTCGGCGGCGATGAGTGCGGCCAGCTCGTCGCGGTCGCGCAGCATCAGCTCGAAGGCCCGGCGCAGCACCTCGGCGCGGGCTCGGGGCGCGGTGTGCGACCAGCCGGCGAAGGCCGCGCTGGCGGCATCGACGGCGCGGCGCGCGTCGTCGGCACCCTGGTCGGGCACGTGCTCGAGCACGGCCAGCGTCGCGGGGTCCTCGACGGTGAAGGTGCGCCGGCCATCGCCGGCGGGGGTGGTCACGGATCCCATCACGGGTAGAGCCCTCTCTGGTGGTGCGCCTCGGCGACACGTCGTACGGCCAGGCAGGTGGCGGCCGTGCGCAGCGACAGACCGCGGTCGCGGGACTCGGCGAGGACCTGCTGCCAGGCGGCGGCCATCCGGTCGGCGAGCCGGGCCTCGACCTCGGCCTCGCTCCACCAGTAGGCCTGGTTCGCCTGCACCCACTCGAAGTAGGAGACGACGACCCCTCCGGCGTTCGCGAGGATGTCGGGGACGAGGAGGACACCCCGCTCCTCGAGGATCCGGTCGGCCTCGGTGGTGGTCGGCCCGTTCGCGCCCTCGACGACCACCCGCGCGCGGACCCGCTCGGCGTTCCCACCGTGCAGCACGCCCTCGACCGCGGCGGGGACGAGCAGGTCGACGTCGGCCTCGAGCAGCTCCTGATGACCGAGGGCCTCGGCGCCGGCGAAGCCCACGACGCTGCCGGTGCGGTCGACGTGCTCCTCGAGCGCCGGCACGTCGAGGCCGCGGGGCGCGTGCACGGCGCCGTACTGGTCGCTGACCGCGACCACGCGGACACCGGCCTCCTCGAGGAACCGGGCGGCGCCCCGGCCGACCTTGCCGAAGCCCTGCACCGCCGCGGTGGCGCTGGCGGGCTCGGTGCCGACGTGCCGGAGTGCCGCGAGGGCGGTGTAGACGACGCCGCGCGAGGTCGCACTGGCCCGGCCCAGGGAGCCGCCCAGGCTCACCGGCTTGCCGGTGACCACGCCGAGGACCGTGTGCCCGGTGGCGACCGAGTAGGTGTCCATCACCCACGCCATCGTCTGCTCGTCGGTGCCGATGTCGGGCGCCGGGATGTCCTGGGCCGGGCCGATGACCGGCATGATCTCGGAGGTGTAGCGGCGGGTCACCCGCTCGAGCTCGGCCCGGGA
This sequence comes from Marmoricola sp., assembly GCA_051954195.1. GTDB lineage: Bacteria > Actinomycetota > Actinomycetes > Propionibacteriales > Nocardioidaceae > Marmoricola. Next base: position 41,146 of record JBQCHZ010000043.1, read on the forward strand.
GTACCGCCGCGGGTCGATGGCGACGCCGCCCTTCGCTCCGCCGTACGGCACGTCGAGCAGGGCGCACTTCCACGTCATCCACATGGCCAGCGCGCGCACCTCGTCCAGGTCCACCGCGGGGCTGTAGCGCAGGCCGCCCTTGGCCGGCCCGCGGGAGAGGTTGTGCTGCACCCGGTGGCCGGTGAGCACCTCGACGGTGCCGTCGTCGCGGCGCAGCGGGATGCTGACGGTGACCTCGCGCCGTGGCGCGGCGAGCATCGCGTGGGTGCCGTCGTCGTAGCCCAGGAGGGAGACGGCCTCGGCGAGCTGGGCGCGGGCCTCGTCGAGGGGGCCGGCGTGCGCAGCGGTCGCCGGAGCCTCGAGCGCGGTGGTCACCGGGTCGCCGCCAGCGCGGCCGCGACGACGTCCAGGGCGTCCTCCAGGAGTGCGTCGCCGATGGTGAGCGGCGGCAGGAAGCGCAGCACGTTGCCGTAGGTTCCGCAGGTCAGCACGATCACGCCGGCCTGGTGGGCCGCGGTCGCCACGGCCCTGGTGAGCGCCGCGTCGGGAACGGTGGTGCCGGCCTCGACCAGCTCCACGGCGATCATCGCGCCGCGACCACGGACGTCGCCGATGCGCGGGTCCTGCGCCTGGAGGGCGAGCAGGCGGCCCTTCATCACGCGCTCGATCTCCCGGGCCCGGTCCACCAGGCCGTCGGCCTCGATCGTCTCGATGGCGGCCAGTGCCGCCGCGCAGGCGAGCGGGTTGCCGCCGTAGGTGCCGCCCAGGCCACCGGCGTGGACGGCGTCCATCAGCTCCGCCCGGCCGGTCACCGCCGAGAGGGGCAGCCCGCCGGCGATGCCCTTCGCGGTGACGATGAGGTCCGGGACGACGCCCTCGCGGTCGCAGGCGAACAGGTCGCCCGTGCGCGCGAAGCCGGTCTGCACCTCGTCGGCCACGAACAGCACGCCGTTCGCCCGGCACCAGGCGGCGAGGGCGGGCAGGAACCCGGGAGCGGGCTCGACGAAGCCGCCCTCGCCCTGGATCGGCTCGATCACCAGCGCTGCGAGGTTCTCCGCGCCGACCTGCTTCTCCACGACGTCGAGGGCACGGGCCGCCGCGGCCGGTCCGTCGACCGTGCGGTCGTCACGGAAGGGGTAGGACAGCGGCGCCCGGTAGACCTCCGCGGCGAACGGCCCGAAGCCGTGCTTGTAGGGCATGTTCTTGGCGGTCATCGCCATCGTGAGGTTGGTGCGCCCGTGGTAGGCGTGGTCGAACACGACGACGGCGTCCTTGCCGGTGGCCACCCGCGCCACCTTGACGGCGTTCTCGACGGCCTCGGCGCCGGAGTTGAACAGCGCGGTGCGCTTCTCGTGGTCGCCCGGGGTCAGCCGGTTGAGCGCCTCCGCCACCGCGACGTAGCCGTCGTAGGGAGTCACCATGAAGCAGGTGTGGGTGAACCGTGCGGCCTGCTCCTGAACCGCGGCGACCACGCGAGGAGCGGCGTTCCCGACGGTGGTGACGGCGATCCCGGAGCCGAGGTCCACGAGGTGGTTGCCGTCCACGTCGACCACGATCCCGCCGGCGGCCCGCTCGGCGAAGACGGGCATCGTGGTGCCGACACCCGAGGCCACCGCGGCGCTCTTGCGCTCCATCAGCTCCCGGGAGCGCGGCCCCGGGATCTCCGTGACCACCCGACGCTCCTGGGCAACGGACTCCTCCGCCTGCGACACCACCACGTCCATGTCTCCTCCTCCGACGACGCGGGGCTCGCGTCCGGCCCTCAGCGTCCGCCCGCGCGCTCTATGCTGTCCAATACCTGTTTCGTTCCGAAGCCATTACTCGAAGGCATACCGGGAGGCGCCGTGGAGCTGCGCCACCTGCGCATCTTCGTGACCACCGCGGATGCGGGTACCGTCAGCGCGGCCGCGGAGGCGCTGCACGTCACCCAGCCGGGCCTGTCCCGGCAGCTGCGCCAGCTCGAGCACGAGCTGGGCGTGGCGCTCTTCGACCGCGTCGGGGGCCGCCTGCGCCTCTCCGCGCCCGGGCGCGCGCTGCTCCCGGAGGCGCGGGCGCTCCTCGAGCGCGCCGAGGCGTTCCGCACGGCCGCGTCCTTCCACGCCTCCGGGCGGATGGAGCGGCTGACCGTCGGAGCCCCGACGGTCACGCTGACCGACGTCGTGGCGCCCTTCCTCGCGACGCTCTCGCCGGAGGACCCGACGGCGGCCGTGCTGGGCGCGGACGGGCTCAGCCCGACCGAGGCGCTGACCCGGGGGGCCGACCTGTCGATCGGCACGGCGCGCCCCGCACCGCCGTACCGGTCGCGACCGCTCGCGGTGCTGCCCGTCTGGGCGCAGGTGCCTGCCGAACACCCCTGGGCAGGCAGACGACGGGTGACGCTCGACGAGGTCGCCGCGGCCGCACTGCTCGCGTTGCCCGCGGCCTTCACCGCGCGCCAGGCGCTGGACACCGCGCTGGCCCGGCACGGCACCGCCGCGACGGGGTTGGTGGAAGCACCGAACGGGACGGTCGCCCAGGCGCTCGCGGCCGCCGGCCGAGGCGTCGCGGTGGTCTCCGACGACCCCCGCCACGGGCTGGTCGCACTGCCGATCGAGCTCGGGCCGGGCGAGCGGCTCAGCGTCCGGCTCGTCACGGTCTGGGACGGCCGGCACCCCGCAGCGCCGACCCTCGACGCGATCGCGCGCCGGCTCAGCGCGTTCGTGTGCGAGCGCTACGACGTCAGTCCACGCTGAGACCCGCTGGGACCGGTCACCGCACCCTCACCGCCCCGGCACCGCCGGCTGCTGCTGGGTGATGCAGTGGATGCCACCACCGCGGGCGAAGAGCGGCCGGGCGTCCACCCCGACCACCCGGCGGCCCGGGTACGCCTCCGCGAGCACCGCGAGGGCACCGGCGTCACGCACGTCGTCGAAGGTGCACGCCACCACGCCGCCGTTGCACGCCAGGTGGTTGACGTAGCTGTGGTCGACCGGGCCCTCCTCGTCCGCCAGCACCGCCGGCGCCGGCAGCGGCACCACGGTCCAGTCCGCCGGCAGCTCCGCGGCGAGCATCCGGGTCACCTCGTGGTCGGGGTGCCGGGGGTCCTCCTGGGTGTGCAGCAGGATCGTGCGCGGGCCGACCGGGACGGCGACGATGTCGACGTGCCCGCGGGTGCCGAAGGTGGCGTAGTCGCGGGTCAGGCCGCGGCTCAGCCAGACCACCGAGTCGACACCCAGCGTGCGGCGCAGCTCTGCCTCGACCTGCTCGCGCGACCACCCGGGGTTCCGGCCGGGGTCGCGCTGCACCGTCTCGGTGACGAGCACGGCGCCGGCACCGTCGACGTGGATGCCGCCGCCCTCGTGGACCATCTCCGAGGCCACCGGCGTGGCGCCGGCCCAGGAGGCGACCCGGCGGGCGATCTGCGCGTCCTTGTCCCAGGTCGCCCACTCCTGGGCACCCCAGCCGTTGAAGACCCAGTCGACGGCTCCCAGCCCGTCGGGACCGACAACGAACGTCGGACCCATGTCGCGCATCCAGGCGTCGTCGAGCGGCGCCTCCAGCAGCTCCACCTCCCTGCTCAGCCAACGGCGAGCCTCCGTGGTGGCGTCCGGGTCGACCACCATCCGGACCGGCTCGAACTCCCCCACCGCGTGCGCCACCGCCGCCCAGGTACGACGGGCCTCGTCGGCCTCCGTCCGGGTCGCACCCAGGGTGTAGCCCGAGGAGGGCCAGGCCATCCAGGTGCAGGTGTGGGGGTCGGTCTCGGCCGGCATCCGCCAGCCGGCACCCGGAGTCGTCGCGCCGCCGCTCATGCGAGGCCGGCGTAGGTGTCGGGACGACGGGTGGTGAGGAAGGGGAAGAGCGTGAGCCAGTCCTTGCGCTGGTCGAGGTCGAGGTCCGCGACCAGCACCGCCTCCTCGTCCCGCGGTGCCTCGGCGAGCACCCGGCCGTAGGGGTCGACGATGAACGACGAGCCGTAGAAGCGGATCCGTCCCTCGTCGCCGGTGCGGTTGGGCACCACGACGAACAGGCCGTTGGCGATGGCGTGCCCGACGATCACCTGCCGCCACAGCGGCTGGGTGTCGAAGTGGGGGTGGTCGGGCTCGGAGCCGATCGCGGTCGGGTAGGCCAGCACGTCGGCACCGGCGAGGGCGTAGAGGCGGGCGACCTCGGGGAACCACTCGTCCCAGCAGGTCGGCAGCCCCAGGCCGGCGTCGAGGCCGGCCACCCGGTGCACCGGGTACGCGGCGTCGGCGGGGCCTGGCCGGAAGTACTTGTCCTCGACGTAGCCCTCGGTGACGGGGATGTGGGTCTTGCGCGTCCGGGCCAGCAGCCGGCCGTCCGGACCGACGAGCACGGCGGTGTTGAACCCCAGGCCGTCCCCGGTCGGGTCGCAGCGCTCGTACAGCGAGGCGTGCACATGCACCCCGTGACGTCGCGCGGCCTCGGCGGCGAAGGTGACCGTCGGCCCCGTCCCGAGGTCCTCGGTCAGGTCCGAGGCGGTGCCGGCAGGCTCCTCGAAGGCCGGGTAGCGCGACAGGGTCAGCTCCGGCAGGAACACCACCTGGGCACCGGCACCGGCCGCCGTCGCGATGCCCGCGTCGAGCACGTCGCGCAGCGCGGCGGCGTCCTCGCGCCAGGCGTGCTGCACCAGTCCGACCCGCAGCGGCTGCCGGGTCGGTGCGTCCACGCGGGCCGGGGAGGGAAGGGCCTCGCCCTGGATCAGCTTCATCGTCACTCCTGGTCGGTGAGCCCACTCATTGCAGGTGGGCCGTCACGTGTTTGATGTGTGTGTAGTCCCTCAGCCTGTACATGGACAGGTCCTTCCGGTGACCGGCGCCTGCGCCTCGAGGGTGGTCACGACCCCGGCACCAGGTCCGCGATCAGGTCCGCGGCGAGCTCCTCGCCGACCCGGACCGCTCCGTCGACGTGCTGGAAGCCGTGGCCGGCCACGTCGCTGCTGCCGAAGCGGATCGGTCCGACCGGCTCGCGCAGCACCGACCCCCAGCGGCTGAGCCCCCCGAGGTCGAAGCTCGTCCCGTAGGCGCCGCCGGTCAGCTCCTCGTCCTGCCACTCGCTCTCGACGTACGCCACCGGGCGCAAGGCCTCCTCGCCGACGTAGCTCGCGATGGAGGCGAGCACGCGGGAGCGCCGCTCGTCCGGGGCCCAGGTCAGCGCCTCGTCGGCACGGACGTCGGAGACGAACCCCACGAGCATGCCGCGCGACGAGCCCTCCGCGGTGTTGTCGTAGAGCTCGTGGACCAGCTGGTAGGGGCCGAAGCCGGTGCCGTCGAGGCCCTCCTCGCGCCAGAACGGCCGGTCGTACTCCGCCTGGACCTTCACCACCAGCCCGAACGACTGGTGCTCCCGCGCCATCCGGTGCTCGGCCGGGAGCTCGGGGTGGAGGCGGATCCGGCGCACCAGGGTCGGCGGCACCGCGAGCACCAGCCTGCGGGCGTGATGGGTCTCGTCGCCGGCCACCACGGAGACCGAGTCCTCGTCGTACTCGACCCCGACCACGTCGACCCCGAGCCGCACCCGGTCGCCGAGCCGGGCCGCGAGGGCGAGCGGGACCTGCTGGAGGCCTCCGGCGACGCGTCGGTCGAGGATCACGTCGGCGTCGACGAGCGTGCTGAAGGACCCGGCGCTCGCCGCCATCAGCACCGCCTGCAGTGCGGAGAAGCTGTGGGCGGGCTTGGTCAGCATCGCCGGGCCGACGAACAGGCCGACCACGGCGACCGCGACCGGGTCGTCGCAGCGGTCCTCCAGCCAGGTCTGGAACGACACGGCGTCCAGCGAGCGCGCCTCCGGGTGGTCCCAGGGGCGAGCCGGGTCCGTCTCGGCCGCGAGGGCGTCGAGCGCCTTGGTCAGCTCGGTGACCGCCGCGGCGGTGGGCTCGGGCAGCGGCAGCTCGTCGACGAAGCGGTGCGCGGCGCCGGCACGGTCGACGTAGACGGAGTCACCTTCGCGGTGGCGGGGGTAGGTCGGCAGGCCGAGCTCGTCGAGCAGGTCGAGCAGCGCGGTCTGATCGGGCGCGACCCACTGGCCGCCGAGCTCGAACGCGCTCGGCTCGTCGCCGGGGCCCCGGTGCTCGGTGCGCAGCCGGCCCCCGACCCGGTCGCGGGCCTCGAGCACCAGCACGTCGGCACCGGCCTGGCGCAGCCGCCAGGCGGCGGTCAGGCCGGTCGCTCCGGCGCCGACGACGATGACGTCATGGGTGGACATGGCTTGCCTCCGAGGGTCGTAGGTGCGTGTTCACAGGGACGAGAGCGCCTGTCCGACCGGATCGTCGGTCGGGTCGACGACGACGAAGCGGTCCTCGCGGTGCCGGACGAGGTAGCAGCCGTAGTAGAGGAGCGCGATGGCGACGATCACCGCCGTGACGAGCAGGTCGAGGGGCGCGGACGACAGCAGCGCGTAGCCCACGCCGAGGACCACCATGACCGGCGCGAGGGGCCACCACGGCATCCGCCAGGCGCCGTTGTCCGCCGTCGGCTCCATCCGGCGGACCCGGAGCGCGGCTACCGCGAGCACGACGTAGATGATCGAGACGAGGACCGAGGTGACGCCCAGGAGGGCCTCGATGTCCACCGCGTAGGCGAGGACCGCCCCGGGCACGCCGATCAGGATGGTGGCGAGGACCGGGCTCGACCACCGCGGGTGCAGGCGGGTGAGCGCGTCGTTGACCGGTGCCGGCCACGCGCGATCACGGGCCGAGGCGTAGACGACGCGTGCGTTCTGCAGCACCATCACGATGACGGCGTTGAGGATCGCGATGGCGATGCCGAGGTTCACGGCCGTCCCCACGACCGGGCCGCCCCAGCCGCGCACCAGCTGGGAGAAGTCGGTGGTCGCCAGATCCTGCAGGTCGCCGATGCCGAGCACCGCCGCGGTGGTCGGCAGCAGGATGACCACGGCGCCCAGGCCGAGGGACCAGAACACGACCCGCGGGACGTTGCGGCGCGGCTCGACGAGCTCCTCGGCCAGGTAGGCGGCGGTGCCGAAGCCGTTGACGACGAAGGCGCCGACGGCGAGACCGGAGAAGAGGATGGCTGCGGTGAACGGCTGCAGGCCGCCGGCGGTCGGGACGTGGGCCGCCAGCAGCTCCCCGGGACCGCGCTGGGCGTGGGCGAGGCCGAGCACGGTCACGGTCGTGGCCGCCGCGACCTCCAGGCCCAGGAAGATCCCCGTCACGACGGCGTTCGCCTTGACGTCGAGGATCGCGCTGGCCGTCGCGACGAGCATCACCACAGCGGCGGCGGCGCCCCGCGGCACGGTGACGAGATTGCTGATGTAGTCGGCGGTGCCCAGCGCGATGATCGGCGGGATCACGAAGAGCAGGACGCCCGCGAGGGCGAAGGTCAGCCACCCCGCTGCCCGACCGAGGGTCTGGGCGACCATCGCGTACTCGCCTCCGGAGCTCGCCGTGCGCGTCCCGAGCTCGGCGTAACAGGCGCCGACGGCGACCGAGACGATCACGCCGGCCAGCACCGTCAGCACGGCGCCGCTGCCCTGCGAGGCCAGCAGCTGGGGGACGATGATGAACACGCTCGAGGCCGGCGTGATGCACGAGAGCACGAGCAGGACCGCCGTGGCCGGCCCGAGCACGCGCGCGAGCCGGCGGTGGTCGTGCGGGTCGGGCGCTACGTCCTCGGGGGCGATGCTGGTGTCGATCATGCGGGGCCTTCCCTGAGTTTGAACGTCGTACAAAAGTTTGAACGGCATTCAAGGTGAGGCACGTCACCGCTAGAGTCAAGAGCGCTCCCCGAATCTGTTCGGCATGCGGACGGTCCGTCCCGTGCCGCCCCCGAAGGAGGTCCGGTGACCAGCACGCGGCCGCACCGGCGACTCGAGCGTCCTCGGGAGCAGGTGCTCGCAGCGACCCTGGAGATGGTCGCCGAGGAGGGGCTGGCGAAGGTCACGATGGCCGCGCTCGCGCGACGCCTCGGGACCAGCGGCGGTCACCTGCTCTACTACTTCGGCACCCGCAACGGACTGCTGCTCGAGACACTGCGCTGGAGCGAGAGCAACTACGCCGTCGAGCGGAAGCCGATCCTCGACGCGCTCACCGCGCGGGCCGGTGCACCGCCGCTCGATCTCGAGCTCCTGGTGTCCTTCGCCGCGGTCTACCTGCCCCTCGACGAGCGGGACCCGCGCTGGCTGCTCTGGCTCGAGCTGTGGGCGCGCGCCGCCTACGACGCCGAGCTCGCCGCCGCCCAGCGCGACCTCGACGAGAGCTGGCACCGCGACCTGGTCGGCCTGCTCGAGGCGGTGCTGCCCGGCGTCGAGGACCCCGCCGGCGCCTCGGTGCGGCTGCGGGCGATGTGGGACGGCTTCGCGATCGCGATCGTCACCGGGGGCGGGCGCACGCTCCGCGAGGAGGCCCTGGCGCACACCCGGGCGCTGCACGACCGCCGACCGCCGTCCGCCGACGCCGGGCCGCGCTGATCAGAGCCGGTCAGCGGGCGCCGGGTCGCCACGGCGCGGACCTCGCCGCGGCCGCGACGGCCGCGGCGACCGGGCGGGGGTTGCCGCGGACCAGGCCGGTGGTCACCCGCACGTGGTCGTCGTCGGACAGGACCCGGAAGGGCGCGCCGGGCGCCACCCCGATGCCGTCCGCGGCGAGCCGGGTCAGCGCAGCGGTCTCGTCGCGCACCGGCACCCAGACGTTGAGTCCCTCGGTGCCGCCCACGGAGATGTCGAGGTCGGCGAGCGCCGCGACGAACCCCGCCCGCCGCTCGGCGTAGGTGGCGCCCGCGGACGCGACGGCGCCGGCCGTGGCCTCGTCGGTCAGCAGCTCGAAGAGCACGCGCTGCAGCAGCCGGCTGCTCCACCCCTGCCCCAGCTGGCGCAACCGGGCGACCGCGCCGATCAGCTCCGCCGGCCCGGAGACCGCCGCGAGGCGCAGGTCGGGCCCGTGCGACTTGGAGTAGCTGCGCACGTGCGCCGTCCGCTCGGGGAGCCACCGGCCCAGCGTCACGTCGGGTCCGGCGCACAGCGCGCTGGTCGAGTCGTCCTCGATGACCACCGCGTCGCCGGCGGCGAGCACGCCGGCGAGCGCGGCGCCACGGGCGGGGGTCATCGAGATCCCGGTCGGGTTGTGCGCCCGCGGCTGGAGGAACACCGCCCGCACGGGTGCCAGCACCGCCTCCGCCAGCGGCTCGGCGCACATCCCCTCCTCATCGAGCGGGACGCCGACCACCTGCGCCCCGGCCGCCTCGAGCAGGTCCAGGAGCGGCGGGAACGTGGGGTGCTCCACGACGACCCGGTCGCCGAAGCGCACGGTCGTGCGGATCAGCAGGTCCATCGCGTCCATCGCCCCGTCGACGACCGTCAGCGCCGGCACGGCGTACGGCCAGGAGGCGAGCAGCGCCTCGCGCAGCTCCGGCAGCACCGGGTCCTCGAGATAGCTGCGCGGCGTCCCGGCGGTGGTGAGGGCGCGCAGAGCGGGCCGGAGGGCGGGGAGCAGCCGCTCGTCGGGCACTCCTGTGGAGAGGTCCTGGGCGAAGCCGACGGGGTGGTCCACCGCGCGCCGGTAGCGCCCGTCGCGGCCGGCACCGGGGTCGGCGACGAAGCTGCCGCGCCTGCCCGCGGTGCGCACCAGACCCGCCGTGACGAGCTGGGACCAGGCCGCGCTGACGGTGGTCGGCGAGAGCGACAGCTCACGCGCGAGCTCGCGGACCGGTGGCAGCGGGGCGCCCACCACGAGCACGCCGTCGCGGACGGCCCGCGCCACCGCGGCGGCGAGACCGCGCGCGGTCGGTGCGTCGAGGCGCTGCTCGATCTCGGAGATCTGGGCCCGCCACACGGTTTGTGACAGTACAGCGGAGCCGTTGTGCCGCGCAGCGGCGCTGCCTACGTTGCCCTCATGAAGCAGATCTCGCACTGGATCGACGGCGCGCCGCACGCCGGCTCCGAGCCCTCCGCCCTGCCCGTCCACAACCCCGCGACCGGGGAGCAGACCGGCGCCGCCGACCGGGCCACAGCCGCCGAGGTCGATGCAGCGGTCGGCTCGGCCAAGCGGGCGGCCGCGCAGTGGCGCACCTCCTCGCTCGCCACCCGCGCCGCCGTGCTGTTCGCCTTCCGCCAGCTGCTGGACGACCATGCCGACGAGATCGCGGCCGTGGTCACCTCCGAGCACGGCAAGGTCCACGACGACGCCCTCGGCGAGGTCGCCCGCGGCCTGGAGAACGTCGAGTTCGCCTGCGGCGTCCCGCAGCTGCTCAAGGGCGGCTTCTCCGAGCAGGCCTCCACCGGCGTGGACGTCTACAGCATCCGCCAGCCGCTCGGTGTCGTCGCGGGCATCACGCCCTTCAACTTCCCGGTGATGGTGCCGCTGTGGATGTGTGCCAACGCCATCGCCTGCGGCAACGCCTTCGTGCTCAAGCCGAGCGAGAAGGACCCCTCGGCGTCGCTGCTGCTGGCGCGGCTCTGGAAGGAGGCCGGACTGCCGGACGGCGTGTTCACCGTGCTCCAGGGCGACCGGACCGCCGTCGACGCGCTCCTCGAGCACGACGACGTGGCCGCGGTCAGCTTCGTCGGCTCGACCCCGGTGGCACGGTCGATCTACGAGCGCGGCACGGCGCGGGGCAAGCGGGTCCAGGCCCTCGGCGGCGCCAAGAACCACGCGATGGTGCTGCCCGACGCCGACCTCGACCTGGCCGCCGACGCGCTCGTCTCCGCCGCCTACGGCGCCGCCGGGGAACGGTGCATGGCGCTCTCCGTCGCGGTCGCGGTGGGTGAGATCGGGGACGCGCTCGTCGACGCGTTGGCCACCCGGCTGCCGAAGCTGGTCGTCGGCGACGGCGCCCGGCCCGGCACCGACATGGGTCCGTTGATCACCGCCGAGCACCGCGAGCGGGTCGCCGGCTACATCGGCGCGGGCGCGGAGGCCGGTGCTCGTGTCGTGGTCGACGGCCGCGACGGCGACCACCCGGGCGAGGGGTTCTTCCTCGGCGCCACGCTGCTCGACCACGTGACGCCGCAGATGAGCGTCTACCGCGACGAGATCTTCGGCCCGGTCCTCGACGTCGTGCGGGTGGAGACCTTCGAGGAGGGCCTGGAGCTGATCAACGCCAATCCCTACGCCAACGGCACCGCGATCTTCACCCGCGACGGCGGTGCCGCGCGCCGCTTCCAGAGCGAGGTCGAGGTGGGCATGGTCGGGATCAACGTGCCGATCCCGGTGCCGGTGTCCTACTACTCCTTCGGCGGCTGGAAGGACTCCCTCTTCGGCGACACGCACATGTACGGACCCGAGGGGGTCTCGTTCTACACGCGGGGCAAGGTGGTCACGTCCCGCTGGCCGGATCCGGCGACGTCCTCGATCGACCTCGGCTTCCCGCGGAACCGGTGACGACGATGACGACCTCCCCCGAGCGCACCGTGCTCCCCACTCCCGACGAGAGCACCGTCCGCGCCCTCGACCGCGGCTACGTGCTGCACTCCTGGTCGGCCCAGGCCCACATCGACCCGCTCCCGATCGCCCGGGCGCAGGGCAGCTGCTTCTGGGACTACGCCGGGAAGCGCTACCTCGACTTCTCCTCGCAGCTGGTCAACGTCAACATCGGCTACCAGCACCCCGCCGTGGTGGCTGCGATCCGGGAGCAGGCCGAGCGGCTGGTCACGGTCGCACCCGGCTTCGCCAACGACGCCCGGGGCGAGGCGGCCCGGCTGATCGTCGAGGTGGCCCCGGCCGGGATGGCCAAGGTGTTCTTCACCAACGGCGGTGCCGACGCCAACGAGAACGCCATCCGGATGGCCCGCCTGCACACCGGCCGGCCCAAGGTCCTCGCCGCCTACCGCAGCTACCACGGCGCCACGGCCGGCGCGATCGCTCTCACCGGCGACCCGCGCCGGTGGGCCTCGGAGCCGGGCGTGCCCGGCGTCGTGCACTTCTGGGGGCCCTACCCCTACCGCTCCGCGTTCCACGCCGCCACCGAGCAGGAGGAGTGCGAGCGCGCGCTCGCGCACCTGCGCGACACCGTGATGGTGGAGGGGCCCGGGACGATCGCGGCGATCGTGCTGGAGACGGTGGTCGGCACCAACGGCATCCTGGTGCCGCCGGAGGGCTACCTGGCGGGCGTGCGGGCGCTGTGCGACGCGCACGGCATCATGATGGTCGCCGACGAGGTCATGTCGGGGTTCGGCCGGTGCGGCGAGTGGTTCGCCGTCGACCGCTGGGACGTGGCGCCGGACCTGATCACCTTCGCCAAGGGCGTCAACTCCGGCTACGTGCCGCTCGGCGGCGTGGTGATGTCCGCGGCGATCGCCGCGACCTTCGACGACCGGGCCTACCCCGGCGGCCTCACCTACTCCGGGCACCCTCTCGCCTGCGCCTCCGCCGTCGCCTCCATCACCGCGATGCACGAGGAGGGCATCATCGAGCACGCCCGTGCCCTCGGGTCGGACGTGATCGGCCCGGGCCTTCGCGAGCTCGCCGCCCGGCACCCCTCGGTCGGCGAGGTGCGCGGTCTCGGCGTGTTCTGGGCGCTGGAGCTGGTGCGGGACCGGGAGGCCCGGGAGCCGCTGGTGCCGTTCAACGCCTCCGGCGCGGCAGCCGCCCCGATGGCCGAGGTCGCCGCGGCCTGCAAGGAGCGCGGCCTATGGCCGTTCACCCACTTCAACCGCGTCCACGTCGTCCCCCCGTGCACGACGACGCCGGAGGAGATCGCCGAGGGGCTCGCGATCCTCGACGAGGCCCTCACGGTGGCCGACCGCCACGCCGCGGGCTGACCGGCGGCCGACGGGGAGCGCCGGGCGCTCCGTCGAGGTGGTGGGCCGCGGTGCTGGGCCGAGGTGGGGGCCGAGGTGGGGGCCGCGGTGGTGGGCCGCGATCAGCCCGCCGCCCGCGCTCCTGCCTCGCGCCTGCGGGTCCGGCGCAGCCACAGCGTGTTGGCGATCACGAGCAGGACGCCGAAGGCGAACACCAGCGTGCCCATCACGTTCACCTGCGGCGGGGTGCCGACCCGCGAGCTGCCGTAGACCCACAGCGGGAAGGTCTGCGTGGTGCCGGCGTTGAACTCGGTGATGATGAAGTCGTCGATCGAGAGCGCGAACGCCAGCAGCGAGCCGGCGATGACGCCGGGCATCAGGATCGGCAGGGTGACCAGCCTGAAGGTGGTGAAGCCGCCGGCGCCCAGGTCGTGGGCGGCCTCCTCCAGGGAGCGGTCGTAGGCCGACATCCGCGCCCGCACCGTGATCGCGACGTAGACGATGTCGAACATGATGTGGGCGATCACGACCGTCCAGTAGCCCCGCGGTATCCCCAGGGTGAGGAAGAGCGACAGGAGACCGGTGCCCATCGCGATCTCGGGCGCCGCCACGTTGGCGAACAGCACCAGGTCCAGGACGGCGCGACCGCGGAAGCGGTACTTGCCCATCGCGTAGCCGATCATCGTGCCGAGCACGGCCGAGGCGAGCGTGACGAGCACGGCGATCGTGATGCTGTTCTCCAACGACGTGGTCAGGTCGTCGATCGCGAACAGGTCGCGGTACCAGTGCAGCGTCCACCCCTGCCAGACGAAGTTGAAGCGACCGGTGGTGTCGTTGAAGCCGAAGAGGATCATCACCAGGATCGGCAGCGCGAGCCAGGCGATGACGAGCCAGGTGTAGGCCTTCAGGCCCCACCCACGGCCCCCCTGGCGCCGGCGGCGGGCGGCGCCCTCCGCGGGGGAGCCGGCGGGTGCGCCGGCTGGGGCGTCGGCTGGCATGTCGACGGTGGCGCTCATCCGGCGCTCACGTCCAGCACGTCGCGGGTGCCCAGCGCCTTGGCGTAGACGAAGATCCCCAGCAGCAGCGCGCCGAGCAGGATCGAGCTGAGCGCGGACGCCTGCGGGTACTGGGAGTTGGTCAGGTACAGCGTCTCGATGATGTTGCCGATCATCACCTGTCCGGTCCCTCCGAGGATCTGGGCGTTGACGTAGTCGGCCGCTGCCGGCACGAAGGTGAGGATCACACCGGCGAAGACGCCGGGCAGCGAGAGCGGCAGCACCACCTTGGTGAACGCCTCCCGCCGGCTCGCGAACAGGTCTGCGGCCGCCTCGAGGAGGCTCCGGTCGATCCGCTCCAGGGCGACGTAGACCGGCAGCACCATGAAGGGCAGGAAGTTGTAGACCAGCCCACCGATCACGGCGTACGGCGTGGCCAGCACGTGGAAGCTCTCCGGGAGCAGGCCCCAGTCCTTGAGGTGTCCGAGCACGATGCCGTTGTCGGCGAGCAGGAACTGCCACGAGATCGTCCGGATCACGAACGTGACGAAGAACGGCAGCAGGATCAGGAACAGGTAGGTCGACTTGTGCCGGCCGCCGCGGAACGCGATCCAGTACGCGACCGGATAGGCCAGCAGGATCGTGATCACCGTGGTGATCAGCCCGTAGACCAGGGACCGGACCAGCTGGGTGTGGTAGCTGCTGATCATGTCGGTGTAGTTGTGCCAGGAGAACGTCTGCTGGAAGCCGGTCTCCAGCGATCCGCTCTCCAGCGACACGTTGAGCATCGCGACCATGGGGACCACGAAGAACACCAGCAGCCAGAGGCCGCCGGGCAGGATCAGCCAGTACGGCGCGAGGCGGCTACGCACGGCGACTCACGTCGGGTCGACCCACGAACGAGCACCTCACGACTGGTACACCGGCTCGAAGATCGCGTTGAACGCGTCGGCCTCCTCGCCGGCCTTCGGCGTGAACCAGTACGACGTCTTCGCGTAGGTCGCCTGGTCGGGGAAGGTCGCGTAGCTGGTCGCCACCGCGTCGAGGTAGTCCTTGTCCTCGCCCTTGGCCGCGCTCGCGTCCGAGCGCACCACCTGCTGGGCGCCGGGGACCGGCGAGATGTAGTTGACCCACTCGGTGACCTCCGCGGCCACCTTCGGCTGGTAGTAGTAGTCCATCAGCTCCATCGCGCTGACGGGGTTCTGGGCGCCCTTGAGGATCAGGAAGTTGTCGGTCCACAGCAGCCCGCCCTCCTCGGGGATGACGAACTTCAGCTTCTGGCCGATCGCCTTGCCGGAGAGGTTCTGCTGGAAGATGTCGCCGGACCAGGCCATCGACGCCCACAGGTCGCCGGTCGCGAGCGCGTTGATGTAGTTCTGGGAGTAGAAGTTGCGCACCAGCGGCTTGATCTCCTTCAGCCAGGCTGCGGCCTCGCGCCAGTCGGACTCGGTGGAGGTGACCGGGTCCTTGCCGATCGCCTGCAGGGCACAGCTGGGCAGGTCCTCGTTGTTGGCGAACAGGCCGATGTGCCCCTCCAGCTTGCCGTCCAGGAGGTCGTGCCAGCTGGTGATCTCCTTGCCGGTCTTCTCGGGGTCGTAGCCGATCCCGGTGAAGCCGGCCTGCCACGGGATGGAGTACACGTTCCCGGGGTCGAAGGCGGTGTTCTGGTACTTCTCCGCGCCGTACTTGCGGAAGTTCGTCAGCCGGGTCTGGTCCAGCGGCACCAGGTAGCCCAGGTCGCGCAGCTTGTTGAAGTAGATGCCGTTGCTGATCACCGCCACGTCGAACCCGCAGTACTGTCCCGAGGCGAGCGTGGGCTGGACCTTGGCGAAGAACGGGCCGTTGTCCTGGACCGCCTCGACGTACTTCACCGTGATGCCGGACTGCTTCTGGAACTGCTCGAGGCTCGGGTGCCTGCTCTTCCCGGCGGTGTCCAGGTACAGCGGCCAGTTGGCCCACACCAGCTGGTCGGTCTCCTTCTGCTTGGACCAGAACGCCGCGACGGCGTCCTTGCTGGTGTCGGCCTTCTTCCCCTGCGCCGAGATGCCTCCGCATCCAGCGAGCATCGCGGCGCCGCCGGCCGCGCCGAAGAGCCGGAGCAGGTCCCGCCGTCCCATCCGGGCGCTGGTCAACCCCCGCAGCAGGGCGGGGTCGGTGAGGCGAGGCAGGTCGTCGGTCATCGGGTGCTCCCGGGGGTCGGCTCAGGGGTCGCGTGGATGAGGTAGGAGTGGTCTCGGGCCCAGGAGAGCCAGACCGTGTCGCCGACGGCCGCGACGTCGCGCGAGTCGTCGAGGTTCTGGCGGTGGGCGAGCATGCGGTGGCCGCGCGCGGTGCGGACCTGGTAGCCGGTGAAGGTGCCCTGGTAGACGACGTCCTCCACCGTGCCGCGGACGCGGCACTCGGCCTCCGGCACGGTGGTGCTGAGCACGATCTTCTCGGGACGGACCGTGATGCACAGCTCGCCGTGCGCACTCGCCCCGCGCAGCGGTACGACGATGTGGCCGTCGGGCCCGCCGTCGACTTCGGCCTCCTCGCCGCTCACCCGCGTCGCCTCCGCGCTGATCACGTTGGAGGTCCCGATGAAGTCCGCGACGAAGCGGGTCCGCGGTGCCTCGTAGACCTCGCGCGGGGTGCCGAGCTGCTCGACGCGGCCGGCGTTCATCACCGCGATCCGGTCCGACATCGTCAGCGCCTCGCCCTGGTCGTGGGTGACGTAGACGAAGGTGATGCCGACCTCGCGCTGGATCCGCTTGAGCTCGAACTGCATCGCCTGCCGCAGCTTGAGGTCCAGCGCGCCCAGCGGCTCGTCGAGCAGCAGGGCGCGCGGGCGGTTGACCAGTGCCCGCGCGAGGGCGACCCGCTGCTGCTGGCCCCCCGACATCTCCCGCGGCCGGCGCTTCTCACGGCCCTTGAGGTCCACCAGCTCGAGCAGCTCGTGCACCCGGGCGTCGATCTCGGCCTTCGGCAGCTTGCGGCGCTTGAGCCCGAAGGCGACGTTCTCGTAGACGCTCATGTGGGGGAACAGCGCATAGCTCTGGAAGACCATGTTGAGGTCGCGGTGGTTGGCGGGCACGCCGACCATGTCCTCGCCGTAGAGCAGGATCTGGCCCCGGCTCGGCTCCTCGAAGCCGGCGATCATCCGCAAGGTGGTCGTCTTGCCGCAGCCCGAGGGCCCCAGCAGCGAGAAGAACTCACCGCTCCCGATGGCCAGGTCCACGTGCTCGACGGCCTGGACGTTCTCCTCGTTGGCGGTGAACTGCTTGGCGACCCCGATCAGCTCGATGGCGGGTGAGGCGGGCGCGGACCGGGCGGCGACGGGTGCCGCCTGGGGCGTCACGGTGCTCGCGTGGGTGTTCACGCTCCGGCTCCGATGTAGGACATCACGTGCTTGATCCGGGTGTAGTCCTCGAGCCCGTACATCGACAGGTCCTTCCCGTGGCCCGAGTGCTTGAAGCCGCCGTGCGGCATCTCCGCGGCGATCGGGATGTGGGTGTTGATCCAGACGGCGCCGAAGTCGAGCCGCTTGGCCATCCGCATCGCGCGTCCGTGGTCGCGGGTCCACACCGAGGAGGCCAGGCCGTACTTCACGCCGTTGGCCCAGCGCACCGCCTCGTCCTCGTCGGAGAACCGCTGCACGGTGATCACCGGCCCGAAGATCTCCTCCTGCACCTGCTCGTCGTCCTGGCGCAGGCCCGAGAGCACGGTCGGCTCGTAGAAGTAGCCGACCTCGCCCTGCCGGCGCCCGCCGGCGTCGACCCGGGCGTGGTCCGGCAGCCGGTCGACCATCCCCGCCACCCGCTCGAGCTGGCCGGCGTTGTTCAGCGGTCCGTAGAGCACCCCGTCCTCGTCGGGCCTGCCGGTGCGGGTGGCGCGGGCCTGCTCGGTGAGGGCGGCCACGAAGTCGTCGTGCACTCCCGGGCCGGCGAGCACCCGGGTGGCGGCGGTGCAGTCCTGGCCGGCGTTGAAGTAGCCCGCCCCGGCGATGCCCTCGGCAGCGGCCTCGATGTCGGCGTCGTCGAAGACGACCACGGGCGCCTTGCCGCCGAGCTCGAGGTGGGTGCGCTTGAGCTGGGCGGCAGCGGAGGCCGCCACCTCCATGCCCGCGCGCACGGAGCCCGTGATCGCGACCAGCTCCGGGATCGGATGCTCCACGACGAGCCGGCCGGTGTCCCGGTCGCCGGTGACGACGTTGAGCACCCCGGGCGGGAGGAACTCCTGGCACAGCTCGGCCAGCATCGTCGAGGACGCCGGGGTGGTGTCGCTCGGCTTGAGGACGATCGTGTTGCCGGCTGCCAGGGCGGGCGCGATCTTCCAGACCATCATCATCAGCGGGTAGTTCCACGGCGTCACCTGCCCGACGACACCGATCGGCTCCCGCCGGACGAAGGAGGTGTGGTCCTTGAGGTACTCCCCCGCCGCCTTGCCCTCGAGCACCCGCGCGGCCCCGGCGAAGAAGCGGAGCTGGTCGACGGCCGGTGGCAGCTCCTCCTCGATGGTGAAGCCGAGCGGCTTGCCGGTGTCGCGGGACTCCACGTCGACGAACGCTCCGGCCCGGTCCTCGAGCGCGTCGGCGATGCGCAGCATCGCCCGCTGCCGCTCGGCCGGCGTCGTCTCGCGCCACTGCTCGAAGGCCGTCGCGGCCGCCCGGTAGGCGCGGTCGACGTCCTCGGCGCCGCTCATCGCAGCGGTGGCGTAGACGTCGCCGGTGGTCGGGTCGATGACGTCGTAGGTCTGTCCCGACACGGCATCGACGGACGCGCCCCCGATGACGTTGCGGAACACGGTGTCGCCCATGGGTCCTCCGTTGTCGCGGTGTGAGTTGCGCCGCAGCCTAATCACGGATCCCCCAACATGGAAGGACTTGCAGCCATTGATTCCGTAGCGGATCTGCGATATCACAACGGAATCACTTGCAGGCCGCTCGAGTCACCGGCGCGGCCGCACTGTCCACCACCTTCCGAGGGGAACTCCTGAGATGAGCGGCGAGCTCGACCTGCAGCAGGCAGCGCGTGACCACCTGTGGATGCACTTCACCCGGCACTCCGCCTACGACCCCGCGCAGGGCGGGTCGGAGGTCCCCGTGATGGTGCGGGGCGAGGGCGCCTACCTCTACGACGTCCACGGCAAGCGCTACCTCGACGGCCTGGCCGGGCTGTTCGTCAGCCAGCTCGGGCACGGCCGCGAGGACCTCGCCGAGGCGGCCGCCCGGCAGGCGCGGACGCTGGCCTTCATGCCGCTGTGGTCCTACGCCCACCCCGGCGCGATCGAGCTCGCCGAGCGGGTGGCCTCCTACGCCCCCGGCGACCTCAACCGGGTCTTCTTCACCACCGGCGGCGGCGAGGCCGTCGAGAGTGCCTGGAAGCTGGCCAAGAACTACTTCAAGCTCACCGGCAAGCATGGCAAGCACAAGGTGATCAGCCGCTCGATCGCCTACCACGGCACCACCCAGGGCGCGCTGTCGATCACCGGGCTGCCCGGCATGAAGGCGCCCTTCGAGCCCCTGGTGCCCTCGACGTTCCGGGTGCCGAACACCAACCTCTACCGGGCGCCGCTGCACGGCGAGGACCCCGAGGCGTTCGGCCGGTGGGCGGCCGACCAGATCGCCGTGGCCATCGAGAACGAGGGCGCGGACACGGTCGCGGCGGTGTTCCTCGAGCCCGTGCAGAACTCCGGGGGCTGCTTCCCGCCCCCGCCGGGCTACTTCCAGCGGGTCCGGGAGATCTGCGACGAGTACGACGTGCTGCTCGTCTCCGACGAGGTGATCTGCGCCTTCGGACGGCTGGGCCACATGTTCGGCGCCGAGCGCTTCGGCTACCAGCCCGACATCATCACCTGCGCCAAGGGCCTCACCTCCGGCTACTCCCCCCTCGGCGCGATGATCGCCACTGACCGGCTGATGGAGCCGTTCCGGCACGGCGAGGAGATGTTCCTGCACGGCTACACCTTCGGCGGCCACCCGGTCTCCTGCGCCGTGGCGCTGGCCAACCTCGACGCGTTCGAGCGCGAGGGGATCAACGAGCACGTGCGCGAGACCGAGGGCGACTTCCGCGCCACCCTGGACAAGCTGCGCGACCTGCCGATCGTGGGCGACGTCCGGGGCGCCGGGTACTTCTACGGCATCGAGCTGGTCAAGGACAAGGCGACCAAGGAGAGCTTCACCGACGAGGAGTGCGACCGGCTGCTCTACGGCTTCGTCTCCAAGGCGCTGCTCGCCGAGGGGCTCTACTGCCGGGCCGACGACCGCGGCGACCCGGTCATCCAGCTCGCACCGCCGCTGATCTGCGACCAGCGGCACTTCGACGAGATGGAGTCGATCCTGCGGGTGGTGCTGGAGAAGGCCTGGGCGCAGCTCTGAGCCCGCCCCCGGTCAGGAGTCGAAGCCGAGCCCGACGCGATCGAGCCCGCGCAGCCACAGGTTGCGCCGGCCGGTCGCGTCGGCGCGCATCATCGCCCGCCGGGTGAGGTTGATCCCCGCGGCGCGCACCGGCTCGGGCGGGAACGGCAGCGGCCGCTCGCGCACCATCCGCAACGTCGTCCGCTCGGTCTCCGCGCCGGCGAGGAGGTCGAGCATCACGTCGGCACCGAAGCGGGTGGCACCCACCCCGAGGCCGGTGTACCCCAGGGCGTACGCCACCTGCCCGTCGTAGGCCGAGCCGAAGAAGGCGGCGAACCTCGTGCAGGTGTCGATCACGCCGGCCCAGCGGTGGCTGAACGCCAGGCCCTCGAGCTGGGGGAAGGTCTCGAAGAACTGCCGCGCGAGCAGGGCGTGCGTCGGGCCGTGCTGCTCGAGCCGCGGCTGGATCCGGCTGCCGTAGTGGTAGACCGCGTCGTAGCCGCCCCACAGGATCCGGTCGTCGCGGGTGAGCCGGTAGTAGTGGAAGCAGTTCGACGCGTCCCCGAAGCCCTGGCGCCGCTCCCAGCCGATCGCCGCCTTCTGTGCCGGGGTCAGCGGCTCGGTCATCAGCACGTAGTCGTAGACGGGGACGGTCATCAGCCGAAGCCGCCGCAGCAGCGGGCGGAAGGCGTTGGTCGCCAGCGCGACGCGGTCCGCGCGCACCGCACCTCCTCCGG
The DNA here is from genome assembly GCA_051954195.1 of Marmoricola sp. Taxonomy (GTDB): domain Bacteria; phylum Actinomycetota; class Actinomycetes; order Propionibacteriales; family Nocardioidaceae; genus Marmoricola. The sequence continues at coordinate 61,905 of JBQCHZ010000043.1, forward strand.
TGCGCACGACCAGCTGCGACCCGGCTCGCTCCAGTGCCTCGGCCGGGCTGTGCTCGTGGATCCGCACGCCCGCGTCGAGGCAGGCGCGGCGCAAGCCCCACGCCAGCCGGGCCGGCTCGACCAGCGCGGTCCCGTGCGGCTCGAGCAGTCCGGCCAGGTACGTCGGGCTGTCCAGCTCGGCTCGCACGGCATCGCGGTCCAGCAGCGTCGCCCGGTGCCCCGCAGCCGCGAGGTCGTCGGCGTAGGCCGCGAGCTCGTCGACCTCGTGGGACCGGGTCGCGACCGTCACCTCCCCGACCTCCCGCCAGTCGCAGTCGATGCCGTGCCGCGCGATGGTGTCCGCGATCGCCCTCAGGTTCTCCGCGCCGAGGCGGTCGAGCTCGTCGAGCTCCTCGGGCCAGCGCGCCCGGCCGTTGCCGAAGCCGTGGGTGAGGCTCGCCTCGACGAAGCCGCCGTTGCGCCCGCTCGCCTGGTCCCCGCAACGACCGGCCTCGAGGACGACGACCTCCCGGCCGGGGTCGCGCTCGACGGCGCGGAGCGCCGTCCAGAGGCCGGAGAACCCGCCGCCGACCACGACGAGGTCGGCCCGGACCTCCCCGGAGACCGCCGGGAGGGCGTCGGGACGCTCGGGGTCGTCGAGCCAGAAGACCGCCGGCTTCGCCGCCGCCAGGGCCGCATCGGCCCCTGTCCGCAGAGGGGTGGACACGATCTATCGCCGCCTTCGCCGTGCTTCGGGACGCTTCGGATCCTGGCAGGCCGAGCGGACTTGATCAAGCGAATCACTTCACCAGATCGACCTTCACGACGGAATCCGTCGCAGATCGACGCTCAGACCTTTGACGCCGACGGGAGCCGGCTGGGAGGATCGCAGCCGTGACCACGCGCAAGAACGGCACCGCCGGCCCGCTCGACGACGTCTCCAAGGCGATCATCGCGCAGCTCCAGCAGGACGGTCGCCGCTCCTATGCGGCGATCGGCAAGGAGGTCGGGCTCTCGGAGGCCGCCGTACGCCAGCGGGTGCAGCGCCTGATCGAGTCCGGGGCGATGCAGGTGGTCGCCGTCACGAACCCCTTGGAGCTGGGCTTCGGGCGGCAGGCGATGATCGGCGTACGGGTGGAGGGCCCGCTCGAGCCGGTCGGTGACGCCCTCGCGGCGATGGACGAGGTCGACTACGTCGTGATCACCGCGGGCTCGTTCGACATCCTGGTCGAGCTCGTCGTCGAGGACGACGAGCACCTGCTCGACGTGCTGTCGACGCAGATCCGCAGCATCCCGGGTGTCGCGTCGACCGAGAGCTTCATGTACCTGAGCCTGCGCAAGCAGACCTACTCCTGGGGCGTGCGGTGACCTCCGACCCGGCCTCGCTGTCGTTCTGGCACGCCACTGCCGGCGACGACTGGTCGCCGCGCCCGGCGCTCCCCGGCGATGCCTCCTACGACGTCGCGATCGTGGGCGCCGGTCTCACCGGGCTGTGGACCGCCTACTACCTGGTCCGCGCCGACCCCACGCTGCGCGTGGTGGTGCTCGAGGCCGAGGTGGCCGGCTTCGGGGCGTCGGGGCGCAACGGCGGCTGGTGCTCGGCGCTCTTCCCGGCGTCCCTGGACAAGCTCGCGGCCCTTCCCGGCTCCTCCCGCACGGCGGCCCTCGCCCAGGACGCCGCGATGCGGGCGACCGTGCCCGAGGTCGGCCGGGTCCTCCGGGCCGAGGGCATCGACGCCCACTTCCACCAGGGCGGGACGGTCGTCGCCGCCCGGACCGCCGCCCAGGAGGCCACCGCGCGAGCCGCCGTCGCGGACCACGCGCGCTGGGGGCTGTCCGAGCACCTGACCTGGCTCGACGGCCACGCCGCCCGCGAGCGCCTCGGCGCCTCGCACGTGCGCGGCGCGACCTACACCCCCGATTGCGCGCGGGTGCACCCCGCCCGCCTGGTGCGCGGCCTCGCCCGGGTCGTCGAGGCCGCCGGCGTGCGAATCCACGAGCACACCCGGGTCACCGCCCTCGAGGGCCGGCAGGCACGGACGCAGCACGGGACGGTGACGGCGCAGGTGGTGGTCCGCGCGACCGAGGGCTACACGCCGCAGCTCCCCGGCGAGGCCCGCACCGTGGTGCCGGTCTACTCCCTCGTCGTGGCGACCGAGCCGCTCGACGCCGCCACCTGGGACACCATCGGACTGGCCGACCACGAGACCTTCAGCGACTTCAGGCACCTGGTCGTCTACGGCCAGCGCACCGCCGACGACCGGCTGGTGTTCGGTGGCCGCGGTGCGCCGTACCACTTCGGCTCCCGCGTGCGTGCCGACTACGACCGCGTGCCGCGCGTGCACCGGCACCTGCGCGAGACGCTCGTCGACCTCTTCCCGGTGCTCGGCGACGTCCGCGTCGAGCACGCCTGGGGCGGGCCGCTCGGCATCCCCCGCGACTGGTGCGCCTCGGTCGGGCTCGACCGCAGCACCGGTCGGGCCTGGGCCGGCGGGTACGTCGGCGACGGGCTGTCCACCACCAACCTGGCCGGGCGAACGCTTCGGGACCTGATCCTCGAGGACCGCACCGAGCTCACCACCCTGCCCTGGGTGAACCACCGGTCACCGCGCTGGGAGCGCGAGCCTCTCCGCTGGCTCGGCGCCAACGCGGGCCTGCGGGTGGTGACCGCCGCCGACGCCGAGGAGCGGGCCACCGGGCGCCCGTCGGTGCTCGCCCGCCTCGCCGCGCCGCTGCTCGGCGGCCACTGACGCCGCCCGGCCCTCAGCCGGCGAGCACCGCCTCCGGGCTGACCACGTCGATGCCGACGGCCTGCCCGACGGGAGCGTTCGTGAGCTGTCCGGCATGGGTGTTGAGCCCGTGCGCCAGCGAGGCGTCGTCGCGACAGGCCTGGGCCCATCCCTTGTCCGCCACCGCGACGACATAGGGCAGCGTCGCGTTGGTCAGGGCGTACGTCGAGGTGTTCGGGACGGCGCCGGGCATGTTCGCGACGCAGTAGAAGGTCGAGTCGTGCACCTGGTAGGTCGGGTCGGCGTGGGTGGTCGCATGGGTGTCCTCGAAGCACCCACCCTGGTCCACCGCGATGTCGACGAGCACCGAGCCCGGCTTCATCCGCGACACGAGCTCGTTCGACACCAGCTTGGGAGCCGCCGCGCCGGGGATGAGGACCGCACCGATCACCAGGTCGGCCTCGGTGACCTGGCGGTCGATGGCCAGCTTCGAGGACGCCAGGCCGTGCACGCGGTTGTTGTAGCGCCAGAACGACATCCGCAGCTTGTCCAGGTCGGTGTCGAGCAGGGTGACGTCGGCGCCCATGCCCAGGGCGATGTTGGCCGCGTTCTGACCCGACACGCCGGCACCGATGATCACGACCTTGGCGTTGGCCACGCCCCCCACGCCGCCCATCAGCACGCCCCGGCCGCCCTCGGCCTTGAGCAGCGCGTGCGCACCGACCTGCGGCGCCAGGCAGCCGGCGACCTCCGACATCGGGTAGAGCAGCGGCAGCGCGCCCGAGGGCAGCTGCACGGTCTCGTAGGCCAGCGCGGTCACGCGCCGCTCGAGCAGCTCCTGGGTCAGCGGCTTGTCGGCGGCCAGGTGCAGGTAGGTGAACAGCGTCAGGCCCTCGCGGAGGCGGTGGTACTCCTCGGCGACCGGCTCCTTGACCTTGAGGACCAGGTCCACCGAGGCCCACAGCTCGTCGGCGTCCCCGACGATGCGCGCGCCGGCGGCGACGTACTCCTCGTCGGTGATGGAGGAGCCGGCACCGGCGCCGGCCTGCACCGCCACCTCGTGGCCGTGCGCCACCAGCTCGTGCACCCCGATCGGCGTGATCGCCACCCGGTACTCGTGGTTCTTGACCTCTTGCGGTACGCCGACCTTCATCGCTGCCCTTCCCCGCGGTGCTGCACACCGAATCCGTTGCTGCTGACCGTACGGAACACGCGATCCGTCGCGCAAGCCGCCCCCACATCCGGTTTCCGGCAGCGCGCGGGGGGCGTGCGTCACCGCGGATGCTCACCGGGACCCGCACGCCGCCGGCCCGCCGCGGGCTGCGTCCTAGAGTCGACCCAGGTCGACCCCCGGCCCGCTCTCGAAGGGAGACCCACGTGGCGAGCACGACCGCACCGGCACCGGCCCCGAGCGCGCCCGAGATCAGCCACCGGCGGATCCTCGTCATCATCGGCGCCCTGCTGCTCGGCATGCTGCTCGCGGCCCTCGACCAGACCATCGTGGCCACGGCGCTCCCCACGATCGCCGGCGACCTGCACGGGCTCTCCGAGCTGTCCTGGGTGGTGACCGCCTACATCCTGGCCTCCACCGCCTCGACGCCGCTGTGGGGCAAGCTCGGCGACCTCTACGGCCGCAAGACGTTCTTCCAGGCCGCCATCGTCATCTTCCTGATCGGCTCGGTGCTCTCGGGCATCAGCCAGACGATGGTCGAGCTGATCGCGTTCCGGGCCATCCAGGGCATCGGCGGCGGCGGCCTGATGATCGGTGCGCAGGCGATCGTGGGCGACGTGGTCTCCCCGCGGGACCGCGGCCGCTACCAGGGCTTCTTCGGCGCGGTGTTCGGCGTGACCAGCGTGCTCGGGCCGCTGCTCGGCGGCTTCTTCGTCGATCACCTCACCTGGCGGTGGGTGTTCTACATCAATCTCCCGATCGGCGCCGTCGCGCTGGTCGCCACCGCGATCGTGCTGCCCCCGCCGCCGCAGCGGATCAGCCACGTCATCGACTACCTCGGCACGCTGCTGCTGGCCGGCGCCGCGACCTCGCTGGTGCTGCTGACCACGCTCGGCGGCACGACGTACCCCTGGGGCTCGGGGCCGATCTGGACGCTCGCCGTCCTCGGCGTGGTGCTGATCGGGCTGTTCGTCGTCGTGGAGCGGCGTGCCGCGGAGCCGGTGCTGCCCCTGCGGCTCTTCGGCAACCGGGTGTTCACCGTGGCGAGCCTGGTGGGCTTCGTGGTCGGCTTCGCGATGTTCGGCGCGATCACCTATCTGCCGCAGTACATGCAGGTGGTGCGGGGGCAGAGCCCGACCAGCTCCGGTCTGCAGCTGCTGCCGCTGATGGCCGGGCTGCTGCTGACCTCGACGACGTCGGGGATCCTGATCAGCAGGTGGGGGCGCTACAAGGTGTTCCCGATCGCGGGCACGGCGATGATGACGCTGGGCATGTGGCTGCTCTCGCACCTCGGCGTCGGCACGCCGGCGATCCAGTACACCGTGTTCATGTTCGTGCTCGGCGTCGGGATCGGCGGCGTGATGCAGGTGCTGGTGATCGCGGTGCAGAACGTCGTGCCGTACTCCGACCTCGGCGTCGCGACCTCCGGGGCGACGTTCTTCCGCTCGATCGGCGGCTCCTTCGGCACGGCGGTCTTCGGCGCGATCTTCGCCAACCAGCTCACCGGCAACCTGCGCCACTACCTCGCCGGCACCCCGGTGCCGTCAGGCTTCGACCCCCAGCAGGGCGCCAGCCCGGCCGCATTGGCGACGCTCCCGCCGGCCGTGCACGACGGCTTCATCCACGCCTACGCCGCCTCGCTGCACACGGTGTTCCTGTGGGCGGTGCCGATCGCCGCGATCGCGTTCGTGCTGACCTGGTTCCTGCGCGAGGTCCCGCTGCGGCAGACGGCGAAGGCCCCCGACCAGTCGCAGGCGCTGGCACCCACCGCGATGCCGGCCGCGGAGGACTCCGCCGACGAGGTGGTGCGCGCCCTCTCGCTGCTGGCCACCCGGGAGGACCGGCACCGGATCTACACCGAGCTGGCGACCGAGGCCGGCGTCGACCTCGACCCGCGCTCGACCTGGCTGCTCTACCGGCTCGACGGGCGGTCGCGGCTCGACATCGACGTCCTCGCGACCCAGCTGCACCTGGAGAGGGGCTCGATCAGAGACCTGCTCGACCCGCTGTGCGCGGCGCGGTTCGCCGCCGTCGAGGGGGACACCGTCGCCGTCACCGCCGACGGTCACGCCGCGATCGAGCGGCTGGTCGCACTCAGGCGGGCCCGCCTCGACGCCCGGCTCGGCGGCTGGGCCGACGAGCACGACGCCCGGCTCGCCCACAAGCTCGACCAGCTCGCGCGGGACCTCGTCAGCGACCCCGAAGGGCGGCACCGGCTCTTCGCCGGGACGGACTGACCGGTGGTCGCCGGGCCTCAGAGCTCGGTGGCCAGGCGTACGCCGAAGGCGACCAGCACCATCCCGGTGGCCGCGTCGAGCCGGCGCCGGATGTGCGGGGTCGCCATCCATGTCGACACCGACCCGGCCGCCACCACCAGGCCGGCGAAGTAGACCGCGGTCAGCGCTGCGTAGACCGCACCCAGGCCGAGCGTGGTCCAGCCGACGGAGTAGCCCTGGGGCACGAAGCCGGGCAGGAAGCTGACGAAGAAGACCCCGACCTTGGGGTTGAGCACGTCGGTGAGGAAGCCGGCGACGAACCCGGACCGCCCCAGGCCCGGCCCGTGGTCGGTGACGACCTGCTCGCCGAGCCGTCCCGAGCGCAACGAGCGCAGGGACTGGACGCCGATCCAGAGCAGGTAGGCCGCGCCGACGAGCTTGAGCGTCGTGTAGCCGACCTCGCTCGCCCGGAGCAGCGCCGAGAGGCCGAGCGCCGCGGCGCTGACCCAGACGAGCAGCCCGCACATCACCCCGGCAGCGGTGAGCACTCCGCCGCGCCGCCCGTCGCGGACCAGCCCGCGCACGACCACGAGGCTGTCCGGCCCGGGCAGCAGCACGACGACCGTCGCGGCGACGAGGAAGGAGGCGAGCGCGATCAGCACGAGCGCATCGTAGGCCCGCGCCGGCGGGGCGCACCCGCGATCGCCGCAGCGTGGTCAGCCGGCGACCGGGGTGACCGTGCCGGCCTCGGGGTCCCAGCGCCGCAGGTGCGTCAGGGTCAGCTCGACGTCGGCCCAGCCGAGCGCCTCGAGGACGGCGCCGGCCGAGGCGCGCGGGACCCGCCGTCCCAGCGTCACGTGCGGGATCCAGCCGCGGTGCGGCAGGTCGGGTACGCCCTGCCTGAGCGCGAGGATCGCCGCCACCACCGCGTCGTCCACGTCCAGCGCCCGGGCGACGGTGAGGCGCTCGCCACCCAGGAGCAGCAGCCCGGTCGCCCGCGCCCTGATCGGGAGCAGCGGACCGATCAGCTCCGCCGCCCGGCCGTCGTCGGGAAGGGCCGGCGCGGCGAGCACCGTGAGATGCGGGGCGTTGGTCGCTCCGCGGTGGTCGAGCTGCGAGGGCAGGCCGGCGTCGCGCAGCACCTGCCAGTCGGCCAGCACCGCGTCGCGCCCCGCCTCATCGGGGACGAGCTCGAAGGCATGCAGTCGTGGCACCGCACCAGCCTCCCAGGTCGCACCGTCGAAGGTGCTCCACAGGGTTGGCGAGCCGGCGACATCCCGGGTCGGTCAGTGCTCGAGTGCGGGCCAGGACGCGGCAGCGTGGGCGAGGGCCGGTCCCTCGAGTGCGCGGACGAGCTCCTCGAAGAGCTGCGTCGCCTCCGGCCCGCTCCATCCCGGGGAGAGCACCTCGGAGGGAAGCCCGGGGTCGCGGAAGGGCAGCTTGCGCCAGTGGTCCACCACCCGCAGGTAGGACACGAAGGCGTCCGCCGGCTCCGGCGCACGGGTCCTCACCCGGGCGGCCAGCGAGGCGTGCTCCTCGACGAACGCGCGGTAGGCGGCGTCGATCGCCGCGAGGTCCCAGCTGGCGTACAGCAGCTCGGTGAGGTCCTGGGGGCCGTGGTAGGCGCCGACGAAGACGGCGACGTGCTGCTCCAGCTCCAGCTCGGCCACCGCACGCGCCGCCGCGGCGCGCATCCGGGCCGGCGCGATCCACATCGCCGTGCCGACGTTGCCGAAGCCGAGACTGGCCAGGTGCGACCGCAACCGGTACCGCTTGCTCCTGATGGTCTCCGGCACGCTCACGTGGAGGATGCACCACCCCTCGGAGAGGTCCGCGGGCCGCCGCGCGTGCCAGATCACCTCGTCGCCGGACGCGAGGGTGGCCCGCGCGTGGTCGGTGAGCGCATAGCCACGGACGCCGGCCCGGACCTCCGGCGCCAGCCAGCCGCTCCCCTTGAGCCGGTGGACCGCCGTCCGCACGCTCGGGGCGTCCACCCCGAGCGAGGCCATCAGCTCGATCGTCCCGGCGATCGGCATCCATCCGCCGCGAGCCCGCACGACGGCGCCGAGGTAGGTCACCAACACGGTCCGGGAGCGCGGAGAGCCCGTCGCGGCTGCCTCGGGAGCACCCCTCACGTGTCGCCCTCGGTTCGTCCGAGGGCCGCGAGCACGCTCGGGGGCCAGGGCACGCTGGTGGGCGCCCCCGAACCAGGCCCCGATCCAGGCCCCGGGCCGGAGCCCGGGTCACCGGGCTCGGAGCCCACGTGGACGGTGACGTACCGCCCGCGGGCGGCGAGCCGTCGCGGCCGGTCCTGGAACTCCTCGCCCCACACCTCGAACGCGAACTCCATCGAGGACCTCCCGAGGCGGGCGAGCCGCAGCACCGTCGTCGCCTCCTGCCCGAAGACCAGGGGCGAGACGAAGTCGACCTCGTAGCGCACCCGGGGCGCGCTGGGGAAGTACTGCGGCAGCCCGGACCGTGCCATCAGCGTGGCCTCCGCCGACTCCACGAACCTGACCACGGTGGTGTTGTGGTAGATCCCGGATGCGTCGGTGTCGACCCACTCCACCCTGCTGCGGAACTCGGCGCACGGCCCGTTCGACCCCGTCACGGCGGTCACCCTGTCACACCGGGACGTCGGCGGCCCGGGGCTGCCACCGGACGTGGACCGATCCCGCGTCGCCCTCGCGCAGGAGCTGCAGCCGCGGCGGCACCTTGTCGGTCCGCGAGGTCGGCGGCCGCCGCCGTCCGGCAGCCCAGGCCTCGGGCCAGTCGGCTGCGGTGCCGACGTACCCCTGCTCCGCGGCGGCGTGCAGTGTCCAGCTCGGGTCGTAGAGGTGGCTGCGCCCGAGGGCGCAGAGGTCGGCTCGACCGGCCAGCAGGATGGAGTTGACGTCGTCGTAGCTGGAGATCGCGCCGACGGCGATCACCTTCGCGCCCAACGGGCCGGCGACGCGCTGGCGGATCTTGTCGGCGAACGGCGTCTGGTAGGACCGCCCGAACGCCGGCCGCTCGTCCTTGGAGACCTGGCCCGAGGACACGTCGATCGCCGCCGCGCCCGCTCGCAGGAACGCCTCCGCGATCAGCACGGCGTCCTCGTCGGTGTTGCCGTCGGGCATCCAGTCGGTTGCCGAGATGCGCACGGTCACCGGCAGGTAACCGGGAACGGCCGCGCGTACCGCGTCGAGGACCTCCAGCGGGAAGCGGAGACGGTTCTCCAGCGACCCGCCGTACTCGTCGGTGCGGCGGTTGGAGATCGGGGACAGGAAGGAGCTGAGCAGGTAGCCATGGGCTGCGTGCACCTCGATGAGGTCGAAGCCCGCGGCGACCGCGCGCTCCGCCGCGGCGACGAAGTCGGCCGTGACCGAGTCCAGGTCCTGCCTCGTCGCCTCCCGCGGGACGTGGCATCCCGGACCGTACGGCAGCGCGGAGGGGCCGAGCACCTCCCAGTTCCCCTCGGCGAGGGGCTCGTCCATGCCCTCCCACATCAGCCGGGTCGAGCCCTTGCGTCCGGAGTGGCCGAGCTGCACGCCGATCTTCGCGGTGGAGTGCTGGTGCACGAAGTCGGTCACGGTCGCCCAGGCGTCGCGCTGCTCGTCGGTCCACAGGCCGGGACAGCCCGGGGTGATCCGGCCCTCGGGCGACACGCAGGTCATCTCGGTCATGATCAGGCCGGCGCCGCCGAGCGCCTTGGAGCCCAGGTGGACGAGGTGGAACGCCTCGGGCACCCCCTCCTTCGCCGAGTACATGTCCATCGGCGACAGGACGATCCGGTTCTTCAGCTCGAGCTCGCCGACGCGCACGGGCTGGAACATGGCCGGCACCACCTCGGCCGAACCCTGGCTGGACGCGAAGTCCGCCTCGAGCCGCGCCGCGAACTCGGCGTCGCGCTCCTTGAGGTTCTCGAACGTGATCCGGCGCGAGCGCGTCAGGAGGTTGAAGACGAACTGCGAGGGGTCCTGCTCGGCGTACATGCCGATGTTCTCGAACCACTCCAGCGACGCCTGCGCCGCCCGCTGCGTCGACTCCACCACCGGCTTGCGCTCGTCCTGGTAGGCAGTCAGCGCCTCCTCGAGGTCGCTGTGCTCGTGCAGGCACGCTGCAAGGGCGAGCGCGTCCTCCATGGCCAGCTTGGTCCCCGACCCGATGGAGAAGTGTGCGGTGTGCGCGGCGTCGCCGATGAGCACGACGTTGCCGTCGAACCACCGCTCGTTGCGGACCGTGTGGAAGTTCAGCCACTTGGAGTTGTTGGTGAGGATCGCGTGCCCCCGCAGCTCCTCGGCGAAGATCTGCTCGATCCGCTCGACGGCGTACTGGTCGGAGACCCCTGGCGGGAACACCTGGTCCTCGGTGGCGTCCAGGCCGGCACGGCGCCACACGTCCTCGTGCATCTCCACGATGAACGTCGACCCCGTGTCGGAGTAGGGGTAGCCGTGGATCTGCATGGTCCCCCACTCCGTCTGCTTGACGAAGAACTGGAAGGCCTCGAAGACCAGGTCGGTGCCGAACCAGATGTACTTGTTGGGTCGCCTGTCCAGGTGGGGGCCGAACACGTCGGCGGAGGCGGTGCGGACCGCGGAGCTCAAGCCGTCCGAGGCGATCACGAGGTCGTGCGTGCGGCGCAGCGTGGCGGGGTCGGGCGCCTCGGTGTTGTAGTGGACGGTGACGCCCAGCTCGGCGACCCGCTCCTGCAGGATCTGCAGGAGGTCCTTGCGCGCCATCGCGGCGAATCCCTGGCCGCCGACCGTGAACCGGTGGCCGTTGAACTCGATGTCGATGTCGGTCCATCGGGCGAAGAGCCGCTCCATCCGGTCGTGGACGACCTGGTCGGCGCCCTCGATGCTGCCGAGCGTCTCGTCGGAGAACACCACGCCGAAGCCGAAGGTGTCGTCGGGTGCGTTGCGCTCCCAGACCGTGACCTCGTGCCGCGGGTCCAGCGACTTCATCAGGGCGGCGAAGTAGAGGCCGCCCGGCCCGCCCCCTGCGATCGCGATCCTCATGCTCCTGCCTCCTCCTCGACCGTGTCGCGCAGCTTGAAGTGCTGCACCTTGCCGCTTGCGTTGCGTGGCAGCTCAGGGACGAACCGCACGACGCGCGGGTACTTGTAGGGCGCCAACCGCTGCTTCACGTGGTCCTGCAGCTCGCGCACCTTCGCCTCGCTCGCCGGCACGTCGCCGCGCAGCACCACGAAGGCGCACACCACCGACCCCCGGTCGGGGTCGGGCTGGCCGATCACCGCCGACTCCACGACGTCAGGGTGGGTGTCGAGGGCCGCCTCGACCTCGGGGGCCCCGATGTTGTAGCCCGAGGAGACGATCATGTTGTCGGTGCGGGCGCGGTACCAGAAGTAGCCGTCCTCGTCGCGGACGAACGTGTCCCCGGTGACGTTCCAGCCGTTGACGACGTAGCCGCGCTGCCGCTCGTCGTCGAGGTAGCGGCAGCCCACCGGACCGATCACGGCCAGCCGGCCCTCCACGCCCGGGCCGACCTCGTTGCCGGCTTCGTCGAGGATCGTGGCCCGGTAGCCGGGGACCGGCCTGCCGGTCGCACCGGGGCGGATGTCGTCACCCGCGGCGGAGATGAAGATGTGCAGCATCTCCGTGGCGCCGATGCCGTCGACCACGCGCAGCCCGAGCGTCTCGCGCAGCTCCTCCCAGACCTCCCGTGGCAGGTGCTCGCCGGCGCTGACGGCGGCACGGAGCCCGCTCAGCGCGTCGGCCCGCCCGGCCTTGAGGATCTGCTTGTACGCCGTCGGGGCGGTGGCGAGCACCGTCACCCCCCGCTGCTGGACGAGCCCGGCGAGCTCCGGCGGGGTCGCGCTCTCCGTCAGCAGCGCGCTGGCGCCGGACCGGAGCGGGAAGACCACCAGCATGCCGAGGCCGAACGTGAAGGCCAGGGGTGCCGTGCATGCCACGACGTCGGTGGGCTGCAGTGCGAGGATCGCCCGTCCGAAGGTGTTGTCGATCGACAGAACGTCGCGGTGGAAGTGCATGGTGATCTTCGGGACGCCGGTGCTTCCCGACGTCGGCGCCAGGAGGGCCACGTCGTCGGCTGCGGTGTCCACGGCGGCGAAGTCGGACGACGCGTGCTCGATCAGCCGCGTCAGGTCGTCGGCGGAGCCGCCGCCGTACGGGACCACGACGAGGTCGGGCGCGGCCTGCGCGCGGGCCGTGAGGACGTCCTCGACGAAGCGGTGGTCGACCAGCGCGAGCGAGGGCCGCGTCCGGTCGATGATCGGAGCGAGCTCGGTGGCCCGCAGCGCCGCCATGGTGGTGACGACGATGCCTCCCGCCTTCAGCACGGCCAGCCAGCAGGCGACCGTCCACGGGTTGTTGGGGGAGCGGAGGAGGACGCGGTTGCCGGGGACCATGCCGAGGTCGTCCACGAGCACGTGGGCGATCCGGTTGACCCGGTCCAGCAGGTCGCCGTAGCTCCAGGAGCTCCCGTCGGGCGTCATCAGCGCCGGGCGGTCGGCACCGAAGCGTCGGGTCGCCTCGTCGATCAGCGCGGCGCCGGCGTTCAGCCGCTCAGGGTAGCGGAGCTCGGGCGTGTCGAACGCGAGGACCGGCCACTGGTCGGCCGGAGGCAGGTGGTCGCGCGCGTAGCCGTCGACGTACGCCGTCCGGGTCAGCGTCGTCATCGTCCGCCCCCGGCCCGGATCATGCCCTCCTGGGCCACGGTGGCGACCAGCACGCCCGCGTCGTCGAAGAACCGGCCCGTCGCGAGACCGCGGCCGCGGTCCACCGAGACCGCCTCCTGGGCGTAGAGCAGCCACTGGTCCATGCGGACGGGGCGGTGGAACCACATGGCGTGGTCGAGGCTCGCGGTGACGAGGCCCTCCGTGGCCCACGGGAGATCGAGCACGCGCAGTGCCGGCTCGAGGATCGTGTAGTCGCACACGTAGGCCAGCGCCGCGGTGTCGCGTTGTGCCTCGGTGAGTCCCTCGACCGGCCGCAGCGCATCGAAGGGCCGCACCCACACGGCCTGGTGCGGCGCCCGCTCCCCCTCGATGGTGAGGTACACCGGCCCCGGGACGTGCCGCATGTCGAAGCTGCGTCCCTCGGCCCAGTAGGCCTGCGAGGTCGGCGTCATCGTGCCGCCCGAGCGTCCCGCGAGGTACTCCGCGGAGCTCGGGAGGTCGTCCGGCTGCGGGAGGCCGGCGGGCATCAGCGCCTGATGGCTCCCGCTGGCCTCGCCCTGCGCGAAGCTCGCGAGGCAGGCGTAGGCCGTCTTCCCCGCCTGGAACGCGCGCACCTGCCGGGTGCTGTAGCCGCGACCGTCGCGCAGCACCTCGACCTCGTAGCGGACGGGCGCCTGGATCTCGACCGGCCTGAGGAAGTAGGAGTGCATGGAGTGCAGCACCTTGCCGTCGGTGACGGTGCGCATCGCGGCGGCCGCCGCCTGGGCGACCATGTCGCCGCCGTACGCCTTGGGCCAGGGACACGGCTGCGTGATCGCCGAGAACGCCAGGTCGAACACCTCGGCGTCCACCTGCTCGAGGGCCACCGCGTCGGTGAAGATCCGAGACGTGCTCACGGACGGCTCGCCCAGTCCCGCAGCACCGCGTCGTCGACCTGGTCGAGGTTGACCACGAGGTTCTCGGGCGTCCGCGCGGTCATCCAGGTCAACGGGTTGTTGCGGTCGAGGTTGCACTCGATGTGCGGCATGAAGGGCGGCACGAAGACCCAGTCGCCCTCGCTCATGTCGATGTAGTCCTCGAAGCGCTCGCCGAAGTAGATCCGCGCACGACCGGACAGGACGTAGCCGCCCGTCTCGGCCTCGCCGTGGTGGTGGGGGGCCGAGCGGTAGCCCGCGAGGTTGTGGACCTTGCCGAACCAGATGCGCTGCGCCGGCGTGTGCTGGATGCTCACGCCGCTGATCCGGGTGGCGCCCTCGCTCTGGCCCGTCCGGTCCGGCTCGGTGCCCCCGCGCGTGACCACCGGGACCACGAGGCCCTGGGCGTTCGCATACGTCGTGTTGTCGCCCTCGAGGGCGTACTGGGTGAGGTCGGGATCCACGGGATGCTCCTGTCAGCCGATGAGTTGGATGCGGTTGGTCACGGTGCCGATGCCCTCCACGGCGGCCTCGACGACGTCGCCGTCCTCGAGGTAGGTCGGGGGATCCATCGCCATGCCGACGCCGCCGGGCGTGCCCGTCAGCACGATGTCGCCGGGACGGAGCACGGTGAAGGTGGAGGCGTAGGCCAGCAGCGCCGCGCTGTCGAAGACCAGCGTGCTGGTGTTGCCGCGCTGCCGCTCGACGCCGTTCACGCGGCACGAGACCTCGACGCCCGCGACGGGGTCGAGCGCATCGGGCGTGACGAGCACCGGTCCGAGCGGCGTCGTCGCGTCCCATGCCTTGCCCTGGAACCACTGCAGCGTGCGCCGCTGCCAGTCGCGGACGGAGATGTCGTTGGCCACGGTGTAGCCCGCGATGGCCGCCGCCGCGGCGTCGCGGGTGGCGTCGCGCAGCTCCTGGCCGACCACGACGGCCAGCTCCGCCTCCCAGTCCACCTCGAGACCGGCGGGGAGCCGGATCGGCTCGTCGGGCCCGAGCAGCGTGTCGGCGTATTTGGCGAAGAGCGTGGGGTGGCCGGGCCGCTCGCGCCCGGTCTCCGCGATGTGGTCCCCGTAGTTGAGACCGCAGCAGATGACCTTGGCCGGGGCGGGCAGCGGCAGCGCGAAGACCGGCTCCTCGACCACGGCACCGACGAGCCCCTCGGCGTCCTGGACGCGGTGCTCGCGCAGGTAGGCGCTCAGGTCCGGTGCCGGCAGGAGACGCCAGCTGCCCTCGCTCAGCGCGGCGGCCGACGTGCGGGTCGTGCCGGTCGGGCCGGGCGTGGTGTGGAGCGTGGCGAGCTGCATGGGTCTCCCTGTCCGGGCAGGCGACCCGTCGGCCGACGAGCGCTATTTCATTATTGCGACGATCGTGCGACCATTGTCAATACCGTCCGACCGAAACTTCGAGGAGCACCGATGGCCGACCTCCGCCCGATCGCGATCAACCCCCCGTCGCTGCCCGCACCGAGCGGCTACTCCCACGGGACGCTGAGCGGCAACACGCTGTACCTCGGCGGTCAGACCGCCCTGGACGCCCAGATGCGGATCGTGCCGGGCGGGATCGTCGAGCAGTTCCGGCAGGCGTTCGGCAACGTGTTGACGACCCTGCGGGCGGCAGGCGGCGTCCCCGAGGACCTGGTCTCGATCACGATCTTCCTCACCGACGTCCCCGACTACCAGGCACACGGGCGCGAGATCGGCGCGGTGTGGCGCGAGCTGGCCGGCCCGGTGTACCCGGCGATGGCGGGGATCGGCACGACGGGCCTCTGGCAGCAGGAGGCACTCATCGAGATCCTCGGCGTGGCCGTCATCCCCGACGAGCGCCTGATCCGACCCAGCGCCTGACCGCTCAGAGGCAGGGTCCGCCGGCCGCCCGACGACCACGCCCCGGCAACCGTGCCGAAGGCGTGGTCGTCGCCGACCGAGGTGTT
>JBQCHZ010000044.1:0-58565 GCA_051954195.1 Marmoricola sp.
CGAGGACCGGCCCGAGGACCGCGCCGGCGAGCCGGCGGCGGGGGAGGAGCGCGACGCCGAGACGCTCGCCGTGCCGGTCGCGGCGCTGCGGCCGGCCCTCGAGGCGGTGCTGATGGTCGCCGACGAGCCGCTGGACGAGACGACGCTCGCGTCGGTGCTCGGCTACCCGGTGCCGGCGGTGACCGAGGCGCTGGCCGGCCTCGCCGGCGAGTACGACGAGCAGGGACGCGGGTTCGAGCTGCGCAGCGTCGCGGGCGGGTGGAGGTTCTACACCCGCGAGGAGTTCGCCGGGGTCGTCGAGCAGTTCGTGCTCGACGGTCAGCAGGCCCGGCTCACCCAGGCCGCGCTCGAGACGCTCGCGGTGGTCGCCTACCGCCAGCCGGTGAGCCGCGCCCGGGTGTCGGCGATCCGCGGGGTGAACGTCGACGGGGTGATGCGCACGCTGCTCAACCGCGGACTGGTCGAGGACGCCGGGACCGACGGCGAGACCGGAGCGCACCTGTACCGCACCACCGGCTACTTCCTGGAGCGGATCGGGATCGGCTCGCTCGCCGAGCTGCCCGAGCTGGCGCCGTTCCTGCCCGAGCTGGACGACATGGACCTGGAGGAGCAGGTCGGTCGTCCCGGCGAGAACGCGCCGGTGCCCGCGGCGAGCGGCTCCGGCACCGACGTCGCCGGCGAGACCGACGCGTGAGCGAGGACGACGGCCTGGTCCGGCTGCAGAAGCTGCTGGCCCAGTCGAATGTGGCGAGCCGCCGCAAGTGCGAGGAGCTGATGCTCGCCGGCCTCGTCGAGGTCGACGGCGAGGTCGTCACCCGCCTCGGCACCAAGGTGGACCCCCGCGTCGCGGTGATCCGTGTCGAGGGGCGACGGCTGCCGCCGGTCAGCGACCACGTGCACCTGGTCCTCAACAAGCCCCGTGGGGTGGTCTCGACGATGTCGGACCCCCAGGGCCGCCGCACCCTGTCCGACCTGGTCGCCGACCGGCCCGAGCGGCTCTTCCACGTCGGTCGGCTCGACACCGACACCGACGGGCTGCTCATCCTGACCAACGACGGCGACTTCGCGCACCGGCTGGCGCACCCGTCGTACGAGGTGGAGAAGACCTACGTCGCCGAGGTCGACGGCGTGCCGGACCGCGCGGTCCTGCAGCGGCTCCGCGACACCGTGGTGCTCGAGGACGGCCCGGTGCCGGTGCACCGGGTGCGGGTGATCTCCAGCCGCGGCAGCGGCAGCGCCGGGCGGGCGATCGTGGAGCTGGTGATCCACGAGGGGCGCAACCGCATCGTGCGCAGGTTGCTCGACCACGTCGGCCACCCGGTGCGCCGGCTGACCCGCACCCGGATCGGCCCCGTGGGGATCGAGGGCCTGCGGACCGGGGAGCTGCGTCCGCTCACCCCCGCGGAGGTCGGCGCGTTGCTGGACGCGGCGGGGATGTGAGGTCGGCGACCACTAGGGTCGGATGCGTGTCCGTGCGAGCCGTCCGAGGTGCCACCCAGCTGGAAGCCGACGAGCGGGAGCACCTGCTCGAGCGCGTGACCGAGATGGTGCGCGGGGTCATGGAGGCCAACGAGCTGGTCGTCGACGACTTCGTCAGCATCATCTTCACCGCGACCTCCGACCTGCACGCGGAGTTCCCCGCCTACGCCGCGCGGCAGCTGGGCTTCCACGACGTCCCGCTGATCTGTGCCCGCGAGCTCGAGATCTCCGGGTCGATGCCGCGCGTGGTGCGGATGATGGCGCACGTCGAGACCGGACGCAGCCGCCAGGAGATCACCCACGTCTACCTGCACGGCGCCGCGGCGCTGCGCCGCGACCTGGACAACGTCCGCGCCGTGCCGGACGCCGAGAGCTGAGCGCGGTGCCCACGACGGCCGACCTCGGGCCGGTCCTCGTCGTCGGGGCCGGCCTGCTCGGCACCTCGGTCGGGCTCGCGCTGCGGGCGCAGGGCGTCGAGGTGTGGCTGGAGGACCTCAACCACGAGCACGTGCGCACCGCCTCGGGCCTCGGCGCCGGCACCGTGCCGCCTGCCGGCGCCCGGCCCCGCCTGGTCGTGGTGGCCGTGCCGCCGGACCACATCGCCGAGGCGGTGGTGCGGGCGCTAGCCACCGGCGCGGTGGTGACCGACGTCGGCTCGGTGAAGTCGGGGCCGCTCGCGGCGGTCGGCGACCGAGTCGCCGACGACGTCCTCGCGCGGTACGTCGGCAGCCATCCGATGGCGGGCAGCGAGCGCTCGGGGCCGCTGGCCGCCTCCGCCACGCTGTTCGACGGGCGACCCTGGGCCGTGACCGCGCACGTGCACGCCGACCCGGCCGCGGTCGACCTCGTGGTGGAGCTGGTGGAGCGGTGCGGTGGCCGGCCCGTGCGGCTGAGCCCCGTCGAGCACGACCGGGCGGTCGCGCGCACCTCCCACCTGCCGCACCTGCTCGCGGTGCTCGCCGCCGCCCAGCTCGCCGACGCCCCACCCGAGCAGCTGGCGCTGTCCGGTCAGGGCGTCCGCGACGTCACCCGGGTGGCGGCCGGCGATCCGGACCTCTACGCCCAGATCATCCGGGGCAACAGCGCCGTGGTCCTGGAGCTGCTGCGCGACGTCCGTGCCGACCTCGACCTGCTGCTGGGGGCGCTGGCGGAGGGCGCCGAGACGTCGCTGGCGCCGCTGCTCGACCGCGGGGTGGCCGGCACCCGGGCGATCCCGGGCAAGCACGGTCGCCGCGGCCCGGCCACCGCGCCGGTCTACGTCGAGGTGCCGGACACCCCCGGCGAGCTCGCCCGGCTGCTCGCCGAGGTCGGCGAGACCGGGGTGAACCTCGAGGACCTGCGCATCGACCACGACCTGGGCCGGCCGATGGGTCTGGTCGAGCTCCTCGTGACCGAGGCCACGGCGGGGGACCTGCAGGAGGCGCTCGCAGCGCGCGGGTGGTCCACGCACCGGTAGGATCCGCCGGGTGTCCGAGCTCGCTGATCACCCCGGTGCCGGTGTCGTCGTCGCGATGGACGGCCCCTCGGGATCGGGCAAGTCGAGCACGGCGCGCGGCGTCGCCCGTGCGCTGGGGCTGCGGTACCTCGACACCGGCGCCCAGTTCCGGGCGATGACGGTCTGGATGCTGCGTCACGGCGTGGACGTCGACGACCCCGAGGCGGTCGCCGCGCGGGCGCAGGAGCCGCGGCTGGTCTCCGGCACCGACCCCGAGGCGCCGACGATCACCGTCGACGGCGACGACGTCTCCGCGGCGGTCCGCACCGCCGAGGCGACCGCCGCCGTCAGCGCGGTCGCGGCGGTCCCCGCGGTGCGGGAGCGGCTGCTGCGGTTGCAGCGCGAGGCGATCGGCGACGGCGGCATCGTCGTCGAGGGCCGCGACATCGGGTCGGTGGTCGCGCCGGAGGCCGACCTCAAGCTCTATCTCACCGCCGACCCGGCCGCCCGCGCCGCCCGGCGTACCGCCGAGCAGGAGGGCGGAGACGTCGCCGCCACCGAGGCCGACCTGCTCCGCCGCGACACCGTCGACTCCTCCCGCGCCACCGCCCCGCTGACGGTGCCCCGGGGTGCGGTGCACCTGGACACCACGCCGTACTCCCTCGACGAGGTGATCGCCCAGGTGGTGCGCCTGGTCGAGGACGCGGTCTCCGCGAGGACCGGTCCATGACCGTCATCGAGCGCACCGCCCTGCCCCGCACCGACGACCTGCGCCACCCGGTGCGGTGGCCCCTGCACTCCCTGCGGGCCCCGATGGCCGCCGCGGGCCACCGCCGGTGGGACATCACCCAGGTGGGTGCCGACAAGGTGCCCGCCACCGGTCCGGTGGTGCTGGTGGCCAACCACATCGGCTTCCTCGACGGGCCGCTGATGGCGATCCTCGGCCCGCGTCCGGTGCACGCCCTGACCAAGCGGGAGCTCTACGAGGGCCCGCTCGGGGCGTTCCTCGTCTTCGCCGGTCAGATCCCGGTCACCCGCGAGGAGACCGACCCGCTCGCGGTGCGGACGGCCGTGCGGGTGCTGCGCGAGGGCGGCGTGGTCGGAGTGTTCCCCGAGAGCACCCGCGGGACCGGCGAGGTGCGCACGGCCGCGGGCGGCGCCGCGTACCTCGCGATGGTGACCGGGGCGCCGATCGTGCCGCTGGCGTTCCTGGGCACCCGCCTCCCGCGCACCGACGACACCTTCCCGCCGGCCGGCACCCGGATCGTGATGACCTACGGCGACCCGATGCCGGTCGAGCGCTGCGCCTGGCCGCGCCGGCAGGCCGACGTGCGGGCGCTGACCGAGCGGCTGCGCCGCCACCTCGTCGCGACCGTCGAGGCGGCCGTCGCAGCCACCGGGATCGACCTGCCCGGGCCGGTCCCCGAGAACGCCGACCCGGACCTGGGTCGCACCGAGAAGGACGAACCGTGAGCGACATCGAGACCGGCGCGCCGGTCCCCACCCCGGCCCCCATGCCGGTCCCCATGCCGGTCCTGGCCGTCGTCGGCCGGCCCAACGTCGGCAAGTCGACGCTGGTCAACCGGATCATCGGCCGTCGTGAGGCGGTCGTCGAGGACCGGCCCGGCGTCACCCGCGACCGGGTGTCCTACGACGCCGTGTGGAACGGCCGGGCGTTCACCGTCGTCGACACCGGCGGCTGGGACCCCGAGGGCCGGGGTCTCGCCGAGCGGATCACCGAGCAGGCCGAGATGGCGGTCGGCGTCGCCGACGCCGTGCTCTTCGTGGTCGACGCCACGGTCGGCATCACCGACGCCGACGAGGCGGTCGTGCGGATCCTGCGCCGCGCCGGGAAGCCGGTCGTGCTGGCCGCCAACAAGGTCGACGACCAGCGCACCGAGGCCGAGGCGTTCGGCCTGTGGAACCTCGGTCTGGGCGAGCCGTGGCCGGTCTCGGCGGTGCACGGCCGGGGGAGCGGCGACCTGCTCGACGCGGTGCTGGCAGCGCTGCCCGAGGCGCCCGAGGAGATCGGCGTCGCCCCCGGCGGGCCGCGGCGGATCGCGATCATCGGGCGGCCCAACGTCGGCAAGTCGTCGCTGCTGAACAAGCTCGCCGGCCAGGAGCGCGTCGTGGTCGACGATGCCTCGGGCACCACGGTCGACCCGGTCGACGAGCTCGTCGAGCTGGGCGGGCGCACCTGGCGCTTCATCGACACCGCCGGCATCCGCAAGCGCGTCAAGACCGCCTCGGGGCACGAGTACTACGCGTCCCTGCGCACCACCACCGCGATCGAGCGCGCGGAGGTCGCGGTGCTGGTCATCGATGGCTCCCAGTCGATCTCCGAGCAGGACATGCGGATCATCCAGACCGTGCGGGAGTCCGGACGGGCCCTCGTGGTGGCGTTCAACAAGTGGGACCTCGTCGACGAGGAGCGCCGCTACTACCTGGAGCGGGAGTACGAGCGGGAGCTCGTCCAGGTGCAGTGGGCCCCGCGGATCAACATCACGGCTCGCACGGGCTGGCACGTCGACCGGCTGGTGCCGGCCCTCGACGCGGCGCTGGAGGGCTGGGAGACCCGAGTCCCGACGGGTGCGCTGAACTCCTTCCTGGGCCGCCTGGTCGCCGAGCACCCGCACCCCGTCCGCAGCGGGAAGCAGCCGCGCATCCTCTTCGGCACCCAGCCCTCGGTGGCGCCGCCCACGTTCGTGCTGTTCACCTCCGGCAAGCTCGACGCCGGCTACCTGCGCTACGTCGAGCGCCGGCTCCGCGAGGAGTTCGGCTTCGTCGGCACCCCGATCGACCTCCAGCAGCGCCCCCGGGAGAAGCGCAAGCGCTGAGCAGGGCCGCGTGGGCGTGCGCCGGCGCTCGGTAGTCCCACGCGTGCGGGTCGTCCGCGGGGCCGGTGGACGACCCGGACGTGTGGGACTACCCGCCACCCGGCCCAGGCGTCAGGCCACGGGGCCGGTGGCGAGGGTGAGGTCGGCCGTGCGCGTGCTGCCCGCTCGCACCCAGGTGACCCGGACGCTCTCGCCCGGCTGGTGGGAGGCGACGGCACGGCGCAGACCGGCCAGCGTCCGCACGCCGCGTCCGTCGACCGCCGTGATCCGGTCGCCCGCCGTGAGCCCGGCGGTCGCCGCCGGCGTGGCGTCGTAGACCTGCTGGACCACCGTCCCGCGCCCGGCGGCGAGGGCGACACCGAGGAATGCGGCCCGCCCGTAGGCGTAGTCGGCACCGGCGCGGTGCGCCGCGAGGTCTCCGGCGACGTCCAGCGCGCGGGCGATCGGCACGGCGTAGCCGTCGATGGTGGGTCCGCCCGCCGAAGCGGCGGTGGTCATCCCGACCACGTCACCGGCCGCGTCGTACGTCGGCCCGCCGGAGTCGCCGGCAGCCACGTCGCTGGTCAGCTCCATCAGCCCGGTGAGGTGCTCCGCGGGCACGGCGCCCTCGGCCTGGGTGGTGATCGACTGCTCGAGCGCACTCACGGTGCCCGGGGCGGCGGTGAAGGACGCGGAGGAGCCGCCGGCGTCGCCCACGGCGGTCACGGTGTCGTCGAGAGCGGCGGGCGTGGTCGCCGTGGAGACGGTGTCGAGGTCGTGGGCGTCCTGGAGGCGGAGGACCGCGACGTCCGCCGTCGCGTCGGTGCCCACGACGGTGGCGGTGTAGCGCTGCCCGGTCGCCAGCACGGTCGCGGTGATGGTGGTGGCGCCCTGGACGACGTGGTGGTTGGTGAGCACCTCGCCGTCCGAGGTCAGCACCATGCCGGTGCCGGCGGCTGCGGTGCCGTCGTAGACGTTGCGGGTGCTGATCCGGACCAGCCCGTCCACCTCCAGGGCGGTCGCGGCACGGGTGGTCGTGGACCCGGTCGCGCCGGCGCTGCCGCCGCCCGTGCCGGGTGCGCCGCCGAAGCCCCATCCCGACCAGGGGTCGGGCACGTGCCCCTGGGAGGAGCCGCCCGCGGAAGGGCCGCCGGGGACGGATCCGCCCTGCCACAGCCCGTACCCCTGCGACGACGTCGCCGAGGGTGCCTGCGCACCGGGCTGTTCGCCCCATGCGTGGCCGATCGCCACCCCGCCGGTGCCGGCGAGGACGGCCGCGACCGCGAGCGAGGCGACGAAGGAGCGTGGGGAGCGTGTCGTGTTGGTCTGCGTCACGGGACCAGTCCACCGCACGATGCGAGGAGGAACCTGTGAGCGAGGCTGCGAACTTCCTGTGAGGCCGCCCGGCGGACGATCGCACTCCCGCCGTGGGGTAAGGTTCGGGACGCCCGCTCCGGCGGGCTTCGGGCTGTAGCGCAGCTTGGTAGCGCACCTGACTGGGGGTCAGGGGGTCGCAGGTTCAAATCCTGTCAGCCCGACCGTGGAGGCGTCTTCGGCGATCGTTCGCCCGGGGCCCTCGGAGCGGTCGACGAGTGATCGACGAGTGGTCGAGGAGCGGTCCTCGGCAGCGGGGTCAGCCCACGATGGCGCGGACCGCGCGGAGCACGGTCGCGATCGGGATGACCACGCCGCCGGGCTCGGCGCCGTACCGCACCGCTCCGGTGGTCATCGCGACCACCGCGCCCTGCCCGTCATAGGTGGGGCCGCCGGAGTCGCCGGGGCTGACGTCGCAGGTCACCTCGTCGACGCCGTCGAGCGTCTCCGCCGGTTCGGCGGGTGTCGCCGGGGCGACGAAGCGGCGGTCGAGGGAGCGGATCCGTCCCGGTGCCGCGGTCAGGTGGCTGCGGAGCCCGCCGGCATCGCCCACGGCCGTGACGCGCTGACCGACGTGCAGGGCGGTCCGGTCCACCCGGACGCGCCGCATGCCCGACGCACCCAGGGCGCGCAGCACCGCGACGTCGTGGCGACGATCGGTGCCGACCACACGGGCCCGGTAGCGGCGGCCGGTCGACATCACGGTGATCTCGATGCGGTCCGCGCCCGCGACGACGTGGCGGTTGGTGACGATCCGTCCCCGACGGGTCAGCACGATCCCGGTCGCGGTCGCTCCGGCACGTCCCCGGCTGACCACGATGCGCACCACACCGGCCGACTCCGACCGCCGGGCCCTCCGGGTGCCGCCGTCCTGATCGGGCGCGGGCGGGGCGCCCGGCGTCGCCGCCGCGGTGCGCGCCGGTCCCTCCGATCCTGCGGTCGTGGACCGCAGCGCCGTCCGCCCGGTCAGCGCCGTGGGGTCTCCGGCCCGCGCGCCGGGTCGGCGCTGCGCGTCGTGGCCGCGCACGATGCCCGCCACCAGCGCAGCCGCGAGCAGGAGCACCAGCACGAGCACCAGCACGACGTACTTCCGCCGTCGGGACGGACGGTCGGGATCTGCGTGCACGGCGCCTCCGGAGGTCACCACCAGTTCAGCGCACCGCCACAAACCCGGGGACCCCGCTCACCGCCCCCGGAACGCGGTGACGCCGTCGAGGGTCGGCACCAGCAGGGTGCGTCCCGAGACCGCCGCCGACGGGAAGTGGGTCAGCGCGCCCGCGTGCAGGCGTTGCACGACGTGCCCGTCGGAGAGCCGCAGGACCACCAGGTCGCCGCTGTCGCGGTCCGCGACGTAGGCCCGGCCGCCCGCGACCACGGGGGAGGCGTAGATCCCGGGCGCGCTCCAACCCCAGGAGAGCCGGTGCGCCCCGACGTGCAGCTCGCGGATGCTCCGTTCGCCCAGGCACGGCATCAGGACGGTGTGGGCGTCGACGACCGCCGCCCCGCCGAAGGCGGTGCAGCCGCCGAGCGAGGCCAGCGCGGCGCCGACGCCGCCGAGCCGGGGCCGCAGCAGGTACACCACCCCTCGCTTGCCGGCGACGACGATGCGGTGCCCCACCACGACGGGGCCGGCCGAGCCGAGGTCGAGGTCCGCGGCGTTGTCCTCGCGCCACCGCGACGGCGCGAAGGCTGCGAGCCGCCGCAGCGACACCGGCGCGAGCTCGGTGACGGAGTCGCTGTGGTCCCACGGGCCGCTGCTGCGGGCGCCGTTGCCGGCGGCGACATAGACGTTCCCGTTGCGCCCCCGCACCGGTCCCGGCGGCGCCCACATCCCGGCCTCGCGCGGGGTAGGCACGGCGTAGGAGCGCACCGGCCCGGCGCCGCTGGTGGCGACCGAGGTGGCATAGCCGACGTAGTTCGCACAGTCCCCGGCCAGCCCGCCGAAGGTCGCGATCACCCGGCCGTGGGTGACCAGCAGCGCCGACCGCTGCTGCTCGGCCAGTCGCGCGCGGTCGGTCTGCGTGTCCAGGCCACGGTGCCAGCGGCGGTGGCCCGTGCGCGCGTCGAGCGCCCACAGGGTGTGCCGGCCGCCGGTCGTCTCCGCGACCACGAAGACCGACCCGCTGGCGGCGTCGTACGCCGGGGTCCCGGTGATCCCGAGCGGGTCGATGTTGCCGCAGGGCAGGGCGGCGAGCGGGACCGGCGTGCCGAGGTGGCGGCGCCACCGGACCGTGCCGCGCACCGGGTCGAGGGCGTAGACGTCGTCGTGCTCGGTGGCGGCGATGACGAGGCCGTCCGCGACGATCGGCTCGCCGTAGACGGCGCCCGAGAGCCGGGCCGTCCAGGCGCGGTGCAGGTGCCCGACCGACGTGCCCACGCGACCGGTGCGGCTCGGTGTGCGGTGGTAGGTCGGCCAGTCGGGGAAGTCGGCTGCGCGGGGCGCGGCCACCGAGGAGCCGCCGGACGCCGTCGAGGATGCCTCCGGCGACGCGCCGGAGGATGCCAGCGCGGAGGGCGAGGCGGCGTTCGGGGAGGAGGCGCCGGGCGCGGTCGAGCTCCCGCACCCGGCGAGCGTGGCCAGGGCCAGGACCGAGGCTAGGACCGGCGCCAGGGCGGCGCCGGCGCGAGCGGTACGACGCGTCATCGACCCATCATGCTCCGCCGGCACCGCTCGTACGAACCTTCGCAGACCACTTCATGCGGCGCGGGGCCGGCCGATCG
Source organism: Marmoricola sp. (assembly GCA_051954195.1). Classification (GTDB taxonomy): domain Bacteria; phylum Actinomycetota; class Actinomycetes; order Propionibacteriales; family Nocardioidaceae; genus Marmoricola. Next base: position 9,826 of record JBQCHZ010000044.1, read on the forward strand.
GACTCACGGCCGCGTCCAGCAGCGTGCGCGGCGAGAGCCCCGACGTCGGAGATCCATGCGCCACCTGCCGCCCACCCTCGCCGTGCTCTGCGTGCTCGCCGTCCTCGGGCTGGGTCCCGGAGCCGCCGACGCCGCGACGGTCGTGCCGCCGATGCCGCGCGGGATGCCCACGACGATCGAGCCGCTGGCCGGCTACGTGGCCGCCGACTCCTGCGACCCCGTGCTGCGTCCGGGGGTGGAGCGGTTCGCGGCACTGCTGCGGCGCACCTGGCCGGGCACCACCACGGGGGTCACCCGCGCCTGCGGTGCGGACCCGCTGCCGACCAGCGAGCACTACGACGGACGGGCGGTCGACTGGATGGTCGGCACCGGCCGGGCCGGCCGGGCGCGGGCACGGGGCCTCGTGCACTGGCTGTTCGCGCCCGACGAGGCGGGCAACCGCTACGCGATGGCGCGGCGGCTCGGCGTGATGTACGTGATCTGGCACAACCGGATCTGGGGCGCGTACTCCGCGGCCGAGGGCTGGCGTCCCTACAGCTCGTGCGCCCGGCACCCCGGCCGGTCGTGGGACACCACCTGTCACCGCGACCACGTGCACGTCTCGTTCAGCTGGTCGGGGGCCACCGGTCGCACGTCCTTCTTCACCCGCAGCGTCAGCCCGGTCACCGACTTCGGCCCGTGCCGGGTCCCCGGGCTCAACTGGGCGCCGCGGTGGCGCGCACCCAACCCGGTGCCTTGTCCCCGGCTCCCGCAGGTCCGTGCCGCCCGGGGCGCACCGGCCTACGTCACCGCCCTGGTGACCTGGTCCGGCATGACGCTGCACCGCGGCATGACCGGTCCGGCCGTCGCGGCCCTCGACAGCGCGCTGGGGGTCCCCGGCACGTCCTACGACGCGCGGACGCGGGATGCCGTGCTGGACCTGCAGCGACGGCACGGCATCCGCGCCAGCGGGGTGATGACGATCGCGACCTGGCTCGCGCTGCTTCCGACGCTGCCGGGTGCGCCAAGCCTTCCCCTGCCGCCGACGGTCGTGGACGTGACCGGTCAGGCGAGTGGTCAGGCGGGCGGTCAGGCGGGCGGGTAGCCCGCGTCCTTGAGCAGCGACGCGAGGTGGGCGGCGTTGGCCGCGAGGGTCTTGGTGGTCGCCTGCGTCTTCTCCGGCTTGGGGTCGAGGTCCTTGTAGTCGGTGGAGTGCATCGCCTCGCCGACCCAGTAGGTCACGCCGTTGGCCGGGATGGTGAAGCCGACGTCGCTCAGCGCCTGGTAGACCTCGGCGCTGACGTGGTGGGCGCCGTCCTCGTTGCCGACGACGGCGAGCGCGGCGACCTTGCCGTAGGTGTCCATCCGGCCCTGGTCGTCGGTCTCGGACAGCTCGGCGTCGAGCCGCTCGAGCACCATCTTGCAGACCGAGCCGGGCTGGCCCATCCAGATCGGGGTGCCGATGACGAGGATGTCGGCGGCGAGCATCCTCTGCCGGATCTGCGGCCAGGCGTCACCGTCGCCCTCGTCGGTGCTGACCCCGAACTTCACGTCGTGGTCGACCACCCGGATCGTCTCCGTGGTGATGTCGTGGGCTCCGAGCGCGGTGGTCACCTCCTCGAGGAGGACGGCCGTGCTGGACTCCTTCGGTGAGGGCTTGAGGGTGCAGTTCAGGGCGAGTGCGTGGAGAGTTGCCATGCACAACGAGTGCCCGGCCGTCCGGGCGGCATGCGAGCCCGGCGGGCCGGGCGGTGGCGCAGGGGCCTCAGGAGGGCAGGACCCAGCGCTGCTCGGTGGCGATCCGCGCGCACGCGCCGGCGAGGTCGGCGCGGACATCGGAACGCAGCTCGGGGCAGGTGAGGTCGAGCAGCAGAGCGGCCGCCGCCTCCGCGCGGGGGCCCGCCTGACCGTCGAGGGACTCCACGGCCAGCTCCCAGGCCGAGGTGACCGCCTCGTGGCAGAGCTCGAGCACGAGGGGCCGCTGGGGGCCGGGGATCAGGGCCTGGCGCGCCATCACCGCGTGGGTGAGCGCCGCGAAGAGCGGAGCGGAGGACGTCGTGGCCATGGTGCACCTTCAGCTTCCGTGCCGGGTGGACCCGGGGTGTCCGGGTCGTCAGCATCAACGAGCGCCCGCCCCCGGCGGTTACGCCGAGCGGGCGCGCTCGACCGTCAGGTACCCGCGACCGGCAGGCGTACGACCGGGAGGCGTACGACCGGGAGGCCCGGGTACGGCTGCGCCATGAGTGAGGGACCACGCGCTCCTGCCCACATCGCCGGCTACGCCACCGCGCTCGGCGTCTTCGCCACCACCGCGCTCGGCGTGCTGGTGGCCGGTCGCACGTCCGGCCGGCTCCCGGACCGCTACGCGCCGATGGACCTCGCCGTCGGGGCGCTGGCGTTGCAGAGCTTCACCCGCGTGGTCGCCAAGGACGCCGTGATGACGCCGGTCCGGGCGCCGTTCACGGAGTTCGAGGAGGTGGGCGCACCGGCCGAGCTCAACGAGAAGCCGCGCCCCGAGCACGGCCGGCACACCCTCGGCGAGCTGATCTCCTGCCCGTTCTGCCTCGCACCGTGGTTCGGTGGCGCCTACATCACCGGCCTGGCGTTCGCGCCGCGGATCGCCCGCGCCTGGGCCGCGGTCTTCAGCATGGTCGGCATCTCCAACGACCTGCAGTTCGTCTACGAGCGGCTCCAGAAGACCGGCTGACCCGCTGGGCTGACCCACTGCGCTCACCCGATCGGCTGGTCCGTACGGGCCATCAGCAGATGGTCCGGACGGGTCATCTGCGGGGCGCCGTCGGCTCATTTCGGGCGCGTCGCGTCAGATTCCGCCCCCCGGTGCCGTCTCCTTTCCCGAGGACGACGAAGTACCTGGGTGGAGGACCCGATGACCACGCTGACGACCCCGTCGAAGCGCTCGCGCACCGCACGCCCGGCTGCGCGGCCGACCGCCGAGCTGGCCCAGGAGCTGCGCTGCTCGTGCGGCCAGGAGCTCGACTGCTGCGAGAGCGGATACTGCCCCCGCTGCGGCCACGTCGTCGCGCAGCGCCCCTGAGCGCAGCCTCCGGGGCGCGTCAGCCCCGTGACAGGTGCCCGACCTAGGCTCGCCGCCATGTTGCGGTCGGTCCCGATTCCACCTCCCGGGCGGCCGGGGCGGCTCGGGGAGCGGCTGCCGGAGCGGTGGGCCGAGCGACTGGGCCGGTGGTCGGTGCCCGCGGCGCTGCTCGTGACCGCGGGACTGCACCTGGCCTTCCTCTCCAACGACCTGGGCTCCGACGAGGGCGGCTTCGCCATGGTCGCCAGGCACTGGCGCCAGCCGGGCGCCTACCTTTACGGCCCGCAGTGGGTCGATCGGCCGCCGCTGTTGATCGCCGTCTTCTGGGTGGCCGACCACCTCGGTGCCTACGGGGCGCGGTGGATGGCGACCGCCGTCGCCGTCGCCCTCGTCGCCGTGCTCAGCGGAGCCTCCTACCTGGCGACCGACGCGCGCCGGGCGACCGCCGCCCGGTGGACCGCCTGGGTCAGCGCGGCCCTGGTCAGCTCCGCGCTGTTCGACACCGAGCAGCTCAACGGCGAGCTCGTGGCGGTGCTGCTGGTCAGCCTCGCCGTCGCCGGCGTTCTCGGTGCCGTGCGTCACCCGGGCGCAGCAGCCCCGTGCATGGTCGGCGCCGGTGCCGCGGCGGCGGGTGCGGTGCTGGCCAAGCAGAACTTCGTGGACGGCCTGGCCTTCGCGGGCATCTTCCTCGCCCTGGGCGCCTTCCGCGGCGTCGGACCGCGGCGAGTCCTCCGGATGGCGGTCGCGTTCGCCGGGGGCTGCCTGCTCCCGGTGGCGGCCGCGGCGTGGTGGGCGCACGCACACGGTGGCATCGACGAGCTCGTCTATGCGATGTACGGCTTCCGGATCGACGCCGGCCGGGTGATAGCGGACTACTCCCACGCGGCCCCCGAGCGACGAGCCGTCGAGCTGGTGCGGTTCGCGCTCGCCTCCGGGGTGTTCACCCTGGTCGCGGTCGTGGTCGCCTCCCAGGCCCGGCGGTTCCGGCATCTGCAGCCCCTCCCGTGGGCGGTGCTCGGCACCTTCGCGGTCGAGCTCGTCGGCGTGGTCGGCGGCGGCAACTTCTGGTCCCACTACCTGATCGCCCTGATCCCGATGGTCGGGCTCGCCGCGGGCCTGAGCTGCCGGCGTGACCAGCCGCTGTGGGGAGCGGTTCGCGCTGCCGTGCTGCTCGCCGTGGTCGCCACCCTGGTCGACACGCCCGCCGCTGCCGTGCACCTGCAGCAGCACCGCAGCCGTCCCGCGCAGGTCGCCGACTGGCTGCGGGCGAGCAGCCGTCCCGGCGACAGCGTCGCCGTACCGTTCACCCACGCGAACGTGATCGGCATGTCGGGCCTGGAGCCCCGCTACCCCTACAGCTGGAGCCTCCCGGTGCGGACCCTGGATCCCCGTCTCGACCTGCTGGTGAGCACGCTGGAGGGCGAGCGGGCCCCGACCTGGGTGGTGCGCTGGGACGCGCCGCACATCTGGCGCCTGGACCCGCACGACCGGGTGCAGAAGGCGCTGCGCGGGCACTACCGGCGCGTGGCGTCGGTGTGCGGACACCGGATCTGGCTGCACGACGGCGTCAGCCGGGTGCCGGCCCGCTCGACCGGGGGCGACTGTGCCGTCGTCGGGTGAGCCGTCCTCCGGTGTGCCGGGCCCGGAGCGCCTGCCGGGGCCTCCGCGCCCCTACGCTGGAGGGGTGCACGTGCTGGTGGTCGACGACGAGGTCCGGCTGGTCCGGCTGGTCCGCGACTACCTCGCGTCGCTGGGCATCACCACCGACGGGTGCCACGACGGGGAGACCGCGCTCGAGGCGGCCCGGCGGCCCTACGTCGACGCCGTGGTGCTGGACCGGATGCTGCCCGGGGTCAGTGGCGAGGAGGTGTGCCGGCGGCTGCGGTCGGAGGGCAACGACGTCCCGATCCTGATGCTCACCGCGCGCGGCACCGTCGGCGAGCGGGTCGCCGGCCTCGAGGCGGGCGCGGACGACTACCTGGTCAAGCCCTTCGCGCTCGAGGAGCTGCTCGCGCGCCTCAAGGCGATCACCCGGCGCCGGGAGCCGGTCGCGCAGGAGGACCGGGTCGTGGTCGGCGACGTGGTCATCGACCTCGCCGCCCATCGGTTGTGGGTCGGCGGCGAGGAGGTCCCCGTCTCGCGCCGCGAGTTCGCGATGGTGCGCGCCCTGATGGAGCGCGCCGGCCGGGTGGTGACCCGTGACGTGCTCTTCGACGAGGTCTGGGCCGACGAGGTCGACATCAACAGCAACGCCCTCGACGTGCACATGTCGCGGGTGCGGCAACGGCTCGCGGGCTCCGGCGAGGTCGTGGTGACGACCGTGCGCGGTGTCGGGTACCGCCTGGAACGGCCCGCCGGATGAGGTGCCGGTGACCCTGCGCGTGCGCGGCGCGACCGAGCCGACCGTGGTCCGGCGCCTGGTGCTCACCGTGGCGGTGGCGATGCTGGCCGTGCTCGTCGTCGCGAGCGCGTTCGTCTACTGGCGGATGTCGTTCGCCCTGACCCGTCAGCTCGACCGCGACCTCGACGCCTACCGGGAGCTGACCGAGAGCGCCATCCGTGGCGGCGAGCCGCTGGTCAGCGACACCCCGGGGCTGAGCTACCAGACCTACTCCCCGGACGGGAAGGTGGTCGGCGGCGACCACGAGGACAGGCTGATCGACCGGGCGACCGTGCGCCAGGTCGCAGCGCACGGCACCCGGCGCGGTCAGATCGGCCACCTCCTGCGGGACTCCCCGGACTCCTACCGCTACGTCGCCTTCCGGGAGGCGAGCCCGCGCGGCGAGGTGGTGGTGGCGTGCGCGATCAGCCGGGAGCCCCGCGACGAGGCGCTGCGCGAGCTGCTGCTCCAGCTCGCCCTCGCCGGCCTCGCGACGCTCGCCGCCGCCTCCTTCGTGGGCTACCGCACCGCACGCGGTGCGCTGAAGCCGGTCGAGCGCTACCGCCGGGCCGCCGCGCAGGCCGGTGAGGACGTCCGGTTGCCGGTGCCGCCCGGGGACGACGAGATCAGCCGCCTGGGGCACACCTTCAACGACCTGCTCGACCGGATCTCGCACGGCGCGGCCCGGGAGCGGCAGTTCCTGGCCGACGCCTCCCACGAGCTGCGGGCACCGCTGACCGTGATGCGCACCGAGGTCGAATGGGCCCGGCTCCAGGCCCGGGATCCCGCCGGCCGTGAGGCCCTGGACTCCCTGCACGCCCAGGTCGAGCGCCTGGTGGCGCTGTGCAACGCCCTGCTCTCCCTGGAGGAGGTGCGGGCGCTGCCCGCGGAGCAGGGCGCGACGGTGAGGCTGGCCGACGTCGCGGGGGCGGTGGAGAGCCTGTGGGGCGGCCGCTTCGCGGCCGAGGAACGCGCGTTGCGCGTCGAGGTCCCCGAGGAGCTCGAGGTCGTCGGCGACGCCCACTGGCTGGCGATCGCCCTGGGCAACCTGGTCTCCAACGCGCTGCGCTACGGAGACGGTACGACGCGCATCGCCGCGTCCCGGGACGGAGCCTCCCGCCCCGGGGGCGCGGCACCCGCGACGGCGGTGTGGGTGGAGGACGAGGGCCCCGGCTTCCCCCCGGGCTTCGTCGAGCGCGCCTTCGACCGCTTCGCCCGCGCCGAGGAGAGCCGCAGCAGCGGCGGCACCGGCCTGGGCCTGGCGATCGTGGCCGCGATCGCGGAGAACCACCACGGCAGCGCCACCATCGAGGGCAGCCGGGTGACGCTCCGGCTGCCGGCCCCCGTGGCGTCCGCTCGGTAGCGACGTGGGAGACGTCCTCGCTCCCGTAGGGTGTGCGCCTGTGACCACCGCAGCACCGCCGAGCCGCGACTCGGGGGTGTGGACGGTGCCCAACCTGATCAGCGCCCTGCGGCTGCTCGGGGTGCCGCTGTTCCTGTGGCTCGTGCTCGGGCCGCACGCGGACGTGTGGGCGCTGGTCGTGCTGATGCTCTCGGGCGTCACCGACTGGCTCGACGGGCACCTGGCGCGCCGCCTGGGACAGACCTCCCGGCTCGGCGAGGTGCTCGACCCGGTCGCCGACCGGCTCTACATCCTCGCCGTGGTCGTCGGGCTCGCCCTCCGCGACATCGTGCCGTGGTGGGTCGCGGTGGTGCTGCCGCTGCGCGACGCCCTGCTGTGGGGCCTGGTGCCCTTCCTGCGCCGGCGCGGGTACAGCGCCCTGCCGGTGCACTACCTGGGCAAGGCGGCGACCTTCAACCTGCTGTATGCGTTCCCGCTGCTGTTCATCGGCGACGGCGACAGCACCGTCGCGCGGCTCGCGCAGGTGTTCGGCTGGGCGTTCGCCGTCTGGGGCGCGAGCCTGTACTGGTGGGCGGGCATCCTCTACGCCTGGCAGGTGCGCGCGCTGCTCACCGACCCCACCGCCCGCGCCCCCGGGAGCTGAGATGGCTCCCGAGACGACCGGCGGTGCCACGACCCAGGAGCGGCAGGCCGCCGGAGCCGGGCCGATGGCCGACTCCCCGGCCACGATGGGCCTTCTGCCCTACCTGACCCAGCACGCCCTCGACGAGGACTACGCGGTCACGGCGGCGCGCACGCGGGCCGCCGGGTCGGACCGGCCCGGTCGCCGCCGACCGGTGTGGACGGTGCTCGCCGTGGCGGCCTTCGTGCTGCTGCTGGTCACCGCGGCCGGCCAGACCTCCAAGGACGCCGTCTCGGCCGAGGGGGAGAGGCGCGACCTCGTCGCCCAGGTCCGCGACCGCCAGGACGCGCTGGCCGCGCAGCAGGCCCGCGTGGAGGCCCTGCAGCAGCGCGTCCAGCAGCTGCGCACGCGGTTGACCCGGAGCGGCCGGCTCTCGACCGGCACCCGCACGCGGCTCTCGGACCTCTCGGTGCTGGCCGGCACCGTGGCGGTGGTCGGTCCCGGCGTGCGCGTCGTCGTCGACGACGCCCCGAACGCCCAGAGCGACCGCAACCGGGTCCTCGACAGCGACCTCCAGCAGCTGGTCAACGGATTGTGGGCAGCAGGCGCCGAGGCGATCGCCATCAACGGCGAGCGGCTGACCAACCTCACCCCGATCCGCGAGGCCGGCAGCGCGATCACGGTCAACCTGGTGAGCCTCGACCGTCCCTACCGAGTGGAGGCCATCGGCGACCCGAGCGCGCTGCCCGGGCGGTTCGCCCAGACCGCCGGGGGCGCCGCATGGTTGGATCTGCACCAGCAGGTCGGCCTGAGGTTCGACCTGAGCACGCAGTCGAGGCTGAGGCTGCCGGCGGCGGCACTGCCGGATCTGCGCCACGCGAGCACCCGGGTGACCGTGCTGCCCGGGGCGAAGCGCCAGCAGGACGGCACCAGCGCGAAGAGGTCGAAGGGGGAGCGGTCTCGATGATCGGAGTGCTCGGGATCATCGTCGGGGTGGTCGTCGGACTCGTCCTCAAGCCCGACGTGCCGCTGTGGCTGGAGCCCTACCTGCCGATCGCCGTCGTCGCCGCGATGGACGCCGTCTTCGGTGCGCTGCGGGCCTTCCTGGACGGCATCTTCTCCGACAAGGTCTTCGTGGTGTCCTTCGTCAGCAACGTCGTGATCGCGGCGCTGATCGTGTTCCTCGGCGACAAGCTCGGGGTGGGCGCGCAGCTGTCCACCGGCGTCATCGTGGTGCTGGGCATCCGGATCTTCTCCAACGTCGCCGCTATCCGCCGGCACCTCTTCCATGCCTGAGCTCGGCGCCGCCCCGTCCCCTCAACCGGCGTCCCCCGACACGGCGGCGCAGCGGTTGCTGCGAGCCCTGCTCCGGCCCTCCCGCGGCCAGGTCGTGGTCGCGGTGCTGCTCGGGGTGCTGATGTTCGCCGCGGTGACCCAGGTGCGCCTCTACAACACCGACGACGCCTACTCCGGGCTGCGCCAGTCCGACCTGGTGCAGGCCCTCAACGGCCTCTCGGCCGCCTCCACGCGGGCACAGGCCGAGATCGACCAGCTCCGCGACACCCGCGACGCGCTGCGCAGCAGCACCCAGCAGCGCGCCGCCGCCCTGGACCAGGCCGAGAAGGAGATCGAGACGCTCGGCATCCTGGCCGGCACGCTGCCGGCTCGGGGGCCCGGCATCGTGATCACCGTCAACGACCCCCAGGACCGCTACAGCGTCAACCACCTCCTCGACGGCGTCGAGGAGCTGCGCGACGCCGGGGCGGAAGCGATGCAGATCAACCACGAGGTGCGCGTGGTCGCCCAGACCTCGTTCCAGGACGCCGACGGCGGCATCACCGTCGACGGCCGGCTGCTGACGGCGCCGTACGTCCTCCAGGTGATCGGGGACCCCGACACGCTCGCGCGCGCCCTGGACTTCCCGGGTGGGTTCAAGGACGACGTCACCCTCGACGGCGGGACCACCGACGTCCGCAAGGTCGACAACCTCGAGGTCGACGTGACGCGGCAGCCCTCGTCGCCCACCTACGCCACCCCTGCTCCGGTGTCCGGCGACCCGGCGCCGGGGCAGTAACGTTCCGGACACCCCCCGTCGCGGGGGCTGTCCCGTGACCGACGACAAGGAGCACCGATGTCCACGATCCCCGACGACCTGCGCTACACCGCCGAGCACGAGTGGGTCCGCAGCCCGGGGGAGCGCGAGGGCAGCATCCGGGTGGGAGTCACCGACTACGCCCAGGAGGCCCTCGGCGACATCGTCTACGTCCAGCTGCCCGAGGTCGGGAGCACCGTCGCGCCCGGCGACGGGATCGGCGAGCTGGAGTCGACCAAGTCGGTCAGCGACGTCTACGCGCCCCTGGCCGGCGAGGTGGTGGCCTGCAACGACGCCCTGGACGCGACGCCGGAGCTGGTGAACTCCGACCCCTACGGCGCCGGCTGGCTCTTCGAGCTCGTCCCCGCCGACACGACGGCCGTGGACGGCCTGCTCGACGCCGCCGGCTACGCCGCCACCGTGGAGTCCTGAGCCGGTAGCGGTCCTGGGGCCCGGGTTCGGTGTCGGGATCGCGGGTGCCGGTGATAGTTTGGCCGAACCATCAACCTCCAGTGTCGGTTGAGGGTTCCGGGTCCCGCAGGACCAGGGTCGGGACGAGCAGCGATGTGACGGGGAGGCCCGAGCACCATGTCCGAGTGCGCCCAGTGCGGCAGCCAGAACGCCGCCGACGCGAAGTTCTGCTCCCAGTGCGGGAACCGTCTCGGTGAGGCGTCCGACGCCACCGCGACGATCCAGTTCGGAGCGCCCAAGGCCGACGCCGAGGAGCGGGCCACGCTCAACGAGGTCGACGCCGCCGCCGTGGAGGCGCTGCCCGCGGGCAGCGCGCTGCTGGTGGTGCTGCGCGGGCCCGGCGCCGGCAGCCGCTACCTGCTCGACACCCCGGTCGTCACGGCCGGCCGGCACCCCGAGAGCGACATCTTCCTCGACGACATCACCGTCTCGCGCCGGCACGTGGAGTTCCGTCGCGACGGCGAGGGCTACACCGTCCACGACGTCGGCAGTCTCAACGGCACCTACCTCAACCGCGACCGCATCGACGACGCGCGGCTGACCAACGGCGACGAGGTGCGGATCGGCAAGTTCCGGCTCAGCTACTTCGACGACACTGCGGGCCGCTGAGGTGCGCAGCGTCCGATCCGGAGCTGCCGCCGAGCGGCTCACGATCGGCCAGGCGATCGCGGGCCTGAAGCAGGAGTTCCCCGACGAGGACATCCGCGAGTCGCGGCTGCGCTTCCTGGAGTCCGAGGGCCTGCTGAAGCCCGAGCGCACCCCCTCGGGGTACCGCAAGTACTCCCAGGGCGACATGGAGCGGCTGCGCTACATCATCACGATGCAGCGCCAGTACCACCTGCCGCTGCGGGTGATCTCGGAGCACCTCGACGCGATCGACCGGGGCCTGGAGCCGCCGGCGACCTACGCCGCGCCGTCGGTGCCGGCCACCGCCCTCGCCACCGACGGGATGCCGCGCCCGGAGTCCTTCCGGATGCCGGCCGCGGACGTGCGGATCAGCCGGCGCGAGCTGCTCAAGACCGCCGACATCGACGAGGCGCTGCTCGAGCAGCTGGAGACCTTCGGGCTGGTTCGGCTGCGCCCCGGTGCCCGGCACTACGACTCCGACGCGGTGATCGTCGCCACGGTGGCGGGCGCCCTGGCGGCGTACGGCGTCGAGCCCCGGCACCTGCGTGCCTTCCGCACCGCTGCCGACCGTGAGATCGGGCTCGTCGAGCAGGTCGTCTCGCCGATCCGGCGCAGTCGCGAGGACGGGGCCGAGGGTCGAGCCGCGCAGGCCATCGACGACATCGCGGCGCTGTCGGTGCGCCTGCACGCGGCGCTGGTGCGTACCGGCCTGCGCTCGCTGCGCTGACCCCGGCGCGTGCGGGTTGCGCCCGGCGTAGGCTGATCGTGTGCGTGAGGTCGAGGTCGTCGGGGTCCGGGTGGAGATGCCCTCCAACAGTCCGATCGTGCTGCTGCGCGAGGCGGACGGGGAGCGCTACCTGCCGATCTGGATAGGTGCCGTCGAGGCGACGGCGATCGCGTTCGCCCAACAGGGCGTGGTGCCGCCGCGGCCGTTGACGCACGACCTGCTCAAGGACCTGGTGGAGGCGACCGGCCACAGCGTCCGGGAGATCCGGATCACCGAGATGCGCGAGGGCGTGTTCTACGCCCAGCTGGTCCTCGACTCCGGCGTCGAGGTCTCGGCGCGGCCCTCGGACTCCATCGCGCTGGCGCTGCGCACCGGCGCGCGGATCGTGTGCTCCGAGGGCGTGCTGGAGGAGGCAGGCATCCCGGTGCCGGACTCCGAGCGGGAGGACGGCGGCGAGGCCGGCGTGGGGGACGAGGAGGAGACCGTGGAGCAGTTCCGCGAGTTCCTCGACCAGGTCACCCCCGAGGACTTCGAGAGCTGACCCTCGACCAGAGGTTGAGGGTTGTGGCCGTGGGATCCGTGGACCGACACGCCGCCGGTGTCTTTGACCGACCCTCAACCAGAGGTTTACCTTTCCGAATGTCTTCGCTGTAACTCGCGGCCGCACCGGCCCTTCCCCGGGGTTACGCTCAGTGGAGGGAAGTCTTCGGAGGTCAACGTGGCGAACAACGACAACGGCAGCGTCGCTGCCGGGCAGGACCCGCAGCGCAGGGCGGAGACGCTCGAGGCCAGCCGGGCCGCCGACGAGCAGGGCCTGCTCTTCGACGACGACGTCTCGCCGCTGCCCGACGACCTCGGCTACCGCGGTCCGACGGCCTGCAACGCCGCCGGCATCACCTACCGCCAGCTCGACTACTGGGCCCGCACCGGCCTGGTCGAGCCGACCGTGCGCGGGGCCACCGGCTCCGGCACCCAGCGGCTGTACTCCTTCAAGGACATCCTGCTGCTCAAGGTCATCAAGCGACTGCTGGACGCCGGCATCTCGCTGCAGCAGATCCGCACCGCGGTCGCGCACCTGAGGGCCCGGGGCACCGACGACCTGACCCGCGTCACCCTGATGAGCGACGGCGCGACCGTCTACGAGTGCACCAGCAACGACGAGGTCATCGACCTGCTCCAGGGCGGCCAGGGCGTGTTCGGCATCGCGATCGGTGGGGTGTGGCGCGAGATCGAGGGGTCGCTCGCCGAGCTGCCCTCCGAGCGGACCGCCGACGACCACGCCGCCACGGGCTCCGACGAGCTGGCGGCACGCCGCAAGGCCCGTCACGCCGGCTGAAACGCACGCCGGTCGGCGCCTCGACCGAAGGCACGCGGCTGGTAGATTGGCGGCGCTGACGAACCCGCGCGGGAGAGTCTCCGCCATCCGCCCCTGGGCGGACGGCGGAGCGCCGAAGGGGCAACTCCTCCCCGACAAGCTCTCAGGCGCCCAGGACCGCGCGGGCCAGGCAACTCAGAAGGGCGCTGTGCCCGACTGAGGGGGAGGCGACCCCGACCCAGGGAGCCCTCCGTGTCCTCATCCTTCGCCGCCCGACACATCGGCCCCCGGCCCGACGACGTCGACCGGATGCTCAAGGCGGTGGGCTTCGACTCGCTCGAGGCCCTCATGCAGGCGGCCGTGCCGACGGCGATCCGCAGCGAGCTCGCTGTCGACGCGCTGCCCGCTCCGGCCGGCGAGCGCGAGACGGCGCTGGAGCTGCGTGCGCTCGCCGCGCAGAACATCCCGCTCGAGCCGATGATCGGGCTCGGCTACTCCGCCACGGTCACCCCGCCGGTGATCCGGCGCAACGTGCTCGAGGACCCGTCGTGGTACACCGCCTACACGCCGTACCAGCCGGAGATCAGCCAGGGCCGGCTGGAGGCCCTGCTGAACTTCCAGACCGTCGTCGCCGACCTGACCGGCCTGCCGACCGCGAACGCGTCGCTGCTCGACGAGGGCACCGCCGCCGCGGAGGCGATGACGCTGGTGCGTCGGGCGCAGCGCAAGGTGAGCGCCGACGCGGCCTTCGTCGTCGACGCGGACGCCCTGCCGCAGACCATCGACGTCGTGCGCACACGCGCCGAGGCGATGGGCATCCCGGTGGTGGTCGCCGATCTCGCCGCGGGACTGCCGGAGGGCGAGGTGTGCGGCGCCCTGGTGCAGTACCCCGGCGCGTCGGGCCGCCTGTGGGACCCGCGTGCCGTGATCGAGGAGGTGCACGCTCGCGGCGGCCTGGCCGTGCTGGCCGCCGACCTGCTCGCCCTCACGCTCGTCGAGGCGCCCGGCACGCTGGGCGCCGACGTCGCCGTCGGGTCGAGCCAGCGCTTCGGCGTGCCGCTGTTCCACGGAGGTCCGCACGCCGGCTTCATGGCCGTGCGCGACGGGCTGGAGCGGCACCTGCCGGGTCGCCTGGTCGGGGTGTCGAAGGACGCGGCCGGCCGCCCGGCGTACCGGCTCGCGCTGCAGACCCGCGAGCAGCACATCCGGCGCGACAAGGCCACCTCCAACATCTGCACGGCCCAGGTGCTGCTCGCGGTCGCGGCGGGCATGTACGCCGTCTACCACGGGCCCGAGGGCCTGAGGCAGATCGCCGAGCGGATCCACGACCTGGCCACCCGACTTCGAGCCGCTCTGCAGGAGCAGGGCATCGAGGTCGTGCACGACGCCTTCTTCGACACCGTGCTGGTCCGGGTGCCCGGGCGGGCCGCGGAGGTGGTCGCTCGTGCCCACGAGCTCGGCCTGCACCTGCGCCCGGTCGACGACGACCACGTCGGGGTGAGCGTGGGCGAGACGGCGGACGACGACGTGATCCTGCGAGCGCTGCGCGCGTTCGGTGCCGACGCGGCCGGGCCGGTGGTGGCGGGAAGCGCCGTGCCCGCGACGCTGCGTCGCACCACGCCGTACCTCACCCACGAGGTCTTCTCCGCCCACCACAGCGAGACCTCGATGCTGCGCTACCTGCGCCGCCTCTCGGCCCGCGACTACGCCCTGGACCGCGGCATGATCCCGCTGGGGTCCTGCACGATGAAGCTCAACGCCACGACCGAGATGGAGCCGATCAGCCTGCCCGGCTTCGCGGACCTGCACCCGTTCGTGCCGGCCGAGGACGCCGTCGGGTACGCCCGGCTGGTCGCCGACCTCGAGGGCTGGCTGGCGACCGTGACCGGCTACGACACGGTCTCCATCCAGCCCAACGCCGGGTCCCAGGGCGAGCTGGCGGGCCTGCTCGCCATCCGCGGCTACCACCACGCCCGCGGCGACGCCCACCGCGACGTCTGCCTGATCCCGTCCTCGGCCCACGGCACCAACGCCGCGTCCGCGGTGATGGCCGGCATGAAGGTCGTCGTCGTCGCGTCGACGGCCACGGGGGCGGTCGACCTCGACGACCTGCGCGCCCAGTGCGCCCAGCACGGCGAGCGGCTGGCGGCCATCATGGTGACCTACCCCTCCACGCACGGTGCCTACGAGGACACCATCGGCGAGCTGTGCTCGATCGTTCACGCCGCCGGCGGCCAGGTCTACGTCGACGGCGCCAACCTCAACGCCCTGCTCGGCCACGCGCGGCCTGGCGAGTTCGGCGGCGACGTGTCGCACCTGAACCTGCACAAGACCTTCTGCATCCCGCACGGTGGTGGCGGTCCCGGCGTCGGCCCGGTCGCGGTGCGCGCGCACCTGGCGCCGTACCTGCCCAGCCACCCGAGGCACCCCGTTGCCGGGCGTCGCCCCGGCATCGGCCCGATCAGCGCGGCGCCGTACGGATCGGCAGGGATCCTGCCGATCTCGTGGGCCTACGTGCGGATGATGGGTGCCGAGGGCCTGGCCCGCGCGACCAGCGTCGCGGTGCTCGCCGCCAACTACGTCGCCGCCCGGCTCGAGGAGCACTTCCCGGTGCTCTACCGCGGGCACAACGGCCTGGTGGCACACGAGTGCATCCTCGACCTGCGCCCGCTGACGCAGTCGACCGGCGTGAGTGTCGACGACGTCGCCAAGCGGCTCATCGACTACGGCTTCCACGCGCCGACGATGAGCTTCCCGGTCGCCGGCACGCTGATGGTGGAGCCGACCGAGTCCGAGGACCTCGCCGAGCTCGACCGGTTCTGCGACGCGATGATCGCGATCCGGCGCGAGATCGACAAGGTCGCCTCGGGGGAGTGGGACGCCGAGACGTCCCCGCTGCGCGGAGCGCCGCACACGGCCGAGGTGGTCACCACGGACCCGGGCTACGACGCCGCGGTCGCGGTGTTCCCCCAAGGCTTCGACCCCGACAAGTACTGGCCGCCGGTGCGCCGGATCGACCAGGCCTACGGCGACCGCAACCTGGTGTGCTCCTGCCCGTCCCCGGAGGCCTTCGCCGAGGCCTTCGCGGAGACCTCTCCCGAGGGAGATCGGTGACCGAGCCCGACCTGCCGCTCCACGAGTACGCCGGAGGCGACGGTGCCCGCTTGGTCTACCGGGAGGTCGGCGAGGGCCGCCCGCTGGTGCTGCTGCACGGCTTCGTCTCGACCGGCTATGTGAACTGGGTCAAGTACGGGCACGCAGCCCGGCTCGCGGCGGCCGGCTACCGGGTGATCGCGCCGGACCTGCGGGGGCACGGTTCCTCCGACCGGTCCCACGACCCGGCCGACTACCCGCCCGACGTGCTCACCGACGACGGCTTCGCCCTGCTGGCCCACCTGGGGCTGGACCCGGCGGCCGGCGGCTTCGACCTCGGGGGCTACTCGCTGGGCTCCCGCACGACGCTGCGGATGCTGGTGCGGGGGGCCAGACCCGATCGCGCGGTGCTCGCGGGGATGGGTCTGTCCCGGATGCTCGACATCAGCGCTGCCGGTGCGTGGTACCAGCGGGTCCTCGCCGCCCTGGGCAGCTTCCGCTACGGCGACCCGGAGTACATGACCCAGGCCTTCGTGAAGACCGTCGGCGCGGACCCCGAGGCGCTGTCGTTGGCGATCGGCACCCAGGTGCCGATGAGCGCCGCGGAGATCGCGGCCGTGGACGTCCCGACGCTGGTGCTGATGGGGGAGCAGGACGACGACCACGGATCCGGTCAGGAGCTGGCCGACCTGCTTCCCGACGGAAGCTGCGCGGAAGTGCCCGGCAACCACATGGCATGCGTGTCGCAACCCGAGCTGGGCGCGGCGATCGCGGCCTACCTGGACTGACCCGGCGATGCCGAGCGACCGCGACGCCCACCACGCGGCCGTGCTGGCCGCCTACCAGGCCGTACGGCGGCTCCCGAGCGTCGTCGCCACCGTGCTGGAGGACGGCGAGGAGGCCTGGACGGGCGGTGCCGGGGAGCCGGTCGATCCTGACACGCAGTTCCGGATCGGATCGATCACCAAGACCATGACCGGTGTGCTGGTGCTCCAGTGCCGCGACGAGGGGCTGCTGGACCTCGACGACGCACTCGGCCGATCCGTCCCCGAGTCCGGCTACCGCGAGGCGACGCTGCGAGAGCTGCTCTCGCACACCTCCGGGATGCAGAGCGAGCCGGTCGGACCGTGGTGGGAACGCACCCCGGGAGGCGACTTCGCCGCCCTCACCGCCGCCAACGACGGCTCCGGGGCGGTCTCCGGTCCGGGACAGGGCTACCACTACAGCAACCTCGGCTTCGCGCTGCTCGGCGAGGTGGTCGGCCGGCTGCGGGGCAAGCCGTGGCGCGAGGTGGTGCAGGAGCGGCTGCTGGACCCCCTCGGGCTGGCCCGGACCAGCTACCTGCCGCGCTCGCCCGCTGCCCGGGGACGCAGCGTGCACCACCTGCGCGGAACCCTGACCGACGAGCCGGCCACCGACCCCGGTGCGATGGCACCGGCCGGCCAGCTGTGGAGCACGGTCGGCGACCTCGCCCGGTTCGTGACGTTCCTGCGCAGCGGCGCGGACGGCGTGCTCGACCGGACGACCCTGCGGGAGATGCAACGACCGGTGCGGGACGGCTACGGGCTGGCCACCCTCGTCGCGCCCTACGCCGGCGGCACCCTGGTCGGTCACCTGGGATCGATGCCCGGCTTCCAGGCTTGCGCGCTGATCGACCCCGGCTCCGGGCGCGGGGTGGTGGCACTGACCGACGCCACCACCGGGTTCGCCGGCGTCGAGCTCGCCGAGCGGCTGCTTGGGGGCCGGACCCCGGCCCCCGTCGAGCCGTGGCGCCCCACCGAACGGGTGCCCGACTGGGCCGAGGAGCTGCTCGGCCCCTGGTACTGGGGCAACTCCGCTTTCGAGGCCCGTTGGCACAACGAGCGACTGGAGCTGCACGACGTCGCGCGCGGCGTGCTGGCCGAGCAGCTGGTCCGCCTGGGGGAGCGGGTCGTGGGCCATGCCGGCTACCACCGCGGCGAGACCCTGCACGTGCACCGTCGTACCGACGGATCAGTGAGCCATCTCGAGTGCGCCACCTTCGTCTACACCCGCACCCCCTACGACCCCGCCGTCCCCATCCCCGGCGGCCACCCCATCCGTTGAGTTGCCGGTTGTGGTTGGTCGAGTTGTCAGTTGTGGTGCGTCGAGTGGGCGGTTGTGGGGCCGACGTCCCGGCGCCCTCCTAGAGCGCCTGGGACACCGAGCTCATGTTGAAGTCGGGGATGCGCAGGGCCGGGGTGGCGGTGCGGGAGAAGTAGTCGTCGCCCCACTCGCGCGAGAAGCTCGGCACCGTGGCGGAGGCACCGGAGAACCGGCGCAGCAGGTCGACCGGGCTCTCGTTGAATCGGAAGTTGTTCACCACACCGGTGACCTCGCCGCCCTGGACCCGGTAGACGCCGTCGCGGGTGAGACCGGTGAGCAGAAGCGTCTGCGGGTCGACCTCGCGGATGTACCACAAGCAGGTCACCAGCAGCCCGTCGTCGAGGCCGGCGACCAGATCCTGCTCGGTGCCGCCGGCGCCCTCGACCTCGAGCACCAGGTTGTCGATGGCCGGCGTGACCGGTTGCCCCGTGAGTGCCGCGGTGTGCCGGGTCTGCAGCAGCGCCCGGAGCTCACCGTCGGCGATCCAGTCGGTGCGCGTGAGCGGCAGGCCGTTGTCGTAGACGCTGGAGGTGTTGCCCGAGGCGGCGTCGGCGACGAACGGCATCGCCTCCAGGCCCGGGTACGCCGGGTCGGAGAAGAGGTGGACACCCGGCCGGCCGACGCGGTCGCCGATCAGCGTCCCGCCGCCGGCGCGGGAGTAGACCGACTGGCCCTCGTGTGCCACGCGGGCACCCGCGGACCAGTAGGCGTCGATCATCAGGTCGGCGACCGCCGTCGGCGGGAGCACCGTGTCGTAGCGTCCGGCGGGCAGATCGGTGCGCCGTCCCGCCCACGCGAGCCGGGTGGCGACGTCGGCCGCGACCTTCCGCGCCGACACCTCCGCGAAGTCGCGGGTGGCGCCGCCGACCCACGCGCTCGCCGTCAGGTCGGCCGTCTTGCCGGTGCAGCCGTAGTGACCGGTCGGCTGCTCGTGGCGCAGGCGCAGGCCCGTGGTGGAGGCGAGGTAGGTCGTGGTCACCTCGTGGCTGACGAAGCCGTACAGGATCCGTCCTGCTCCCTCCGCCTCGTCGAAGGCGGCGCCGAGCTCGGCGGCGAAGGAGTCGAACACCTCGATGCCGGTGCCTCCCGGCTCCTGCTCCCAGCCGCTGCCCGGCGCGTGGCCGGGGTCGACGAGCGGTGCCCGGTCCTCGGCGTCCTCACCGTCCTCGGCTGCGGTCCGCGCGGCGGCGTCGGCCGCCTCGACGAGGGCGGTGACCTGGTCGAGGGACGCGGCGCTGCCGGTCACCGACGCGTTCGCGGTCCCCGCGAAGGCGATGACGGTGACCTCCGAGCCGTGATCCACGCCGTTGGTGGTCAGGGTGTTGTTGGCCCAGCGCAGGTTCGCCCGGCGGCTGTCGCGGACGATGGTGATGCAGGCGTCGCTGCGCGAGCGGTCCAGGGCCAGCTCGGCCAGGTGCTGGGGGGTAGGGCGGAGCTGCATCAGGCGTGCGCCTCCTGGCTCGTGTTGAGGATCCGGACACCCTCGAAGAGGGCCGCCGGACACCCGTGGCTGACGGCGGCGACCTGCCCCGGCTGGGCCTTGCCGCAGTTGAACGCGCCTCCGAGCTCCCAGGTCTGTGGCCCGCCCACGGCACGCATGCTGTTCCAGAAGTCGGTGGTCGTCGCCTGATAGGCCACGTCGCGCACCTGGCCCACCAGGCGGCCGTTGCGGATCCGGTGGAAGCACTGACCGGTGAACTGGAAGTTGTAGCGCTGCATGTCGATCGACCAGGACCGGTCGCCGACGACGTACAGGCCGTCCTCGACCTGCCCGATGAGGCCCTCGACGTCGGGACCGTCGGCGGCGGGCTGCAGGGAGACGTTGGCCATCCGCTGGATGGGGACGTGGGCGGGGGAGTCGGCGTAGGCGCACCCGTTCGACCGTCCACCGTTGAGCTCGGACCCGAAGCTCGCGGCCATCGAGCGGTCCAATTGGTAGCCGACCAGCACGCCGTCGCGGATCAGGTCCCACGACTGGGCCGCGACCCCCTCGTCGTCGTAGCCGACGGTTGCCAGTCCGTGCTCGACGGTCCGGTCGCCGGTGACGTGCATGAGATCGGAGCCGTACTGCAGCGTGCCGAGGAGGTCGGGGGTGGCGAACGAGGTGCCCGCGTAGTTGGCCTCGTAGCCGAGGGCGCGGTCGAGCTCGGTCGCGTGCCCGATCGACTCGTGGATCGTGAGCCACAGGTTGGAGGGGTGGATCACCAGGTCGTAGGTCCCGGCCTCCACCGAGGGGGCGGCGAGCTTCTCGGCGAGCAGCTCGGGCATCCGCGCGATCTCGTCCTCGACGGCCCACGTTCCGTCGACCAGGTACTCCCAGCCGCGTCCCACGGGCGGCGCGATCGTGCGCATCGAGTCGAAGACGCCGTGCTGCTGGGAGCTGCCGAACGCCTCCAGCGCGGGCTCGAGCCGGACGCGCTGCTGCGTGGTGCTCGTGCCCGACAGGTCGGCGTAGTACTTGTTCTCGTGCACCTGCTGCAGGGTGCCGGCGGCGTGCTCGACGCCCGCTGCCGAGACCAGCCGGCCGGTCCACTCGCGCAGCAGCGCGACCTTGTCCCCGAGCGGCACCGTGAACGGATCGGTGTCGTACGACGAGCACCACACCGCATCCGCGTGCACCGGCTCCGGCGCCAGCTCGACCGGGCGGCGGGTCATCCGCGCGGCGACCCGGGCGACGTTGACCGCCGACTCGGCTACCCGGACGGCCTCGTCGGTCGTCAGCACGACGCCGGCCGCGAAGCCCCAGGCGCCGTCGAGGACCACCCGCACCGCGAAGCCGAGGTCCTCGGCGTCCTCCGCGCCCTGCAGCCGACCGTCGCGCACGCTGAGGTACTGCTGGCGCACCCGCTCGAACCGGAAGTCGGCGTGGCTGACGCCGAAGTCCTGGGTGCGCGCGAGGGCGACCTCGGCGAGACGCGCGTAGGGAAGGGCGGTGAAGGCCGGGTCGAGGCGCTTCCGGGCATCGGCGGGAGCCATGCGCCGACCCTACCCAGCGTGGCGTCGTGAGGTGTCGGCCGCCGGTCGCGGACCCGTCAGGCGAGCACCAGCGTCGAGCCCTCCCGTGCCTTGCGGACCTCCAGGCGTGCGGTGATGCGCTCGCGCAGCTCGGGCACGTGGCTGACCAGACCGACGGTGCGACCGCCCTCGCGCAGCGCGTCGAGGGTGTCCATCACCTCCTCGAGGGTCTCGGCGTCGAGGCTGCCGAACCCCTCGTCGATGAACAGCGTGTCGATGTCGGTGCCGCCTGCCTCGTGGGAGACGGTGTCGGCCAGTCCCAGCGCCAGCGCCAGCGCGACGACGAAGGTCTCACCGCCCGACAGCGTGACGGGGTCGCGCACCGCGCCGCTCCACTCGTCCCGGACCCGCAGGCTGAGCCCGCCGCGGCGGTCGCCGGCGCCGCGCTCGTCGGCCTGTTCGAGGGTGTAGCGCTGGCTCGACATCGCGGCCAGGCGCTCGTTGGCGGCGGCGACGACCTGGCGCAGGCGCTCGGCCAGCACGTAGGCCGACAGGCGCATCCGCAGCGAGTTGTCGGGACCCTTGCCCTCGACGAAGGACGCCAGCGCGCCGACCACGGAGGCGGCCTCGCGCACCGGGGTCCACGCATCGAGGGCTGCGACGATCTCCGCGCACAGCAGGGAGGTCCGCTCGGCGGCACGCTGCCGGTCCAGGAGCGCGGCAGCGGTGGCATCGCGCGCCCCGCTCGCCTCCTCGACGCGGGCCTCGAGGCCGGCGAGGTCCACCGCGTCGGCCGTCACGGCCTCGGCCACGTCGGGCCGCTCCAGCGTCGCGCGAGCTGCCTGCGCATCCGCGGACCGGTCGGCGAGCCATGTTGCCAGCGATCGGGCCTCCTCGGCGGGAAGCAGCGCCGCCAGGGCTTCGGCGGCGTCGGCGAACCTCGCGGCCTCGCACGCCTCCTGGGCGCGGTGATGCGCCCTGCGCACGGCGTCGTGCAGCACCCGGAGCCGCTCGAGAGCGGCGCGGGTGCGGTGCAGCGCGTCGATCTCCGCCTCGACGGCCACGACGGCGCTCACGACGTCGTCCTCCTCGTCGCCGGCACCGAGGGCGTCGAGCTCCGCGGTGAGCGCCTCCTGCCGTGAGCGCAGGTGCAGCAGGCGTTCGGTACCTCGCGCGACGCTCAGCTCACAGGTCGCCGCCGTCCCGGTCGCCCGCTCCAGCGCCGCGGCTGCGGCGGCCCGCTGCTCCGCGAGCAGGCGCGCCTCCTCGGCGGCCGCGCACGCGACTGCCAGCCGGGTCTCCGCCTCCCCGCGGACCCGCTCCCAGTGCGCGACGTCCTGCCCTCCGGCCGCCTCCTGCAGGGCTGCCCACCGTGCCGCCCGCGCCGCCTGGGCCTCGTGGCGCGCCATCCGTGCCGTCTCCGCGTCCTCGTAGCGACGACGGGCCAGCTCCTCGGCCTCGCGGCTGCCGGACGACGCGGTGGCCGCCGGCGTCGGGTGGTCGAGGCTGCCGCACACCGGGCACGAGCAGCCACTGACCAGCCCGACGGCGAGCTCGGAGGCGATGGAGGCGATCCGCGCCTCGCGGGCGTCCAGATGCGCCTCCCGCAGGCTCTGCGCCTCCTCGGTGGCCGCGAGCAGGGCGAGGCGACCCTCCTCGACCAGCGCGGCGGTGCGGACGACCTCGCGTGCGGCGACCACGCCCGCCTCGGCGCGGGCCAGGGCGTCCTCGGCGGCGGCGCTGTCGAGGGCCGCGGCCGCTGCGGCTCGCTGGTCGGCATCGAGCCGGCGGACGCGTGCAGGGAGGTCCGCCACGGCGGTGCGGGCCCGTCCGAGCTCGTCGCGGTCGGCGGCGAGCTCGTGCTCGAGGCGGACGGTGTCGGCCCGGAGCCGAAGGCGCTCCGCGACGTGCGGCAGCGCCGACCGGAGCCGTGCGAGGCGCGCCTCGGCCCGCTGCAGGGCGTCCTGCACCCTATCCTGCACGTCGTCCGGCGCCGCCGCCTGCGCCGCGCCGGCCGCAGCCCCCGCGGTGGCGGACGGGGCAGGGCCGTGGATGTCGGGGCCGGAACGATCCGGGCCGGTGAAAGTCAGGCCGGTGAGGTGCAGGCCGGCGTCGAGCCCGGTGCGCCGCGCGTCGTCGAGCGCCTCGACCCGTCCGGCCTCCGCCTCGGCGAGGGCGCGGGCGGCCGGCTCCACGGTGACGGCGCGCTGGTGCTCCGCGAGCCGGCGAACGCGTCGCTCCGCCTCGGGCGCGTCGCGCTCGAGGGCGGCGAGCGTTGCCGCTGCGGCACGACCCTGCTCACCCAGCGCCGCCGTGGCGCGCGCGAGGGCCAGCTCCTGGGCGGCGGCGATGGCAGCCCGGTCGGCGGTCAGGTGTTCGGCGCGGGCGATCTCGTGGGCGTCCTGCGCGGCAGCAGCGACGGCGTGCGCCCAGGAGGAGACGTCGCCTCGCGCCGCGGGCAGCTCGAGGTCGTCGAGGTCCCAGTCGTCGGGAGCGCTCGTCGCCCCGGCCTCCTGGAGGCGGTGCACGTGACCGGCGACCCGCAGCCCGAGGCTGTCGCTGGCCCGGCGGACCTCGGACCGGTGCTCGACGAGCCATCGCTCCACCTGCTCGAACCGGTCGGTGCGGAAGAGCCGCTGGAGAACGGCGTGCCGCTCGGCGGAGGAGGCCCGCAGGAACGCCTGGAAGCGGCCCTGGGGAAGCATCGCGACCTGGGTGAACTGGGCGCAGGTCATGCCGAGGAGCGAGGAGACCAGCAGCCCGGCGTCGTCGAGCCGGGTCGCGAGACCGGTCCAGGTGCCGTCCCGGTGCTCCTCGACCAGCACGCTGGGCTGCTGGCGGGTCGTCCCCGTGCCCCGTCTCTTGGGCCGCTCCCACGCGGGGGACCGGGTGAACCGGAAGGTGCGTCCGGCGATGCTGGTGGTCAGCACCACCTGCGGCACCCGGTCGGCGGGGGCGTGGTCGCTGCGGAGGTGACGGGCCTGCTGGCGGTCACCGGGGACCTCGCCGTAGAGGGCGAAGCAGACGGCGTCGAGCACGGAGCTCTTCCCGGCCCCGGTCGGACCGGTCAGCAGGAACAGGCCCGTGGAGCCGAGGTCGTCGAAGTCCACCGAGACGGTGCCGGCGAACGGGCCGAACGCGGTGACCTCGAGTCGGTGCAGGCGCATCAGGCACCGACCACCACGTCGGCGTCGCGATCGGCGCAGCAGGCGTCCACGGCCTCACCGAGCAGGACGGCCTCGGCGTCGGTGGCGGCCGCCCCGCGCACGGAGGCGACGAAGTCGAGGGCGATCTCGCGGTCGGTGCGGCCGGTCCCGACGAGGTGGGGACCACGCTCCGACCGGCCCTCGGGCCGGTAGGAGAGGGCCAGGGTGTGCGGGAAGCGGGCCCGGAGCCGGTCCATCGCCTGCAGGGGGCGGACGGTGTCCAGGAGCGTGACCTGCACCCAGCTGTCCTCGTGGACCCGGTGCTCCTCGGCCCGCAGCAGGTCCTCGAGCGTCCCGGAGAGGCGGGCGAGCGGTCGGGGCACCGGGGCGGGGACGAACGTGGCCCGGCAGTCGCTCGCTCGGAGGTCGACGAGCCAGCTGCCCTTGGTGTGGCCGGCCTCGGAGAAGGAGTAGGCGAGCGGAGACCCGGAGTAGCGGATGCGGTCGCCGAGCACCTGGCGCCCGTGCAGATGCCCCAAGGCGGTGTAGTCGATGCCGTCGAACACGGTGGTGGGCACGATCGAGACGCCACCGACGGCGATGTCGCGCTCGCTGTCGCTGGGGTCGCCGCCGGCGACGAACGCGTGAGCCAGCACCACCGACCGGGCGCCCGGGCGGGCGGCCAGGTCGGTGCGCACCCGCGTCATGGCCGCGGCCAGCGCTGCGTGGTGGGACCGGGTCGGCAGGTCCCACGCGCGACGGGTGAGGTCGGGGTCGAGGTAGGGCAGGCCGTAGACCGCGACCGGACCGTGGTGGTCCTCGAGCAGCACCGGCGTGCCGACACCGGCCGCGTCGGTGCGCAGATGCACCCCGGCGTGGTCCATCAGCGCCGCGCCGAAGCCCAGCCGGCGGGCAGAGTCGTGGTTGCCGCTGGTGACGACCACGCGGGCGCGGGAGGCGGCGAGACGGCCCAGGGCCTCGTCGGCCAGCGCAACGGCGTCGGCCGGGGGCAGCCCACGGTCGTAGACGTCGCCCGCGATGACCACCAGGTCGACGGCCTCGTCCTCGACGACCTCGAGCAGGTGGTCGACGAAGGTGGCCTGGTGACCGAGCATCCCGACCCCGTGGAAGGCACGCCCCAGGTGCCAGTCGGAGGTGTGCAGGAGGCGCATGGGACCAACCTAGGAGAGCCCACCGACATCGCCGGGACACCCACGCCGGTCAGTCGGTGATCCGGTGCTCCCCGGCGTAGACGACAGCGCGTTCGCCGCGGGTGAAGCCAACCACCGTCAGGCCGGCGGTGCCGGCGAGGTCGACGGCGAGCGAGGTGGGCGCGCCGACGGCGACGATCACCCGCACCCCGGACACGACGGCCTTCTGCACGAGCTCGAAGCCGATCCGCCCGCTCAGCACCAGCACGGGCGGGACGGCCTCGGCGGCCAGCAGACGCGAGCCCACAACCTTGTCGACGGCGTTGTGGCGGCCGACGTCCTCGCGCACGGCGACCAGCTCGCCGGCGGGCGTCGCGAGACCGGCGGCGTGCATGCCGCCGGTGCGGTCGAAGCCCGGCTGGGCGTCGCGGAGGGCGTCGGGGAGCCCGAGCAGCACCTCCTGGCCAAGACGGATCTCGGGCCCGGGCGTCACCGACCTCGCCAGCACGTCGTCGACGGAGTCGGCACCGCAGACGCCGCAGGCCGAGGAGACGACGCGGGCCGCCGGGAGCCGTCGCGGGGGTGCCGTCAGGTCGACGGTCACGACGTTGAACTGCTCCTCGGGGCGCAGGTCGGCGTCGGTGCAGTACCGCACCGCGCTGATCGCGTCGCTCCCGGTCACCCCCTCGTGCACGAGCCAGCCCGTCGCGAGCTCGAAGTCGTGGCCGGGCGTGCGCATGGTGATGCCGAGCGTGGTCGCGGGCAGGCCCGGCGCGGTGAGCCTGATCTCGAGCGGCTCCTCGACGGCGAGCCGGTCCTCGTGGCGTCGTACGGCGCCGGCGCGCAGCTCGACGACCCGCACCCGGCTGACGGGGCCGGGCCGTCGCCCGGGCCGAGCAGCAGCGCCCGTAGGAGAGGAGGTCACCCTGGCGACGCTACCCGGGGCCGGCTCAGGACGCCGTGACGGAGGTGATCGTCACCGGCCTCTTCGGTGCGCCGTCGCCCTGGGT
Organism: Marmoricola sp.; assembly: GCA_051954195.1. Classification (GTDB taxonomy): domain Bacteria; phylum Actinomycetota; class Actinomycetes; order Propionibacteriales; family Nocardioidaceae; genus Marmoricola. Next base: position 35,936 of record JBQCHZ010000044.1, read on the forward strand.
GCCGGGGGCGAGCCCGTCGGCGGCGATCTGCTGCACGGTCTTGAGGCCCTGGGCGTCCATCCGCCCGAACACCGTGTAGGCGTTGGGCAGGTGCGAGTCGCGGTAGACGAGGAAGAACTGCGACCCGTTGCTGTCCGGGCCCGAGTTGGCCATCGCCACGGTGCCGGCCGGATAGGTGCAGATCGCCTGGGGGCCGGTCGGGGTGTCGATCTTCGGGCACGGCTGGATCCGCGGGTCGTTCTTCTTCAGCTCGTCGGCGAAGGAGTAGCCCGGGCCACCTGCTCCGGTGCCGGAGGGGTCGCCGCACTGCAGCACGTAGATGCCGGCCGTCGTCAACCGGTGGCACGGGGTGCCGTCGAAGTAGCCCTGCTTGGCCAGGGAGAGGAAGGAGTTGACCGTGCAGGGCGCCTCGTCCGCCTCGAGGGTCAGCCCGATCGTCCCGCGGTTGGTGGTCACGGTCGCTCCAGTGGGAGTGCGGGTCACCGGCGTCGCAGGCGGCGCCTCGGCCGGCTTCGCGGCCTGGCCGGCCGAGGGGTACGCGCACGGGCCGGCGGGGGGGGAACCGGCGGCGGTGCTGGGAGCCGTGGCGGGCGCCGACGGAGTCGGCGTGCTGGAGGCCGGCGCGGCCGAGCTGCGCGGCGCCGCGGGCGCGCTGGTCGGGGGCGTGCTGCTCGCAGTGCTCCCGCTCGCGGCCGGGGCGGGACCGCTGCTGCCGCACGCGGCCGTGAGCGCGAGCAGCGGAGCGAGGACGAGGCCTGCCAGGCGAGGGGTCAGCACGCCGGTGAGGATAGCGATCCCGGCGCCCGGAGTCGGGGACCGCTCAGCGTCGTGCGCGGCGCGTCTCGCGCCGCACGCGGTGGCGCAGCTGGAGGATCCGCAGGGTGCCGGCGAGTGCGGTCATGAGGATGCCGGCTGCCGCGGCGATCAGCAGGCAGACGGCCAGCGGGGCGGTCCCGTCGAAGCCCAGGAAGCTGACCTGGACCGACTGGGTGTTCTGCAGGATGAAGATGACCAGCAGCACCAGCAGCACTCCGACGCCGACCAGCGCGACCCAGGTGCTGCCCGCGCGCGACCCGCGCAGCGGGTCCTTGCCCGCGGGCGCCGCGTCGTGCGGCGCCGAGTCCCGGGAGGCCGGGGACCGGTCGGGCGCCGCGCCGACCGTGTCCGTGCCGTCCTCGGCGCCTGCCGGCTCGGTCGGTGCCTGGTCGGGGAAGCGGTCGTCGGTTGCCATGCCTCGATGATGCCCGCCGGAGTGCCTTTCCACGCCTGCGGCGCGGTCACGGGTCGCCCTCCGACCGGTCCGGGCCCTCACCGCAGCGTCCACGGCTCGACGCCGAGGTGGTCCCGCAGCGTCGAGGTGAGCAGGTCCAGGGTGGCGCGGGCCCGGACGAGGTCGCCGTCGAGGAAGTAGTGGTCGGCGGCCGGCACGACGTGGTGGGTCACGGGGACGGCCGCGTCGCGGAGACGGTCGGCGTAGCGGTCGCCCTCGCGCCGCAGCGCGTCGTACTCCGCGGTGACGATCAGCGCCGGCGCCAGGCCGGTGAGGTCGCCGGCACGCAGCGGGGAGGCGTAGGCCGAGGCGCGGGCGGCTTCGTCGCGGAAGTACGTCGCGCGCACCAGTGCCATCAGCTCCGGGGACACCATCGGCCGGGCGAGCGGCGACGGCTTCTCGGCGGGATCCTCGGCGACGTCGAGCGAGGGCACGCCGAGGAGCTGGCACGCCGGGCGGAACGACCCGGCATCGCGGGCCTGCAGGGCGACCGAGGCCGCGAGGTTCCCGCCTGCGCTGAACCCCCCGACGGCGACCCGGCCGGCGTCGACACCGAAGGAGATCCCGTGATGGGCCACCCACGCGGCGACGTCATGGGCCTGGTGCTGGGCGACCGGGAAGCGGGCCTGGGGTGCGACGTCGTAGTCGACGTTGACCACGACAGCGCCACATTCGGCCGCGACGATCCGCGCGAAGAAGTCGTCCATCCTCGGGTGCCGCATCACGAAGGCGCCGCCGTGCAGATGGACGTACACCGGGGGAGCGGTGGGGGAGCCCGGAGGCCGGTAGACGTCGCAGCGCACCCGGCCGTGCCGGGTCGGGACCCGGACGCGGTCGGGCTCCGCGATCCGCGGGCCGCGGTTGAGCTGCTGCAGCACGTCGCCGTAGCGCGCGCTCGAGGCCGCGGACCTCTGCAGCACCCAGGCCCGGACATCCGCCAGCAGCGTCATGCCCGGGGTTCGGTGCCGCCGCCTACCCGGATGGCGGACGGCCCGGGGATGGTCAGAGCCCCGGCGGTCGTCAGAGTCCCAGGGCCGCGGTGAGCAGGGCGCCCACCCCGACTCCGAGCGCCGCGCCGCCGACGGCGTCGGTGGGCAGGTGCGCACCCTGGTGCACGCGGGTCAGTGCGGTCAGGCCCGCGCATCCGCCAAGGACCGCCACGGCGGGTGGCGGCAGCAGGAAGCCCAGCAGCCAGACCGCGCAAGCGGCGATCGCGGCGTGTCCCGAGGGGTACGACGGACCCTCGGTCGGTGCGTCGTCGCGGATCTCGGGCGTCAGGACCTGCGCCGGGCGGGGCCGGTCGACCACCTTCTTCATGCCGACCTCGAGGCCCTTCTCCAGGGGCAGGGCCAGCAGCGCCGCCACGGCGAGTCGGCGCTCACCGCGCACCGTGGCGAGGAGCCCGGCGACGGGCAGCGCCCAGGGCGTCCCGAGCTGCTGGGGCATGCGGAGCCAGGGTTGCGGTCCGACGCCGTGGTTGATGGCGCGGAAGGTGCGGCGCTCGGCGCGGGAGGGATGACCGCTGAAGACGGCGCCGAGGATGCCGTAGCCGGTGAGTGAGGTGGCCGCGACGACCGCCGCCGTGGAGCGCCTCACGGGCGCAGGTCGATCAACGCCAGCCCGGTCTCGGGATCGATGCTCTTGTGCAGCTCGGCGGGGGACTCGCGCAGCACCACCTCGAGGGTCGGCCAGACGGTGAGCCTCCTCAGGTGACCGCCGATCGCGGAGCTGTCGCGACGGCCGAGAACGAGGTGGGCGTGCAGGGCGGGGGAGTCGTCCTTGGTCGCGATGTCACCGACCAGTGAGAGCACCTCCATCTGCTCCTCGAAGTCGCTCAGGCGGTAGTCGGAGATCTCCGGATCGAAGTAGCCGAGCGTCACCGCCTTCGCTGCTCCGACGGCGGTCAGGCTCGCAGCGGTCACGTCGTGGTCCTGGGCGAAGGCGGTGATCTCACCGAACGCCTCGTCGCCCTTGTCCATCACCAGCACGTAGGTGCGCCGTTCGTCCTCGGTGCTCAGGAGCCTGCTCTGCATGGGGGACAGGTATCCGCAGGCGTCGAGGTGGAAACGCCCGGCTACTGCTCCTCGTGCACCTCGGGGTCTCCGCCGAAGAGGCGACCGTCGGGCCGACCGAGCGCCGTGATCGCCGCCATCTCGGTCTCGGAGAGCTCGAAGCCGAGCACGTCGAGGTTCTCGCGCTGGCGGACCGGGTCGGCGGACTTCGGGATCGGCACGTTGCCCAGCTGCACCTGCCAGCGCAGCACCGCCTGGCCCGGGGTGACGCCGTGCGCCCGGGCCGCCTCGACGACGGCCGGCTCCTCGAAGGGTGCGTCGCGCTTGCCGAGAGGGCTCCACGCCTCGGTCAGGATGCCGAGCTGGTCGTGCACGGCGCGCATCTGCGGCTGCGGGAACCGCGGGTGCAGCTCGATCTGGTTGACCGCGGGGGTCACGGCGCTCTCGGCGATGATCCGGTGCAGGTGGTCCTCGGTGAAGTTGGAGACCCCGATGCTGCGCACCAGACCGCGCTCGCGCAGCTCGACCAGCGCCCGCCAGGTCTCGGGATAGAGGTCGTCGCTGGGGTTGGGCCAGTGGATCAGGTGGAGGTCGAGGTGCTCCAGTCCCAGGCGGCGCAGCGAGTCCTCGGTGGAGCGGATGGCGTCGTCGTAGCGATGGTGCCGACCGGGGATCTTGCTGGTGACCACGATCTCCTCGCGCGGCACCCCGGAGCGCCGGATCGCCTCGCCGACCTCCTCCTCGTTGCCGTAGTTGACCGCCGTGTCGAGCAGCCGGTAGCCGGCGCGAAGGGCCGCGGACATGGCGTCGATGCCGGAGTCGCCGTCCAGGGCATAGGTGCCCAGGCCGATCGCCGGAAGGGTGTGACCGTCGTTGAGGGTGTGGGTCGAGACCATGGCTGCCACCGTACGACGCACCGCTGCCGGACCCGCCGGACCCGCCGGACCCGCCGGACCTCACGGCCCGCTCGCGGGCCTTCGAGCGCTCCCGGCCCGTTCGGACCCGATGGCGGGGCCTCGGAGCCCCGGTCTAGCGTCTGCGGTGTTGCTGGAGGAGGCACTCATGACCATGCTGACCGCTCGACCGCTCCACCCTTCCGGGCCCGCGGGGCTCCGCGACGCCGGGAGGCGCTGATGGCCGTCCTGCACCGTGCCACCTTGGAGCCAGGCAAGGCCGAGCTGGTCGGGAGCTGGCTGGACGCCCGCGGAGGCGGCTCGGGGAGCCAGACCGACGGCGCTGCGGAGCTCCTCGCGGCCTACCGGTTCGACGACCCCGACGGCCAGGTCGGCGTCGAGGCCTTCGTCGTCCGCCGCGGTGGCCGGCTGCTGCACGTTCCGCTCACCTACCGCAGTGCCCCGCTGGCCGATGCCGAGGAGGCACTGGTCGGCCGCATGCGTCATTCCGTGCTCGGGGAGCGCTGGGTCTACGACGCGGGGGCCGACCCGGTGGCCGTCGCGTGCTTCGAGCGGGCACTGCGCGGTGAGCAGGACCAGGCACCGATCGAGGTCTACGACGGCGCGGTGCTCGTGGAGCGGCGCGATCCCAGCGTCCGGCTGCGCCTGGAGGAGGGTGCGGACCGGTCGGGGAGGATGCGCCTCGTCGAGGCGCTGGACGCGGACGCCGAGGTGCCGACGGACTCGGCGCGCCTGCTCGTCGCGCCGGTCGACGAGACGATCCTGGGGGCGCGCGGCGAGGCTGTCGTCGCCTACCTGGCGTGAGCGCGCCTGGAGGGGCCGCATGAGCGAGCCCGCCGGCGGCGTCGTCGTGGTCACCGGCGGCAGCCGAGGGGTGGGGGCGGCCACCGCGCGTGCGGTCGCGCGCTCGGGCCGCAACGTGCGGCTGAGCTATCGCGAGGACGGCGACGCGGCAGCACGGGTGGTGGCGGACTGTCGTGCGGCAGGCGTATGGGCCGACGCCCTCAGGGCCGACGTGGCTCAGGAGGCCGACGCGGTGGCTCTGTTCGCCACGCTTCCCGAGGAGGCAGGTCCGCCCGTCGGGTTGGTCAACAACGCGGGGGTGGTGGCCCCCACGATGCCGGTGGCGCAGATGACCGCCGAGCGGATCCGCCGGCTGCTCGACGTCAACGTCGTGGGCGCCTTCGTGTGCGCGCGGGAGGCCGTGCTGCGGATGCGCGCAGGCGGCTCCGTCGTGAATGTCTCCTCGCGTGCGGCGGTCCTCGGCTCGCCCGGGGAGTACGTCGACTACGCCGCCTCCAAGGCCGCGCTCGACGCCCTGACGACCGGCCTGGCGCGAGAGGTGGCCGAGCAGGGGATCCGGGTCAACTCGGTCCGGCTGGGCCTGATCGACACCGAGATCCATGAGCGCAACGGCCAGCAGGGTCGGGTCGGGCGGATGGCGCCGTCCCTGCCGATGCGCCGTGCGGGGACCCCCGAGGAGGTCGCGTCCGCCATCTGCTGGCTGCTCTCCGACGAGGCCTCCTACACCACCGGGACGTTCCTCGACGTCAGCGGCGGCCGCTGAGGCATCCCTCGACCCGACGCGCTATAGCGTGCTATAAAGCTGCTTGTGTGCTATTCGCGCAGAATGGTGCTCAAGCCGAGGGAGTGCTTCAGGGAGGTGCTGTGGGGTCGAGGATCGCCAACCCGTACCGCCCCGGCTTCAACCAGCCGCCGGTGGTCTTCGCCGGCCGGACCGACGTCCTCGACGGCGCCCGGGAGGCGCTGGAGGTGGCCGCGCTGGATGGTCGCACCCCCCGGCCGCTCGTCCTGCTGGGACCGCGGGGCGTCGGCAAGACCGTGACGCTGGGGGAGATCGCCGAGCACGCCGCGACCGAGCGCTCCTGGCCGCACGTGCACATCGAGGCGAAGGCGGCGGGCGGCCTGCTCGAGGAACTCGCCGAGCGACTCGGACGCGCGCAGCGGCTGCTCGAGGGCGAGGCGCCGCGCCCGGCCGCGCAGGACGGGCGCCGCACGCGCGTCTCGCGTGTCTCCGCAACCGTCATGGGTGTCGGGGGAGAGGTCGAGCTGGAACAGCCGGGCCGGCCCGCCGACGGGTCCGCGGCCCGGTTCGCGACCGCTCTCGAGAGCGTGATGGATGCGGCCCTGAGGCGAGGCGCCGGCCTCGTGCTGACCCTCGACGAGCTCCAGGTCGCCGATCCCGCCGAGGTCTCCACCCTCGCCGGCACGCTGCAGGAGAGCGTGCCGCGCGACTGGCCGCTGGTCATGGTGATCGCGGCGCTGCCCAGCCTGCGCACGGCCCGCGGCCGGCGTCGGCTGCCGACGTACCTGGAGCGCGCGGAATGGCACCAGCTCGGGACGCTGGAGGCCGGCGAGGCGCGCGAGGCCCTGGTCGGCCCGGCCGCGAGCGCCGGCCGGCCGATGCGCGGGGAGGCCGCCGAGCTGTTGCTGCGGGTGGCGGGGGGCTATCCCTATGCGTTGCAGGTCGCCGGCCACTTCGCCTGGCGCGCCTCGAGCGGTGCGGCCGCGATCACCGCCGCCCACGCCGAGGCCGCGGTCCCGCGCGTCGAGGCCGACCTCGCGCAGCTCTTCCGCAGCCGGTGGGACGACGCCAGCAACCGCGAGCGCGAGTACCTGGTCGCCCTCGCCCGGCTGCTCGGAGACGGCGGCACGCAGGTGGTCCGTGGCGGCGACGTCGCAGCCGCACTGGACCGGCCCACCACCAAGGTCTCCTACCTCCGCGACCGGCTGGTCAAGAAGGGCACCCTGTACGCCGACGGCGCCGGCGGCCTGCACTTCATCGCGCCCGGCATGGGCGAGTGGCTGCGCAGCGAGCTCGACCCGGAGGGCTGAGGGCAGCGGGCGACGCCTCCTTCGGGCATCGTGGGTCCATGGCGGAGACGATCAAGGACGAGCTGCATCACTCCCTACGTCGTTCGCGCGACGCGGTGCTGTGGAAGCTCGACGGTCTCTCCGAGTACGACGTACGCCGTCCGCTCACTCCGACCGGCACGAACCTGCTCGGCCTGGTCAAGCACCTGGCGATCGGGGAGGCGTGGTACTTCGGGGACGTCTTCGGCCGCCCCTTCCTGCCGCACCTGCCGTGGTGGGACGACGGCGCGGAGGAGGGCACCGACTTCTGGGCGACACCGGGGGAGAGCCGGGAGGGCATCGTCGCGACCTATCGAGCGACGATCGCTCACGCCGACGAGACGATCGGAGCTCTCGACCTCGACGCGACCGGCCATGTCCCGTGGTGGTCGCGACCGGCCGTCACGCTGCACCGCATCCTCGTCCACCTGGCGACCGAGACGGCTCGTCATGCCGGCCACGCCGACATCCTGCGCGAGCAACTCGACGGCGAGGCCGGCCTCGCACCCGGCAACGCCAACCACGATCCGCACGACGCACGCTGGTGGGTCGATCGCCGTGCACGCATCGAGAACGACGCCCGGCGGGCAGCCCAGTCGAAGCAGTGACCCGCCGTTGCACGTCCGCAACGACCTCGCGGTGCGTGCGGTCCTGCGGGCTCGCCGGCACCTACATCGCCCGCAAGTCGGCCGTCCTGCAACAGGTCCTCGCGTTCTCCGACCTCACCGCCGCCGAGCGTGACGAGATCCGGCGTCTCAGCGCGACGCTGCCCCAGGGGAGAGCCTGAGGCGCAGGAGAGGCGCTGGGGACCGCGAAAGCCGCGTCACGGCTCAACAGAATGACATAATGTCACTTATCGGCGATCGATCGGTGGGAGCGCCGTGACCACTTCCTCGGCGCCCCGCATCACTTGTAGTGGAAACGCGCCTGCAGGACGACGAGGTCCTTGCCGTCGATCAGGTACACCAGCCGATGCTCGTCGGTGATGCGACGGGACCATGCTCCGGTGAACAAGTGTCGTAACGGCTCCGGTTTGCCCATGCCGTCGGTCGGGTCCCTCAGCGCATCATCGATGAGGCGCTTGATCCGCTTGAGAATCTTCCGGTCGGCCTGGTGCCAGTGCTGGTAGTCGTCCCACCCGTTCGGTGTGAAGACAAGCCTCACTCGGCGAGCTCATGCTCGTGCCGATCGCCCGATCTCGCCTGCTGAAGGCTCTCGAGAAGGCGCTTGGCGTTGGCGGGCACCCGCAGCAGATAGGCCGTCTCCTCCAGGGCTGCGAACTCCTCGGCCGAGATGAGTACCGCGTTGCCGCGGCGCGACGTGATCTCCACTGCGACGCGGTCGTTGTTGACCTTCTCGATCAGCGGGAAGAGCTGCTTGCGGGCTTCGCTCGCCGTCACGGACATGGAATTCTCCTCCAAGTGGTACGACCTTACGGTACCACTCACTCCCCGCCGCGAGGCTGCTCCCGGCTCGCCGACGCCCGTCCTGTCAGTTGCCCACGAGGAGCGTCGCAGTAACGGCCCGCGAGCAAAACCGGTGGCCGGCTCCCCCCTGCGTTGCGACGATCGCCGGCATGAGGAGCTATCCCCTGCTCGACCTGCGGGTCACGACGCCGCGGCTGGAACTGCGTAGTGCCACCGACGCGCTGCTCGACGAGGTCGCCGAACTCGTCCGGGCGGGCAAGACCCACGCCGACCCGCCGCCGTACGACGACCCGATGTCGTTCTACGAGCCGGACCCCGACCTCCGCGTGGCGACGTGGCTGCGCGCGATCTGGCGGCGCCGCGGCACCGTGGAGCGCGACTTCTGGCGGTTGTACTTCGTGGTGATGCTCGACGGCAGGCCGGTCGGCGAGCAGACGCTCAGCGGCGTCGACTTCGCCACCCTCGGCACGGTCACGACGTTCTCCTGGCTGTCGGTCGACGAGCGTGGCCGCGGCCTGGCGCACGAGATGCGCGCGGCCGTCCTGCACCTGGCGTTCGCCGGTCTCGACGCCCGCGAGGCGGCCAGCGACGCCTTCGTCGACAACCGCGGCTCCAACGCCGTGTCCCGACGACTCGGCTACCAGCCGAACGGGTGCGAGTGGGCCACCCGGCAGGGTGAGCCCGCTCTGCTCAACCGGTGGCGGCTCCCTCGCGAGTCCTGGGAGCAGCAGCGTCGTGACGACATCGAGCTCCACGGCGTCGCGGCCTGCCGGTCCCTGCTGCCCCTGTCGTGAGCCGCACGCCGTGCGGTTGAGCTGACGAGCTCGTCGCTGGCGCTGCTCAGCCGCGTCCGGTCGCCGCCTGCAACCGTTCGATGTGCTCGGAGGCCTCGGCCTTGGTGAGGTCGGCGCTGAGCTGCTCGCCCGCCTTCCTCGCCAAGGTGTCGAGGTAGCTGCGCTGTGCCGCGGTCATCGGCTCCTCGCCGGTGACCCAGTCCTCGGGATCCTTGACGGCCGCGTCGTCGGCGTCCCGCGCGGCCCCGGTGGCTCCCAGCACGTCGTCGTCGTTCGCATGTGTGTTCGATGCCATGCGACAGCCTTACCCGCCTCGCGCCAGCTCAACCGCCGCCTCGACGTCGCCGGCCAGCAGCAGCTGCCCGAGGAACAGCGCGCGGAACCCGTCGTACGTCGTGGCGTCGCCGACGTCGTACTGGGCGGCCAGGCGGTGCAGGGCGAGACCGTGCGCCAGGGCGGTGAGGGCGGGCGCCAGGGCCTGCGGATCGGGGGCACCCGCCGCAGCGGCCGCGGCGGCGGCGACCGCCCGCGCCGATCCCAGGGCGCGGCGGGCCGCCTCGTGCTCGCCGGAGCGGGCCGCGTGCAACAGGGCCTCGAGGAGGGCGAGCGTCTCGGGGTGCCGCGGCGCGGCCACGCCGACGAAGGCGGCTGCCACCTCCTCGGCGGTCGACGACGCGCCAGCCAACGCCTCGGCGAGGTCGACCTGGGTGCGCTCCTCGGCCTCCATGAAGGTCCGCAACGCCTCGTCGGCAAGCGCGTCGATGGAGTCGAAGAAGTAGCTGACGGTCGCCAGCGGCAGGCCGGCGCGCTCGGTCACCGCCCGGTGCGTGATGCCCGCGCGCCCGCGCTCGGCCGCCACCTCCACGCAGGCACGCAGCAGTGCGTCGCGCCGCGCGGTCGCAGCGGCTCCGTGGCGGCGTCCGGACATGGGACGAGCATAGACAGAAGTCTGGAAGTTCTTCTAGAGTCCACCGCACATCCCCTCCAGGAGGCTCCATGCGCGTGCACGCGTTCACCGACGACGCCCTTGCCGACCACGACGGCGTCGCCCTGGCCGAGCTGGTCGCGACCGGCCAGGTCAGTGCCGAGGAGCTGGCCTCGGCCGCGGTCGCGCGGGCGCAGGTCGTCGACCCGACGCTGCGCGCGGTCACCACCCCGCTGTACGACGCGCCCCGGTACGGCGCCGCCGATGCCCCGCTGGCAGGCGTGCCGACCGTGCTCAAGGACAACACCGACCTGGCCGGTGTGCCGACCGGCCACGGCAGCGAGGCGTTCACCGCCCAGCCGGCGAAGGCGGACGGCGCCTACACGCGACAGTTCCTCGGCACCGGTCTCACCGTGCTCGCCAAGTCGCGCCTGCCCGAGTTCGGGTTCAATGCGAGCACCGAGTTCATGACCGAGCAGCCCACCCGCAACCCGTGGAGCACCGACCACTCCGTGGGCGCCTCCTCGGGTGGCTCGGCGGCCCTGGTGGCGGCCGGCGTCGTGCCGCTGGCGCACGCCAACGACGGCGGCGGCTCGATCCGCATTCCCGCCGCCTGCGCGGGCCTGGTCGGGCTGAAGCCCACCCGCGGTCGCCACGTCGACGGCGAGGAGGCACGCCACCTGCCCCTCAACATGATCTCCGAGGGCGTGGTCAGCCGCACCGTGCGCGACACCGCCGCGTTCGTGGCCGCTGCCGAGCGGGTGTGGCGCAACCCGGCGCTGCCGCCGATCGGCCAGGTCGACGGACCTGCGCCGCGCCGCCTCCGCGTCGGACTGATCACCGGCTCGGTGACCGGCGCCCCCCTGGAGGAGTCGACCCGGGCCGCGGTCGAGCGCACCGCGGCGCTGCTGGAGAAGGCCGGCCACGTCGTCGAGCCGGCCACGCTGCCCGTGACCGAGCAGTTCGCCGTCGACTTCCTGCAGTACTGGGCGCTCCTGTCCCACCTGGCCACCGCCAGCGCCCGGCTGGTGCGCGACCGGTCCTGGGACCTGGCCCGCGCCGACGGGCTGACCCGTGGACTGCGCGACCAGCACCGGCGGAGCTTCTGGCGCACCCCCGGCGCACTGCTGCGGCTGCGCCGCGTGGAGGCCGCCTACGCGGAGATGACCACCCGCCACGACGTGGTGCTCTCCCCCGTCCTCTCGCACCCGGCGCCGCTGCTGGGCCACCTCGCGCCGACGGTCCCCTACGACGAGCTGGTGCAGCGGCTCTTCTCCTATGTCGCCTACACGCCGCTGAACAACATCGCCGGGACGCCCGCCGTCTCGGTCCCCGCGGGCCTCTCGCCCCAGGGGCTGCCGGTCGCGGTCCAGCTCTCCGCCGCCCACGGCGACGAGCGCACCCTGCTGGAGCTGGCCTACCTGCTCGAGGCGGAGCAGCCCTTCCCGCGCATCCAGGACTGAGGCCGACCCGGGGCGTGACCAGGTGCGGGCACAATCGAGCCGTGACCAGCCCAGCGCCCTCCCCCGTCCCCGGACGGAGCAGCCGGACCCGCCTCGTCGGCATCGTGCTCGCGGCGTGCGCCGTGGTGCTGGTGCCCTGGGCGGTGCATCTGGCCGACACGCTGCCCGACCGTGCGGTCTCACGGCACTACGCGGCCGCGTGGACGGGGTTCGACGTGATGCTCTTCGTCGCGCTGGGCACCACGGCGATCCTCGTCCTGCGCCGCTCGCTGCTCATGGGTGCCGCCGGGACGTGGTCGGCGGCACTGCTCGTCGCCGACGCCTGGTTCGACGTGATGACCGCGCCGACCCGCTCGGAGCTCGTGGAGGCCCTGCTGCTCGCCGTCCTGGTCGAGCTGCCGCTGGCGGCGCTGTGCCTGTGGGTGCTGAGGCGGGCGCGCGAGATCGCGCAGTGGCGGCTGCGGGCGGCGGCGCCGCCGGACTGCCCGGACGCCGCCGGCGAGGCCGACCGCGGCCGCTGACCGCGCGCATTCGCGAAATATCTCATATCTGAGTTAGCGTGGTGTCCCGTGGCAGGCATCGACTATCTGAGCCGGATCGGGCACATGATCCGGGACGCGCGCAAGCACCGCGGGTGGACCCAGCAGCAGCTGGCCGACCTGCTCAGCACCAGCCAGAGCGCGGTGCACCGCATCGAGCAGGGCCAGCAGAACCTGTCGCTGGACATGCTCACCCGGATCGGTGAGGCCCTCGACTCCCAGATCGTGAGCATCGGCGCCGGCCCGGCGCACCTGCGCGTCCACGGCCCGACCACGCTCAGCGGCAGCATCGACGTCAAGACGTCGAAGAACGCCGGCGTCGCCCTGCTGTGCGCCGCCCTGCTCAACCAGGGGCGCACGACCCTGCGCCGGGTCGCCCGGATCGAGGAGGTCAACCGGCTGCTGGAGGTGCTCGCGAGCATCGGCGTGCACACCCGCTGGCTCAACGTTGACAACGACCTCGAGGTGATCGTCCCCCCGACGCTCGACCTGGGCGCGATCGACGCGGACGCCGCCCGGCGTACCCGATCGATCATCATGTTCCTGGGCCCGCTGATGCACCGCGGCGAGGAGACCTTCCAGCTGCCCTACGCCGGCGGCTGCGACCTGGGCACCCGCACGGTGGAGCCCCACATGACCGCGCTGCGCCCCTTCGGGCTCGAGGTCAAGGCCACCGAGGGCAGCTACCACGCCACCGTGCACCCGGGCGTGCAGCCCACCCGCGCCATCGTGCTCACCGAGCGCGGCGACACCGTCACCGAGAACGCCCTGATGGCGGCCGCGCTCAACCCGGCCACCACGGTGATCCGCAACGCCAGCTCCAACTACATGGTCCAGGACCTGTGCTTCTTCCTGCAGCGACTCGGGGTCGGCATCGAGGGCGTCGGCACCACCACGCTGACCGTGACCGGCTGCGAGCGGATCGAGGTCGACGTCGACTACGCCCCCAGCGAGGACCCGATCGAGGCGATGTCGCTGCTCGCAGCCGCCATCGTCACCGACTCCGAGATCACCATCCGGCGGGTGCCGATCGAGTTCCTGGAGATCGAGCTGTCCGTGCTCGAGGAGATGGGCTTCCGCTACGAGCGCTCCGAGGAGTACCTCGCGCAGAACGAGCGCACCCGCCTGGTCGACCTGACCACCCAGCACTCGACCCTGCACTCCCCCATCGACAAGATCCACCCGATGCCGTTCCCGGGCCTCAACATCGACAACCTGCCGTTCTTCGCGGTGATCGCCGCGACCGCCCAGGGCCAGACCCTGCTCCACGACTGGGTCTATGAGAACCGCGCCATCTACCTGACCGAGCTGAACAAGCTCGGCGGCCGGGTGACCCTGATGGACCCGCACCGGGTGATGATCGACGGACCCACCCACTGGTCGGGCGCGGAGGTGATCTGCCCGCCGGCGCTGCGGCCCGCGGTCGTGGTGCTGCTGGCGATGCTCGCCTCCAAGGGCACCTCGGTGCTGCGCTCCACCTACGTCATCCACCGCGGCTACGAGGGCCTCGCCGAGCGGCTCAACGAGCTCGGGGCACAGATCGAGACCTTCCACGACGGGGTCGTCGGCGTGGGGGCGTGAGCACCCGACGCGTCCCGGCCCCGCGGACCGGCTTCGCCTACCTCGACGCGGTCCTCGACCGGCCGGGGTCGGTGCTGGCGATGGCCCATCGCGGAGGCGGCAAGCATCCCGACCTGCCGGGGCTGGAGAACACCCTGGCCGCCTTCCGGCATGCCGTGGCACTGGGCTACCGCTACCTCGAGACCGACGTGCACGCCACCTCCGACGGGGTGCTCGTGGCGCTGCACGACCCGGCGCTCGACCGGGTGGCCGACCGGGCCGGCCGGGTGGCGGAGCTGCGGGCGACCGACGTGGAGCTGGCCCGGATCGGCGGCCGCGAGTCCGTCCCGACGCTCGCGGACCTGTTCGAGGAGTTTCCGCACTGCCGGTTCAACATCGACATCAAGGCCCCCGCCGCGGTGGAGCCGCTGGTCGCGCTGATCGAGCGCACCCGCGCCCACGACCGGGTCTGCGTCGGCGCCTTCGACCTCGACCGGATCACCGCCTTCCGGCGCGGTACGGCGGGCCGGGTGGCGACCGGCGCCTCGAAGACCGAGGCGGTGCGGTTCCTCGCCCTGCGCGACCGTGCTGCAGCCGCCCGCTGGGCGCGCGACCGGTTCGCGGTGCTGCAACTGCCCCGGGTCCGCGGCCCGGTCCCCGTCGTCACGGCGCCCGTCGTACGTCGTGCCCACGCCGCCGGGGTGCACGTGCACGCCTGGACCGTCGACCGTGCGGCGCACCAGCGGCGGATGATCGACGCCGGGGTCGACGGAATCTTCACGGACCGGACCGACGTGCTGAAGGATGTGCTGCGGGAGCGGGGACTGTGGGAGGAGCCCGATGAGCACGAGCACGGTGGCGGAGCCGGCTGAGGCCGGACTCGCCTCGCGGCAGCGCCAGCAGCGCGCCTGGAACTGGTACGACTGGGCCAACTCCGCCTACTACACGACCGTCCTGTCGGTGATGTTCGGGCCGTACCTGGCCACCGTCGCCGGACGGGCCGCGGGCTGTGCCAGCGGCGAGGACCCGTGCAGCCGCACGGTCTCCGTGCTCGGCCTCCCCCTGGCGGCCGGGGCGCTGCCGCTGTACGTGACGACGTTCGCCACGATCCTGAGCGCGTTCGTGCTGCCGGTCGTCGGTGCCCTGGTGGACCGGTCCTCCCGCAAGCGCTGGCACCTCGGGCTGACGGCGTGGACGGGCGCCGCCTTCGCCGCCCTGCTCTTCGGCATGCGCGGCGAGGACTGGCAGCTCGGCGCCGCGGCGGTCGTGGTCAGCAGCGTCCTGGCGGGCTGCTCCCTGGTCAGCTACTACGCCATCCTGGTCGACATCTCCACCGAGGAGGAGCGCGACCGGGTCTCCTCCCGCGGGTGGGCGTGGGGCTACCTCGGCGGCGGACTGCTGCTCGCGCTCGACCTGGTGCTGTTCCTGGGCCACTCCTCCTTCGGGCTCTCCGAGGAGCTCGCCGTCCGGATCTCGCTGCTCTCCGCGGCGCTGTGGTGGGCCGGCTTCACGATCATCCCGGTACGCCGACTGCGCGACGTGCCGCCCCGGGCGGCCGTGCCCGCGGCGGGCGGCCTGCTGCAGCGCAGCTTCGGTCAGCTCGCGGCCACGCTGCGCGACCTGCGCCGCTACCCGGTGACCCTGCGCTTCCTGCTGGCCTATGTGTTCTACAACGACGGGATCCAGACGGTGCTCTACGCCGCGGCGATCTACGGCGAGAAGCAGCTGCACTTCTCCCAGAGCGTGCTGATCAGCACCATCCTGCTGATCCAGTTCGTGGCCTTCGGTGGCGCGCTGCTCTTCGGGCGCCTCGCCGGCATCTACGGCGCCCACCGGGTCATCCTCGCGGGCGTGCTCGCGTGGATCGGGGTGGTCGTCGTCGCCATGGGCCTCCCCGCCCGCAACGCGGCCCTGTTCTACGCCGTGGGCGCGGCGATCGGCCTGGTGATGGGCGGCACCCAGGCGCTGTCCCGGTCGTTCTTCAGCCTGCTCATCCCGCACGGCAAGGAGGGCGAGTACTTCGCTCTCTACAACGCCGCGGAGCGCGGCACCTCGTGGTTCGGGATGCTGCTGTTCGGGCTCGTCTTCCAGCTCAGCGGCTCCTACCGGCCGGCCGTGGCGGCCCTCGTGGTCTTCTTCGTCGCCGGGGCGGCGCTGCTGACCCGGCTCGACGTGCGCCGGGGCGTGCGCGCTGCCGGCAACGTGGTCCCGGCAGCGCTGCGGGACGGTGCCGGCGGCGGCCCGACGCTGTGACGCCGGCGCTGTGACCCAGGTGCTGTGACGCCGCTCTCGACGGGAATCCCCGGCCCCTCCCGCTCGTTGGAGCGGTGAAGAGGGCGCGACGGATCGCGCCACGACCGCCGTGGGTCTGCCTGCGGGTCGCCCTTGTGGGGTCGGCCCCGCGGGGGTACCCATGAGGGAGACGACACGGCGACGAGTGGGTGGAGGTGCTCAATGGGAGAGCGGACACTTCGCGGAGCGAGGCTCGGCGGACAGAGCTTCGAGGACGAGCGGGGCATCGAGTTCGCGGCCCGGCAGCAGGTGGGCTATGTCTGCCCGCAGAACCATGCGTTCGAGATCACCATGTCGGTCGAGGCGGAGATCCCGGCGCATTGGGAGTGCCCCCGGTGTGGGGCGCAGGCGCTGACGACCTCGGGTGTGCTGCCCGAGCAGAAGGCCGAGAAGCCGGTGCGCACGCACTGGGACATGCTGCTGGAGCGGCGTTCGCTCAGCGAGCTCGAGGACATCCTCACCGAGCGCCTGGAGCTGCTGCGCGGCGGCGAGATCGGGCCGGCGCACCTGCACCGTCCGAGTAAGGGCAAGAAGAAGGCCGGCGTCTAGGACCGACCGCCCCCGAGACGGTCAGTCCTCGTCGAGGACCTCGCCCCGGACCACGTCGCCCCCACGGGCGTCGCGGCCGGGGCTTCGTCGTGTCCGGCCTCCGACGACCACGTGCGGGGCGCCCAGCCGGTCGGCCACCAGGCGACCGAGCACCCGGCGCGCGAGGGGACGGGTCGCCGGCAGCAGGCACAGCACCCCGACGACGTCGGTGAGGAAGCCCGGGGCCAGCATCAGGGTGCCGCCGACGACCACCAGCACGCCGTCGGCCAGCTCGGTCGACGGCATCCGGCCCTGGCCGAGGGCCTGGGTGAGCGCGGCCCAGGCGCGCCGGCCCTCGCGGCGCACCAGCCAGGTGCCGAAGGCACCGTCGGCCAGCAGCAGCAGGATCGTCCACCAGGCACCGATCACCTGCCCGACCTGGATCAGCACGTAGATCTCGAGCAGCGGCACGGCCACGAACAGCACGAGCAGCAGCCACCACGGGATGCGCCGGGAGCGCGAAGGACTCACGTCCTTCTCAACGCATCGCACGGCGCTGTTGTGCCCGGTCGCGCCACTGCCGCCGTCGCTCGGCGATCCCCCATCGGGTCACCCGGCGCAGCGACTCCCGGGCGACGTCGGCAGTCATCTTCGACTCCCCCCGCTCCCGCTCGACGAAGGTGATCGGGACCTCGACGACCCGGAGTCCGGCGCGCAGCGTCCGGAAGGTGAGGTCGGCCTGGAAGACGTAGCCGTAGGACTCCACGTCGCCCAGCCCGATCGCGTCGAGGGTGCTGCGGCGGTAGAGCCGGTAGCCGGCCGTCACGTCGTGGATGCCGATGCCGAGCAACGCCCGGATGTAGGCGTTGCCGCCCCGCGAGAGCCACTCGCGGCTGCGGGGCCAGTTGACGATCGCACCGCCGGCGATCCACCGCGAGCCGATCACGAGGTCCGCCTCGCGCACGGCGGCCCGGAGCAGGTGCAGCTGCTCGGGCTGGTGTGAGCCGTCGGCGTCCATCTCCCCGAGCACGTCGTACCCGGCGTCGAGAGCCCAGGCGAAGCCGGCCAGGTACGCCGCGCCGAGGCCCTCCTTGCCCGTGCGGTGCAGGACGTGGACGCGCGGGTCCACGGCGGCGAGCCGGTCGGCCAGCTCTCCGGTGCCGTCGGGTGAGTTGTCGTCCACCACGAGCACGTCGACGTCGGGCTCGGCGCGGTGCAGCCGCTCGAGCAGCCCCGGCAGGTTCGCCGCCTCGTCGTAGGTGGGGATCACGATCACGGTGCGCAGCGGGGTGGGCGACGTGGCATCGATGGACACCGGACGACCCTACGAGGAGGCGGGGCTCCGGCAGCGCGGGGGGAGGGTCGGCAGCCTTCGGACCGCCGCTGTCCTGAGTGGCTCCCAGGATCACCGGCGTTGTCTACTGGCTACCGCACTCCCCCCGTGTTCTCCCACCACGTGCCGACTCCGACCGAAGCCTGCCGTCCACCCGACGCCGTGGTCGTCGGCGGGGTACGGAGCCTTCTGAGCGGAGGAGCACTGCGGCGATCTGCCTGGAGGAACGCGCCCCACCCTTCGACCTGGCGCCTGCGGTGTCAAGCCCGGTCGGCCCAGCCGCGAGGCCCTTCCGCGCGCATCCGCGCAGGTCAGCGATGTGGGCACACGATCAGCGGAAACCGTTGTATCACTGGGGTTCCGGGCGTGTCGCCGGCACCACCACAGTGCCGATGGCCGTGGTCGCAACGATCGGCTGCGCCAGCACCTCGGCCGCCGACGCGCTCGCCTGCGCCGTGTCGTCGGCGCTGCCGCGGCACACCACCGTTGCGGTGAACGCGATCACCCGGGAGCGGGTGCCGACCCGGACCAGCTCCGCGGTCACCTCGAGGACGTCGCCGGCGCGGACGGGGCTGCGGAACTGGACGTCGCTGTAGGAGGCGAAGAGCCCCTCGTCGCCGTCGGTGCGGATGCACAGCTCGGTCGCGACGTCGCCGAACAGGCCGAGGCTGTAGGCGCCGTCGACGAGGTTCCCGGCGTAGTGGGCGTGGCTGTAGGGGACGTAGCGGCGGTGGGTGACGATGAGACCGGGCTCGAGCGTCATGCCGACCTCCTCTCCGCCTGCGACGGCACCAGCCGGTGCACCAGGTAGCTGGCCACCTCGCCCGGCGTGGTGCCCCGGGTGAAGATGCGGTCGACGCCGAGGTCGGCGGCCATCGTCTCCTCGAACCGCGGGCCTCCGACGACGAGCAGTGGCCGGCTCCCGTCGTCGAACGCCTCGCGGAACGCGGCCGACATCTCGCGGGTGTTGAGCACGTGCGCGTCGCGCTGGGTGACCACCTGCGAGACGAGCACCGCGTCGGCGCGCTCGGCGACCGCCCTGTTCACCAGCTCGGGCACGGCCACCTGGGCGCCGAGGTTGACCACCTTGATCTCGCGGTAGTACTCCAGGCCCTTCTCGCCGGCGAAGCCCTTGATGTTGAGGATCGCGTCGATGCCCACCGTGTGGGCGTCGGTGCCGATGCACGCGCCCACGACGACGAGCCGCCGGCGCAGGCCGGCCTTCACCGCCGCGTTGGCCTCCTTGGGGCTCAGCAGCGGGTAGTCCCGCTCGACCACCTGCACGGTCGAGGGGTCGACGAGGTGGTTCACGCGTCCGTAGACCACGAAGAAGGTGAAGCCCTCCCCGATCGGGCGGGCGTGGACCACGAGCGCGGGGTCCATCCCCATCTTCGAGGCCAGCTGGAGGGCCGCGCCCTCGGCCACCTTGTCGTGCGCCAGCGGCAGCGTGAAGGACAGCTGCACCATCCCGTCGCCGGTGGTGTCGCCGTAGGGCCGGACCGGGTTCACTTCTCCTCCAGGATCTCGGTGGCGGGGTTGAGGTAGCCGTCGGCCTTGCGGGCGACGCCGTCGAGGCCGCGGCCGCGGTCGGCGGGGCGCTTCATCAGCCCGAAGGTTCCGTCGGCGATCGCGTCGAGCAGGCCGTGCGGGTGGTCCACGATCCGCTCCATCAGGTCCAGGCTCTCGCGCAGCACCTCGTGGGCGCGCCGGGCGATGAAGCCGTCGGGCGCCGGGTGGAAGTCCTCGGCCAGTCCCCCGGCGGCGTCGAGGACGTAGCGCACGTTCTGCAGCGCCAGGTCGCGGTCGGAGAGCCAGGGGGTGACCACGGCCTCGGTCATCATGCCGACCAGCAGGATTCCCTGCCCGGTGAGCGCCCCGGCGAGGTTGAAGAAGCCGTCGAGGAGGTAGCCGCGGAAGACGTCGCCGGTCATGTGCCGGGTGGGCGGCATCCACTTCAGGGGCGCGCGCGGGAACAGCGCCCGGGCGAGGAGTGCGTGGGCGAGCTCGAGGCGGAACGACTCCGGCACGGCGGGGTCGATCTCGAAGGCGTGGCCGAGCCCGAGCTGCCAGTCCTCGAGACCCGCCTCCTTGGCGAAGTACTCGTTGAGCAGCTGGCTGGTCGTCACCGTGTGCGCCGCGTCGACGGCGTCGGCTGTGGTGAGGTAGTTGTCCTCGCCGGTGTTGATGATGATCCCGGCGCGGGCGTGCACCTGGCGGCTGAACCGCTGGTCGACGAAGGTCCGGACCGGGTTGATGTCGCGGAAGAGGATGCCGTACATCGAGTCGTTGAGCATCATGTCGAGCCGCTCGAGGCCGGCGAGGACCGCGATCTCCGGCATGCAGAGCCCGCTGGCGTAGTTGGTGAGCCGGACGTAGCGGCCGAGCTCGCGACTGGTGTCGTCCAGAGCCGCACGCATCAGCCGGAAGTTCTCCTGCGTCGCGTACGTCCCGGCGAAGCCCTCGCGGGTGGCGCCCTCAGGGACGTAGTCGAGCAACGACTGCCCGGTGGAGCGGATCACCGCGATCACGTCGGCCCCCTCACGGGCGGCGAGCTGTGCCTGCGGCATGTCCTCGTAGATGTCCCCGGTCGCCACGATCAGGTAGATCCACGGCGTGCGGGGGGCGTCACCGATGCGGGCGAGGAGCCGTTCGCGCTCGCGGCGACGGCTGTCGACCCGGCGCAGGCCGGCCCGCACGGCGGTACGGGAGCGGGCCGCCGCGCGTGTGGCGTCACGACCCTCGGGGAGGCGGAACCTCACCGAGCCGGCAGACGCCTTCTGGGCCAGGGTGAGCAGGTCCTCCGCATCGCCGCGCAGGAGGGCGTCCCAGACCGGGAGGGCCACCCCGTGCTCGAGGCCGACGTCGGCGCGGACCACGTCGGCGAGCCGGTTGACCCACGGGGTGCCGTCGGGATCGGCGCCGGTGAGCCCCGCCAGCCGCAGCGTGGCGCGCTCGACAGACACCGTGGTGTGCTCGGTCGCCAGGCGCACGATCGGGCGTCCGACCTTGCGCGCCAGGGCGCGGGCGCGCCGGACGTCGTCGCGGTCTAGCTGGAGCGGCACGGGGCGTGTGCGGGCCGGTGGCCGGGGCCCAGCGGTGCGGGCGTCAGCGGGTCGGGTCACGGGAGGGCCTCCTGGCCGGCCGGGGAGCCGTGCACGAGCAGCGTGCGCAGCGCCGGGAGCGGTACATCGGGATCGAGCAGCGGGAGCGTCGGCTCGACCGGGTCGAGGCCGGCCGGGCAGTCCCAGACGGCGAGGTGGGCGGGTGCGCCGGGCGCGAGGGTGCCGCCCGGCTGCCGGGCGGCGTACCAGCCCCCGACGGTGTGGGCGGCGAACGCCTGCGCCAGCGGCAGCTCCTGCCCGGGCTCGCGGTGGTGGACCGCGGCGCGGACGCCGCCCCAGGGCGAGACCGGGGTGACGGGTGTGTCGGACCCGAACGCGAGCGGGACACCGGCGCGGCCCATCGACCCGACGGGGTTCATCCCCTGCCAGCGGCCGCCGAGCCGCGCGGCGTACATCCGGTCAGGACCGCCCCAGAGCTCGTCGAAGGCGGGCTGCATGCTGGCCACGATCCCGAGGTCGGCGAGCATCGCGACCAGCTCGTCGGAGGGCATCTCGACGTGCTCGACGCGGTGCCGGGCGGCGCGTACGGCGTCCGCGCCGACGCGGTCGACGAGGAGACCCAGGCCCTCGCGCACCACCTCGAGGCCGGCGTCGCCGATGCAGTGGAAGCCGCCCTGGATCCCGGCCCGGGTGCAGGCCTCCAGGTGGTCGGCCACCTGCTCGGGGCTGAGGTAGGCGTGCCCGTGGGCGCCCGCCGCGTCGGCGTAGGGGGTGTTCAGCGCAGCGGTGCGGGACCCGATGGCCCCATCGACGTTGAGGTCTCCGGCGAGGCCTGCCGCGCCGAGCTCGCGCAGTGCGTCGAGGGCGCCCGGCACGTCGGCGTGCTGGCCCCAGTAGAACGTCGCCAGCAGTCCGGTGATCTCCGCGGCGTGGCGGACCAGGTCGAGCTCGTAGCCGGGGCCGATGTGCGGTGCGGCCGCCTCGTGGAAGCCGGCGATCCCGGCGGCGGCGTAGCTCTCGACCGCTGCCCGCGCCGCGACCAGGCGCTGCTCGGCACCGACCAGCTCGCCCAGGGCCTCGCTGGCGGCGAGACGGGCGTCGCGCTCCAGGCGCCCGGAGGCGGCGAAACCGTCACGGCCGGCCAAGGCGGGCACCGCGGCGAGCAGGGCCGGGGAGACGACGCACGAGTGGCAGTCGCGGCGCTCGAGCAGCACCATCCGGCCCGGCGCGGCCCGGTCGAGCTCGGCCGCGGTGGGCGGGCGGCCCTCGGGCCAGGAGTGCTCCTCCCAGCCGGTGCCGACGAGCACGCCCTCGGGCTGGGCACGGCCCAGGGCCGACACGGCGTCGAGCGCCTCGGCCAGGGTGCGGCTCGCGCGCAGGTCGAGCCGGGTCAGGCCGAAGCCGGTCAGCACGGTGTGCACGTGCGCGTCGACGAACGCCGGCGTCAGCAGTCCCCCGTGCAGGTCCACGACGGTGCCCTCGCCGTCGAAGGAGCCGATGTCGGGGCCGGCGTAGCGGATCACGCCGTCGTCGACGACCACCAGGTCGGCCGGCGCCCCGGTGCCGGTGTGGACGGTGCCGTGGCGGAAGAGGTACCGGCTCATGGGGCCAGTGTGCCGGTGCTCATCCGCGCGCCT
>JBQCHZ010000045.1:0-53291 GCA_051954195.1 Marmoricola sp.
AAATTTAAAAACACAATTAACATGGGGGGGGGGGCTCACCCCCCCCCCCCCCCCACGGCCCGGTGCCCGTAACACCGCCGAAACACTGCGGCAGGGTCGACGAAACCTGGGTCCGCGACAGTGCTGCCCCATGAGCCATCTCGACGCCGGCGACACCGCCTGGCTCCTCGCCGCCACCGCCCTGGTGCTGCTGATGGTGCCCGGCCTCGCCCTCTTCTACGGCGGCATGGTGCGCTCGAAGGCCGTGCTCAACATGATCATGATGACCTTCGGCGCGCTCGCGGTGATCGTCCCGCTCTGGGTGCTGGTGGGGTACTCCCTGGCCTTCGGCGACGACCTCGGCGCCGGCCTGGTCGGCGACCCGTTGCAGCACCTGGGCCTGGACGACCTGCTCGCCCCGGGGGCCGACAGCTGGCTGAGCGTCCCCGTGATCCTCTTCGCCGTCTTCCAGGGCCTGTTCTGCGTCATCACCGGCGCCCTGGTCTCGGGCGCCATCGCCGACCGGTCCCGCTTCGGCGCCTGGCTCGTGTTCGTGGCGGTGTGGTCGCTGGTCGTCTACGCCCCGGTCGCGCACTGGGTCTTCGACGCCGACCGGCCGGGTCACCGGGGCGGCTGGCTGCTCAACGACGTGCACCTGGTCGACTTCGCCGGCGGGACCGCGGTCGAGGTGTGCTCGGGCGCGTCGGCGCTCGCCCTGGCGCTGGTGGTGGGGACCCGGGTCGGCTTCGGCAAGGAGCCGATGCGTCCGCACAACCTCACCCTGGTGATGCTCGGCGCGGGTCTGCTGTGGTTCGGCTGGTTCGGGTTCAACGCCGGCTCCGCGCTGCGTGCGGGGCACGGCGCGGCCGTCGTCACGGTGACCACGCTCTGCTCCGGCGCCACCGGCATCCTGGGCTGGCTCGCCGTCGAACGCCGCCGCGACGGCCACGCCACCTCGCTGGGTGCTGCGTCGGGCCTCGTCGCGGGCCTGGTCGCCATCACGCCCAGCTGCGGCGCCGTCGACCCGCTCGGCGCGCTCGTCACCGGCCTGGTCGCCGGCGCCGTCTGCGCGGTCGCGGTCGGCCTGAAGTACCGCTTCGGGTTCGACGACTCCCTCGACGTCGTCGGCGTGCACCTGGTCGGCGGGATCGTCGGAACCCTCGCCGTCGGGGTGCTCGGCACCGCCGCGGCGCCCAGCGGGGTGGACGGGCTCCTGCACGGTGGCGGCCTCGCACCGCTCGGCCGGCAGGCGCTCGGGGTCGTCGTGGTGCTCGGCTACGCCCTGGTCGTCTCCGGCATCCTGGCCGCGATCGTGCACAGGCTGCTCGGCTTCCGGGTGCACGAGGACCATGAGGTCAGCGGCATCGACCTGGTCCTCCACGCCGAGACCGCCTACGACCTGCACGCCGCCGCCGGCGCCCGGCACAGCATTTTCGGCACCCACTCGGCGCACTCCTCCCACGGAGCCCTGTCCGCCCTGTCCCGCGACACCACCAAGGAGAACTCATGAAGCTCGTCACCGCGGTGATCAAGCCGCACCGCTGGGAGGACGTCCGCACCGCGCTCGAGGGCGTCGGGGTCACCGGCATGACGGTCAGCGAGGTCAGCGGCTACGGCCGGCAGAAGGGCCACACCGAGGTCTACCGCGGCGCGGAGTACGACATCGCGCTGGTGCCCAAGGTGCGTGTCGAGATCGTCGTCGAGGACGCCGACGTGGAGCCCGTCACCGACGCGATCGTGCGGGCCGCCTCCACCGGGCGCATCGGCGACGGCAAGGTCTGGGTGGTCCCGGTGGAGTCGGTCGTCCGGGTCCGCACCGGGGACCGCGACGAGTCGGCGATCTGACCCGACGGCATGACGGCCGAGGAGCGGTCCGCGCGCACGGCGGAGGCCGATCGGCTCTGCAGCGCGGCATACGAGGAGAGCGGCGCGTCGGACGCCGGCGTGGCGCTCGTCGCCGTGGGCGGCTACGGCCGCGGGGAGCTGGCCCCGCACAGCGACCTCGACGTGGTGCTCGTGCACGACGACGGCGTCGACCCGGGTGAGGCGGCCGCACGCCTGTGGTACCCGCTCTGGGACTCCGGACGGACCGTGGACCACGCCGTCCGCTCGCTGGGGGAGTCGGTCGAGCGCGCGGAGTCCGACCCGCGGGTCGCACTCGGGCTGCTCGACGTGCGCCACCTCGCCGGCGACCCGAACCTCACCCTGCGGCTGCGCACCGCGGTGCTCGCCTCGTGGCGGCGCGAGGCGCGCCGCCGTCTGCCGGAGCTGCGCCAGCTCGTCGCGGACCGCAACGAGCGCCAGGGCGAGCTCGCCGACGCGGCGGTGCCGGATCTGAAGGAGTCCACCGGGGGCCTGCGGGACGCGACCGTGCTGACCGGTCTCGTCGCCACCTGGCTCGTCGACGTCCCGCACACCGACCTCGAACGCTGCCGGCGCGCGCTGCTCGACGTGCGCGACGTCGTCCACGACCTGCACGGACGCGCCAACGACCGGGTGACCCCCGAGCTCTGGGGCGACCTGGCCGAGCGGCTCGGTCTCGACGACGGCCTGGCCGCACAGCGCCACACCAGGGCGCTGGGACGTCGCGTCACCCACCTGGCCCGGCTGGCCTGGCAGCGGGCCGACGCCGTGCAGCGCCGCCCGGCCGGGCCCGGCCGCCGGCCCCGCCTGGAGCCGGTCGCCCCCGGCGTCGCGGTCTCCCACGACGAGGTGGTCCTCGACCGTGGCGCAGCCGTCTCCTCGGATCCGGCCCTGCTGCTGCGGCTCGCGGCCGAGGCGGCCGAGCGACAGCTGGTGCTCGCCCCGACGAGCGTCGCCCGGCTGGTCCGGGCAGCCCCCGGTCTGCCGACCCCCTGGCCCAGCGCCGCCCGCAACCTGTGGGTCCGGCTGCTCGCCGCGGGCCCCGGGCTCCTGCCGGTGTGGGAGACCCTCGACGAGACCGGCGCACTGGACCGGCTGGTGCCCGAGTGGGACACGGTGCGGCTGCTCCCGCACGCCTCGACCGTGCACCGGTTCACCGTCGACCGGCACCTCGTCGAGACCTGCACGGAGGCGGCGCGGCTCCTCGGCCGGGTGGCGCGGCCCGACCTGCTGGTCGTCGCCGCCCTGCTGCACGACATCGGGAAGGGCCGGCCCGGCGACCACAGCGAGGTGGGGGCGCCGGTCGCGCAGGACCTCGCCGCACGCTGGGGCTTCACCGCCGCCGACGCCGCCCTGGTCGGCCGCCTGGTGCGCCACCACCTGCTGCTCCCGCACACCGCGACCACCCGTGACCTCGACGACCCGGCGACACAGGACGCCGTCCTCGCCCACGTCCCCGACCGGGGCTTCCTGGACCTCCTCGCCGCGCTCACCGAGGCCGACGCCCTCGCCACCTCCGACCAGGCGTGGTCGCGCTGGCGGGCCGGCCTCGTCCAGGACCTCGTACGCCGTACCGCCGCGGCGCTCGGCTCCGCGGCACCCCCCGAGCCCGGCGCCGTCGACGTCCCCGTCGGCGCGGGGACCACTGTCCACGTGGCGGTCGAGGACGGACTCAGCACGGTGACCGTGACCGCCCCCGACCGGCTGGGCCTGCTCGCCGACGTCGCGGCGGCCCTCGCCCTGCAGCGCGCCCCGGTGCGGACCGCCCGGGCGTGGACGCAGGTCGAGGGCGGCGTCGCCCACGGCGCCTCCGAGTGGCTGCTGGCCGGCACCGACCTCGACGCCGCGGTGCTGCGGCAGCGGCTGCGGGCGATCAGCGAGGGCACCCTCGACCCGGCGGCCCGGCTGGGCGCCCCGCGGCCGGGTGCGCCGCCCGTGGTCCTCGAGCACACGGGTGCGTCGGCGTCCGCGACCGTCCTGGAGGTGCGGGCCGCGGACCGGCCCGGGCTGATCCACACCGTCTGCGCCGCCCTCGCGTCCCTCGGCGTGGTCGTGCGCTCGGCCCACGTCGCGACCCTCGGGCCGCAGGCGGTGGACGTGTTCTACGTCCACGAGCCCGCGGGGACCCCGCTGGCCCCCGACCGCACCGCCGCCGCCGTCGCGGCCGTCACCGCCGCCCTCGGCTGACCCCGAACGGGCGGTCGGGCGCGCCCGCTCGGCGAAGGGGCGGACCCGAGGTCGTTAGGCTGGGCGACCGCACGTCCCGCGCGGAGAGCGACCTCGCGCCCGGGAGCGCTCGACACCCCTGAACCCCGAGGACTGACCCACGTGTTCGCCACTCTCTCCGACCGCCTCAGCGACACCTTCAAGAACCTGCGCGGCAAGGGCAGGCTCAGCGAGGCCGACATCGACGCCACCGCCCGCGAGATCCGGCTGGCGCTGCTCGAGGCCGACGTCGCGCTGCCGGTCGTCAAGGAGTTCGTCGGCCGGGTCAAGGAGCGCGCCCGGGGCGCGGAGGTCTCGCAGGCGCTGAACCCGGCGCAGCAGATCATCAAGATCGTCAACGAGGAGCTCGTCACCATCCTCGGTGGCGAGACCCGCCGGCTGCGGTACGCCAAGACGGCCCCGACGGTGATCATGCTCGCCGGGCTCCAGGGCGCCGGCAAGACGACACTGGCCGCCAAGCTCGCCCTGTGGCTCAAGGGCCAGGGCAACAGCCCGATGCTGGTCGCCGCCGACCTGCAGCGGCCCAACGCCGTCCAGCAGCTCCAGGTCAACGGCGAGCGCGCCGGCGTCACGGTGTTCGCGCCGGAGCCCGGCAACGGAGTGGGCGACCCTGTCGCGGTCGCCCGGCGAGCCATCGACGAGGCTCGCCGTACCCTCCACGACGTCGTCATCGTCGACACCGCGGGCCGGCTCGGCATCGACGCCGAGCTGATGCAGCAGGCCGCCGACATCCGCGACGCGGTCAACCCCGACGAGGTCCTCTTCGTCGTCGACGCGATGATCGGCCAGGACGCGGTCAACACCGCCCAGGCGTTCCTCGACGGCGTGGGCTACGACGCGGTCGTGCTGACCAAGCTCGACGGCGACGCCCGTGGTGGCGCCGCGCTGTCGATCGCGCAGATGACCGGCAAGCCCGTCATGTTCGCCTCCAACGGCGAGAAGCTCAGCGACTTCGACCTCTTCCACCCCGACCGGATGGCCTCGCGCATCCTCGACATGGGCGACCTCCTCACGCTCATCGAGCAGGCGGAGAAGGCCTTCGACGCCGAGGAGGCGGCCAAGGCCGCCGAGAAGCTCGCCGGTGGCGACTTCACCCTCGACGACTTCCTCACCCAGATGCAGCAGCTGCGCAAGATGGGCTCGATGACCAAGATGCTCGGGATGCTCCCGGGCATGGGCCAGTTCCGCGAGCAGCTGGAGAACTTCGACGAGCGCGAGATCGACCGCGTGCAGGCGGTCATCCAGTCGATGACGCCGGCCGAGCGCAACAACCCCAAGATCATCGACGGCTCCCGGCGCTCCCGGATCGCCAAGGGCTCGGGACGCTCCGTCTCCGACGTCAACGGCCTGATCGACCGCTTCGGCGAGGCCAAGAAGATGATGGAGCAGATGGCTCGCGGCGGGATGCCGGGCATGCCCGGCCTTCCCGGGATGGGCAAGCGCGCCAAGGCCAAGCAGGCCCCGAAGGCCAAGAAGGGCAAGGGCGCCCGTCGTTCGGGCAACCCGGCCAAGGCCGCCCAGCAGGCGGCGACCGAGACCGAGTCGGCACCCGCCGCCAATCCGTTCGGCATCACGGAGTCCGACCTCCCCGCCGACTTCGACCCCTCCTCCTTCGAGCTGCCCGCGGGGTTCGACAAGTACCTGAAGTGAGCGGGTCGCCGCTGTCGTCCCCGCCCCGTGCGGAGCGGGGACGACAGCGGTGACGATCAGCCCAGCGGCACCCGGGTGACGCTGCCGCCACCGGTGCAGACCGAGCACGTCGTCACGAACGCGTGGTGCCCACGAATGGCGAGGCCGTACGGTGCGGCCAGCCGCGCCACGACGTCGAGGTCCTGGTTCGCGCCGCGCCGCACGTGCACCAGCGCTCCGGCGGGGACCTGTCCCGGAGGCGCCGACAACAGGCCGTGCTCGGCGATCTCCACTGCGTAGAGACGGTGACCGCGCCAGGCCAGGTCGGTGACGTTGGTCAACCCGGTCGCCCACACCGTCGGGGCCTGTCCCCGCGCCACCCGGAAGATCTGCGCAGCACCCTCGGGGAAGGGGAACCCGGTCAGCTGGCTGACGTACAGAGCGCCGTCCGGTCCACGGGTGACCGCCGTCGGAACCGCCTGCATCGGAGCCTGGCCGCCGCCCAGGAACGGCGGCAGCGTGGCGGTCCGGTCGGGGAAGACGGCGCGCAGGTGCAGGTCACCGTTCCGGTCGATGCGGAGCAGGTCGTTGCCGCCCGCATCGGTGATCCAGAACCCGTGACCGGTCGCCACGAAGCCCGCGGGGTCGCTGTCGCGCCCCTCGCTGTGGTCGGGGTTGTTCGCCGCCTCCCACGCCACCAGGTCCGCCACGGTGCGAGCACCGCCGCCGATCCGGCCCGCCTGGAGGGTGCCGAGGCGGTGTGCCTGATCCCCGATCGACTGCCGGGTGGCCTGATCGATGCCGGCCCCCATGGAGACGGTGTACCGGCCGTGCCCGCCGACGTCGACCGCCTCCGGCCCGATAGCCTCCGCACCGCCCGGACCGGCGAGCGAGGGCAGGTCGCGCACGACCCGGCGCTGGTGCCCGGCCCGGATCCGGGTGATGGAGCCGGTGGTGCCGAAGCAGACGCTGGTGCCGTCGCCACCGGTCACGCACGGGCCCGCGCCGCCGGTGCCGGCCTCGGCGACGTAGAGGGCGCCGCCCGGGCCGAAGGTGAGCAGCCGCGGGTTGTTCAGCCCGTCCGCGAGCACCGTGGGTGCCCCGTGCACGGTGCGGGCGGGGCGGGCGGACGCGGCCGGAAGGCCCGTCGCCGCGGGGATCACCAGGGGAACGGCCAGGGCCAGCATCCCGGTGAGCGCGGCGAGGCGCCGCCTGCCGAGCGGTTCGCCGCGCGATGTGCCGCGAGGTGTGCCGCGCGAGGTGTCCAGAGGTGTGCCGAGAGAGGTGTCGTGAGGTGTGTCGTGCATGGAAGGCTCCCGTTCTCGGGTCAGGGACTTCCCGGTATGGCACGGATCGCGATCGTGCACATCCTCCGTTCGGGTCATTCTCGGGCGGACCTTTCTCGCTTCGTCCCGGATCGTCCGGTTGGCGGAGCCGCTCCTGGGGCCGATGTGCGCCCTGAGGGGGCGGTAGCGTCCGGGTCATGCCTGCGCTGCGCTTCCGCGGACCGGTCCTGCCCGAGGGCGAGCCCGCCGACCTGTACGTCGTCGAGGGGAGAGTGACCCGCGAGCACCAGGCGGGGGCGGACACGGTGGCCGAGGGCTGGATCGTCCCCGGGCTCGTCGACGCGCACTGCCACATCGGCCTGGACGACCACGGTCCCACCGACGACGCCGAGGCCGAGCAGCAGGCCATCGAGGACCGGGACGCCGGCGCCCTGCTGATCCGCGACTGCGGGTCGGCTCTGGACACCTCCTGGGTCCACGAGCGCGAGGACCTGCCCCGGCTGATCCGCGCCGGGCGCCACGTGGCCCGCACCCGGCGCTACATCCGCAACTACGCCGACGAGGTCGAGCCCGACGACCTGCCCACCGCCGTCGCCCGCGAGGCCGGTCGCGGCGACGGCTGGGTGAAGCTGGTCGGCGACTGGATCTCCCGGGAGGAGGGCGACCTGGCCCCCTCGTTCCCGGCCGATGCGTTCGCCGAGGCCATCCGGGTCGCTCACGACCGGGGCGCGAAGGTCACCGCGCACTGCTTCGGCACGCACGTGCTGCCGGGCCTGCTCGACGCCGGCATCGACTGCATCGAGCACGGCACGGGCCTGGGCACCGGGCTCCTCCAGCAGATGGTCGACCAGCGGGTCGCCCTGGTCCCGACGGTCATGCAGACCGAGAAGTTCCCCGAGTACGCCCGGGCGGGCGGCGACAAGTTCCCGTCGTACGCCGCGACGATGACCGACCTCTACGCCCGGCGCCGCGAGGTGATCCTGGCCGCGCACGAGGCGGGGGTGGCGATGTATGCGGGCTCGGACGGGGGAGGGGCGACCCGGCACGGCAACATCGCCGGCGAGGTGCTGGCCATGGCCGAGATGGGCCTCCCGGCCGAGTACGCCCTGGGCGCGGCGTCCTGGCGGGCCCGGGAGTGGCTGGGGTGGAACGCCACCCTCGCCGAGGGCGCACCGGCCGACTTCGTGGTCTACCCCCGTGACCCCCTCGCCGACCTGTCGGTCCTGCGCGAGCCGTCGTACGTCGTGCTGCGGGGGCGGGTCGTCCGCGGCTGAGCTGGCCGGGCCCAGCGGATTTCGCCCGGTCCGGACCCTCTGGCAGAATGATCGGTCGAGTCCTGCGCGCGGCGGTCCCTCTCAACCGTCGGTGCCGTGGGATCCATCGAGCGGCCGCCCCGGTCCCCACCAGGGTGACGGTCGCTCACCACACCTGACATTCCGAGGAGACACCACAGACGTGGCCGTCAAGATTCGCCTGAAGCGCATGGGCAAGATCCGCCAGCCGTACTACCGCGTCGTCGTCGTCGACGCCCGCAAGAAGCGGGACGGCCGCGTGATCGAGGAGATCGGCAAGTACCACCCCAAGGACGAGCCCTCGCTGATCGAGGTCACCTCCGAGCGGGCGCAGTACTGGCTCGGCGTCGGCGCGCAGCCGACCGAGGCCGTCGAGGCGCTGCTGAAGGTCACCGGCGACTGGCAGACCTTCAAGGGCCTGCCCGGTGCCGAGGGCACGCTGAAGACGAAGCAGCCCAAGCGCGACAAGACCGAGATCTTCAACGAGGCGCTCAAGGAGGCGGCGAACGAGCCGTCCGCGGAGGCCGTCACCGCGCCGCGCAAGAAGGCCGAGAAGAAGGTCGAGGAGCCGGCCGCCGACGAGGCGCCCGCTGAGGCGCCCGCCGCCGAGGAGGCTCCGGCCGCCGAGACGCCGGCGGCTGAGAGCTCGGAGGCCTGAGCGTGCTCGCCGAGGCGCTGGAGCACCTGGTCCGCGGCGTCGTCGACCACCCCGACGACGTCACGGTCCGCGACAAGCAGCTGCGCCGGGGATCGGTGCTCGAGGTGCGGGTGCACCCCGACGACCTCGGCAAGGTCATCGGCCGGCGCGGTCGGACCGCGACGGCCTTCCGCACGGTGGTCGGCGCGCTGGCCGGCCGTGACGGCGCACGCGTCGACTTCGTCGACGTCGACCGCGGACAGTGAGCTCTGCGGCAGAGGGGGTTTCCCACGTGAACGTGGGAAACCCCCTCTTCCCGCACCAGGCACCGTGCAGGAAGAGGGGGTTTCGCGGGTGAACCCGCGAAACCCGACTCCCTCGGACAGCGTCGTGGTGGGCCGGATCGGCCGCCCGCACGGGCTCCGCGGCGACCTCTTCGTGGAGCCGCTGACCGACGAGCCGGAGCGTCGCTTCGCCGACGGGGCGAAGCTCTCGGCCTCGACCCCGGACGGTCGACCCGGCGTGCCCGTGCTCACCGTCGCCGCGAGCCGGCTGCAGCAGGGGCGGCTCGTGGTGCGGTTCGCGGAGATCGGCGACCGGACCGCTGCGGAGGGGGCCCGCGGCACGCTGCTCGAGGTGCCCCTCGACCCGGCGGAGTCGCCGGCCGACCCCGAGGAGTTCTACGACCACCAGCTGGTCGGTCTCGCGGTCGAGGACCCGGCCGGTACGCCCCTGGGCGCCGTCGTCGACGTCGAGCACACCGGCGCGCAGGACCTGCTGCACCTCGCGCTCCCCGACGGGCGCACGGTGCTCTTCCCGTTCGTGGCCGCGCTGGTGCCGACGGTCGACATCCGCGCCGGCCGCGTGGTCGTCGACGACCGTCCCGGCCTGCTGGCTCCCGAGCGGTCCGAGGAGCCCGAGGGGCCGTCGTCGTGAGGATCGACGTCGTGTCGATCTTCCCCGCCTACCTCGACGCCCTCGACCTGTCCCTGCCCGGTCGCGCCCGCCGCACCGGCCTGCTCGACCTGGTCGTCCACGACCTGCGCCACTGGACCCACGACCGCCACCGCACCGTCGACGACACCCCGTACGGCGGCGGCGCCGGCATGGTGATGACTCCGGAGCCGTGGGGCGAGGTGCTGGACGAGCTGGCGACCGACGCCACGGTGCTCGTCGTACCCACTCCGAGCGGTGAGCCGTTCACCCAGGCGGTCGCCACCGAGCTCGCCGCCGCCGAGCACCTGCTCGTCGCGTGCGGCCGCTACGAGGGCATCGACCAGCGCGTGGTCGATCACGCCGGCACCCGGCTGCGGGTCCGTGAGGTCTCCCTCGGCGACTACGTGCTCAACGGCGGCGAGGTGGCGGCGCTGGCGATCATCGAGGCGGTCGTGCGGCTGCTGCCGCGGTTCATGGGGAACGCCGCCTCACTCGAGGAGGAGTCCCACGGCGCGGACGGTCTGCTCGAGTACCCCGTCTACACCAAGCCGCCCACGTGGCGCGGGCTGGAGGTGCCGTCGGTGCTGCTCTCCGGCGACCACGCCCGCATCGCGGCCTGGCGCCGGGCGCGGGCCGAGGAGCGCACCGTGCGCCGCCGACCCGACCTGCTGCACCCCTCCGTGGTGCTCGACGAGGTTGCGATCCGGCCGGCCGTGCCCGGTGACGCGGGCGAGCTGCTCACCCTGCAGCGGGCCTGCTGGACCCAGGAGGCGCAGGCCAATCCGGGCGTCGAGATCGCTCCGCTCACCGAGTCCCTCGACGTGGTGCGCGACTGGCTCGCGACCTGGACGGTGCTGGTGGCGCGTTCGGCCGGCCGGCTGGTCGGTGCGGCACGTGGCCGGTTGGTCGAGCACGACGGTCGGTGGCTGTGGGACGTGGGCCGGCTGATGGTCGCACCCGACCTGCAGGGTCGCGGACTCGGCCGAGAGCTGCTCGAGCGGATCGAGGCTGCCGCTCCGGCCGAGGCGACCGGGTTCGTGCTGTTCACCGGCGCTGGCAGCACGGCGAACCAGCGGCGCTACCGCCGCGCCGGCTACCGGGTGCGCGGCGACGCCGGCCCCGGCACGGTGCGGATGACCAAGCGGCGCTGAATCTCTTCTGAGGCCGATGTCGAAGCAGGTCGTGCTCGTTCGACGCAGGGGTGCAAGCATTCCAAGTCCGAGGGAAAGGCACCCACCATGCGCTACATGGGTTTCGTGAAGATGGCCGGCGACCAGGGCGAGCCGCCGGCCGCGCTGATGCAGGCGATGGGCGAGTACGTCGAGAAGGGCATCGCCGACGGCGTCTTCGTCGACGGCGGCGGTCTGTACGCCACAACGTTCCGCGCTGAGGTCCGCGTCCGTGACGGTCAGGTCACCACGTTCGACGGCCCGTTCACGGAGGCGAAGGAGGAGGTCGGGGGCTACTCGATCCTTGAGTTCCGCGACCACGACGAGGCCGTCGAGGGTGCGCGCCAGCTGGTCGAGCTGCACGTGCAGCACTGGCCGGGCTGGCAGGGCAGCGTCGAGGTGCGCCGGATCGCCGGACCCGACGAGGCGGGTCAGTAGGTGGCCCGGTCCACGCCGCGCCGGTGACACCCGAGTCCCGGCCGGACGTCCCGGTGTCCCGGCCGGCCGCGACCGCCGCGGCCGTCATCGCGGCCTGGCGCGGGGAGTCGGCCCGCCTGATCGCCGCGCTTGCCCGGATGTGCGGCGGCGATCTCGCCCTCGCCGAGGACCTGGCGCAGGACGCCCTGGTCGCTGCGCTCGAGCAGTGGCCGCGTGACGGCATCCCCGCGACGCCGGCGGCGTGGCTGATGACGACGGCGAAGCGGCGTGCTGTCGACCACTTCCGGCGGGCGGAGACGCTACGCCGCAAGGCGCCGTACCTGGCCCGTGAGGAGGTCGCCGTGCCCGACCTCGACGCCCAGGTGGACCACATCGAGGACGACGTCTTGCGGCTGATGTTCCTGTGCTGCCACCCGGCGCTCACCCCCGACTCGCGCGCCGCCCTGACCCTGCGACTGGTGGCGGGTCTGAGCACGTCGGAGATCGCCCGGGCGTTCCTCGTCCCCGATGCGACGATGGGGCAGCGGATCAGCCGGGCCAAGCGCACCCTGGCCGCCGCTCGCGCGGAGTTCGAGCTGCCGGTCGGCGCCCAGCGCGAGCAGCGCCTCGACGACGTGATGGCGGTGGTCTATCTGCTCTTCAACGAGGGATACGCCGCCACCGCGGGGCTGGACTGGATCCGACCGGACCTGTGCCACGAGGCGATCCGGCTGGCCCGGATGCTGGTCGCGATGGTGCCGCGGGAGCTGGAGGTCCTCGCCCTGCAGGCGCTGCTCGAGCTCCAGGCGTCCAGGACCCCGGCGCGACGCGATGCCGCCGGCCGGCCGGTGCTGCTGGCGCAGCAGGACCGCAGCCGGTGGGACCAGCTGCTGCGCCGCCGCGGCCTGGACGCCTTGGCTCGGGCCGAGGAGGCCGCACGCGCCGGGCGGCCGGTGGGCACCTACTTCCTGCAGGCCTCCATCGCGGCGGTCCACGCCCGGGCGTTGCGCGCGGAGGACACCGACTGGGTCGAGATCGCCCACGGGTACGACGTCCTCGCGCAGGCGGCGCCCGGCCCCGTGGTCGAGGTCAACCGCGCCGTCGCCCACGGCCGGGCGTACGGACCGCTCGCCGGCCTCGCCGTGCTCGACGCGGTGCCCGCCGGCGCGGTGCCCGACTCGGCGGCGCCGTGGGCGGTCCGCGGCGACCTCCTGCAGCGGCTCGGCCGCGGCACGGAGGCCGCAGCGGCGTTCCGGCGGGCGGCCGAGCGCACCCGCAACGACGACGAGCGCGCCCTGCTGCTGCGCCGTGCCGCGGAGGCGGCCGCCGCTGAGCGGGCATGAGCCCGATTTCCGTCGCGGCGGGCTGCTCTGGCAGACTGGTCCACCGGTCCTCGGACCCGGCGCGCCCGCGCGTCTCCTGCCACAGGGGGAGACCGTGAACCGGTCGCCCACCACCTTGAGCCTCAACCCCGAGTTCCGCGGCTGACCTGTGGCCGTCGCGAGGAGTGAACCATGTCCAACGTCATCGACACCCTGTCCGCCGGCGCCCTGCGCGACGACATCCCGGCCTTCCGCGCGGGCGACACCGTCAAGGTCCACGTCAAGGTCGTCGAGGGCAACCGCTCGCGCGTCCAGGTGTTCCAGGGCGTGGTGATCCGGCTGCAGGGCTCCGGCATCGGTCGCACCTTCACCGTCCGCAAGGTGTCCTTCGGCGTCGGCGTCGAGCGCACCTTCCCGGTGCACTCCCCGATCTTCGAGACGATCGAGGTCGTCACCCGCGGCGACGTGCGCCGCGCGAAGCTCTACTACCTGCGCAACCTGCGGGGCAAGGCGGCCAAGATCAAGGAGCGCCGCGACGCCTGAGCTGTCCCGCCGACGCCCCGGTGGGCGTCGGTTGCTGATGTCGACTAGTTAGGCTCGGGCCCGTGAGCCATGCAGATGCGCCCTTCCCCGACAAGGAGAAGCGGGCGAAGGAGCAGCGCAAGGCGCTCCCGCTGTGGGCGGAGACGATCCTGCTGCTCGTCATCGCGCTGGTGCTCGCGGTGGTGATCAAGACCTTCTTCGTCCAGGCGTTCTACATCCCCTCGCCGTCGATGGTGCCGACGCTGATCACCAACGACCGGATCCTGGTGGAGAAGCTGTCCTACTGGGGCGGCGGCACCCCGCAGCGCGGTGACATCGTCGTGTTCAAGGACCCCGGGCACTGGCTCAGCGCCGAGGAGTCGGGCAAGCCCACCAACGGCTTCACCAAGCTGCTCACCGACGTGGGGCTCTACCCCAGCGGTGGCCACCTGGTGAAGCGCGTGATCGGCGTCGGTGGCGACCGGGTGATCTGTTGCGACAAGCAGGGGCGGGTCACCGTCAACGGCACGCCGCTGAACGAGGGGTCCTACCTGCCGCAGGGCACCAAGCCGTCGCTGACCCGCTTCGACGTGCGGGTCCCCCAGGGCGACCTGTGGGTGATGGGCGACAACCGGGGAGACTCCTGGGACTCCCGCGGTCACCTCGGCGATCCTGGCGGCGGCTTCGTGCCGGCCGATCTCGTGGTGGGCAAGGTCTTCGCGATCGTCTGGCCCTTCTCACGGGCGAAGATCGTCCACCGGCCCGACACGTTCGCCGACCTCCCCGACCGGTAGCCGCGATGACGACGCTTCCGCGGGGCACCACGATCCGCCGCGATGCCGGCCCCTACGGCTACGAGCGGGCGCTGCGCCGGGCCGGGCTCGACCCGATCGCCGGGGTCGACGAGGCCGGCCGGGGGGCGTGCGCCGGCCCGCTCGTCGCGGCGGCGGTGATCCTGCCCGAGGGCCGGGCCGGGCAGGTCCCCGAGCTGAACG
The DNA here is from genome assembly GCA_051954195.1 of Marmoricola sp. GTDB lineage: Bacteria > Actinomycetota > Actinomycetes > Propionibacteriales > Nocardioidaceae > Marmoricola. The sequence goes on from JBQCHZ010000045.1 coordinate 14,274, forward strand.
ACTCCAAGCTCCTCACCCATGCCGCCCGGGAGCGCTGCTACGCCCAGGTCGTGCGCCGGGCGCTGGCGTGGTCGGTGGTCGTCGTACCGCCGGGGGAGTGCGACCGCCTCGGCATGCACGTCGCCAACGTGGAGGCCCTGCGCCGGGCGCTCGCGCGCCTGGACACCCGCCCTGCCTACGTGCTCACCGACGGCTTCCCGGTCGACGGGCTCGAGGTGCCCGGCCTGGCGATGTGGAAGGGCGACCGCGTGGCCGCCTGCATCTCCGCGGCCTCGGTGATCGCCAAGGTGACCAGGGACCGGCTGATGGTCGACCTGCACGACCGCTGGCCCGGCTACGACTTCGCGGTGCACAAGGGCTACGTGACCGCCGAGCACACCGAGGCGCTCGAACGCCTGGGCCCGTGCCCCGAGCACCGGATGCGCTTCGTCAACGTACGACGCGCCGCGGGCCTGGAGCCGCCGGGCTCAGAGCCGGACCGGCAGACCGAAGCGGGTGCGGACGCCGGCTGAGTGGAGCACCGACGCGGGAGCGTCCCCGACCACCCCCGGCAGGCCGGCCGCAGCCACCAGCTCGTCGTCGAGGTGCAGCAGCCGGGCGCGGCGCAGCGGCCACGGTCCGTGGGTGTTCGGCACCCACCAGGTCCGCCCGAGGATGCTGGTGTGGAGCCCGAACCGGGCGGTGAGGAACAGCTCGAGGTCGGTGGGCTCGACCACGTCCGTGAGGGTCTCCACCTCGAGCACGCTGTGCGGCCCGCTCCTGCCCGGTGCCCGCCGGTGCGTCTCGTAGCGGTGCCGCCCGGCCTCGTGGGAGGCGGTGATGCGCGCCCACCGGTAGGGCGTGCCGAACAGCGCCCGGGCCGCTGCGACGACGAGCGCACGGTCGGCGTCCAGCGAGCGGAACACCACGCCGCGCCGTCCCGCGTCGTCGACGGAGTAGAGGCGCACGTTGGTCTCGAGGAACGTCCCCAGCCACGGGACCGGCCGGCCGGCGCCGACGCCGGCGTCGATCATGTGGAACGGGATGAGGCCGACCCACGCGGCTCCGTCGTACAGGTCGGGCCGCACGCCGCGCGGCAGCAGCGGCGCGACGCGCTCGGGCGCCACCGGCCAGTGCACGAACGAGATGTTCCGCCACCACTGGGTCATGATCGGCCGGGAGGCGAGGGGCTCTCCGGCGGCCTCGATCGGCCGCCCTCCGTGCCCGCGCGGCCCGGCATCGGGAGCCGCCACGCCCTCTACGATGACAAGCCGGGCAAGAGCCGATGCGTGAAGGAGAGCGATGAGCGCCGAGGACCTCGAGAAGTACGAGACCGAGATGGAGCTGACGCTCTACCGGGAGTACCGCGACGTCGTCGGGATCTTCAAGTACGTCGTGGAGACCGACCGCCGGTTCTACCTGTGCAACTCCGTCGACGTGAAGGCGCGCACCGAGGCCGGTGAGGTGTTCTTCGAGGTGACGATGAGCGACGCCTGGGTGTGGGACATGTACCGCCCGGCGCGGTTCGCCAAGAACGTCAAGGTGCTGACCTTCAAGGACGTCAACGTCGAGGAGCTGGCGACCTCCGACATCGAGCTCCCCAAGGCCTGACCTTTCGAAAAGGCCCGTTCCCGGGAAAATCGGGACGAAAGACACGTTCCCCCCTAACCTGCTGCTGGGGAGGGGAACCCGATGCCGTACCGCCGTACCGAGGGAGGGGCAGCAGCCGTCGAGACGGCGCTGTGCCTGTGCTTCGTCGTGCTCCCGCTGTTGTTCGGCATCATCAGCTGGTCCTACATGCTGAGCTTCCGCCAGGCCGTCTCGCAGGCGGCCGCCGAGGGTGCGCGGGCGTCGGTCGGCGCGCCGAGCACCTCGACCCCCTGCGCCACGCCGACGGCCACGAAGCCTGACCCGACCGCCTTCACCGCGGCCGGCTGTCCCCAGCAGTACTACGCCGCCCAGGCGGTGCACAGCGCACTGGACAACTACGGGATGAGCTGCGGCGTCGGCTACCTGACCTGCACCATCGCCGCTGCGAGCGCCGTCAACTGCGCGGTCGGTCACACCTGCATGACCGTCACCGTCACCTACCCCTACCGCGCCCACAGCCTGCTGCCGACGATCCCCGGCTTCGGCTTCACCCTGCCTCCGGACATCACCGTGACCTCCACCGTCGAGGTGAGCTGATGCGCCGCCGGCGCGAGCAGGGCGCGGTCGCGATCTTCCTGGCGCTGACCGTCTGCTTCGTGATGGTCCCGCTGGGCGCTCTGGCGGTCGACATCGGCACCCAGCGGGTGGCGCGCCGCGACGCGCAGGCGGTCGCCGACACCGTCGCGCTCGACATGGCCCGGGTCCTCGGATCCGGCACCACCCCGACCGATGCCCTGGCCCAGGCCCGGGCGAACACCATGCCCGGTGCGGTCGGAGGACCGACCGTGCACGTCTACACCGGCTACCTCGCCGGGGGCGCGACGTTCCTGTCGAACCAGTCCCTGGGGTGCGGCTCGACCACGACAAACGCCTACTTCACCTCCGTCCCGGCTGGGAAGAGCGCCAACGCGGTCCTCGTCACCGCCACCGGCTCGGTCTCGTTCTCGCTGCACGGCGGGTCGGGTGGGGTGTGCCGCTCCTCCATCGCCGGGATCCGAGCGACCGCGTGCTTCAAGCTCGGCTCCTACGCCGCCCGGATCTCCTCCGGCGACTCGACACTGCTGTCGATGCTCAACAACGTCCTCGGCGGCAGCTTCGGGCTGAACCTCGGGCTGGTCGACTACCAGGGCCTGGCCGCGACCAAGGTGAGCCTGGCCGACCTGGCGGCCGACCCGCACATCGGCACCGTCGATGCGCTGCTGACCGGTGGGGTGACCTACAACAATCTCGCGCTGGCCGCCCTCGACGTCGTGAGCCGGACCGACCCGGGCAGCACCGTGGCCATCGCGGCCCTGAAGAAGATGGTGCAGGCCAGCGGGTCGGTGGCCGGGACGGTCAAGCTCGGCGACTCGGTCATCGACGTCAGTCCCAGCGACGCCGCCGCCCTGGAGACCAAGCTCAACGTGCTGGACCTGCTCACCGGCACCGTGCTCGCGGCGAGTGGTGGCTACGCCATCGACGCGGACCGCCTACAGGTGCAGGTCCCGGGTCTGGGCAACGTCGCGTCCTCCACGTTGAAGATCATCCAGGCCGCCCAGATCGCGTGCGGGTACCCCGGTGAGGCCACCGCGGAGGCAAGCCAGCTGACCGGGGACATCGTCATCCCGGCGCTGCAGGCGGCCTCGATCAACCTGCCCGGTCCCGGGCCGACGCTGAAGACCCAGACCGCCTCGGCGGACCTGTCGCTCCACCTCGGCAGGGCCAAGGGCGTGCTGGCCGATCCGATCGTGTGCGGGGCGGGCACCACGGCCAGCCCGCACAAGATCCCGGTCGACGTGACCGCCGACGCCGCCGATCTCACCCTGGGCGCGGTGATCCCGGCGACGTTGGACACCTCGCTGACCATCGGCGTCGCGAGCCTCTACACCATCCACTTCGACTACAAGTTCGTGCTCTCGTTGAGCACCTCCGTGGCTGCCTCGTCCACGTCGACCACGCTGACCATCCCACCCAACGACGTCACGCCTGTCACGACCGGCTCGGCGCTCTCGCTCTCGACGGACCCCGCACAGATCTCGCTCGCCGCGGACCCCTCGGCCACCACTGTGCAGATCAGCCTGCTCGGCGGGACGATCTTCAGCGGCACCCTGAAGGCGGCGCTCGACCCGGTGAACGGCCTGCTCAGCTCGCTGATCAGCGGGGTCTCCTCGACGACCACCGCGGCGGCGAGCTCGCTGCTGACGAAGGTGAAGCCGGCGATCGCCACCTTGATCGGCAACCTCAACCAGGTGCTCGCCCCGTTCTCGCCGGCCCTGGGCCTGACCGTGGGCGGGGCCGACGTGTTCGCGGTCAAGTCGCCGGTGTGCAACTCGCCGGTCCTCAAGGGCTGACGCTCCTGATCGACGTCGTCGTCGCTCTCGGACCCAGAACGCCTCAGGTCGAAGCGGGTGCTGCCGATGGGACGGGGCGGAACACTCCACATCCGGGTGGGAGGACAGGCGTGGCGCGTGTGCGCGCACGGCGCGAGGAGCAGGGAGCGGCAGCGGTCGAGTTCGCCCTCGTGATGCCGATGCTGATGCTGCTGGTCTTCGGCCTGATCCAGTACGGCCTGTACTTCTGGGCGCTGCAGTCGGGCAGCAGGGCAGCCGATGTCACGGCCCGCCAGCTGTCGGTCGGGAACTGCCAGGACGGCACGGCCCTGCGCGCCTTCGTCACCGGTCAGCTCGGCTCCGCCGCCTCCGGGACGGCGACCGTCTCCGAGGTCTACACCCGGGTGGACGGGAGCGCGGGCACCGCGACGAACTCGGCGGGCGGCACGGTCAAGGTGACCGTGAGCTTCCCGACGGTGAACCTGCATCTGCCGTTCGTGCCCTTCCTGAGCAGTCCGTCGGTCGCCCAGAGCGTGACCGCCAGGGTGGAGGACACCACCGACCAGGGATGCGGGACATGACCGGTCGAGGACACGGCCGTGGCGACGAGGGAGTCATCGCCATCGTCGTCGCGATCTGCGCGACCATGCTGCTCAGCGTGGCCGCTCTGGGGGTCGACCTCGGCAACGCGTTCGCACGGCAGCGGATGACCCAGACCCAGGCCGACTATGCGGCGCTGGCCGCCGGCCCGGACCTGCCGGTCGCGTCCACCACGCCGGTGGCCACCGACCGGGCCGTGCTCGACGTCGCGCAGTACCTGCTCGCCAACGTCGTACCCGACGACGCCGGCACCGGCGCGCCGACCCTCGGCGCGCTCGCGGCGGATCTGGTGAGCACCGACCCCGCCGTCGCGGCGCGGTGGGGCCACGTCTGGTACGGCTCCTTCACCGGCGGTGTGCTGATGCCGTCGAAGGACCAGGTCACGGTCACCACGCCGCAGGCACGGGTCGACTTCGGCCTCGCCCGCGTGATGGGGTTCGACGACACCGAGGTGGCGTCGAGGGCGACCGTGCAGGTGTTCTCGCCCGTGCTCAACGACACGCTGCCGCTCTACGCCGCACAGGACTGCAGCTTCGGATCGCAGACGCTCGCGCAACCGAGCAACGGCCAGGCGGCTTCGGCGATCAACCTCGCGAACGGCTCGGACTCCAACGGAGCCGTGCTCCTCGCCCTCGCCACACTGCCGCTGACGACGCCCGCATCCGTCCCGTACCCCGTGCCGGACAACACGCCGCTCACGATCACCGGGACCGGGCTCGCCGGAGCCACCCAGGTCGGGTTCTTCGAGTCGGGAACCACCAGCGCCGGTCCCGCCCCCGTCACGACGGCGGTACCGGCCGGGAGCACCGCCGCGACGATCGTGCTGCCGGCGCTGCCGAAGCTCGCCCAGGACACCTGGTACGTCCGCGTCAAGGTCAACGGCCAGTGGTCGCCGGTCTCGCTCGGCGGCGGCCACCCCACGACCAACGCGCTCCCGCTCACCGTCGGCGCGCCGACCCTGACGTGCCAGCAGGGCTCCAGCGCGGGCAACTTCGGCTCGTTGTCGCTGCCCAACCCCGACGGCCCGAACAACCAGACCGACAACATCGCCTACAACATCATCCACAACCTCAAGCACACCCTGGCGATCTACAAGGACGCAGCCAGTGGCTGGACCTGCACCGCCTCGACGTCGGGCGCGGTGGTGTGGGGCAGCACCGGCACCGACGGCACCAACTGCGTGGACACCAAGACCGGCAACGTCGCGGCGGATGCGGCGTTCGAGGGCTTCATCGCTGGCGTCGGCTCGGACCGAGGACGGCTGCAGAACGTCGCCGACGGCACCGGTTGTGCCTCGAACGGGAAGCCGGCCACCACGGTGCTGACCTCCTACACCATCAACAACGACACGCTCTCGTGCTTCCTGACCGACGACACCACCACGCTGGGCGATGTCACCGCGAGCTCGTACGCCGGTCCTCGGGTGTTCTCCCCGGCCATCTTCAACTCCCCGAGATTCGTCTTCGTGCCGGTGCTCGGGATGACCCCGTCGCCGGGAGGCAGCAACCTCTACCAGATCATCGGCTTCCGGGCCGGCTTCATCACCGACCAGGCGGCCTCGGCGACCCGCACGACGCCGGTCGCGGCCTGCACGTCGTCGACCTGCAACGGCTTCACCCTCTCCAGCAACGGCCGCTCGCTGAACTCGATGCAGATCGAGTTCATCAACGACGCCGCGCTGCCGTCGTTGCCGGACCTGCCGGACGTCGCGACGTACTCCGGATCCGGCCAACGGGTCTTCCGACTGATCGACTGACCGTTCCCCGTCCACAGGCCGGTGCACCGCGACGGGGTCCACAGGGTCGCGGCTCCGCCCTGACGGCCGCGGCCGCGACGGCGAGGCTGCCGCCATGACCACTGCAGCACGCAACCTCTCCCTCGGGCGGTACGGCGAGGACGTCGCCGCCCGCTGGCTCGTCGAACGCGGCATGGTGCTGATCGACCGCAACTGGCGGTGCGCCGAGGGCGAGATCGACCTCGTGCTGCGCGAGGGCACCACGCTGGTCGTGTGCGAGGTCAAGACGCGCACCGACCAGCGCTTCGGACACCCGCTCGAGGCGGTGGACGCCGTCAAGGCCGAGCGCCTGCAACGGCTCGCCTGGCGGTGGGCCGCCGCCCACGGCGTCCGGCCACCCGACGTGCGCATCGACCTCGTCGGGGTGCTGCGGTCGCCACGAGGCGCCTCCACCGTCGAGCACGTCCGCGGGATCGGCTGATGTGGGCCACCGCCCACACCGTCTCGCTCGCGGGCGCGGTGGGGCATCTCATCGACGTCCAGGTCGACGTCAGCGACGGCGTGGTGGGTGCGGTCCTGGTCGGCCGTCCCGACACCGCGATCAACGAGGCGCGCGACCGGTGCCGCGCCGCCGCTCGCAACAGCGGCTTCACCTGGCCGACCACCAAGCGGGTGACGATCCTGCTGTCGCCGGCCGACCTGCCCAAGCGCGGTCCGCACTTCGACCTGGCGATCGCCGTCGGCGTCCTCGCCGCCCACGACCGGCACTTCCCCCACGAGCGGCTGGCGCGGACGGCGCTCATCGGCGAGCTCACCCTCGACGGCGGGGTGCGGTGCGTTCCCGGTGTGCTGCCGATGGTGATGGCCGCGGTGACCCGCGGCATCCGTACGGTCTACGTGCCCGAGCCGCAGGTCGCCGAGGCCGCTCTCGTGCAGGACGTCGACGTCATCGGCGTCCGCTCCCTCGCGCAGGCGCTCGCGGTGCTGGTCGGCAAGGACGAGGTGCCCGACGCGCCGCCCGTCGAGCCGCTCAGCTCGGCGCCGCTGATCTCCTGGGTCGGCAGCGCGCCGGGGGAGGACCTCGACCTCGCGGACGTCTACGGGATGGCCGACGCCCGATTCGCCCTGGAGGTCGCCGCGGCCGGCGGGCACCACCTGATGCTCACCGGCCCCAAGGGCGCCGGCAAGACCACGCTGGCCGAGAGGATCCCCTCGATCCTGCCCGACCTGAGCGCGGAGGAGTCGCTCGAGCTGACGGCCGTGCACTCGCTGGCCGGCAGCCTGGCCCCGGGGGAGCCGGTCCTGCGCCGGCCGCCGTTCCGGGCCCCCCACCACTCGGCCTCGCGGACCGCGGTGCTCGGCGGCGGCACCGGCCGGGTGCGGCCGGGCGAGGTGAGCAAGGCGCACCTGGGCGTGCTCTTCCTCGACGAGTTCCCGCTCTTCCCCGGCGACGTGATCGACGCGCTGCGCGAGCCGCTGGAGAGCGGGATCATCCGGCTGGCGCGCGGTGAGGAGGACGCGGTCTACCCCGCCCGCGGCATGGTGGTCTTCGGCTGCAACCCCTGCCCCTGCGGGGGCTACAGCCCGCTCGACGGCGGTGCGGGGTGCGACTGCGGCGAGGTGCGGCGTCGCCAGTACCAGCGACGCATCCGGGGACCGGTCGTCGACCGGATCGACGTCACCCGTCACGTCCAGCCGGTCCGGCCGCACGAGCTCGACGACCGCTTCTTCGCCCCCGAGCCCTCCGCGTCGGTGCGGACCCGGGTCGCGCAAGCACGGGTCCGCCAGGCCCGTCGGTACGCCGCGGACGGCTGGCGGGTCAACGGTCAGGCGCCCGGTCCCGACCTGAAGCAGCGCTGGCCCCTCACGGACCGGGCCGCGCGCCGGCTCCACGAGAAGATCCTCGACGGCACGCTGACCCAGCGCGGCGGGGTGCGCGTCCACCGACTGGCGTGGAGCGTCGCGGACCTCGCGGGTGTCGAGCGCCCCGACCTCGCAGAGCTCGACGTCGCGCTCCGGCTCCGCCTGGGCCAGCCGTTGGAGCTGCGCACCGTGGCACGGGAGGCGGGATGACTCCGTCGGCCGCCCCGCTTCCTCCGGCCGGCTCCGACCACGAGACCGACCGGTTGCACCGCGCCGCGCTGAGTGCGGTCGGCGAGCCCGGGCACCCGGCGATGGCGCGCCTGGTCGCGGCGCACGGTGCCGAGACGGTGCTGGCGGCACTGACCCGGCGCACCGGCGCGGCGGCCGACCTGGGCGCGGACGTCGCCGCTCGCCTCGCCACGGTCGATCCCGAGCGCGACCTCGAGGAGGCCGCCCGGCGTGGGATCCGGTTCCTGATCCCCGGCGACCCGGAGTGGCCGGCCCGTCTGGACGACCTCGCCCGCGCGCCCGTCCTGAACAACCGGGGCGGGCCGCCGGTCGGGTTGTGGGTCCGCGGGCCGATGCGGCTCGACGAGGTCGTCACACGCGCGGTCGCGGTGGTGGGGTCGCGGTCGGCCACCAGCTACGGCGGGGAGTGTGCGGGCGCCGTGGCAGCGGGGCTGGCGCGCACCGGCCACACCGTCGTGTCCGGCGGCGCCTTCGGCATCGACCAGGCGGCCCACCGCGCCGCGCTCGCCAGCGACGGCGTGACGATCGCGGTGCTCGCCGGTGGGCTCGACCGGTTCTACCCCGCCACCGCCGCCCCGCTCCTGGAGCGGGTCGCCGAGACCGCGCTGGTGCTCTCCGAGACGCCCCTCGGCGGCGCACCGACACGGATCCGGTTCCTGGCCCGCAACCGGCTCATCGCCGCGCTGTCCTCGGGGACGGTCGTCGTCGAGGCGGCGATCCGCAGCGGCGCCCTCAACACCGCGTCGTGGGCCTCGGGCATGGGGCGGGTGCTGATGGGTGTGCCCGGCCCGGTGACCAGCGCGACGTCGCAGGGGGTGCACCAGATGATCCGCAACCGCGACGCGCTGCTGGTCACCTGCGCGGAGGAGGTGGTCGAGGCCGTCGCCCCGATCGGCGAACAGCTGCTGCTCCCGCTGCGCGAGGAGCCCCGCGCGCGCGATCGGCTCACCGGCCACCAGCAGCAGGTGCTCGACGCCGTCCCGGTCGCCTCGCCCGCGCCCGTGGAGCGCATCGCCCGCGCAGCCGGCCTGCGGGTCAGCACCGTCGCCGGGGCGCTGCGGCACCTCGAGGAGGCCGGGCACGTGCAGCAGAGCCTGGGCCGGTGGCACCTCAGCCTCCACCGGCCCGCCGGCGGCGCGGCGCCGGTCCGGGACGGCGCCGCGCCGTAGCCTGCGGGGATGGAGCCGGTGACCGAGGAGCTGCCGGAGCCGATGGCCGCGGCGCTCGCCGCCTACGAGCGGCACCTGGTCTCCGAGCGGGACCTGAGCCCGCACACCGTGCGCGCCTACGTGGCCGACGTCTCCGGCATGCTCCAGCACGCCGCGCGCAGCGGCCACACCGACGTGGACCGCCTCGACCTGCGCACGCTGCGGAGCTGGCTCGCCGCGCAGCAGACCCGCGGCAAGGCCCGGAGCACGATGGCCCGCCGCGCGACCGCCGTGCGGGTGTTCACCGGGTGGCTGCGGCGCACCGGCCGGGCGGTCGAGGACGCGGGCGCCCTGCTCGCCACCCCCAAGGTCCACAAGGCGCTGCCCGCGGCGCTGGACGCCGCCCAGACGCGCGCCCTGCTCGAGGCGGCGGCGGCCCGCGCCGACGACGCCAGCCCGCTGGGGGTGCGTGATGCCGCTGTGCTGGAGCTGCTCTACGCCACCGGCATCCGGGTCGGGGAGCTGTGCGGGCTCGACGTGGACGACCTCGACCGGGGGCGGCGGCTGGTCCGCGTCCTGGGCAAGGGGCGCAAGGAGCGCGCGGTGCCGTACGGCGTACCGGCCGAGCGTGCGCTCGACCGGTGGCTGGACATCGGTCGCCCGCGGCTCGTGCTACCCGGCTCGGGACCCGCGCTGTTCCTCGGGGCTCGTGGGAGCCGGGTCGATCAGCGGGTGGTGCGCGAGGTCGTGCACCGCCGGGTCGCCGAGGTGCCGCAGGCGCCGCACCTGGGCCCGCACGGGCTGCGGCACACCGCGGCGACGCATCTGCTCGAGGGCGGCGCCGACATGCGCGCGGTGCAGGAGCTGCTCGGGCACGCCTCGCTCGCGACCACCCAGCTCTACACGCACGTCACCAGCGAGCGGCTCCGGGCGGCGTATCGCCTGGCCCATCCGCGCGCCTGAGCACCTGCGCCAACGGCATGAGCGGCGCGAGCGGTGGGCGAAGTGTGAGCGGTGTGAGCCGCAGCGCCCGGGCCGCCGGGTACGGCGCGCCGGCGCCGGCCGGGTCCCTGAGCCCGTCCAGGGGCTTCAGCCGGACCGGCCCGCCACCGACCAGCGTCAGCGGGTCGAGGTAGGTGTCGCCGCCGGCGTCACGACGGATCAGTCCCCAGTGCAGGCAGGTGAGCGGGAGGCAGTGGCTGGCCCCCGACTGGAGGTGGCCGATGACGGCACCGGTCGCGACCGGGGAGCCGACCGCCACCGCGGGAGCGACCGGCTCGTAGGTGGTGCGCCGGCCCCCGTGGTCGATGACGACGACCCCCCGACCGGCGAGCCGGCCGGCGAAGGTCACCGTGCCGGCCAGCGCCGCGTGCACCTCCTCCCCGGGCACTCCGAGCAGGTCCACCCCACGGTGACCCGCGCCCCACGGGCTGCTGGGCGGGTCGAACCCGTGCACGACGACGTGGCCCGGAACCAGGGGCCAGGTCCCCGAGCCCGGCACGCGCGCGGTTCGCAACGCGGTGACCGGTGGGCGGGGAGCGTGGGCGAGCACCGGCGGCACGGTCCCTGGCAGCAGGCCGGCAGCCAGCGCGAGGGCCAGGGGAGCGAGCAGGGGCATGAGGACAGCCTCCGTCGCCCACAGCGGGTCCGGGGCCGGCCGGGCCGGCGGCTGTGGAGCAGCCACGCGGTCCGAGGGCTGTGGACCGAGGACGGTCGGTCGGTCCGGGGACGGACGGATCGTGACGCGGCCGTTTCGACAGGCTGCCCGGGAGCCGGATACCATCGTGGCAGCAGCCCGCGAGGGCTGACTTCGCACGCTCGCATCCCCGGCGCCTTCGCCGGGGGCGACGGGCCCCGGTCCCGGCTCCGGTCGGGTCGGCCCGCGCGTCGGGCGTCAGGGCTCCCGCCTGGGAGCAGACCAACTGGAAACCGGTGCCCGCACGCGTGCGCGCGCCACGAACACGAAGGACCCTCATGGCCGTCGTCACCATGCGCCAGCTCCTCGAGAGCGGCGTCCACTTCGGGCACCAGACCCGACGCTGGAACCCCAAGATGAAGCGCTTCATCATGACCGAGCGCAACGGCATCTACATCATCGACCTGCAGCAGTCGCTGTCCTACATCGACTCCAGCTACGCCTTCGTCAAGGACACCGTGGCCAAGGGCGGCACGATCATGTTCGTCGGCACGAAGAAGCAGGCCCAGGAGGCGATCGCCGAGCAGGCGACCCGCGTCGGCATGCCCTATGTCAACCAGCGGTGGCTGGGCGGCATGCTCACCAACTTCGCGACCGTGCACCAGCGGATCAACCGCCTCAAGGAGCTCGACGAGATCGACTTCGAGGACGTCGCCGGCAGCAGCCGCACCAAGAAGGAGCTGCTGCAGATGCGTCGCGAGCGCGACAAGCTGCAGAAGTCCCTCGGCGGCATCCGCGACATGGCCCGCACGCCGTCGGCGGTGTGGATCGTCGACACCAACAAGGAGCACCTCGCCGTCGAGGAGGCGCGCAAGCTGCGGATCCCGATCATCGCGATCCTCGACTCCAACTGCGACCCCGACGTCGTCGACTACCCGATCCCGGGCAACGACGACGCGATCCGCGCGGTGGGCCTGCTCACCCGCGTGGTCGCCGACGCTGTCGCCGACGGCCTGATCGCCCGCTCCGGCGCCAAGGACGCGCCCACCGAGGGCATCGGCGCGGCCGAGCCGCTGGCCGACTGGGAGCGCGAGCTGCTCGAGGGCGAGCAGCCGGCCGGTGACGCCGCTGCGGCGCCCACCACCGAGCAGCCCGCCGAGCAGCCCACCGTCGAGCAGGCTGACGCAGCCGCCGCTGCCGGCGTCGAGGCCACCGGCGGCGACGCCGCGGTCGAGACCACCCCGGCGGTCGAGGCCACCGGTGCTGCCGCGGAGGCCGGCGAGGCCGCCGAGGCCGCTGCCGAGGTCGACCCGGCTGCGGCCGAGCCCGGCGAGGCCCCCGCCGCCGCGCCGCAGAACGACTGACCACTCCACCTGCCGAAGGGATGATCCATGGCGATCACTGCTGCTGACGTCAAGAAGCTCCGCGACCTCACGGCCGCGGGCATGATGGACGCGAAGAAGGCCCTCGAGGAGGCCGACGGCGACTTCGACAAGGCCGTCGAGATCCTGCGGGTCAAGGGCGCCGCCAAGGCGCAGAAGCGCGGCGCCGAGCGCGAGGCCACCTCCGGTCTCGTCGCCACCGCCGGGGGCGCGCTGGTCGAGCTCAAGAGCGAGACCGACTTCGTGGCGAAGAACGACGAGTTCGTCGCCACCGCCCAGAAGATCGCCGAGGCGGCCGACCAGGCCAAGGCCGGCGACCTCGACGCGCTCAAGGCGGTCCCGCTCGACGGCAAGACCGTCGGCGAGGTCGTCGAGGACCTGGCGATCGCGATCGGCGAGAAGATCGAGCTCGGCGACGTCGCCTGGTTCGACGGCCAGACCGTGACCTACATGCACAAGCGTGCCTCGGACCTGCCTCCGGCGGTCGGCGTGCTCGTGGAGTTCGAGGGCGAGGACACCGACGCGGCCCGCGGTGCGGCGATGCAGATCGCCGCCATGCGCCCGCAGTACCTCTCCCGCGACGAGGTCCCTGCCGACGTCGTCGAGAAGGAGCGCGGCATCGCCGAGGCGACCGCCCGCGAGGAGGGCAAGCCCGAGCAGGCGATCGCCAAGATCACCGAGGGCCGGCTCAACGGCTTCTTCAAGGACGTCGCACTGCTCGACCAGCCGTCGGTGACGGACTCCAAGAAGTCCGTGAAGGCCGTCCTCGACGACGCCGGCGTCACCGTGAAGCGCTTCGCGCGCTTCGAGGTCGGCGCCTGACCCAGCACCGGGCCGGGTACGACGCTCCGCGTCGTGCCCGGCCCTGCTGCGTTCCGGTAGGTTGCTCGGGACGTCTCGCCCCCACCACGACACAGCGAAGGAGCCGCATGCCGGCCTACCAGCGGGTCCTGCTCAAGCTCTCCGGAGAGGTCTTCGGCGGTGGCCGGGTGGGGGTGGACCCCGACGTGGTCCAGAAGATCGCCGGTGAGATCGCCGCGGTCCAACGCGCGGGCGTCCAGGTGGCCGTGGTCACCGGGGGCGGCAACTTCTTCCGGGGCGCCGAGCTCCAGCAGCGGGGCATGGACCGTGCCCGCGCCGACTACATGGGCATGCTCGGCATCGTGATGAACTGCCTGGCGCTGCAGGACTTCCTGGAGAAGCAGGGGGTGGAGACCCGTGTCCAGACCGCCATCGCGATGGGGCAGGTCGCCGAGCCCTACATCCCGCGGCGCGCCATCCGGCACCTGGAGAAGGGCCGGGTGGTGATCTTCGGGGCCGGCATGGGCCTCCCGTACTTCTCCACCGACACCGTGGCCGCCCAGCGGGCCCTGGAGAGCCGGTGCCAGGTGGTCCTGGTCGCCAAGAACGGCGTGGACGGCGTCTACACCGCCGACCCGAGGCTCGACCCGGACGCGGTCAAGCTCGACCACGTGACGTTCGAGGAGGCCATCACGCGGGGCCTGCGGATCATGGACCAGACCGCGTTCGCCCTCTGCGGTGAGAACAACCTGCCCATGGTCGTCTTCGGCATGGAGCCCGAGGGCAACATCCTGCGCGTCGTGCAGGGTGAGAAGATCGGCACGCTGGTGACCGCGGGCAGCTGAGGCGCCCCGACGTGCCCGCGCACCGCCGACCCGGCACGGCCCGACGACGAGGAGCTGAGAGACCGTGATCAACGAGACCCTGAACGACGCCGACGCGAAGATGGACAAGGCCGTCGGGGTGACCCGTGAGGAGTTCACCGCGATCCGGGCCGGTCGCGCCCACCCCACGATGTTCGCCAAGATCACCGCCGACTACTACGGCACCCCGACGCCGATCCAGCAGCTGGCCTCGTTCACGTCCTCGGACGCGCGGACGATCCTGATCGCGCCCTACGACATGGGCGCGATGAGCGCCATCGAGAAGGCCATCCGCGACTCCGACCTCGGCGTGAACCCCACCAACGACGGCAAGGTGCTGCGCTGCTCGTTCCCGGAGCTGACCGAGGAGCGCCGCAAGGAGTACGTCAAGGTGGCGCGCACGAAGGCCGAGGAGGGCCGCGTCAGCGTGCGCAACATCCGGCGCAACGCCAAGCAGGCGCTGGAGAAGCTCGAGAAGGACGGCGAGGTCGGCAAGGACGACGTCACCGGCGCGGAGAAGAGGCTCGACGCCACGACCAAGAAGCACACCGACCAGATCGACGAGCTGCTGAAGAACAAGGAAGCCGAGCTGCTCGAGGTCTGAAGCCATCGAGCCCATCCCGATGACCCCGTACCCGCGATGACGGCGACCGCGCCCGTGCCACCCCCCGCTCCGGCCCCCCACGGGCGGGCCGGACGCGACCTTCGTGCTGCCATCATCTCCGGGGTCGTGCTCGGCATCGCGATCATCGCGTCGCTGTACTTCCAGAAGACCGTCTTCATGCTGATCGTCGCGGCTGCCGTCGTGATTGCGATCTGGGAGCTGCACCGCGGGATGGCCGCACGCCGGATCGACCTGCCCGAGCAGCCGTTGATGATCGGCGGCGTGGTGATGGTCGTGGTCGCCTACTTCTGGGGTGCTCCCGCGTTGGTCACCGCGACCGCGGTCACCGCGCTGGTCACCATGCTGTGGCTGCTCCGCCGGGGCGTGGAGGGCTTCGTCCAGGACGCCAGCGCCTCGGTCTTCACCCTCATCTACGTGCCGTTCCTCGGGTCGTTCGTGGCGCTGATGCTCGCCGAGGGCGGCGCCTGGGACAGCACCCGGCACTTCTCCGACGACGGGGTGCGCGGCATCATCGCGTTCATCCTCGTCACGATCGCCTCCGACATCGGCGGGTACGTCGCCGGCGTCCTGTTCGGCCGTCACCCGATGGCCCCGGTGATCTCGCCGAAGAAGTCCTGGGAGGGCTTCGCCGGGTCGGCGGTCTCCTGCGTCGCTGCCGGTGTCGCCCTCGTGGTGTGGCTCCTGGACGGCGACTGGTGGGTCGGCGTCGCGCTCGGGCTGATCGCGGTCGTCATGGCGACCCTGGGCGACCTCGTCGAGTCGGTGATGAAGCGTGACCTCGGCATCAAGGACATGAGCCAGATCGTGCCCGGGCACGGCGGCCTGATGGACCGGCTGGACTCCCTTCTCGCCACGATCGCACCGGTGTGGCTGCTGCTGCACTACCTGGTGTTCTAGAGGAGCACCACGATGATCGCCACCCGACGGGTCCACCTGGTCCGCCACGGAGCGCCGCTGGTCGACCGCGACGCCGCCGCGGCGACGTGGTCGCTGGACCCCGCCGCCACCGACGACGTCCGCCGTCTGGCCGCGGACCTGCCGCGCCGGGCCCGCTGGTTCACCTCCCCCGAGCCGAGGGCGCGTCAGACGGCGGAGCTGCTCACCGACGCCGACGTCGAGGTGGTCGGCGACCTGGCCGAGCAGGTCCGGCTGCACGCGGAGTGGATCGACGACTTCGACGCGGTACGCCGGGCCGCGCTCCGCGAGCCCGACGTTAGCGCCCACGAGGGATGGGAGCCGGCGGCGCGCACCCGGCGGCGACTGCGCCGGGCGCTGGGCCGGATCCTGGCCGAGCACCCCGACGAGGACATCGTCGTGATCAGCCACGGGACCGCGATCGCGCTGATGGCCGCGGACCTGACCGACTCCCCGGTCGACATCGACCTGCCGGGTCGCCTCGCCCTCCCCGACGTGGTGGTCGTCGAGCTGCGCCGGCCGCAGCGGGTGCCGCCTCCCTCACCCGCCCAGGCGGCGATCGGGACGCTCCTGGTCGCCGCGGCGGAGCTGTTCTCCCATGCCGCCGGAGACCGCCTCGGGATCGTCAGCGCCGTCGTCGCACTCCTCGGCCTGCTGCTCGCGGTGGTCCCGCGCACCCGCTCGCTGGGATGGTCGGTGGTCGCGGGCGCGGCGGTGGGCCTGCTGGTCGCGGCGATCCTGGTGGTCGCGGGCGCACCGCGGATGGGCGGCTGACCGCGCGCAGGACCCCTCAGGGGCGCAGCCGGAGCACGGGCAGGCCCCCGGCGGTGCGGACGTCGATCGAGGCGATCCGCTCGCGCGGGAGGTCCACGGAGGCGACGACCCGCGTGCTGCCGTCCGGACCCACCCGCCACTGCGCGACGTCGTGGGTGCTGCCGTCGGTGCCGGTCACCACCAGGTGGTAGCCCGGCAGTCCGGCGTAGCCGCCACCGTCGTAGCGACACCTCATGTCCACCCGGGTGCCGTGCGTCTCCGGCCGCAACGCCACCGAGGCGCTGATCGGGGCCGAGACCAGGCGGGTCATCGCCGTGCCGGTCGGCGCGCCGCTGCCGTCACCCGCGACGAGGCCCACCACCCCCGCGCCGACCACGGCGGCCACCGCGGCGGCGGCCGCGCCGGCCAGGGCGAGGCGGCGGGTCCTGCTCCGGCGGCGCACCTCGCGCAGCAGCCGGGGAAGGACCGTCTCGGGCACCGGGACGGCCTCCGAAGCCATGCCCGGACCGCTCTCGACGAGGTCGGCGGGGGACACCCGGGCGAGCAGGCCGGGGAGCCCGGCCAGCTCCGCGGTGACCCGGCGGCAGTCGGCGCAGTCGGCGAGGTGGACCTCGAAGGCCCGCCGGTCCTCGCCGGGCAGCGCGCCGAGCACGTACGCCGCCGCCGAGCCGCAGGAGTCGCGCTCCTCGGGACGTGCCGGCCCGGTCATCGCGTCACCCCCCGCTCCTCGAGGGCGAGCCGCAGCGCCCGCATGCCGTAGTGCAGGCGCGACTTCACCGTGCCGACCGGCACGCCCAGGCGCGCCGCGGCCTCGACCACGGTGTGGCCGCCGTAGTAGCACTCCACCAGCGCCGTCCGGTGCTCCGGGCTCAGGCTGCGCAGCGCGTCCGCGACGAGCCAGGACTCCAGCACCTCGTCGACCCGGTCCGGGGTGGGCTCGTCGACAGTGCCCGGCTCGGTGCTGAGCTCGGGTCGGCGCTGGGCCCGGCGCCACTGGTCGATGAGGTGGTTGCGTGCCACGGTGAACAGCCAGGCGCGGACCGCCTCGGGGCCGCGCTCGAGGACGGCGGGACTCCGCCAGGCCCGCAGCAGCGTCTCCTGGGTGAGGTCCTCCGCCTGCAGGCGATCGCCGTGCGTCAGGTGCAGGCAGAAGCCCCACAGGGCCGAGGCGTGCTCGTCGTACACGCTGCGCATCAGCTGCTGCTGGAGATCGGTCGTGGTCCTCACCTCGCTCGGTCGCCGTCCACGGCCAGTACAACGCACACGGGGCGCAGACGGTTCAGTTCGGCTCCGTCGCGCTGGTGCGCGCACGGCGGCTGAACCGGCGCGGTCGGCGCGGCGTCCTCCACCACAGCACCCGACCACCAGGAGGACACGATGCAGCCGAGGACCCCCACCCACCAGCGCGTTCCCGTCACCGCCTCTGCCGTGGTCGCCGCTCTCGCGGCCGTCGGTGGCCTCGCCGCGTGCGGCGGCACCGGCACGCCGACGGCCGCGAGCGCCTCACCGGCGACAGCGACGCCGGGCGGAGCGGCGACGCAGCAGGCGGCCGCTGCGAGCGCGGGCGTGCACGTCGGTCACACCGCGCTCGGCGACGTGCTCGTCGACGCTCGCGGACGCACCCTCTACGTGCTCAGCGCCGACCGGCCGCGGCGGTCCACCTGTGACAGCTCCTGCGCGGCGGTCTGGCCACCCCTGGCGGCCCCGGCGCGGGCCTCCGGCGACGTCACCGGCGCGCTGGGACGGGGCACCCTGCCCGGCGGTGGGTCGGTCGCGACGATCGGCGGGGCACCGCTCTACACCTTCTCGGGCGACCGGAGAGCAGGCGAGGTCACCGGGCAGGGCCTCCACTCCTTCGGCGGGGAGTGGTACGCCGTCTCACCCGCCGGCACGCGGGTGGAGGACGGCCACGGCGGGGACGGGGCGGAGGACTCCGGCGGCTCCGGCACGGGGGGCACCGGGGGCACCGGCGGCACCGGCGGCTCCGACGACGGAGGCGCGCCGTACGCCTATTGAACACAAGCCTTCGCGAGGTTCTCTACACTCCCGGGGTGGCCAAGACACGCGAGACCGGTGGTGAGCGGCGTGCCCGCCTGGACCAGATCCGCAAGGAGCAGGAGAGCGCCGAGCGGAGGCGACGCCTGCTCGGCGTGACCGTCCTCGCGGTCGTGCTCGCGCTGCTCGTGGTGGCGGTGATCCTCGGGCTGCGCGGCTCGAAGGACCAGGCGCCGGCCGCGAACGCCGACCAGATCATCCCCGCCGACGTCGGGGCCACCCCCGTGACCAAGCAGCCGGAGCCGGCGACCGTGTCGAACCCGACCGACATCAAGGGCGTCGTCGCGTACGACACCGCCGGCTACCCCGGTCCCGGCAAGGCCGACGCGGGCACCCTCACCCACAACCACGTTGCCGGCACCGTGGAGTACGCGGTGACCCCGCCGGTCGGCGGCGACCACAACGGCGTGTGGATGAACGCCGGCGTCTACACCAAGCCGGTGCCGAGCGAGCGGGCGGTGCACGACCTGGAGCACGGCGCGGTCTGGATCACCTACCAGCCCACGCTGCCGGCCAAGGAGGTCGCGCAGCTCCGCGCGTTCGTCGACAAGCAGTCGCTCATCGACGAGGGCGACAACGCCAACCGCTTCATCGTGATGAGCCCGTGGGCCGACGGCACCCTGCCCAGCCCGATCGTGCTCAGCTCCTGGGGCTACCAGCTGCAGGTCGACAGCCCCACCGACTCCCGGCTCCAGGACTTCGTCGACACCTTCCGGCACAACCAGACCTACACGCCGGAGTTCGGCTCCTCCGTCGACGGCATCCCCGTCCAGACCGGCGGGATCCCGGCGTACGACGGCGCGAAGCTGGCGAATCCCGCCGGCAAGGTCAACGGCCAGGGAATGTGACTCCACCCCACGACGTTCTCCTCCTCCGCTGCGCTCCTCCGGACAACGCCGCGGCCCGAGAACACCCCACGCCTTTTGAGTAGTCGATG
This sequence comes from Marmoricola sp., assembly GCA_051954195.1. Lineage (GTDB taxonomy): Bacteria > Actinomycetota > Actinomycetes > Propionibacteriales > Nocardioidaceae > Marmoricola. The sequence goes on from JBQCHZ010000045.1 coordinate 33,795, forward strand.
ACCTCCCTTCCTCTCGTCTTCGAGACGCCCCGCGGACGGGGCAAGCCGCCGCGGCACCTCGCCGACCTCACCCCCGCCGAGCGCACGGAGCGGCTGACCGAGCTCGGCCTGCCGGGCTTCCGGGCCGGTCAGGTGGCGCGGCACTACTTCGTCCGGCTCGTCGACGACCCGGCGCAGATGACCGACCTGCCGGCGGGCCAGCGCGACGAGCTCGTCGCCGGGCTGCTCCCGGAGCTGATGACCGCGGTGCGCACCCTCGAGGCCGACGGCGGCACCACCCGCAAGACGCTGTGGCGGCTCTTCGACGGCGCTCTCGTCGAGTCGGTGCTGATGCGCTACCCCGACCGCGCGACGATTTGCGTCTCGATCCAGGCCGGGTGCGGCATGGCCTGCCCGTTCTGCGCCACGGGCCAGGGCGGCCTGCAGCGCAACATGTCGACCGCCGAGATCGTCGAGCAGGTCCTCGCCGGTGCCCGTGCGCTCGCCAGGGACGAGGTGCCCGGCGGCCCGGGCCGCGTCTCGAACGTCGTCTTCATGGGCATGGGCGAGCCCCTGGCCAACTACAACGCGGTCGTCGGTGCCCTACGACGGCTGACCGACCCGCACCCGGACGGGCTCGGCATGTCCGCGCGCGGGATCACCGTCAGCACCGTCGGGCTGGTGCCCCGGATCCGTCAGCTCGCCACCGAGGGCCTGCCGGTCACGCTGGCGCTGAGCCTGCACGCGCCCGACGACGAGCTGCGCGACGAGCTGGTGCCGGTCAACACGCGGTGGAAGGTCGACGAGGCGGTCGACGCCGCCTGGGAGTACGCCCGCACGACCAAGCGCCGGGTCTCCATCGAGTACGCCATGATGCGCGGCATCAACGACCAGGGCTGGCGCGCCGACCTCCTCGGCGACGTGCTGCGCGCCCGCGGCGACTGGGGCTGGGTGCACGTCAACCTGATCCCGCTCAACCCCACGCCCGGCTCGAAGTGGACCGCCTCCGACCCGGCCGACGAGCGCGAGTTCGTGCGCCGGCTCGAGGCCAAGGGCATCCCCACCACCGTGCGCGACACCCGCGGCCGCGAGATCGACGGAGCCTGCGGCCAGCTCGCCGCCGCCGACTGAGCGCCCTCGTGCCCGGCGGGCTCAGCCGGCGCGGACCACCGGCGACGCCACCAGCAGCTCGGTGTTGCGGTCGCCCGGCTGGCCGGTCAGGGAGGTGCGGGTCTGGGGGTCGTTGACGGCCAGCTCGCGCGACAGCGAGGCCAGGCCCACGGTCGAGGCCAGGTCGCCGCCGTACGACGCCGGGCCGGCATGGTCGAGCATGGTGGTGAAGATCGAGAGGGTGCCGTCGCCGTTGTCGGCGAGCTCGATCAGCCGCGACTGCTGGGGGAAGTCGATGTGGGAGGCGGTGTTGATCTCCCAGAAGCCGCCGGTGCCGTCGGGCCGCGGCCGCGCCCAGACCTGGTTGCGGTGGGTGTGCCCGTTCACCCACGCGACCACCTGCGGGTTGTCGAGGAACAGCTGCACGACGGTGTCGCCGGTGACCCGCTGCGCGGTGTCCAGCCCGGTCAGCACCAGGGTGTTCTCCATCGTGGTGCTGGTGTGGTGGCTGAAGACCAGCACCACCCGGCCCTGCGCCGCGGCCAGCTCCTGCTGCAGCCAGGCGTACTGGGCCTGGTCCAGCGATCCGTCGTCGTAGCCGTTGGGGTTGACGGTGTCCATCACGATGCAGCGCACGACACCGCCGGGCTCCGGGTCGAAGGCGTAGTACGCGGTGCCGTCGGCGCGGTTGCCCTCGGTGAACCCGTGGCCGACCGGTGTGCCGGTCGTGGTGAAGTGCTCGGCCACGATCTGCGCCCGGGTGAGGTGCCGCCGGCGCGCGTCCGCCTGGACCAGCCGCACCGAGGGGGACAGCACGAGCAGCGAGCTCAGCTCGCCCGGGGTGGAGAGCGTCTGCGCGAGGTTGTTCGGGCTCACGCCCAGGGGCGGCGAGATCACCTTGAGCGGCCCCGTCGCGATCAGGCCGAGCTGGGTGGTCTCGTTGGGGAAGTTGCCCTGGATCAGGCCGTCGTGGTTGCCGAAGGCGGTGTACCACGGCATCCGCAGCCCGGCCGCGGTGAAGGGCTGCCGTGCCGCGTCGAGCAGGCCCGGGACCGTCGGGAAGCCCCGGCGCGACCGGTACTGGTCGGTCGGCTTGCCCAGCGGCGTTCCCTCCGGGTGCCAGTACGACGGGTCGTAGGTCGTCCGGTCGCCGTCCATGACGCCCTGGTAGCGGCTCTGGTCCCCGCTGTCGGGGCGCACCTGGCCACCGTCGAGCACGTCGATGTTCCAGCGCACCTCGTTGTGCTGGCAGTTGTCGGAGTTGTCGCCGGTCTGGATCGCGAAGCTCAGCGGAGCTCCCGTCGTGGGACCCGCATGCACGGCGTTGACCGCTCGCACCATCGCGTCCGCCACCTGCGCCGAGAGCATCTCGTGCGGGCGGTACGCCGAGCTGAGCAGGCCGGGCGTCGGCAACGTACCCGGGTCCTCGTAGCGGTCCGACCACTCCACCCTCATCGGGGACTGGTGGTCCACGACGTGCACGTCGCTGAGCTGGACGAAGCTCAGCAGCGGGGTCCTGGTCGCGGCCCGGTCCGCGGCGGCCGCGATCCCGAGGTCCGTGCGCACCAGCTGCGGCTCCCCGGCCAGCTCCACGATCGGGGTGTAGCCGCCCGCTCCGGCAGGTCCGGGACCGTAGGTGCGCTGCAGCGTGGTGCCGCGGGTCGGTCCGGCCACGGCGGCCTCGCTCAGCGGGCCGAGCAGCGAGCCCGTCCCCAGGGCGGCCATCCCGCCCGCGACGAGCCCGGCACGGATGAGGTCGCGTCGCGAGATCTCCATGGCCCACCAACGACCCCGTCGGTCGCGGGTCACGCGGCAGGACCCGGCGCGCCGTGACGCGCGACATGTGGACAGCCGCGAGCACCGGGCGGGAGGATGCGGCCAACCCCTCCAGCCCCGTCGTCGAGGAGACAGCCGTGACCCAGCCCGAGAAGCTCGAGCGCATCAACCGTCTGGAGGGGCTCTCCAACGCCGACCTGCAGAAGGTCGTCAACGCGGGCCGTCACTTCACGCTGCCCGCCGACTGGTCGCTGATCTGGGAGGGGACGGCTGCCGACAAGGCGTACCTGATCGTCGACGGCCGGGTCTCGGTGCGCCAGCACGGCGAGGAGATCGCGCAGCTGGGGCCGGGGGACCTCATCGGCGAGATGGGCATCGTCGAGCACAAGCTCCGCTCGGCCAGCGTGGTGAGCCAGACCCCGCTCGAGGTCATCCACTTCACCCGTGACGGCCTCGAGCAGCTGATCAACGAGGTGCCGGCCTTCGGCGAGGCCATCCGCGGGACCGCGGAGGAGCGTCGGGCGGCCGACCGCGGCAAGCGCGGCTGAGCACCGCCTCCGCCGTCGTAGGTTCGTAGCCGTGGATGACGCGAGCCCCGGGGACGGCCCCGATCCGGCACCAGCGGCGATGGCGCCTGCGGAGCTCGTCGACCTCCTCGAGGTCTTCCTGCTCGGCTCCCGGCCCACGCTCACCGGCCCGGAGGTCGCCGAGCGCGTCGGCATCGACCTCACGGTCGCCAAGGAGCGCTGGCGCTCGCTGGGGTTCACCACGGTCCCCGACGACGAGATCGCCTTCACCGAGGCCGACGTGCGCGCCCTGGAGCTCACCCAGCGGATGCGCGACCTGGGGCTGGTCGACGCTGCGGACGAGTCGGCGCTGATCCGCACGCTGGGCCGCAGCTTCGCGCGCCTGGCGGAGTGGCAGATGACGCTGGTGGGCCGCAGCATCGACGTCGAGCACATGCGGCCGGAGGCGATCAGCGACCTGGTCCACGAGGTGCGCCCGCTGCTCGAGGACGTGATGTCCTACGTCTGGCGGCGGCACGCGCTGGGCGCCGCCACCCGCCGGCTGCTGCGCCCGGCGCCCGATGAGGACGGGACCGTGCTGGGGGTCGGCTTCGCCGACATCGTCGGCTACACGCGCCAGAGCCGGTCCCTGGACCGCGAGGAGCTGGGCCGGCTCGTGGAGGACTTCGAGGGCACCGCGCTGGGCATCATCACCGAGCACCGCGGCCGGATCATCAAGACCATCGGCGACGAGGTGCTGTTCGTGGCCGACAGCCCCGCGGACGCGGCCGAGATCGCGCTGCAGCTCGTCGAGCGCCACCGGGCCGACGAGGGGTTCCCGCAGCTGCGTGCCGGGGTCGCGCACGGCGCGGTGCTGGCACGCCTCGGCGACGTCTACGGTCCGGTGGTCAACCTCGCCGCCCGGCTGACCTCCACCGCCCGTCCCGGCAAGGTCCTCGTCGACCGGGCGATGGCCCAGGAGCTCAAGGACGACGAGCGCTTCCGGGTCCGCCGTACCCGTCGCACGGCGGTCAAGGGCTACCGCCGGCTCGAGCCGTGGTCGCTGCGCAGGCCGATGGGGGAGGACCCGGAGTTCGACGTCGAGCAGCTGCCGGGACCGGCCTCACGCCTGCTGGCCGAGCGCAGCCGCGACCTCGTCCGTGCCGTCGACGAGATGCACGTGCCCCTCGAGCGGCCGGCCGAGGGCGAGCGACCGTAGCAGCGGCCAGGCGGGCACCTCCTCGGTCCAGAACCGCCGGCCGACCAGCACCATCGGCGCCACCGACGCGGGATCGGCGTAGTAGTTCTCGCAGGCCGACTGGAAGACCTCCTGCACCGTGCCCGCCGCGCCGGGCAGGAAGACGATGCCGGCGCGGCAGAGCCGGAGCAGCACGTCCTCGCGGATCGCGTTGCGGAAGTACTTCGCGATCCGCCCGCAGAACGGGTTCGGCGGCTCGTGCCCGTAGAACCAGGTGGGCACGCCGAGGGAGGCCGCAGCGTCCCCGTCGCCGAGACGCTCCCGCACCGCGAGCCCGCGCCGCGCCCAGGCCGTCACCGAGGGCCGGTACGACGGCACGCCGGCGAGCGCCGCCAGGGCCTCGGTCAGCGCGCCGGGCTGCGCCAGGCTCGCCCCGAGGTTGGCCGCCTCCATCGCGCCCGGGCCGCCGCCGGTCGCGACGGTGAGGCCGAGGCCGGCGAGGTCGGCGCCGAGGCGTGCCGCCGCGGCGTAGTCGGGCCCTCCGCGCTCGACGGCGTGGCCGCCCATCACGCCGACGACCCGGGCGTCCCCGACGTGCTCGGCCAACGCGTCGTCGATGGCGTTGTCGTGCAGCGCCATGGCGATGCTGTCGTGCACGCTGGTCCCACCGGTGCGCACCTCGTGCGCCCGCGTGGACCAGGCGTAGATCCGGGCGTCCGGGGTGGCGTCGTACCCGTCCTCGATGCCGGCGTAGAGCTCGTCGGCGGTGTAGAGCCCGACGCGGTAGGCGTCGAACGGCACGTCGGGCACCGCGGGGAAGACCAGCGCGCCGCGGCGGCGCAGCTCGTCGTCGTCCGTGGGTGAGAGTCGACAGCCCAGGAAGAGCGCGCCCGCCGGGTCGAGCCGGCCGAGGACCTCGCCCCGGCCGGTCAGGTCGACGTCCTGCACCTGCCAGCCGCGCATCGCCACGGCGCCCCTCGCGTGCCGGTCGAAGTCGGCCAGCGTCTGGATCTCGATCGTGCGCACGGCCGCGACAGTACCCAGCCGGCACCCCGCCGGCCGGTCCGGCGGGACGTCACCCGAACGCCGCCACGACCAGCTCGGCGAACAGGTCGTCCTCGTGCCCCTCGGGCAGCGCGAGACCCTTGCGCCGGAACCAGCTGCACACGTTGCGCACGTCGCGGAGCAGGAAGTCCGGTCCGCTCGGGTTGGCGGCGAGGTCGACGACCTGTGGCAGGTCGATGAGGACGATGCCGGCGTCGCCCGCGAGCACGTTGTAGGCCGACAGGTCGCCGTGCGCCACGCCGAGACGCGCCAGCTCGCCCATGGTCCAGCGCAGCTGGTCGAACCAGTCCGCTAGCTCGGACCGGGCCGGCCTGGTGTCGGCCAGCCGGGGAGCCGGTCTCCCGTCTCGGCGCGCCTGCTCCATCAGGACCTCGGTGCCGTCGAGCTGCACCGGGTAGGGCACGGGGAGTCCCGCACGCCAGCAGCGCTGCAGCCAGTCCCACTCCGTCGCGGCCCAGCCCGCGGCGGCGACCTCGCGCCCGTGCGTGGTGGCGCGCCGCAGGGCCCGGGCGTCACGGGTGTTGCGGACGGTCCGGCCCTCGGTGTAGGCCGTGCTGCGCTGGAAGAGGCGGTGGTCGGCGCTGCGGTAGCGCTTCGCCACCAGCACGCAGCCGTCCTCGGCGGGCAGGGCCCGGCGCAGCAGCACGGCGTCGGCCTCCTTGCCCGTCTTGAGCACGCCGAGGTCGGTGTCGACGGCGGCCCGGTCGACGACGAGCCAGTCGGGTCGCGGCTCCGGGCCGCGGCACAGCGGCTCGAGGTCCCAGAAGGTCATCTCCCGCTGGTCCTCGCCGAGGGCGTCGAGGTGGTCCAGCGGTCGGTAGTCGAAGGTGAAGCGGGTGTCCGGCTCAGGGGCGGGCTGGACGTGGTCGGTGGACCGGTGCGGCATCGGAGGTGCTCCAGACGAGGAAGGGACGGCGTGCGGGCAGGCTGACGGCGGCGACGGCCATGAGGCACCTCCTCGGGAGAGCGGCGATCCGGACCCTGTCGGTCCGGTCGGCACGAGAGTGACCTGCGCGCCGCCGGTCCGCAACGGCATTTCCCCGGGCGGCGCACGAGCCTCGCCCGGGACGTCCGTGGCGGTGCTTACCGTGGGCCCATGCAGATCTCGGGTGCCTCTCTCGCCGCCACGACCGGTCCCACGGTCGCCGACGTCGTCCTCGAGGGCGGCGGCGTCAAGGGCATCGCGCTGGTCGGGGCGCTGCAGCCGCTGATCGGGGCGGGGTGGACCTTCGCCCGGGTCGCCGGCACGTCGGCCGGGGCGGTCGTGGGGGCGGTGCTCGCCGCCATGCAGCAGCGGGGCGAGCCCCTCGACCGGCTCGAGGACGTCGCCCGCAGCCTGGACTACCGGCGGTTCCGCGACCGCGGGCGCCTCGGTGGCCTCCTCGGCCACGTCCCCGGTCTCGGGCTGCTCGCCGACGCCGTGTCGGTGCTCGTCGAGGACGGTGCCTACGAGGGCGCCTACCTGCACGACTGGGTCCGCGGCACGCTCGCCGACCTCGGCGTGAGCACCTTCGGCGACCTGCGCGTGGAGGACCCCGGCGGCGACCGGACACCGCACCACCGCTACCGGCTCGTGGTCGTGGCCAGCGACGTCAGCCGCCACCGGATGGCGCGGCTGCCGTGGGACTACGAGGACGCCTACGGCCTGGATCCCGACGAGCAGCCGGTGGCGGACGCCGTGCGGGCCTCGGCGTCGATCCCCTACTTCTTCGAGCCGGTCGTCCTCGACGGCGCCCACGGCCGCGCCACGCTGGTCGACGGGGCGCTGGTGTCCAACTACCCGATCGAGATCTTCGACCGGCTCGACGGCCGGGCACCTCGCTGGCCCACGGTCGGGATCCGGCTCGACACCTTCGGCTTCGACCACCCCCGGCCGACGGTGCGACCTGTCCGCGACCCGGCCCACCTCGGGGTCGCCGTCGTCGAGACCGCGATCGAGGGCTGCCAGGCGGCGCACGCCCTGGCCCCCTGCAACCTCGCGCGCAGCGTGCGGGTCGACACGACCGGCACCAGCGCGATCGACTTCGGTCTCGACGACGCGGCCCAGGACCACCTCCTCGCCCAGGGCCGCGCGGCCGGGGAGGCGTTCCTCGAGGGGTGGAGCTTCGAGGACTGGCTGCGCACCTGCCGCGGCACGGAAGCGACAATGGGCCCGTGACCTCCTCGACCGCGCCCGAGCGCCGCGACGTGGTGATCCTGGGCTCCACGGGCTCCATCGGCACCCAGGCCCTCGACGTCGTGCGCGCCCACCCGGACCGCTTCCGCGTCGTCGGGCTGACCGCGGGGGGCAGCAACCCCGACCTGTTCGCCCGCCAGGTCGACGAGTTCGCCCCGGCGGTGTCGGGCTCGGGCGAGGCGGCCTCGGTCGAGGCCGCGGCGTCCCCGTGCGACGTGGTGGTCAACGGCATCACCGGCGCCGTCGGGCTGCGCCCGACGCTCGCCGCGCTCGACGCCGGCACGACCCTGGCGCTGGCCAACAAGGAGTCGTTGATCATCGGTGGCCCCGTGGTCACCTCACGCGCCCGGCCGGGGCAGATCGTGCCGGTCGACAGCGAGCACAGCGCCATCGCGCAGTGCCTGCGGGCGGGCCGCGCCGACGAGGTGCGCCGGCTGGTGCTGACCGCCTCCGGCGGCCCGTTCCGGGGTCGCTCGCGCGCGGAGCTGTCCGAGGTCACCCCCGAGCAGGCGCTGGCGCACCCGACCTGGGCGATGGGCCCGGTGGTGACGATCAACTCCGCGACCCTGGTCAACAAGGGGCTCGAGGTGATTGAGGCGCACCTGCTCTTCGGTGTCCCGTTCGACCGCATCGAGGTCGTCGTGCACCCCACCAGCGTGGTGCACTCCATGGTGGAGTTCGACGACGGATCGACCATCGCGCAGGCCAGCCCCCCGACGATGCTGATCCCGATCGCGCTCGGGATGGCCTGGCCCGACCGGCTTCCCGACACCGCACCGCCGGTGGACTGGACACAGGCGCAGACCTGGGAGTTCCACCCGCTCGACGACGAGGCGTTCCCCGCGGTCGCGCTGGCGCGCAGCGCCGGTGAGCAGGGCGGGACGGCGCCCGCGGTGTACAACGCGGCCAACGAGGTGTGCGTCGAGGCGTTCCGCTCAGGCCGCCTGCGGTTCGTGGACATCGTCGACACGATCGCCTCCGTGCTGGCGCGCCACCCCGTACCCTCGGGGCAGGGACTCACCGTCGACGACGTCCTCGCCGCCGACGCCTGGGCCCGCGCCGAGACCACCGCGCACCTGGAGACGACCCGCCGATGACCGCCCTGCTCTACCTCGTCGGCGTCGTGCTGTTCACGATCGGCGTCGCCCTGTCCGTCGGCCTGCACGAGCTGGGACACCTCATCCCCGGCAAGCTCTACGACGTCAAGGTCACCCAGTACTTCGTCGGCTTCGGTCGCACGCTGTGGTCGCGTCGCCGCGGCGAGACCGAGTACGGCGTCAAGGCGATCCCGCTCGGCGGCTACGTGAAGCTGCTGGGGATGCTCCCGCCGGCGTCCGACACCGAGCCGGGCAAGGTCCGCAGCGGCGACACCGGATGGTTCGCCCAGCTGGTGAGCGACGCCCGCTCGGCCGAGTACGACGACGTGGGCCCGCACGACCACGGCCGGCTGTTCTACGAGAAGGCGTGGTGGAAGCGCGTCATCATCATGGGCGCCGGCGTGACGATCAACATCGTGCTGGCGTTCCTGCTCTTCGCCGCCGTGTTCATGGGCTACGGCGTGAACGAGCCCACCACGACGGTCGCGTCGGTGTCCCAGTGCGTCAAGGTCGTCCGTGGCGGCGCGGACCCCGGAGGCTGCACCGCCGGCGACCCGAAGGCCCCCGCGACGATCGCGGGCATCCGTCCGGGCGACCGGATCGTCTCGATCAACGGCACCCCGATCGCCTCCTACGGCCAGGTCCAGCGGCTGGTCCGGGCCAACGACGCAGGACAGGCGACGATCGTCGTGGACCGCGACGGGCGTCGGCTGACGCTGCGGGCCGACACCACGGTGAGCTCCCTGCCCTCGCTCGACGATCCGGGGAAGACCGTGGAGGCGGGCTTCCTCGGCATCACCCCCACGATCGCGCTGCACCGGCAGGGCGTCGGGTACGTCGTGTCGACGATGGCCGACGGGACCTGGGAGACGCTGAAGACGATCGGCCAGCTCCCGGTGAAGATCTACCACGTCGTGCGGGCGGCCCTCGGGCTCGAGCAGCGTGACATCAACAGCCCGATGAGCATCGTGGGCGCCGGGAGGGTGGCCGGTGAGGTCGCCTCCGACCAGAGCGTCACGGTCGGGTCGCGGCTGGCCTCCCTCGTCCTGCTGCTGGGCAGCCTCAACCTCTTCCTGGGCCTGATCAACCTGGTCCCGCTGCCGCCGTTCGACGGCGGTGGCATCGCGACCACGCTGTACGAGGCCGCCCGTCGTGGCATCGCGCGCCTCCGCGGACGCCCCGACCCCGGCGTGGTCGACGGGGCGAAGCTGCTCCCGGTGACCTACGCGATGGCGCTGCTCCTGATCGTGATGAGCCTGGTGCTGATCTGGGCCGACATCGTCGCGCCGGTGCGCCTCTCCTGAGCCGCACTACGATGGAGGCATGACGCAGGTATCGCTCGGCATGCCGGAGGCGCCGGCCCCGGTGCTCGCACCGCGGCGCAAGACCCGCCAGATCCAGGTCGGCTCGGTCGGCGTCGGCAGCGACCACCCGATCTCGGTGCAGTCGATGACCACGACGCTGACCGCCGATGTCAACACCACGCTCCAGCAGATCGCCGAGCTCACCGCGGCCGGCTGCGACATCGTCCGGGTCGCGTGCCCCTCGGCGGACGACGCCGAGGCGCTGCCGCAGATCGCCCAGCACTCGCAGATCCCCGTCATCGCCGACATCCACTTCCAGCCCAAGTACGTCTTCGCCGCCATCGAGGCCGGCTGTGCGGCGGTGCGCGTCAACCCCGGCAACATCAAGAAGTTCGACGACCAGGTCCGCGAGATCGCTCGCGCGGCCAAGGACCACGGCACCTCGATCCGGATCGGCGTCAACGCCGGCTCCCTGGACCCGCGACTGCTGGAGAAGTACGGCAAGGCCACCCCCGAGGCACTGGTGGAGTCCGCGGTCTGGGAGGCCAGCCTCTTCGAGGAGCACGACTTCCACGACTTCAAGATCTCGGTCAAGCACAACGACCCGGTCGTGATGGTGCGCGCCTACGAGCTGCTGGCCGAGCGCGGTGACTGGCCGCTGCACCTCGGCGTGACCGAGGCGGGCCCGGCGTTCCAGGGAACGATCAAGTCGGCCACCGCCTTCGGCGCGCTGCTCAGCAAGGGCATCGGCGACACCATCCGCGTCTCCCTCTCGGCGCCGCCGGTCGAGGAGGTCAAGGTCGGCATCGCGATCCTGCAGTCGCTCAACCTGCGGCCGCGCAAGCTCGAGATCGTCTCCTGCCCCTCCTGCGGGCGGGCCCAGGTCGACGTCTACACCCTCGCCGAGCGGGTCACCGCCGGGCTCGAGGGGATGGAGGTCCCGCTGCGGGTCGCGGTGATGGGCTGTGTCGTGAACGGCCCGGGCGAGGCCCGCGAGGCCGACCTCGGGGTCGCCTCGGGCAACGGCAAGGGCCAGATCTTCGTCCGGGGCGAGGTGATCAAGACCGTCCCGGAGGCGGAGATCGTCGAGACCCTGATCGAGGAGGCCATGCGGATCGCGGAGTCGATGGAGCCGGTGGAGGGCGCGACGGCCTCGGTCTCGGTGTCCTGAGGGCCGCCGGCGGTCAGGAGCCGGCCGCTCGAGCCCGCTCGAGCACCCCGAGTGCGCGCAGGCACTGCTGGTACGGCGTGCTGTCGCCGGCGAGGAAGGCGAGGTCCCGCAGCGTCCGGCGCTTGGCCTGCTCGTCGGTGAGGTCGACCGCGACGGCCTCGTCCCAACCGGCCCGCATGTCGGTGGTGGCCAGCGTCGCGGTGTCCTGAAGTGTGCTGAGCGCCGTCCTGACCTGCTTCTTCGAGGGCGCCGTGGCGCCCGCTCCGCGGCGGACGGCGCCGTCCGCGAGCAGGTAGTCGGTCGCGACCGGCGCGAGGGCGGCGAAGCGGTACGGCATGTCGTAGCTGCGCAGCTGCTCCGACCAGGCCTGGATCTCCTGCACCGTCTCTCGCTGCTGGGCCAGCGCCGCGCCGCAGTCGCCGCCGTCCGCGGTGGTGGCGTAGTACTGCGCGGTCGCCAGCACCGCTGTCCAGCGTGGGGCGAGGTCGGAGGGGTCGACCTGCTGGTCGCGACCGGCGAGCGCGTCCGCGACCTGCTGCCACTGCGCCCGGCAGCCGGCCGCGCCGGCGCCGTCCGGCGCGCCCGAGGAGGGGGTCGTCGTCCCGCAGCCGGCCAGGATCCCGGCACTCGCCACGACGGCTGCCGCGGCGGCCAGCGCCTGTCGGGGAGTGCGTGGCATGGCGCCACCGTAGGGCACGGTGCCGTCAGGCGGTCCCGTCGTCCCGCAGGTGCCCTAGGCTCACCGATCGTGCAGGCCGGCGCGGAGGAAGTCAGGGTCCTCGGACCCCGTGACGTGCCTGCGGCGCTGCGGTGTCTGGAGCGCGACCCGGTCGTCAACGTCTTCGTCGAGTACCGGACCCGGCTGACCCAGCTCGACCCCCGCTGGCTCGGCGGCGAGGTCTGGGGCTACTTCGTGGGCGAGGAGCTGATCTCGCTGTGCCACGTCGGGGCCAACCTCGTGCCGGTCAACGCCACCCCGGCGGCGTGCGCGGCGTTCGCGCGCCGCGCCGTCCGGCACCGGCCGTCCTCGGCGACGGTCGTGGGCCCGCGGCCCGCGGTCGAGGAGCTGTGGCGGGGGCTCGAGCCGGTGTGGCGCCCACCTCGTGAGGCGCGCTGGGACCAGCCGCACCTGGTGATCGACCGGCCCTCGACCGTCGAGGCGGACCCGGCGGTGCGGCGCACCGATCCGCGCGAGATCGACCTCCTCTACCCGGCGTGCGTGGCGATGTACACCGAGGAGGTCGGCGTCTCCCCGGAGAGCGACGGCGGCAGGGACCTCTACCGTGCCCGGGTGAGCCAGCTGGTCCACCGCGGCTGGTCCTTCGCGCGCATCGAGGACGGTCGGGTGGTGTTCAAGGCGGAGGTCGCCTGCGCCTCGGCCCACGCCGCCCAGGTGCAGGGCGTCTACGTCGTCCCCGACCGCCGGGGCGAGGGCCTCGCGGTGCGCGGCATGGCGGCGGTCGTGGCGTCGGTGCTGCAGGAGGTGGCGCCGGCGGTCTCGCTCTACGTCAACGCCCACAACACCGCGGCCCGGCGGGCCTACGACGCCGTCGGCTTCCGCCAGAGCGCCACCTTCTCCACCTTGATGTTCTAGGAGGAGAGCGCCGAGGGCACGGGCACGGGCACGCGCCCGGAAACCGGTGCGGGACCGGGCCGCCTCCGCAGCTAGCCTTGCCCGCATGAGCTCCGCCCGCGTCCTGCGCCTGTCGTCGCTGTTCGTCCGCACGCTCCGCGACGACCCGGCGGACGCGGAGGTGCCCAGCCACCGGCTGCTCGTCCGGGCCGGCTACATCCGCCGGGCAGCGCCGGGCATCTACAGCTGGCTGCCGCTGGGCCTGCGGGTGCTGCGCAATGTCGAGAGCATCGTGCGCGAGGAGATGGACGCGATCGGCGCCCAGGAGCTGCAGTTCCCCGCGCTGCTGCCGCGCGAGCCCTACGAGGCCACCGGGCGCTGGACCGAGTACGGCGACGGCATCTTCCGGCTCCAGGACCGCAAGGAGGCCGACTACCTCCTCGGTCCGACCCACGAGGAGATGTTCACGCTCGTGGTCAAGGACCTGTACTCCTCCTACAAGGACCTGCCGGTCTGGCTCTATCAGATCCAGACCAAGTACCGCGACGAGGCGCGGCCCCGTGCGGGCATCCTGCGCGGCCGCGAGTTCGTGATGAAGGACTCCTACTCCTTCGACACCACCGACGCCGGTCTCGACGCCTCCTACGCCGCGCACCGCGAGGCGTACGTGCGCACCTTCGACCGGCTCGGCTTCGACTACGTCATCGTCAAGGCGACCTCGGGCGCCATGGGAGGCTCGAAGTCGGAGGAGTTCCTGGCCCGCTCGGACGTCGGCGAGGACACCTACGTGCGCTGCACGCACTGCGACTACGCCGCCAACGTGGAGGCGGTCGCCGTGCGGGCGCCCGCCGCCTCGTCGTACGACGGGCTGCCGGCGGCCCACGTCGAGGCCACCCCCGAGACGCCCACCATCGACACGCTCGTCGCGCTGCTCAACGCCGAGCACCCGCGTGCTGACCGGGCGTGGACGGCCGGCGACACCCTCAAGAACGTGCTGGTCGTGCTCAAGCACCCCGACGGCACCCGCGAGCCGCTCGCCATCGGGCTGCCCGGTGACCGCGAGGTCGACCAGAAGCGCCTCGAGGGCCAGCTGGAGCCGATCGAGGTGGAGCCGATGGACGAGGCCGAGCTGCGCCGGCACCCGGCCCTGGTGCGGGGCTACATCGGTCCCGGCGCCCTGGGGGAGCAGGGCGCGTCCGGCATCAGGTACCTCGTGGACCCCCGCGTCGTGGAGGGCACCCGGTGGGTCACCGGCGCCGACGAGGCCGGCCGCCACGTCCTCGACCTGGTCGCCGGTCGCGACTTCACCCCCGACGGCACCATCGAGGCTGCCGAGGTGCGCGACGGCGACCCCTGCCCGCAGTGCGACGACGGGACCCTGGAGACAGCGCGCGGCATCGAGATGGGTCACATCTTCCAGCTCGGCCGCAAGTACGCCGAGGCGCTCGACCTCAAGGTGCTCGACGAGAACGGCAAGCTCGTCACGGTGACGATGGGGTCCTACGGTATCGGCGTCTCCCGCGCGGTCGCCGCGATCGCGGAGGGCAACCACGACGAGCTCGGCCTGTGCTGGCCGCGTGAGATCAGCCCCGCCGACGTCCACGTCGTGGCCACCGGCAAGGACGAGGCGGTCTTCACCGCCGCCGGCGAGCTCGCCGACGGGCTCGCAGCCCAGGGGCTCACCGTGCTCTACGACGACCGGCCCAAGGTCAGCCCGGGGGTCAAGTTCAAGGACGCCGAGCTGCTGGGGGTGCCCACGATCGTGACGGTCGGACGTGGCCTGGCCGACGGCGTGGTCGAGGTCCGCGACCGCCGTACCGGGGAACGCACCGACGTCGCCGTCGGCGAGGCGGTCACGCACCTGGTGTCCGACCTGGGCGGGACCGGCGCGACCGGAGGGGCCACCGCGCGGGGCTGAGGGGTCAGGCCTCCTCGAGCAGGTGGTGCTCCTCGACCACGTCGAGGGCGAGCATCCGGTAGGTGCCGTCGGCGAAGAGGACCGAGACCCGGTCGCCCTCGTAGGCGCTGACGGTGCCGTGTCCGAAGTCGGGGTGCTCCACGGAGGCGCCGACCCGGTGCGGCCGGTCCACCGACTCGGTGGCCGTGCCTGCCTCGCAGGTGTCGCAGTGCCCGCAGCGCTCGGGGTGCTCCTCGCCGAGCAGCTCGAGCACCAGCCGACGACGGCAGTCGGTGGTCTCGGCGTACCGCCGGACCAGCTCGACCGCGGTGGAGCGCCGGTTGCGCGCCTCCTCGACCAGGACGAGCGCCTCGTCGACGAGGACCCTGCGCGGGCGGTCGTCGGCCAGCAGCACGCCGCCCCGGCCCTCCGTCACGGCGCCGGTGCGCGCCAGCACGTTGAGCGCCCGACGGCAGCGTCGCGTGCTCAGGCCCGCCCGGCGCGCCAGGGCGGCGGGACGCTGCTCCTCCTCGCCGCCCGCCAGGCCGCGCAGCGTCGCGTGGAGGTCGTCGGGGGTGGCGCCCGAGCCGGCGGCGAAGTAGCGGCGCAGCCCGAAGCCGTCGGGCCGGGTGAGCAGCACGGCGGCCGCCGGGGCCCCGTCGCGCCCCGCCCGGCCGGCCTCCTGCCAGTACTGGTCCAGGCTGTCGGTCGGGTCGGCGTGGACGACCAGCCGGACGTCGGGACGGTCGACGCCCAGCCCGAACGCCGAGGTCGCCACCACCAGGCGCAGCGTGCCGTCGCGGAACCGCTCGTGCAGGTCGTCGCGTCGACGGGCCGGCATCCCGCCGTGGTAGGCGGCCGCGTCGAGTCCCGCCTCCTCCAGTGCCTGCGCGACCTCCTCGGTGCGGCGCCGGGTCGCCACGTAGACGATCACCGTCTCCTGCTCCGCGGCGCGGGCTGCGGCCAGCTCCACCACCCGCTCGGTGGTGTGCGCCTCGTCGCGGACCTGCTCCACACCCAGCCAGATCTCCGTGCGGTCGGCGTCGCCGACGACGATCGCGGGGTCCTCCAGGCGCAGGGCCGTGACGACCTCGGAGCGGACGGCGGGCGGTGCGGTGGCTGTCAGGGCCAGCACCCGCGGGCGGCCCGAGGCAGCCGCCAGGGCCTCGATCGCGGTGCCGAGAGCGGCGTAGTCGGGCCGGAAGTCCTCGCCCCAGATGCTGACGCAGTGCGCCTCGTCGACCACGAACAGCGACGGCCCGCCCCCCGCCAGCCGGTCCAGCAGGCCGGGGTCGGCGAGCTGCTCGGGGGTGCTGAGCAGGAAGTCGATCTCGCCGGCCCGCCACTCCTCCAGAAGGGCGTCGCGCCGCTTGCCGCGGACCGATCCGTTGAGCACCTCGGCCCGTGCGCCGGAGTCCGTCAGCGCGGCGGCCTGGTCGGCCTGCAGGGCGATCGTGGGGGAGACGACCAGGGTCGGCCCGCCGAGCTCCTCGGCGACGACCTGGTAGACCAGCGTCTTGCCGACGCCGGTCGCGAGGACGGCGAGGGTGTCGCGCTCGAGCGCCGCCCGCATCGCCTCGCGCTGGCCGGGACGCAACTGCTCGACCTCGTCGTCGAGGCGGCGGGCGGTGCGCACCAGCCGGGCACGGGTGGCAGGGCCGGCAGCCGGGGTGGCGGCGGGCGTGGCGGCAGGGGAGGCGGGCACCGGCCCGTCGTACCCGCGGCTGCGGCCAGGCACGCAGGAGGGCGGCCCGCTCATGCGGACCGCGCGCTCGGGTATGCCGACGGCATGACCGCTGATCCCTTCGTGCCCGTGATGACCTCCCTCGAGGGCGCGACCGCCCTCGACCCCGCTGTGCGGCTGCTCGATCCTGTCGCCGACGCGCTGGTCGCCGACCCCGAGCGCCGTGACGTCCTCCAGGGCCGGTGGCTCGGGCACGCCCTGCACCCGCTGCTCACCGACCTGCCCATCGGCTTCTGGACCTCGGCCAGCGTGCTCGACCTCCTGGGCGGCAAGGGTGCCCGTCCGGCGGCCACGCTGCTGACCGCGCTCGGGGTCGCAGCCGCGGTGCCGACCGCGGCGACCGGCCTGGCCGAGTACGCCCCGATCGAGCAGCGCGACAAGCGGGTGGCGGTCGTGCACGCGAGCGCCAACTCGGCGGCCCTGCTCTGCTACACCGCCTCGCTCGCCGCGCGGCTCCGCGGCCGGCACGGTCGCGGGGTGGTCCTGGCCCTGGCCGGGAGCGGCGTGGCGGCGGTCGGGGGATACCTGGGCGGCCACCTGACCGAGGCCCGGAAGGTCGGCTCCCACGACCCGGCCTTCGACGAGGCGCCGCCGGTCCCTACGGCGGTTCCCTGACAGGTCGCGCGGCGGGGTCGCGGGCCTCTCAGATCCCCGCGAGTCAGATCCCCGCGAGCTCGTCGAGATCGGCAGCGTCCGGCTGCCACGCCATCGCCGCGGCGTTGCGCCGCAGCTGGTCGGCCGAGGTGACCCCGGAGATCACCGAGGCGACGGCGGGCTGGGCCGCGAGGCCGCCGATGGCCACGTCGAGGAGGGCGAGGTCGCGCTGCTCGGCGTACCGGGTGAGCGCCTCGATCCGGTCCCAGTCGGCCGTGCGCAGCCACTGGGCACGCTCGGGCTCGAGCGCGGCGCGTGAGCCGGCGGGAGCGTCGTCACCGCGGCGGTACTTGCCGGTGAGCAGCCCGTATTCCAGCGGGAAGAACGGCAGCAGGCCCAGGCCGAACCGCTCGGCCGCGGGCACGACCTCCGCCTCGACGGTGCGGTCCAGCAGCGAGGCCCGGTTCTGCACCGAGACGAACGGGGTGAGCCCCCGGGTGCGCGCGGTCCAGGCGGCGTCGGCGATCTGCCAGGCCGCGACGTTCGAGCAGCCGACGTAGCGCACCGTGCCCTCACGGACCAGGTCGTCGAGAGCGCCCAACGTCTCCTCGATCGGCGTCACCGGGTCCGGTGCGTGCAGCTGGTAGAGGTCGAGGTGATCGGTGCCGAGCCGCCGCAGACTGGCCTCGACCGCGCGGCGCACGTAGCGGCGCGAGCCGCGCACCCCGTGATCGGCCCCGAGGGTCCCCTGCATGTCCATGCCGAACTTCGTGGCCACGACGAACTCGTCGCGTCGCCCGCGCAGGGCACGCCCCAGCAGCTCCTCGCTGGCGCCGGGCGTCGCGCCGTAGATGTCGGCAGTGTCGAGCAGCGTCACCCCGCAGTCCTGGGCCGCGTCGAGGATCGCCGCGACCCCGTCGGCGTCGACCCGTCGGCTGAAGGCGTTGCAGCCGACCCCGACGGCGCTGACCATCAGTCCGGACGCGCCGAGCGGACGGGACGGGACAGCGGTGGAGGCGGAGGCGGAGGCGGAGGGGGAGGCGGTGGGGGGCACGACGGCCACCGTAGCCAGCGGTCGCTACGGCGCGGCCGTGAGCCCGGGGAAGGGCGCCGGGGCGGCTCCGTACCGCAGCGCCGCGAGCGCGACCTCCTCCAGCGACGCCATCGCGAAGCGGCGCTCGCCACCGGCGGTGGCAGCGACCAGCTCGCCGTAGACGTCCGCGCAGCGCTGCTGCACCCGCCGTGCGGCGACGGTGAGCTGCCCGGTGGTCGCGGCGGCGTTCGGCAGCCGGTACGACGGGGCCGCGGCCACCGGCTCGGCACCCCGCTGCACGAGCAGCGCGGTCAGCCGGTCCCGGCGCCGGCGGTGCGCGTCGTAGTCGTCCTGCAGGTGCGCCTCGAGTGAGGTGGCCGGGCTGTCGGCCGCCTGCCCTCCCAGCACGCCGATCACGTAGAGGGCCGCATGCTCCGCCGCGAGCGTTTCCTGCAGGGCCGCGACGGGGGTCGTGGGTCGGCTCATGCGGGCCACACCGCGAGCCGCTGCCCGGTGCCGGCGGCGACGGCGGCGAGCAGACGCGCCAGGTCGCCGCTGTGGGCCTCGAGGGCGAGGCCCTTCAGCCGGGCGTGCAGGGCGCGCTCGGCGTCGGCCAGCGAGGACAGCGCCACGGCCGCTCTCCGGGGCACGGGCACGGCGGTCGGTCGTGGGGAGGGGCTCGGCGAGGAGGGGCTCGGCGAGGACGCGTCGCCGTCGGGACGCAGAGCGTCGAGGTGGGCGGCGTGCAGGGCGAGCACCGGTGCCAGCCGGGTGCGCAGGCCGGTGTGTCGCCTGGTCGTACGCCGGATCAGGGTCACCTGGGCCTGCAGGGCGACCACCGCCTGGTCCACGAGGGTCTCGTCGGCCCCCGGCGCCTCCGGACGTGCACTGCGGGGGGCCGGCAGCGTGTCGCAGCCCGCCAGTGCGCCACCGCCGGCGGCGACCGCGCCCAGGACGAGCAGTCCTCGCCGGCTCAGTCCGGAACGGGCGCGCGGAGGAGGTGGGGCGACGGTCCGAGGCACCCGCGCAGGGTAACCAACCCGCACCCGCCGATGCCCTAGTGTTGACCCTCCACAACAGCACAGCAGGAGGCGAGACGGTGACCCCCTCGAAGTCCACCACGGAGATCCGGGACCGCCTCGCCGCGGTGCTGGGAGCGCCCGTCGAGGCGCTCGGCCTCGACCTGGAGGGCGTGGACGTGGAGGCCGCCGGCAAGCACCGGGTCGTCCGCGTCGGGGGGGAGCGCGACGGGGGGGGGGGCAAGGAAGACAACC
>JBQCHZ010000046.1:0-11446 GCA_051954195.1 Marmoricola sp.
GCCGGTGGCGCCCACGGGGCCGCTGCCGTACACCTCCTACGCCACCGTGGCTCCCGCGGCCTCGTTGTTGTTGGTCCACGCCGCCGGCGCGGCCGACGCGGTGCTGGTCGGCAGCGGGTTCACCGACCCCGCCGCCAGCGTGGCGTTGCTCGACCGGGTGCTTCCACACCTGCGGACCGCCGTCGTGCTCGACGCCCTCGCGTCGGCCTACCTGACCGCGCACCCCGACGGTCTCGAGCACCTGGCGGGCCGCGCGGTGCTGACGGTGAATCCCTCCGAGCTCGCGCACGTGGCCGGCTGCGCCGAGGACGACGTACGCGCCGACCCGGCCGCCGTGTCGCGACAGGTCGCCGCCCACAGTGGCACGGTCGTCGTGTGCGGCGGGACCGCGAAGCACATCGCGGCGCCGGACGGGGGCTGCTGGGTGGTCGAGGGGGGCGGCCCGGGCCTCGGCGTCTCCGGCAGCGGCGAGGTGCTCGCCGGCGTGGTCGCCGGGCTGCTCGCCCGGGGCGCCGGGCCGGCGCAGGCGGCGGTGTGGGGCAGCGCGGTGCACGCACGCCTCGGTGAGGTCCTGGCTGCCCGGGTGGGCACCCTGGGCTACCTGGCGCGCGACCTGCCCCCGTGCGTGCCCGGCGTGCTCACCGAGCTGGCGTAGTCAGGCGGACAGGCGCGGAACCAGCGCCTCGTGCCCGTCGGGCGCGAGGTAGCTGCCGTCGTCGAAGAGGATGACGCCGTTGCACAGCCGGCACCAGCCCTGCTCGGAGTGGTCCGAGACCGCGTGCGCACCGCAGCAGTTCGGATCGTCGGCCGCCGGACAAGCCGGTTGGTGTTCACACATCGCGCATCCCTCCCCAGGGCGAGTCGTTCTCGCTCCTCCTATGGAACGATCAAACCGCTCCGTTGTCAGGCCTTTTCCACCAATCTGTGGACAACGGGCCGGCGGAGCGGTCCGAGCGCCGCGTCAGTCCAGCAGCGCGACGTCGCCGTGCCGGTACAACCGCAGCGCCAGGGCGACGGCGGCCGGCGTGACCACCGCCATCGGCACCACCAGCAGCAACCGGCCCGCGTCGTGCAGGGCCGCGACGCTGCCGTGCAGCCACGCCGACCACACCTCGTCGTGATGGTGCTGGGCGCACCCCTCGGTCCACGGCCGAACCTCCACGTCGGCCCGGACCGGGTCGTCTCCCTCGATCGTCACGACGACCGCCTCCTCGCGTCACCTCTCGCCCTCCGATCGTCCGCAGGGCGGCCCAGTGAAGGGAAACGCGCCCGACTCCCTCAACCGGTGTGCCGTCCTGGACGATCCGGGCGGCATGGGATGAGATGCCCCGGGGAGCCGGGGCCGCCGGAAGAGGTGGGTCATGGCACACAGGTGGACGAGCCGGGTCGCACGCATCGGCAGCGCATCGTCGGGACCGGAGCCCACACGCGACGTGCTGGTGCTCTCCGGCGGCGGGAACCGCGGGCCGGTCCAGGTCGGGATGCTGCAGGTGCTGCTCGCCGCCGGCATCCGGCCCGTGGGCTACGTCGGCTGCTCGGTGGGCGCGCTCAACGCCGCCTTCCTCGCCGGCGCCACCTCCGCGGACGACGCGCGCGACCGGGTGAGCGCCCTGGCCGATCGGTGGTGCGCGCTGCGCACCCGTGAGGTCTTCCCCGGCGGCACGCTGAGCCGTGTCGGCCACGTGGCACGCCGGCACGGCCACCTCTACTCCCCCGGCGGCCTGGCGGAGCTGGTCCGCGCCTGGGCGCCCGCGGAGCGCCTGGAGGACCTCCCGACGCCGCTGCGGGTGGTGACCACCCGCCTCGACACCGGCGAGGCGGTCTACCACAGCAGCGGTCCGCTGCAGCGACTGCTGCTCGCCTCGGCAGCCCTGCCGGCCATCTTCCCGCCGGTGTCGCTGCCCGACGAGGAACGCACGGCGGTGCTGCACGTCGACGGCGGGGTCGCCGACCTCGTCCCGGTGGTGGGTGCCGTCGAGCTCGCCCCGACCCGCGTGTGGGTGCTCGACGCCTCGGTCCCCGCGCGGCTGCGGGACCTCACCAATCCGGTGGGCGTCCTCGTCGCCAGCCTGGAGGCGGCGATGCGCTCGCGTCCGCTGGCTCCGCTGGGTCCGGGCATCGCGGTCCACCACCTGCGGTGCCCCGACCTCGGCGCGCGACTACTGGACTTCTCCCGCACGGCCGAGCACCTGGCCCTGGGTCGCCGGGCGGCCGAGCAGGCGCTGGCCGCTCGCGCCGCCTGACCCGGCGGCGGGTACGTTCGGCGGATGCCCGACCACGAGAGCGAGGCCGAGCGTCTCGACCGCAACTGGAGCGAGCTGCTCCAGGAGCTGCGCGTGACCCAGACCGGCATCCAGGTGCTCACCGGCTTCCTGCTGACCGTGCCGTTCAGCAGCCGCTTCACCCAGCTCACCGACCTGCAGAGCAACACCTACCTGGCGGTGCTGTGCGGCGCCGTGCTGGCCACGGCGCTGATCATGACGCCGGCCGCCTGCCACCGGGTGCTGTTCCGCCAGAACAAGCGCCCCTGGCTGGTGGTCATGGCCAATCGGATCGCCCTGGCCGGCCTGACCCTGGTCGGCCTGACGACCTCGGGTGTGGCCTTCCTGGTCTTCGACGTCGTGGTCGGTGTCGTCGCCGGTGCATTGGCGGCCGCGGCGGCGCTCGCGGTGTTCGGCGGCCTGTGGGTGGTGCTGCCGCTGCGGGTGCCCGACCCCCACGAGGGCCTGCCGGTCGGTCCCGCGCCGGGACGACAGGGCTGACCCGCCCGGCGCGGGGGTCTCGCCGTGCGGGTCCGCTCGTCGGTGCTCAGCCGGTGAGGCGGGCCAGCCACTGCTGCGGGCTGCGCGTCCAGGACTTGGAGTCGAAACGACCGTGTGCGCCGAAGTCGCGGTCGGTGTCCTGGGGCTCCCACAGGTTGCCCTCCTGCGACAGCGGGGCGTCGGCGGTGGGCTGGTTCGTCTGCTGGGACTTCAGGCCGGTCCGGGCCAGGTAGTGGTCGAGCAGGCCGGGCACGACCGCGTTCGCGATGATCGTCCCCGCGGTGCTGATGCCGACCCAGCGCTCCCGCCGCTTCGGGTGCTCGATGGCGTAGCGGACCGCGCGGGCGGGGATCTCCGGGTCGTAGATCGGCGGCACCGGCTGCGGGACCTTCGGCAGCCGCGACTCCACCCAGGTGAACTGCGGCGTGTTGACCGCCGGCATCTGCACCATCACGTTGCGGACCTTGCTCTTCTCCATCAGCAGCTCGCACCGCACGGCTTCGTTGAAGCCCTGGATGGCGTGCTTGGAGCCGCAGTAGGCCGCCTGGAGCGGAATGCCCCGGTAGGCGAGCGCGGATCCCACCTGGATGATCGTGCCGCGGTCGCGCGGACGCATCCGGCGCAGGGCGGCGAGGGTGCCGTAGACGAAGCCGAGGTAGGCCACCTCGGTGATCCGCTTGTACTCCTCGGGCTTGATGTCCCAGCTGTGCGCGAAGATCGAGGAGAACGCGACGTTGACCCACACGTCGATGGGTCCGAGCTCCTCCTCCACCCGCAGGGCTGCGGCCTCGACGGCCTCGGGGTCGGCCACGTCGGTGGGGACCATCACGGCGGTCCCGCCGGCGGCCTCGACCTCGTCGACCGCTGCCTGCAGACCGGCTTCGCCGCGCGCAAGCAGCCCCAGCCGGTAGCCGTGCCGGCCCAGCTCGACCGCGACGGCACGGCCGATGCCGGCGCTCGCGCCGGTGACGACCGCGACGGGCCCGGACGGGTTCGCTGCGGAGTTCGTCATACGGCCGCTCCGGTCAGGGACTCGTGCAGGTCACCGAGGATCCTGCTCAGCAGCCGGGACACCTGCATCTGCGTCACTCCGATCTCGTCGCCGATCTGTTGCTGGGACCAGCCGTGGAAGAACCGCAGCTCGAGGATCCGGCGGTCGCGGTCGCCGAGCTGGCGCACCGCCGGCCCGAGCATCACGCGGGCCTCACAGCTGTCGAAGCCGGGGTCGTCGCCGCCCTGCCGATCGGCGAAGGTCACGCCGTCGCCGTCGCCGAGGGGGACGTCCAGCGAGCTGGGTGCGAAGCAGCCGTCCACGCCGAGGGCCTCGATGACCTGGTCGAGCTCGACCTCGAGGTGCTCGGCGATCTCCGCGGCGGTGGGCGAGCGCTGCAAGGACTGGGTCAGCTCCGCCTCGGCCGACCAGAGCCGGGCCTGCAGCTCCTGCAGCCGGCGCGGCGGCCGGACGGTCCAGCCGGCGTCGCGGAAGTGCTTGCGCAGCTCGCCCTTGATGGTCGGTACCGCGTAGGCCAGGAAGTCCGAGCCCCGCGCGGCGTCGTAGCGCCGGGCGGCGGCCACCAGGCCCAGGAAGGCGACCTGCTCGAGGTCGGAGACCGGGATGCCGCGGCCGGCGTAGTGCCGCGCCAGCATCCTGGCGACGGGCATGTTGACCTGGACGATGCGCTGGATCAGGCCGTCACGAGCGTGCTCGTCGGCCTTCGTCAGAGACCGCAGCAGCGACGCCGTCCGGGCGTCTCGTTCGCTGCGGGAGAGGTTGTCCTCGCGCGGTTGCACGGGAGGGGAAAGAACTGAGGAGGCGTCCACCGAGAGTCTCCGGCCTCATGTCGTTCTGCATGGCTCGATGATTCGGCCACTCGCTAGCCAGCAAAGCACTCCGCGAGGGCGATGCCAAGCCGGGAGCCGTCTCCGCGCACCTTCTCAGCGACTGTTCAGGCGCTTGCGAGCACGCAATCAGTTCTGTGCATCGACACAACCAGTCGTGTGCGCCAACGCAAGCACAGCGCCGTCTCAGCTCGGCAGTCGACGGGTCGCCACCACGTCCTCGGCGACGATCCGCAGCTTGAGGTTACGAGTTTGCGAGTAGCGGCGGAGCACGCCGAAGGCGCTCTCGGCGTCGATGTCGAAGCGCTCCATCAGGATGCCCTGCGCCTGCCCGATCAGGGTGCGGGCATCCATCGCGGCGTGCAGGTTCTCCCGCTCCCGGACGGCGATCAGCGCGGTGGCCGCGTGCACCGCGAGCACCTCGGCCATGTCGCGGTCGGCGGCGGCGAAGTCGCGCTCACGGCTGCAGTAGAGGTTCAGAGCGCCCAGGACGTGGTCGCCGGACACCAGCCGGGTGCCGACCAGGCTGCCCAGGCCCAGCTCGGCGGCCACCGGCCCCCAGCGCGGCCAGCGCGGGTCCGTGGCGAGGTCGCGGCACACGTAGGTGGTGCCGTCCTCGGCGGCCGCCACGCATGGTCCCTCCTCCAGCTCGTACTGGAGCTTGTCGGCGTGCTCGACGATCGGGTCCGAGGGCGCCATCGTCTCGAGGCGGCCGTTGGGCCCGAAGACCGTCAGCCCGGCGTAGTCGCACTCCAGGGTCTGCAGCGCGATCGCGACCACCGACTCCGCGGTCGTCCGCAGGCTGCCGTCGTCCACCGTGTGGGCAGCGAGGTCCTGCAGCGCGGAGAAGAGCGGACCGTCGTTCACGACCCTGCATGGTAGCCGGTGTGGCACCCCTGTGGCAGGGGTATCCGCAGACCATGACGACCCTGCCCGGTGCCGCCGAGAGTGAGCTGCGCGCCCCCATCGACACCGTCGTGCTCGACGTCGACGGGACCCTCGTGGACTCCAACTACCACCACACCCTGGCGTGGGCCCGCGCCTTCGCCGCGTCCGGGTACGACGTTCCGCTGTGGCGGATCCACCGCAGCATCGGCATGGGTGGTGACCGGCTCGTCCAGCGGCTCATCGGCGAGGAGGCCGCCCACGAGGTCGGTGCCGAGGTCAGCGCCGCGTGGGAGGAGGAGTTCGAGAGGCTGCTGCCCGAGATCCTGCCGCTGCCGCACGCCCGCGACCTGCTGCAGCGGCTCGGCGAGCGTCCGGTGCGGGTGGTGCTCGCGAGCTCCGGCAAGCCGGAGCACACCCGGACCTTCATCGAGCTGCTCGGTGCCGAGGAGCACCTCGACGACGTCGCCACCGGCGACGGGGACACCGCGAGCAAGCCGGCCCCGGACCTGGTCGAGAAGGCCGTCGCCGAGGCCGGAGGCGGCTCACCGATGGTGGTCGGCGACTCGGTGTGGGATGCCGAGGCCGCGACCCGCGCCGGCGCGCTGATGGTCGGCCTGCTGACGGGCGGCAGCGGCGCCGGCGAGCTCGAGGCCGCCGGCGCCGACACGGTGTGCGAGAACATCGCCGCCCTGCTCGAGGTGCTCGACGACGTCCTGGCCGGACGTCCGCCTCAGGAGAACGTGGGCAGCACCTCGCGGCCGTAGAAGGCGATCATCTCGGCGTAGTGCGGGCCCATGTTCGCCACGTGGACCGTGTCGTAGCCGGCGTCGCGGTAGCTCCGCAGCTGCTCGAGGTGCGCGTCGAGCTCGTTCCCCGCCACGGTGGACTCGCGGATCATGTCCTCGGTGACCAGCTGGGACGCCTGCTCGAAGTGCTGGGGGCTGTACAGCACCTGGGCCAGCTCCCCGGGCAGACCGGCGTTCGCCCAGAGCCGGTGGGCGATCTCGACGCCCTCGTCCTGGGTCGGGGCGAAGGCGACCTTGCACCCGGCGCCCGCGGGCTTGCCGCCCGATCCCTCCTTGAAGAGCTGGACGAGCTCCTTGTCGGGCATCGTGGAGATGTAGCCGTCCCCGATCCGCGCGGCGAGCTCGGTCGCCTTGGGTCCGAAGCCGGAGACGTGGATCTCCGGCGGGGTGTCCGGCATCGTGTAGATGCGCGCGTCGTCGACCGCATAGTGGTTGCCGTAGGAGGTGACCGCACCGCCCTCCCACAGCAGCCGGATCAGCGCGACGGCCTCCTCGAGCATCTCCAGCCGCACGTCGGCCGCCGGCCAGGCGTCGCCCAGGATGTGCTCGTTGAGCGCCTCGCCGCTGCCGACCCCGAGGACGAACCTCCCGCCGGTGAGCACCGCGCTGGTGGCTGCCGCCTGGGCGATGATCGCGGGGTGGATCCGCACCGTGGGACAGGTGACGGCGGTGGTGATGGGCAGGTCCGTCGCCTGCGCGATGGCGCCGATCATCGACCACACCAACGGGCTCTGTCCCTGGGCGTCGTTCCAGGGATGGAAGTGGTCGCTGATCCACAGCGAGGAGAAGCCCGCCTCCTCGGCCAGCTGCGCCTGCTCGACGAGCTCGGCCGGGGTGTACTCCTCGCACGAGAGGAAGTAGCCGATGTCCATCGCGGAGCCCTTCTCCGGGCTTGCCTCCGTGCTCATCGCCGGTCCTCCGGGTCGGAGCCGGCTTCCTGGTGCTGCTCGATGAGATCAGCCTCGGCCGCGGTGTCCTCCTGCTCGGCGATCGAGGCGGGCTCCTCGATACCGGTGGAGGTGGCCGGCACGCCGCCGGTGTCCTCGGGATCCGCCGGCCGCTGCTGCTCGAGGGCGTCGACGGTGGGCACGGCTTCTGTGGTCGGTGGGTTCGTGTGATCTGTGGCCATGGGCGCGGCGTACCCGACCGCGACGACCCTCACGCCGGACCGAGGCGCGACAATGCCGCCCATGACCGTCCACATCGAGGCCCGGGGGCCTGTCGTCGTCATCACCCTGGACCGGCCGGAGGTCCGCAACGCCGTCGACCGTCCGACGGCGGAGGCACTGGCTGAGGCGTTCCGGGCTTTCGAGGCCGACCCGGGGCTCGCCGTCGCGGTGCTGACCGGTGCCGGCGGCACGTTCTGCGCCGGCGCGGACCTCGGCGCCATCGCCCGCGGTGAGGCGAACCGGGTGGAGGCCGGTGGCGACGGCCCGATGGGCCCCACGCGCATGGAGCTCACCAAGCCCGTCGTGGCGGCGATCGAGGGCTTTGCGGTGGCCGGCGGCCTGGAGCTCGCGCTGTGGGCCGATCTCCGGGTGGCGGCTCGCGATGCCGTGCTGGGGGTGTTCTGCCGCCGGTGGGGCGTGCCGCTCATCGACGGCGGCACCGTGCGGCTGCCACGCCTGATCGGCGAGTCCCGCGCGATGGACCTCATCCTGACCGGTCGTCCGGTCGATGCCGAGGAGGCGGAGCGGATCGGTCTGGTCAACCGGGTCGTCGACCCCGGGACGGCGCGCGAGGCGGCGATCGACCTCGCCGAGCAGCTGGCGCGCTTCCCGCAGGCGTGTCTGCGCAACGACCGGTCCAGCGCCCGCGCGGCCTGGGGCCGCGATGAGGTCACGGCGATGGCGGCGGAGCTGGAGCTGGGCCTGGCCTCGCTGGCGGCCGGGGCGCAGGAGGGCGCGGCACGCTTCCGCGCCGGCGCCGGTCGCCACGGCTCCTTCGACGAAGGAGCCGGGCGACCGTAGTCCTGACCTACGCGGCCCTGAGGGACCTAGTCCTGGGGGGCGCGCTGAGCGGGGATCCCGCTCGCACCACCGAGCAGCGCGCGGACCTCGGCCTCGCGGTAGCGACGGTGCCCGCCCAGCGTGCGGATCGCGGTCAGCTTGCCCGCGTCAGCCCATCGCGTGACGGTCTTGGGGTCGACGCGGAACATCGCTGCCACCTCTGCGGGCGTCAGCAGTGCCTCGGTCTCCTGGATTCGTGCGTTCATGCTCGTTCTCCCTCCGGCCCTCGTTCCCCGACACCCCTGTGCGGATGCCAGTGGTTCCCCCGTGCCCCCTCCCCGGCAGAGAGGACTGGTGCCCGAGGTCTCCTATTGTGGGCCGTCGTACGGCAGTTGATCCGGTTTCGCGTCGAACCGTCTGTTCCCAATCTAGACCACGTCCGCCGGTTCGCGGCGTGTCGATTGACACCTGTGCGCGAAACGGCGGCCGGACCGGCCATCAGACGCGCGAGAACGACGGTTCTCAGGACGATGTGCGGTCCGACGATCCATCCCGACGACCCACCGTCGAGGGAGCGCGACGAGGAGGGGTCAGTCGCGCGAGGGGTCGTAGTCCGACCACTTGTCGATGACGTCCTGGTCGGGCTCGTCATCGGGCGACTCGGCCCCGTGGAGCTCCTGGGCCAACGCGCCGAAGTCCGTCTCGTGAGTGCGGTACTTCAGGTCGCGGGCGACCTTGGTCTGCTTTGCCTTCGCACGGCCGCGTCCCATCTCGGGTCGACCCCCTCGCACACTGGGCCGGTGCACCAAGGCATCCGGTCGGAATCTCAACTCTTCGTGGGCCCAACCCTACCTGTGCCGGGGGCATTCCCGCACATCGGCCACGACCGATAGCCCGACCGATCGCCCGAGCGGTCCCCGCGCGGTCCCCGGCCGGTTCAGGCGCGGTGGCGCCCGACCAGGGTGACGCCGCCGTCGCCGGCGGCGACCTCGCCGGCGACCCAGGCGTCGACTCCACGCGCGCCGAGCAGGCCCAGCGCGGCGTCGACGTCGTCCGACGCGGTGAGCGCGACCATGCCGACCCCGCAGTTCAGCGTGCGCTCCAGGTCGGCGGTGGCGACGGTGCCGACCTCCTGGACCAGGCCGAAGACCGGCGGCAGCGTCCAGGTGCCGCGGTCCACCGTCGCGGAGAGGTGCGCCGGCAGCACCCGCTCCAGATTGGCCGCCAGTCCCCCGCCGGTGACGTGGGACATCGCGTGCGTGTCGGTGGTGCGCGCCAGCTCGAGGCAGGGCCGGGTGTAGAGCCGGGTCGGCTCGAGCAGCTCCTCGCCCAGGGTGCGCCCGAGGTCGTCGACGTGGGCCTCCAGGCTCCGGCCGCCGCGGGCGAGCAGCACGTGGCGGACCAGGGAGTAGCCGTTGGAGTGCAGTCCGCTGGAGGCCATCGCGATGACGACGTCGCCCGCACGGACGCGCTCGGCGCCCAGCAGCGCGTCGGCCTCCACCACGCCGGTCGTGGCCCCGGCGACGTCGTACTCCTCGGGCGCGAGCAGGCCGGGGTGCTCGGCCGTCTCACCGCCGACCAGCGCGCAGCCCGCCTCGGCGCAGGCCTCTGCGATGCCCTGCACGATCGCCGCGATCCGCTCCGGCACGACCTTGCCGGTGGCGATGTAGTCGGTCATGAACAGCGGCTCGGCGCCGCACACGACCAGGTCGTCCACGACCATGCCGACCAGGTCGAAGCCGATCGTGTCGTGCTTGTCCATCGCCTGCGCGATGGCGACCTTGGTGCCGACGCCGTCGGTGGAGGTGGCCAACAGCGGCCGGCGGTAGTCCTTGAGCGCCGAGGCGTCGAACAGGCCGGCGAAGCCGCCGAGGCCGCCGAGCATCTCGGGACGGCGGGCCTTCTCGACCCACTCCTTCATCAGCTCGATCGCCTGGTCGGCGGCGTCGATGGACACGCCGGCCTCTTCGTAGGTGCTCATGGCGGGGATCTCCTGGCGGATCAGGGTCGGTCGAGAGCGTCGACGGCGCCAGCGCCGGTCAGCGAGGTGGTGAGTCCATCGGCCTCGAGGCCCGTCGGGAGCGTCTCGAGGAGGTGCTTGCCCAGGTGCTCCGGCTCCGGCAGCGGGATCGGGTACTCGCCGTCGAAGCACGCGTGGCACAGCTTGTCGCCGGGGATGGAGGTCGCCTCGATCAGCTGCTCGAGGTCGATGTAGGCCAGGCTGTCCGCGCCGATCGAGGCGCAGATCTCATCGGTGGACAGGCCGTTGGCGATGAGCTCGGCGCGGGTGGCGAAGTCGATGCCGTAGAAGCAGGGCCACTTCACCGGAGGCGAGGAGATCCGCACGTGCACCTCGCGCGCGCCGGCCTCCCGCAGCATCCGCACCAGCGCGCGCTGGGTGTTGCCGCGCACGATCGAGTCGTCGACGACGACCAGGCGCTTGCCCTCGATCACGTCGCGCAGCGGGTTCAGCTTCAGCCGGATGCCCAGTTGGCGGATGGTCTGGGACGGCTGGATGAAGGTGCGCCCGACATAGGCGTTCTTCACCAGGCCGGTGCCGTAGGGGATCCCGGACGCCTCGGCGTAGCCGATCGCCGCCGGCGTGCCGGACTCGGGGACGGGGATGACCAGGTCGGCCTCGGCCGGGAACTGCTGGGCGAGCCGGCGACCGATCTCGACCCGCACGCTGTGCACCCGCTGCCCGGAGATGCGGGTGTCGGGACGGGCCAGGTAGACGAACTCGAACAGGCAGCCCTTGGGGGCGGCCTCGGCGAACCGCCGGGTGCGGAGGCCGTCCTCGTCGACGGCGACCATCTCGCCGGGCTCGATCTCGCGGACGAAGGACGCCCCGACGATGTCGAGGGCCGCGGTCTCGCTCGCGACGACCCAGCCGCGCTCGAGGCGGCCGAGCACCAGGGGGCGGATCCCCTGCGGGTCGCGTGCGGCGTAGAGCGTGGACTCGTCCATCCAGACGAAGGAGAACGCGCCGCGGATCTGCGGGAGCAGCTCGACCGCGCGGTCCTCGAGGCTGGTGTCGGGGTGGTGGGCGAGCAGCGCGGTGACCAGGCTGGTGTCGTTGGTCGCGGCCGGCGCCGCCTTGAGCGGGATGTCGAGCTCGCCG
Source organism: Marmoricola sp. (assembly GCA_051954195.1). GTDB lineage: Bacteria > Actinomycetota > Actinomycetes > Propionibacteriales > Nocardioidaceae > Marmoricola. The sequence continues at coordinate 11,366 of JBQCHZ010000046.1, forward strand.
TACGTCGCGAGGCCGGCGACGCGCTTCTGGAGCTCGTGGGTGTTGGTCAGGTTGCCATTGTGCGCCAGCGCGATCGAGCCC
>JBQCHZ010000047.1:0-17217 GCA_051954195.1 Marmoricola sp.
CGTGGGGTCGATGATGTCGATGAGGCGCTTGTGGGTGCGCATCTCGAAGTGCTCGCGCGAGTCCTTGTACTTGTGGGGCGAGCGGATCACGCAGTAGACGTTCTTCTCCGTCGGCAACGGCACCGGGCCGGCGACCTTCGCACCCGTGCGCGTCACGGTGTCCACGATCTTGCGCGCCGAGGTGTCGATCACCTCGTGGTCGTAGGCCTTCAGCCTGATGCGGATCTTCTGTCCCGCCATCAGCACGTCCTTCTCGTCAGAGTCTCACTTGGGTCCGACCCCCGCGGTCGGGCGTGTCGCACTGGCTGCGACACGCAGATGTTCCACCGCGCGGACCGTTGTCTGGGAATGGCGCCCGTCCCCGGGGGGACGAGCTGAACGGGATCTCCAGGTACGGCGCGGACACAGGGCTCCGCCCGGGCGCCGTGGGGCACGACCGAGGCCGTGCACCGGAGAGCCTGTTCAGGAGTCAATGTCCGCGCCCCAGCGATCCCGCCGGAGCAACCGGACCATCTTGGCAGAGATCGCGCCGTGGGCAAAATCGAGGAGGGTCGGCCCCCCTCAGCCGCCCTCGGGAGCCGGCAGCACCGGCGCCCGGCCCACGATGCGGGTCACCACCAGGGCCGTGACGCTCATGCCGAGCGCGATGCCGGCGAGCACGACCAGCTGGAACTCGGCCGCCTCCACCGGGCCCGCCCCTCCGAAGAGCGCACCCACGAACGCGCCCGGCAGGGTCACCAGTCCCGTCGACCGGGTCTGGTCCATGGTCGGGATCAACGACTCCCGCACCGCCTCGCGCCCGACCTCGAGGGTGGAGCGCGCGGGCGTCGCGCCCAGGGAGAGCCACGCCTCGACCTCGTCGCGCCGGGCACGCACCGCCCGGCCGTAGTTGCGCCCCGACAGCGTCGCGGCGCTCATCGCGTTGCCGACGATGATCCCCGCCACCGCGATCAGGTGCCGGGCGTCGAAGGCCACCAGCCGCAGGGCCAGCACGACCGCCAGGGCGACGGCAGCGCCGCTGACCACGCCCGCGGCCGCCGCCCGCCTCCCCTGCCAGAGGTCCCCGAGCCGGCCCCCGGAGGTGAACGAGGCCGTGCTGAGCATGAGCAGCACGAACAGGGCGACCGTCCACGGCTCGGCGAGCACGCCGCGCAGCAGCACGGCCACCACGGTGAGCTGCACGACCGCACGCGCCACGGCCACGACCGGCAGCCAGCCCAGCCGCACCCCGGTCAGGCGCAGCAGCACCGTCGTGGCGACCGGCAGCACGGCCAGCAGCAGCCCGAACCGCACCAGGTCGGTGGCGTCCAGGCTGTCGGTCACGCTCGCGAGGTTACGGGTAGTCCCACACGTCCGGGTCGTCGGAAGCAGTCTCCGAGACCCTGGCGTGTGGGACTAGGGCCGTCGGTAGCTCAGGTCGGTGAGCGGGCGACCGGCGGCCTCGCCGCGCCGCTCGAAGCGGGTCGAGGGACGCTCGGGCCAGCGCTCCACGGGTCCGCCCTCGAGGCAGGGCTCGGCGTCGAGGACGGCCCGGATCTGCTCGGCGTACTCGGGCCAGTCGGTCGCGAGCCGCCAGGTGCCACCCGGCTCGAGGCGCCCGGCGACCAGGTCGGCGAACGCGGACGTGACCAGGCGGCGCTTGTGGTGCCGCTTCTTGGGCCAGGGGTCGGGGTAGAAGGTCCACAGCTCCTGGACGGAGGCCGGACCGAGGAGGTGCTGGAGCGACCACACCGCGTCCACGCCGAGGAAGCGCACGTTGGTCGCTCCGGCGGCGGCGACGTGACCCAGGGCCTCGGCGACGCCGGGGCGCCACACCTCCAGGGCCAGCACGTTGCTCCCCGGCCGGGCGGCTGCGAGCGGGCCGGTGGCCTCGCCGACCCCCGAGCCGATCTCGACGATCAGGGGCGCCTCGCGCCCGAACCATCGACCGAGGTCGAACTCCGGATCCTCGACGGCCTCGTCGGGAATCACCCAGGCGTCGGCGTGCGCGTCCCAGTGGCGCTGCTGGCGCGCGGTGAACCGGCTGCCGCGGCGGGCGTAGCTGAGCACCTCGCGGACGCGTCGCCCGTCCTCGGTGAGCTGGTGGTGCGGTCGCGCGGGCGGCATCGAGGCATCCATGACCGCCCGGAGTCTAGTGAGCCGCCGCGGTCGAGGTGGATGGAGCGCTGGCGGGAAGCTGCGAGAGAAGGGCGCGGTGTACGCCGGAATCGCCCTGTGGACAACGCCTTCGGGCCGGTCGGACTGTCGGTGGCGACCCCTAGCGTCGAGATATGGCAGAGCAGCTGTTCGAGGTTTCGGAACCGGTGGCTTCCACGTCGCCGGCTCGTCTGCTCGATGCCGTCGCCGCCGAGGAGCGGGCCGAACGGCACCACGCCGCGGCGAAGCTGGAGGCGGTCCTCGCCTGGGCACACGCTCACCCGGCGGGGCCGGAGGATGCGGCGTCGTGGGCGATCGACCACTCGCTGTTGGACGACGAGGATGGTGTCGACCGGTTGGGTGGACAGGGGACGCCGGCGGTGGCGGAGTTCGCGGTCGAGCAGCTCGCCACCCGGCTGCGGATCTCCTCGACCGCGGCGATGGGGCTGGTCGCCGACGTGCTCAACCTCGCCCACCGCCACCCGGTCCTGTGGGCGCGGGTGCAGGCGGGTGCGTGTCCGGCGTGGACGGCGCGACGCATCGCGGACGCCTGCTCCACCCTCCCCGTCGAGGCGGCTGCGTGGGTCGATGGGCAGGTGGGTCACCTGGCCGGGCGATGCACCCAACGTCGTATCGATGCCGCACTCGCCTATGCGGTCGCCAAGTGGGACCCCGAGAAGACCCGCAAGGCGGAGGAGCAGGCCCGCGATGCCCGCCACCTCGACCTCGAGCTTCCGGGACAGAACTGCCGGCCCAGCACCGTCGCCACCGCCGCCATCCGGGGACGGCTGTCCCCGACGGATGCGATGAAGTTCGACGCGCTGGTCGCAGCCCAGGCGGCTCGGCTCGCGGAGCAGGGTGACACCTCCAGCCTCGACATCCGGCGGTCGAAGGCACTCGGGGTGATCGCTGACCAGCTGATGACCGGCGAGCTCGACCTCGCCACCATCGACGACGCCGAGGGTCGCGGTCCCGCGAAGCGGCGCTCCTCCCTCCCAGCAACGCTGTTCGTGCACATCCGCATCGAGGACCTGCTCGCCCACCTGTCCGGTGAGGACCGGATCGGGGCGGTCGAGAGGATCGGGCCCGCCACCCTGGCGCTGCTGGCCGACTGGCTCGGCGACACCGACCTGCGGATCCGGCCGGTCCTGGACCTGGGCCGCACCGACGCCCTCGACGCCCACGACCCACCGGCGTGGATGCGGGAGCTGGTCATCCAACGCGACCGGCACTGCGCGTTCCCTGGCTGCGACCGTGACGCCCGCTCCTGCGACCTCGACCACATCGACCCTTACATCCCGATCAGCCAGGGCGGCCCACCTGGGCAGACGTCCCTGGCGAACCTCGCCCCTTTGTGCCGCCGGCATCACCGGTGCAAGACCTTCACCCGCTGGCGGTACCGCCGTCTCCCTGACGGCGACTACCAGTGGACCAGCCCCGACGGCTCGACGTACCGCACCCTCATCTGAGCACGCGCACGAGCCCGACACCGCCGACCCGGCAGGCGAGCACGCCCGCCGGACCACCGGCACGCCCGGTCTCGAGCTTCTGAGCCGATCACCTCCGCTGCACAACACCACCGAGAACACACAGCGGTCCCCGGCGCTGCATCCCGTCCTAGAATCGTCGGATGCCTCGCTCGCTTCGTCGCCCCTCGGGCGGGCCGCCGTACTGGGCACCAGGCACCGCAATCACCTGGCGCGAGGGCTCCGGACCGTTGGGGACGGGCGACCCCGTGGTCGACATATCGGCGCCGCACTTCGCGCAACCCATGACCGTGGTGCGCGACGACTCGGACGGGCTCGTCGCATGGCTGCCGACCGGGACACCCGTGCTCCGAGCAGCACGCGCCGACGGGCGCGGCAAGCGGGACGACCTCGACACCCTTTTCACCGCGCCCGTCGTGAGCGAGCGCGGCGTGCATGCCCTGTTCGATCAGCTCCGCGTCGCTCCGACCGGACTGCCATGGTCGGTCTGGGTGATGTTCGCGGCAGACACCGGCGACTTCGCCGGCTGGTACGTCAATCTTGAACGCCCGCACCTCCGGGACGAGCACAACGTGTACACGAGCGACCACGTCCTCGACCTCGTCGTTGAGCCAGACCGCACCGTGACGCTCAAGGACGCCGACGAATTGGAGCTCGCTGTTTCCCAGGGCGTCTTCACCCGTGAGGATGCCGCGAGGATCCATGCGAACGCCGCCAGGGCGCGCGCACTGGTCGCCGAGAACGCGTCTCCGTTCTGCGACGGTTGGCACGAGCGGCGGCCGGACCAGCCACCGGGGCGGGTCTGAGCCGAGCGAGGCCGCGCCGTGCTGTCGCGTACTGCCTTCGTTGGCAGAGGGCGGCGGTGGGCTACGTCAGGAACGTGAAGAGGGGCGAGCCGGGCGGGACGCGCTCGATGTGCAGCCGGCTCGCCTCCATCCGGCCGAGCAGCGCCGGCAGGTCGCCGGCGTCGTCGAGCTCGATGCCGACCAGTGCCGGCCCGGTCTCGCAGTTGTTCTTCTTGACGTACTCGAAGACCACGATGTCCTCGCCCTCGCGCAGGACGTCGTCGAGGAAGTGCCGCAACGCACCCGGCTCCTGCGGGAAGGTCACCAGGAAGTAGTGCCGGAGCCCCTCGTGCACCAGCGCCCTCTCGAGGATCTCGGAGTAGCGGCTCACGTCGTTGTTGCCGCCCGACACCACACAGGCCACGTGGGCGTCGGCGGGAAGGTCGAGGAGGCGCACGGCCGTCGTGGCCAGCGCGCCGGCGGGCTCGGCGATGATGCCGTCGACCTGGTAGAGCGCGAGCATCTCCGCGCACACCGCCCCCTCGGCCACGGTGAGCACCTCGTCGACCAGGTCGCGCACCAGCGGGAAGGTGAGCGCACCCACCCGGCCGACCGCGGCTCCGTCGACGAAGGAGTCGACCTCGGGCAGCTCGACCGGCCCGCCGGCGGCCAGCGCGGCGGTCATCGACGGTGCTCCCGCGGGCTCGACGCCGACGATCCGGACACCCGGCCGGCGCTCGCGCAGCCACAGCGCCGTACCGGCCGCGAGACCGCCGCCGCCGATGGGGACGACGACGGTGTGCAGCTCTCCGGGAGCCTGGTCCACGGTCTCGGGCGCCACCGTTCCCTGGCCGAGGATGGTTCGGGCGTCGTCGAAGGGGTGCACGTGCACCGCGGCCGTCGTCTCCGCGTCGGCCAGCGCCGCTGCGCTCGCCTCGTCATAGGAGCTGCCGACGACGATCAGCTCGACACGACCCTCCCCCAGCGCCACGATGCGCTGGCGCTTCTGGCGCGGAGTGTTCGCCGGCACGTAGACGCGGGCGTCGATCCCCATCGCGGCACAGCTCGCCGCGACGCCCTGGCCGTGGTTGCCGGCGCTGGCACACACCACCCCCCTCGCCCGCTCGGCCGCGTCCAACGAGCCGATCAGGTGGGCGGCGCCGCGGATCTTGTAGGAGCGGACCTGCTGGAGATCCTCGCGCTTGAGCAACACGTTCGCGCCGGTCGCCGCCGAGAGCCGCGCACTGCGCTCGAGCGGCGTGCGGCGCACCACCCCGCGCAGCGCGGCAGCGGCCCGGTCGACGCCCTCGGCGCTCAGCGTGGGCTCGACCATGGCGCGATCGTACAAACCCGCTCGCGCGTAGGGTCCTGCCCATGGGACTGCCACGGCGCTCGCCGCGCGTCGTCCGCCCGCCCGCCGAGGCGGTCACCAGCCTGGAGCTCTTCTTCGACCTGGTCTTCGTCTTCACGATCACCCAGCTGACCGCCACCGTGCTGGACGGCGGCCTGGCCGTGACCGGGCGGTGCGCCCTGCTGCTCCTGCTGCTGTGGTGGATGTACGGCGGCTACGCATGGCTCACCAACGCCGCTCCCCCGGTGACGCCGCGGCGCCGTGGGCTGCTGGTGCTCGGCATGCTCGGCAACTTCGTCACCGCGATGGCCATCCCGCGGGCGTACGGCGCCGACCGGCTGGCCTTCGCCTGCGGCTACCTGCTGGTGGTCCTGGTGCACTCGGGGATGTACGTCACCGAGGCCGCGCGGATCACCCGGGGCATGGTCGTCCAGCTGCTCGGCTGGAACGTGCTCGGTGCCGTCCTGGGCGTGGTCGGCGCGGTGTTCTTCTCCTCGGTCCTGGTGTGGTGGTGGCTGGGCTCGTTCGTCGTCGCGGTGGTGGTGCCCCGGCTGCTGCGGGTGACCGACCTGCGCAGCGCCGAGCCCGGCGGCGGACCGTCCTTCGAGCTGGTCTCCGGCCACTTCGTCGAGCGGCACGGGCTGATGCTGCTCATCGCCCTGGGCGAGTCGGTGCTCGCCATCGGCGTCGGCCTGGGCGACGGCGGACACGCCATCGATGCGGCACAGGTGGCGTTCGCCGCGATCAGCCTGCTGCTCGCGACGACCCTCTACGCCGCCTACTTCGGCGTCGGCGAGGACGAGCGCGCCGAGGCCGCGCTCGACGCGCTGCCTCCCGAGCGCGTCCAATGGGCGGCGCTGGCCTCCTACGGCTACGCCTTCTGGGTGGTGCTGTTCGCGATCGTGCTCACCGCGGCCGGCCTGCACCACGCCCTGGCGCACCCGACGAGCCGCCTCGGCTGGGAGCACGCGGGGCAGCTGTGCGTCGGCGTCGGCGGCTTCTGGGCCGGGCTGGGCCTGTTCCGGCGGGCGCTCCGGCTCCCCGGAGCAGGCACGCGCGTCCTGACCGGCGTGCTGCTCGCGTGCGTGGCCCCGGTCGGCGCCGCCGTCTCCGGCCTGGCCGCCCTGGTCCTGCTGCTGGCCGGCTCCGCGGGCACGCTGCTGCTCGAGCGACGCGCGTCGAGGACCGGGCGCGCCGCACTCGCCGCCGCGTGAGGGTGCCGGTGCGGGTGCTGGTCGGGGCCGGCCGCGGCGCCGGGGACGCGGCGGGGAACGAGCCCGGGAACGCACTCGGCCCCGGACCAGAGGTCCGGGGCCGAGCAGGTGGAGCGGTGGGGCGTCAGATCACCCGAAGAGTCACTTGGTGATCTTGGTGACGCGGCCGGCGCCGACGGTCCGTCCACCCTCGCGGATCGCGAAGCGGAGGCCCTCCTCCATGGCGATCGGCTGAATCAGCTCGACGGTCATGTCGGTGTTGTCGCCCGGCATCACCATCTCGCGGCCCTCGGGGAGGGTCACGACGCCGGTGACGTCGGTGGTCCGGAAGTAGAACTGCGGACGGTAGTTGTTGAAGAACGGCGTGTGACGGCCACCCTCCTCCTTCGAGAGGACGTAGACCGACGCCTCGAAGTTGGTGTGCGGGGTGGTGGTGCCGGGCTTGATCACGACCATGCCGCGCTCGACGTCCTCGCGCTTGGTGCCGCGCAGGAGCAGTCCGACGTTCTCGCCGGCCTCGCCGGTGTCGAGCAGCTTGCGGAACATCTCGATGCCGGTGACCGTGGACTTCTGCGAGCCCTCGCGGATGCCGATGAGCTCGACCTCCTCGTTCACCTTGACGATGCCGCGCTCGATGCGACCGGTGATGACGGTGCCACGACCGGTGATCGTGAAGACGTCCTCGACCGGCATCAGGAAGGGCTTGTCGGTGTCGCGCTCGGGCTGCGGGATGTACTCGTCCACAGCGTTCATGAGCTCGAGGATCGACTCGCCCCACTTGGCGTCGCCCTGCAGGGCCGGGAACGCGGCCACGCGCACGACCGGCACGTCGTCGCCCGGGAACTCGTACTCGGAGAGGAGCTCGCGCACCTCCATCTCGACGAGCTCGATGAGCTCCTCGTCGTCGACCATGTCGCACTTGTTCAGGGCGACGACCAGCGCCGGCACGCCGACCTGGCGGGCGAGCAGCACGTGCTCGCGGGTCTGCGGCATCGGGCCGTCGGTGGCGGCCACGACCAGGATCGCGCCGTCCATCTGCGCGGCACCGGTGATCATGTTCTTGATGTAGTCGGCGTGACCGGGGCAGTCGACGTGCGCGTAGTGGCGCGCCTCGGTCTGGTACTCGACGTGCGCGATCGAGATGGTGATACCGCGCTGACGCTCCTCGGGGGCCTTGTCGATCTCGTCGAAGGCCGAAGCAGCGTTCAGGTCCGGGTACTTGTCATGCAGCACCTTGGTGATCGCTGCGGTCAACGTCGTCTTGCCGTGGTCGATGTGACCGATCGTTCCGATGTTGACGTGCGGCTTGGTCCGCTCGAACTTCGCCTTAGCCACTTCTGGCTCCTCCTGTTGTTGTTACTGCTGACTCGTATGGTGTGGGGAACTGCTGAACGCCGCTAGGGAGTGGTCACTCGCCTCGGACCTTCTTGATGATCTCGTCGGCGACGTTCTGCGGAACCTCGGCGTACGAGTCGAACTCCATCGAGTACGACGCCTGACCTGAGGTCTTCGACCGCAGGTCGCCAACGTACCCGAACATCTCAGACAGGGGGACGACGGCGCTGACCACCATGTCCCCGTGCCGCTCCTCCTGCGCCGTGATCTGACCACGACGCGAGTTGATGTCGCCGATGACCGTGCCCAGGAAGCTCTCCGGGGTGACGACCTCGACGGCGAACATCGGCTCCAGCAGGACCGGCTTGGCCATGCGTGCGGCCTCCTTGAAGGCCTGGTTGCCGGCGATCTTGAACGCGAGCTCGGAGGAGTCGACGTCGTGGTAGGCGCCGTCCTCCAGGGAGACCTTCACGTCGACCATCGGGTAGCCGGCGAGCACGCCGAACTCCATGGCCTCCTGGGCGCCCTGGTCGACCGAGGGGATGTACTCGCGCGGCACGCGACCACCGGAGACGTTGTTCGCGAACTCGTAGCCCGCACCGCTGCCGGTCTCGGGGTCGATGTTCGGCTCGATGGTGATGAGCACCTTCGCGAACTGGCCCGAGCCACCGGTCTGCTTCTTGTGCGTGTAGGAGTGCTTCTCCACCTTGCGGCGGATCGTCTCGCGGTAGGCCACCTGCGGCTTGCCGACGGTCGCCTCGACGCGGAACTCGCGCTTCATCCGGTCGACGAGGATCTCCAGGTGGAGCTCGCCCATGCCCGCGATGATCGTCTGGCCGCTCTCCTCGTCGGTCTTGACCGTGAAGGTCGGGTCCTCGTCGGAGAGCCGTTGGATGGCGGTGGAGAGCTTCTCCTGGTCGCCCTTGGTCTTCGGCTCGATGGCGACCTCGATCACCGGGGCCGGGAAGGTCATCGACTCCAGGATCACCGGGTTCTGCGGGTCGCAGAGCGTGTGACCGGTCTTGGTGTCCTTCAGGCCCATCACGGCCACGATCTGGCCGGCGCCGACCGACGCGATCTCCTCACGCTTGTTCGCGTGCATCTGGTAGACCTTGCCGATCCGCTCCTTGCGGCCGTTGACCGAGTTCATCACGGTCGAGCCGGCCTCGAGCTTGCCGGAGTACACCCGGACGTAGATCAGCTTGCCCAGGTGCGGGTCGGTGGCGATCTTGTAGGCCAGACCGGAGAAGGGCTCGTCGTCGGCGGGGTGCCGCTCGACCTTGACCTCCTCGTTGCCCTGGGCGTGGCCGACGATGGCCTCGATGTCCAGGGGCGACGGCAGGAACTTCACGACCGCGTCGAGCAGGGGCTGCACGCCCTTGTTCTTGAAGGCGGTGCCGCAGAGCACGGGGTTGACCTTGTCGGCCAGCGTGGCGCGCCGGATCGCCGCCTCGAGCTCCTCGACGGTGAACTCACCCTCCTCGAGGTACTTCTCCATGATCGCGTCGTCGGCCTCCGACAGCGTCTCGAGAAGCTTCTCGCGGTACTCCTCGGCCTGGGCCTGGAGCTCGGCGGGGATGTCCTCGATGTCGTAGTCCTCGCCCATCTTGGTCTCGCCGCGCCAGGTCAGCGCGCGCATGCCCACGAGGTCCACCACGCCGAGGAAGTCCGACTCCGCGCCGATCGGGAGCTGGAGCACCAGCGGGGTGGAGTTCAGCCGCTCGACCATCATGTCCACGCAGCGGAAGAAGTCCGCGCCGGTGCGGTCGAGCTTGTTGACGAAGCACATCCGCGGCACGGAGTACTTGTTGGCCTGGCGCCACACCGTCATCGTCTGCGGCTCCACGCCGGCCACACCGTCGAAGACCGCGACGGCGCCGTCGAGGACGCGCAGCGAGCGCTCGACCTCGGCGGTGAAGTCGACGTGCCCGGGGGTGTCGATGATGTTGATCTGGTGGCCCTTCCACCAGCAGGTCGTCGCGGCCGACGTGATCGTGATGCCGCGCTCCTGCTCCTGCTCCATCCAGTCCATCGTGGCCGCGCCCTCGTGGACCTCACCGATCTTGTAGGTGATGCCGGTGTAGAACAGGATCCGCTCGGTGGTGGTGGTCTTGCCGGCGTCGATGTGCGCCATGATGCCGATGTTGCGGACCTTGTTGAGGTCGGTGGTGATGTCGACTGCCACGTTGAGTCAGCGTTCCTTAGGTAGATCGTGGGTGGAGCAGTGCCGTGCTCGGCGCTGCCGGACGGGCGGCCGGAGAGCCGCCCGCCCGCCGGTTACCACCGGTAGTGCGCGAAGGCCTTGTTGGACTCGGCCATCTTGTGGGTGTCCTCGCGCTTCTTCACCGCGGCACCGAGGCCGTTGGAGGCGTCGAGGATCTCGTTCATCAGCCGCTCGGCCATCGTCTTCTCGCGCCGGTCCTGGGCATAGCCGACGAGCCAGCGCAGGGCCAGCGTCGTGCCGCGGCCGCCCTTGACCTCGATCGGCACCTGGTAGGTCGCGCCGCCGACGCGGCGGGACTTGACCTCGATGGCCGGCTTGACGTTGTCCAGCGCACGCTTGAGCGTGACGACCGGGTCGGTGCCGGTCTTCTCGCGGGTGCCCTCGAGCGCGGAGTAGACGATGCGCTGCGCGACCTGCTTCTTGCCGTCCTTGAGGACCTTGCTCACGAGCTGGGAGACGAGCTGCGACCCGTAGACCGGGTCCATGTCGATGGGGCGCTTCGGCGCCGGGCCCTTGCGCGGCATGTCAGCTCTTCTCCTTCTTCGCGCCGTAGCGGCTGCGCGCCTGCTTGCGGTTCTTCACGCCCTGGGTGTCGAGCGTGCCGCGGATGATCTTGTAGCGGACGCCGGGGAGGTCCTTCACCCGGCCGCCGCGGACGAGCACGATCGAGTGCTCCTGCAGGTTGTGACCCACACCCGGGATGTACGCCGTGACCTCGACACCGCTGGACAGGCGCACGCGGGCGACCTTGCGCAGGGCGGAGTTCGGCTTCTTCGGGGTGGTGGTGTAGACGCGCGTGCAGACGCCGCGACGCTGCGGCGAACCCTTCAGCGCAGGTGTCTTGTTCTTCGACACCTTGTCCTGACGGCCCTTGCGGACCAGCTGGTTGATCGTGGGCACCTGGTGGTTCCCTTTCTTGTCCTGCTCGTCACGCACCGGCGCGTTGCCGGTGCGGCTCCGCCCCGGCCCGGTGCCGGGGGTGGGTGTGGTCGGGAACTGCCGCTGACGCGGTGGTGCCCGGGCATGCCGGAATCCGGGCACGCCGTCAGTGCCTGGTTGCGCCAGACACGAGGACCGAGACTACCGGCCGGGCGGAGCGATCGCAAAAACGACCGATGCCGGCCCCCGCTCACCCGACGCCGATCCCCCACTCGTCGGCGAGCAGCGGCGCGAGGTCGTGCAGCTGGGCGGGACTGACGGTTGCCCCGCGCAGCCCGGCCAGCCCGGTGACGGTGGTGAGCGTGGCGCCGCGGAGGTCGACGTCGGTGAGCCGGGCGCCGCCGACGGCGAGGTCGGTGACGGCGCAGTCCTCGAGCGCGACCCGGGCGGCGGTGGCATCGGTCAGGTCGAGCGCCCCCAGGTGGCACTCCACCAGGCGCAGGTCGGCGAGCTCGGCGCCCCGCAGGTTGAGGTAGTCGATCCGTACGCCGCGCAGCTCGACGACCCGCAGGTCGGCGTCGAAGAGCTCCAGGGCACCGAAGCGCCCGCCGGCCACGACGACCTCGCGCCAGCGGGCCGACGCGGCGCGCACCGCGGTCGCGGTGCAGGCGTCGAGCAGGCACTCGCGCCAGCGGGCGCCGTCGAGCACCGTGGCGTGCAGGCGCACCCCCTCCAGGCGGCACTCGGTCCAGGAGCGGTCGGCGAGCCGCTCCCCGGCGAGGTCGGCGCCGACGAGGACGCGACCGTCGAGGCTGCGCTCGAGCACCACGTCGTCCTCGGCGCAGGGGTCCAGCTGCTCGAGCAGGAGGTCGGGCCGCCGGGGCCGCTCAACCACGGTGCTCGACCGCGGCGCGGGCGTCCGATCCGCCCAGCAGCAGCTCCGCGAGGTGGACAGCGCGCACGTCGGCGAGGTCGGCCAGCTGGGTGCGGCAGGAGAACCCGTCGGCGAGCACCACCGCACCCGGGCCCGCCGCGCGGACGGCGGGCAGCAGCTGGTGCTCGGCGACGGCGACGCTGGTCTCGTAGTGGCCCTCCTCCACGCCGAAGTTGCCGGCGAGACCGCAGCATCCGCCCAGGCGGGTCACCGTGGCGCCGGTGCGGGCCAGCAGCGCGGCGTCGGCCTGCCAGCCGAGCACGCTCGCGTGGTGGCAGTGCGGCTGCACGACGACCTCGGTGCCGGTCAGGTCGGGCGGGTTCCAGGCGACCGAGCTCAAGAACTCCGCGAGCGTGCGGACGCCGCCGGCGACCGTGACGGCCGCGGGGGCGTCGACGAGCTGGACGGCGTCCTCGCGCAGCGCCGCCAGGCAGGAGGGCTCGAGGCCGACCACCGGCGTCCCGGTCGCGACGTACGGCGCGAGCGTGGCGACGGTGCGCCGCACGATCCGGCGGGCGGCGTCGAGCTGGCCGGTGGTGATCCAGGTCAGACCGCAGCAGGCGGGCTCGGTGATCAGTCCGACCTCGAGGCCGATCGACTCCAGCAACCGGACCGCTGCATGGCCGGTCTCCGCGGAGAACGCGTCGGTGAACGAGTCGGCCCAGATCCACACGTCGGGTCCCGCCGGGCGGGGCCGGTCCCAGCTGCGCCGGAACGGCCGCTCCGAGAACGCCGGCAGGGACCGGCGCCGGTCGACGCCGGCGGCCTTCTTCGCCATCGCCGCCACCACCCGGTTCGCCAGCATCCGGTTGGCTGTCCTCGGCGGCGCCAGCCGGGCCCACAGCGGCAGCCTGCCCAGCGCGTAGTGGCTGCGCGGACGCACCCGGTGCCGGAACCTGCGGTGGAGCACCTCGGACTTGTAGGTGGCCATGTCGACGCCGGTGGGGCAGTCACGGGAGCAGCCCTTGCAGGACAGGCACAGGTCGAGCGCGTCGTGCACCGCGTCGTCGTGCACGTCCAGGGCGCCGGTGACGACGTCCTGGAGCACCCGTGACCGACCGCGGGTCGAGTCCTTCTCGTTGTGGGTCGCGACGTAGGAGGGGCACATCACGCCGGCGCCGCCCGCGGACAGCGCAGGGTCGGCCAGGCACTTCCCGACGCCGGTGCAGCGGTGTACGGCGGCGGCGAGCGAGCCACCGTCGTGGGTGAGCCGCAGGGCCGAGGGCCGGCTCTCGCTGCGGCGCGCCATCCGGAGGTCGGCGTCGAAGGGGGCCGGCCGGACCAGCACCCCGGGGTTGAGGAGGTCACCGGGGTCGAGGATCCGCTTGGCCTGCGCCATCAGCCCCAGCGCCTCGGCGCTGTACATCCGGCCCAGCAGCTCGGAGCGGGCGCGACCGTCGCCGTGCTCACCGCTCATCGACCCGCCGTAGGAGGCGACCAGGCCGGCCGCGTCCTCGACGAACGAGCGGAACCGGGCCCGCCCCGGCGCGTCGTCGAGCTCGAAGTCGATCCGCACGTGCACGCAGCCGTCGCCGAAGTGACCGTAGGGGACCCCGTCGAGGCCGGCGGCGCCCAGCAGCGCATCGAAGTCGCGCAGGTAGTCACCCAGGCGGTCGGGCGGGACCGCGGCGTCCTCCCACCCGGCGTGGGCCGGACGCTTGAGCGAGCGGGCGGCCAGGCCGGCGCCGTCCTCGCGGATGCGCCACAGCGCGGCCTGCTCGACCGGGTCGACGACCACGCGCGACGGCACGCCGGCAGCGGTCGCGACCAGCCGGGCCCGGGACTCCGCCTCGGCCGCCGAGGAGCCGGTGACCTCGGCGAACAGCCAGCCCGCGCCCGCCGGCAGCTCGGGGTGGCCGGGCACCAGGGAGGCGATGCGGTCGTCGAGCCCCTCGCACGCGACCAGTCCCCCGGCCGACTCGCGCGCCACCGCGAGCAGCGCGGGCACGGCGTCGGCGGCCTGCGCCATCGAGGCGTACCCGAGCACGGCCAGCGCGCGGGCGGGTGCGTCCTCGACGAGCCGCACGGTCGCATCGAGCACGATGCCGAGCGTGCCCTCGGTGCCGACCAGGAAGCGGTCGAAGCGGCGGCCGTTCTCGGGCAGCAGGTGCTCGAAGGAGTAGCCGCTGACCTGGCGCCCGAAGCGCCCGAACTCGGTGCGGACGAGTCCCAGGTGGGCGTCGACGAGCGCATCGAGCCGGTCGCTCGTCGAGACCACGGTGCCGTCCGCCAGCAGCACGGTGAGCGCTTCGACGTTGTCCACCGTGCGGCCGTAGCCGAGCGCCCGGGAGCCGCAGGCGTTGTTGCCGATCATCCCGCCGATCGTGCAGCGGGTGTGGGTGGAGGGGTCGGGCCCGAACCGCAGGCCGTGGGTGATCGCCTGGCGCTGGAGCCGCGCGTGCACGACGCCGGGCTGCACGTGCGCGGTCCGCCGCTCGGGGTCGAGGGCGAGCACGCGGTGCAGGTGGGCGGCGGTGTCCACGACGATGCCCGGTCCGACCGCGTTGCCGGCGATCGAGGTGCCGGCGCCGCGCATCGTCAGCGGGACGCCGAGGTCCCGGCCGACGGCCAGCACCGCCTCCACCTCCGCGGCGTCGCGGGGTCGTACGACGACCTGCGGGGGGATCCGGTAGATCGAGGCGTCGCTGGCATAGAGGCTGCGCGCGAGCGGTGAGTCGTCGACGTCGGTGACGCCGGCCCGACGCAGGGCGGCGACGAGGTCGGACATGGCTCCATCCTCCCATCGCGGGCGAACGGAGCGGCCACCTGGCTCCGGTCCCGGACAGCCGCGGCGGGCGGCCTACCAGAGCTCGACGGAGCGCGCGAGGATCTGCGCGGCGTCCTCGGGCCGCACCTCACGTGGAGCCGTCGCCAGCAGCCGCTGCTGCTTCAACGTCCCCTCGACGAGGTCGTCGACGTCGTCCTCGCCGTAGCCGACCGCGCCGATGCCGTTGGGGATGCCGATGTCGCGCATCAGGTCGGCCAGCACCGCCGGCAGGGCGTCCGGGCCGTCGTACGCATGGCCGGGCGCGAGCAGCTCGGCGGCGCGCAGGTGACGGTCGGGCGCGGCCTCGAACGTCCACCGGAAGGCCTCCGGCGCGGTCAGCGAGACCGCCATCCCGTGCGGCACCATCGCGTGGTCGGCGGGGTAGTCGGCGGGGTGGAAGTCGCGCACCCGGCCCGCGATCGGGTAGGCGTTGGCGTGCGGGATGTGCACGCCGGCGTTGCCGAAGCCCATCCCCGCGAAGGTCGCGGCGAGCGCCATCTGCTCGCGTGCCTGCTCGTCGTCGCCGTGGTGCACGGCCTGCCGGAAGGACCCCGCGAGCAGGCTCATCGCCTTCTCCGACCACATGTCGCCGATCGGGTTGGCGCCGCAGTACGGCACCCGCTGCTCGGGGCTCTTGCGCTCATAGGAGGTGAACGGACGGGCCGTGTAGCTCTCCAGCGCGTGGCACAGGATGTCCATCCCGCAGGCGGCGGTCACGCCCGGCGGCTGGGTGAGCGTCAGCGCCGGGTCCACCACCGCCAGGGTGGGGCGCAGCCGGGGGTGGCTGATCCCGGTCTTCACCTGCTGCGCGAGCACGTCGAGGACGCAGATCGTGGTCGACTCCGACCCGGTCCCTGTGGTGGTCGGCACCGCGACCAGCGGCTTCAGCGGCCGCTGCGGCGCCCGTCCCCGGCCGACGGGTGCGTTGACGTAGTCCATCAGCTCGCCGTCGTTGCTCGTCAGCAGGTTGACGGCCTTGGCGGTGTCGATCGCCGATCCACCGCCGACGGCGACGAAGGCGTCCCACGGGCCGGTGTCGCGCGCGTGGGCGATCGCCTCGCCCAGGCTGGCATCGGTCGGCTCGACGTGCGCACCGTCGTAGACGACCGCCTCGATGCCGAAGCCCGCGATCTGGTCGGCGACGCGCTGCGGGTGGCCGGTCGCCGCCACGCCCGGATCGGTGACGACCAGCACCCGGCGCACGTCGTACTGGCTGAGGTCGAAGCCGATCTCGTCGGAGGCGCCTCGGCCGAACTTCAGCGCCGGCGCGCCGTAGGTGAACACGGACTCGCTCATCGGGGTCCTCCTGGGTCGGGCAGCGCCGGGGGCGCCGGTTCGGGGTCGTTGCGGGGGCTGAGGGTGGCGAGGGCCCCGGGAAGCAGGAAGAAGAGCCACGACCACGCCCAGCCGTCGAGGGCGAACCCGCACACCAGGAACAACAGGGTCGAGAAGCCGCTCGCCACGGTCGCGGCACGCGCCCACACGTCGGGGGCCCGGCGTGCCGGCACCGCTGCCGCGCGCCGGGGCGCGAGCGCCGCGGGCCGGGGCAGTGCCTCGAACGGCGCGAGCAGGTCGGCCGGCGTCCGTGCGGCGTGCACCTGGTCGAGCCGCTGGTCGTACTCCTCGAGATCGAGGCGACCCGAGACGTAGTGCTCCCCGAGCGCCTCCGCGGCCGCGTCGCGGTCGGCGTCGGTGAGCCGCAGGGTCGGGTCGTCCACGGCCCGATCATGACACCTGCGGCGCCCCGGTCGGGTCAGGCGTCGGGTCAGGTGTCGGGTCAGGGGTCGGGTCAGGCGTCGGGGCCTTCGCACCCGAGGGCGAACCGCACGACGTCGAGCACCTCGCGGTCGCCGGCGTCGACGTCCGCGACCCGCACCCACGCCACCACGTCGGTCGTGCCGTCCACCTCGGTCACCTCCGGCGCCTGCCCGGTGTCGGCGGCGGACGCCTCGAACACCAGGTGCACCCCGTGGAAGTCCTCGAACCGGCCCGTCGGCGCCGCGCCGGAGAAGTGGACGTCGTGGCCCCCCAGCAGCCGTCCCACCTCGACGTCGCGGCCGGTCTCCTCGCGCACCTCCCGGCGGACCGCGTCCGCCGGCGACTCA
>JBQCHZ010000048.1:0-32818 GCA_051954195.1 Marmoricola sp.
GCCCCCATGGTGCCACACCGCCCCCGCACCCCCCGGCGCGTGCGCAACCCGACCGCATCCCCACGGTTCCCCCACTCGACTCGTGTTCTCAGGAGAGTGGGTCGAGCACGGCGTGGTCGCCGAGGGTGTCGGAGAGCCGGCCGACCATCGTGCGGGCGTCGCCGAGCCAGTGGTTGATCACCGTCAGCCGGGCGGCGTGGTGGCCCACGGCGTACTCCGCGGTCATGCCGATGCCGCCGTGCAGCTGGATCGCCTCCTGGCCGAGGTGCCGGCCGGCGCGGGCGACCTGCAGCTTGGCGCGCGCCGCGGCGTCGATGACCTCTGCGTCGCTGCCCTCCGCGGCGACCATGGTCGCCCAGGTGACGATGCTGCGGGTCAGCTCGAGCGAGGTGTACAGGTCCGCGGCGCGGAAGGTGAGCGCCTGGAAGCGGTTGAGCGTGACGCCGAACTGCTGCCGGGTCTTGAGGTACTCCGTGGTCAGCTGCAGCGCGGTGTCCATCGAGCCGAGCGCCTCCGCGCACAGGGCGATGCGGGCCTTCGCCAGGGTGAGCGCGATCGCGTCCCGTGCGTCGCCGCCGTTGCCCAGCGGCGTCACGGCGTCGCGGTCGAGGACGAGGCGCGCCGCGCGGCCGCCGTCGCCGGTGCGGTAGCCCTCGGCACCGTCGGGACGCGGCCCCACGAACAGCTCGTTGCCGACCGCCCAGACGATCGTGTCGGCGCGGGCGCCCTGGATCACCGGCTCCGCGGCGGCCGGTTGCCCTGAGCCGGTCGCGTCGTCGTCCACGCGGGCGAAGGCGAGCAGGCGCTCGCCGGAAGCCAGGCCACCGAGCAGCTCCGCGCGCTGCTCGTCCGACCCGGCGGTGGCCACCAGGCCACCGGCCAGCACCACCGAGGCGACGTACGGCTCGGGCGCGAGGACGCGACCGATCTCCTCGGCCACCACGCCCACCTCGATCGGGCCGGCGCCCATGCCGCCGTCGTCCTCGGGGAAGGGCAGGCCGAGCAGGCCCATCTCGGCGTACCGGCCCCACAGGGCCTCGTCGAAGCCGGGGTCGGCATCGGTCGTCTGTCGTCGCGTCTCGGCGTCGTAGCCCTTGAGCAGCCCGCGCACGGCGTCGCGGAGCGCGCTCTGCTCCTCATCCAGCGTGAAGTCCATGACAGCTCCTCAGAGTCCCAGGATGGTGCCGGCGATGATCTGGCGCTGGATCTCGTTGGACCCGCCGTAGATCGAGGCCTTGCGCAGGTTGAGGTACGTCGGCATCGAGACGGCGGCCCACTCCGGGACGCTGTCGGAGCCGGACGCGAACGACAGGTCGCCGGCCAGGTCGACGGCCAGCTCGGACACCGCCTGCTGCAGCTCGGTGCCCCGGAGCTTGAGCACCGAGGACGCGGGGTGCGGCTTGCCGTCGGAGGAGTGCGCGACCACCCGCAGGGCCGTGAGCTCCAGGGCGAGCAGGTCGTTCTCCAGCTCCACGAAGCGGGAGGCGACCAGGGGGTCGGAGAGCCGGTCGGCGGCGTGCTCCTTGAGGGTGGCGAGTGCCCGCTTGGTGGCGCCCACGGGCGCGACGCCGACGCGCTCGTTGCCGAGCAGGAACTTGGCGTAGCTCCAGCCGGCGTTCTCCTCGCCGACGAGCTGGTCGCCGGGGACGCGGACGTCCTCGAAGAACACCTCGTTGACCTCGAAGCCGCCGTCGATGAGCTTGATCGGCCGCAGCGTCACCCCGGGGGCGTCCATGGGGAACAGCAGCATCGAGATGCCCTGCTGCTTGCGCGGCGCGTCGGGGTTGGTCCGCACCAGGCAGAAGATCCAGTCGGCGTGCTGGCCCAGGGTCGTCCAGGTCTTCTGGCCGTTGACGATCCAGTCGTCTCCGTCGCGGACCGCGCGGGTGGTCAGCGAGGCGAGGTCGGAGCCGGCGTTGGGCTCGGAGAAGCCCTGGCACCACCAGATGTCGAGGTTCGCGGTCGGGGGGAGGAAGCGCTCCTTGAGCTCGGAGGAGCCGAAGGCGGCGATCACTGGACCGATCATGCTGGCGTTGAAGGCCAGCGGTGTCGGCACGCCGGCGAGCTGCATCTCCTCGTGCCAGAGGTGGCGTTGCAGCGGCGTCCAGTCACGGCCACCCCACTCGACCGGCCAGTTGGGCACGGCCAGCCCGGCGGCGTTCAGCGTCCGCTGGGAGGTGACGATCTGGTCCTTGCTCAGGTGTCGTCCCGCAAGCACCGTCTCGCGGATGTCCGCCGGAACCTCGGTGGTGAAGAACGTCCGCATCTCGGTGCGGAACGCCTCCTCCTCATCGGTGAGTCGCAACCTCATGCCCGCAACCTAGACCACCCGCACAACGGCCGGGCCGCGGGTCGAGCCGGGCCGGAGGAAGAGGCGCACGGTCGAGCTGAACGACCGGCAGCGCGGCCGGCCGCCCGGGCGGGCTCAGCGGACCGAGGCCGCCACCCGGAAGCGGTGGCTGCCGCCCGTGGTCGCGGCGTTGGTCATCGTCACGACGACCGAGCGCACCCGGCGCGGGGAGAACGGCTCGTCGAGGCGCAGCGAGCCGTTCCCGTGCAGGCGCAGGCGGGACTGACGGACACGGCCGTCACGCAACCGCACCTGGACCGTGGCGGCGCCGCCGGCGCGCGGTCGCGGAGACCGGAGCACGACACGGAGCCGGCTGTGCCCGCTCAGGCCCGCCGAAGGCAGGAACA
Organism: Marmoricola sp.; assembly: GCA_051954195.1. Classification (GTDB taxonomy): domain Bacteria; phylum Actinomycetota; class Actinomycetes; order Propionibacteriales; family Nocardioidaceae; genus Marmoricola. The sequence goes on from JBQCHZ010000048.1 coordinate 2,698, forward strand.
CCGCCGGCGCGCTGGCCAGGGCGTGCACCTGGACCGCCTCGGTGCCGGTCGAGCGGTGCCGCGGCGTCAGCCGGGTCACCCGCCAGGCGCCGGCGGGGCGGTAGGAGGCCCGCTCGGGGTAGGACCGCGCCGGCAGGGTGTTCCACAGGCCGAAGGTCGCGAAGGCCGTGCGCAGGTCGCGGTGGTGGGCGGTGAGCACGTCGGTGACGGCGCTGAGCGCCGGCCGGGTGACCGCCCGGTCCCATGCCTGACGGACGGCATCGCGGTCGTCGAGCCAGGAGGACAGGAAGGTGAAGATCGTGAAGGCGCCGTACCACTCGTACTGGTTGTGCGGCGCGGTGAAGGGCGTCAGCGGCTGACGGATCGGGCTGGTCGCGACGTACTGGAGGTAGTCGTTGATGGAGTCGTAGACCTGGTCCTCCATCCAGACGGCGCTGCCCTCCATGAACCACTTCGGCTGCGCGAGGTTGTAGCCGAACTGCACGGCGTGGAAGAACTCGTGGGCTGCGGTCACCTCCAGCGCACGCGACGGCGCGGTGCCGTAGTCGGCGAAGTCGTTGTCGAGCACGCAGTACGCGGGCATCTGGCGCAGGTGCGGTGCGTTGTCGTCCGGCGAGCAGTAGCCGTAGTAGCCGAGCGGACGGAGGTCGACGAGGTAGATGTCGATCTTCGGCACGTCGGCCGGATCGGTGTCACCCGGCGGCGCCACGTCGTCGGTGAGCGGGGGCCGGTAGCCCAACCGGCCGATCTCGGTGGACCAGACGTTCTCCAGCACCTGCAGGTCGGCGCGGGCGGTGGCGGCGGTTGCGGCGTTGTTCCACCGGTGCGCCGTGCCGGACCCGTCGACGTAGCTGCCCTTGCCGCTCGCGGTCGTGTAGGTCACGCAGAAGTTCTGGGAGCACTCGTGCTGCACGGCGGCGAGCTCCGCGGGGGTGAACGAGACGGGATCGTCGTCGGGGTTGCCCGGCCCGGCCTGGGTGGGTCGCGCCAGCAGACCCTGCGCCGTACGACGGTCCGCGCCGGTCAGCGACCGGCGGGCGAGCCACAGGTCGCGCAGGGCGAGGGTGGCGCTCCGGTCGGCCACCGGCCGCTCGGCGATCCGTGCGCCGGGACGCGCCGGGACGGCCGGCGCGATCACGTGCTCGGCGTGGTGCAGCGCGGCGACGGCCGTCCCGTGCGGGACGGAGGGCAGCGGCCGCAGATGCGGGTCGGCGTGCCTTCGAGCGTGCTGCGACCTGTGCTGCTGACCGTGGGTCACCCAGGCAGCGGACCGGACGCCGTGCCCGGACGGGTGGACGGCCGCCTGGGCGGCGGGGGCCAGCCCCAAGGGCAGCGCGAGGGCGAGCGCGAGGAGTCCCCCGAGACGGTTGTGCACGCCGAGAAGGATACGGGTGGGACAGCCGGGACGGCGCCGAGTTGCCGAAGTGGTCGGACCGGCGCGGTCGGGTACCTTCGCGGAGCCATGGAGACCTCCACCGTGCCGGACCTCACCGTGCCGGACGCCGCCGACCTCGACGACGCCCGGCGCCGTCGGCTGCGCCGGATGCGCGCGCTCGCACTGTCGTTGCTCGTGCTCGCCGCGGTGGTCTTCCTGCTCACCCTCGACCGGGGCGGCTTCTGGGGCTTCGTCAACACCGGCGCCGAGGCGAGCATGGTGGGCGCCATCGCCGACTGGTTCGCGGTCACGGCGATCTTCCGGCACCCCCTCGGGCTGCCGATCCCGCACACGGCGCTGGTGCCGCGGCGCAAGGACGAGTTCGGCAAGAGCCTCGAGGAGTTCTTCACCGAGAACTTCCTGCGCGAGGAGATCGTGCGGGAGCGGATCGCCGCGATCGGCGTGCCGCGCCGCGTCGGGGAGTGGCTCAGCGAGCCGGAGAACGCACGTCGCGCCGTCGCCGAGGCCGCGACGGTGGCCGCCATCGGGCTCCGCCGGCTGCGCGACGACGACGTGCGCGCGCTCGTGGACGAGGTGGTGCTGCCCCGCTTCCGCACGGAGCCGATCTCCCCGGTGGCCGGGTCGCTGCTCGCCGAGGTGCTCGCCGACGGCGCTCACCACGGCTTCGTCGACCTGGTGCTGGAGGAGGGCCACCGCTGGCTCCTCGGCCACCGCGAGACCTTCACCGAGGTGCTGGGGGAGCGGGCACCGTGGTGGGCGCCGGAGCGGCTCAACGAGATGGTCACCGAGCGGCTGCACGGCGAGGCGCTGCGCTGGCTCGAGGACATCCGCCGCGACCCCGACCACCACGCCCGGCACGCCCTCGACAGCATGCTCGAGCAGCTCGCCCGGGACCTGCTGACCGACGCCGGCACCCAGGCGCGCGCCGAGGCGCTCAAGGAGCGGCTGCTCGGTCAGGCCCAGATCGTCGAGACCGGTCTCTCCCTGTGGGCGGCGTTCCGGCGCGCCCTGCTCGAGGCGCTGGAGGACCCGGTCGGGCCGGTGCGCGCCCGCGGCGAGGTGGAGCTGGTCGCCTTCGGTCGCCGGCTGGTGGCCGACCCCGCGCTGCAGGAGCGCCTGGAGCAGCGGGGCTCCGACGTGGTGGTGTGGGCCACCGGGCGGTACGGCGACGAGCTGGCGGCGATCATCACCCACACCATCCGGCGCTGGGACGGCCGCGAGGCCGCACGCAAGATCGAGCTCCATGTCGGCCCCGACCTGCAGTTCATCCGGATCAACGGCACGATCGTCGGCGGCCTGGTCGGCGTGATCATCCACGCCGTCACCGTGGCGATCGGCTGAGGCCCTCAGGAGGGAGTGGGACGTGGACGACGTACCGATCCGGGACGAGTCGATCCGGCTGGGTCAGTTCCTCAAGCTGGCCAACCTGATCGACTCCGGCTCCGACGCCAAGCACCTGCTGCTCGAGGGCGTCGTCAGCGTGAACGGCGAGGTCGAGACCCGCCGGGGCCGGCAGCTGCGGCCGGGCGACGTCGTCGAGCTCGCCGGCGCCCCTCCCGCCCGCGTCGCCCCTCGTTGAGTGGGGGTTCGCGTCCGTCGGGTCGTACGACGGCTCAGCGGACCTCGAGCAGGTCGACCACGAAGATCAGCGTCTCGCCGGGCTTGATCGCGCCACCGGCGCCGCGGTCGCCGTACCCGAGGTGCGGGGGGATCACGATGCGGCGGCGGCCGCCGACCCTCATCCCCTGCACGCCGGTGTCCCAGCCCTGGATGACCTGTCCGACGCCGAGGCGGAACGTCAGCGGTGCGCCGCGGTTGTAGGAGGCGTCGAACTCCTCGCCGCTGGAGTGCGCGACGCCGACGTAGTGCACGGAGACGGTGGAGCCGGCGGTCGCCTCGGCGCCGTCGCCCTCGCGCAGGTCGGTGACCTCCAGCTCGGTGGGCGCGTCGCCCAGGTGCGGATCCACTTCCGGCTTCTCGGCAGTCATGGATCCGACCCTAGCGGGCGCGGCGCGAGCGGACTCCACCAGCCAGGACCGGCAACTCGACCCGCCACGAGGGGCAACTCGACCCGCCACAAGGGGCAACTCGACCCACCACAAGGGGCAACTCGACGGGGTCAGCCGGCCTGGTGGACGTAGGAGTCGAGCTGGTCGCGCTCGAACTGGAGCTGGTCGGTGTGGGCCTTGACCACGTCACCGATCGAGACGATGCCGACGAGCCGGCCGTGGTCGACGACCGGGGCGTGGCGGAAGCGGCGCTCGGTCATCAGCCGGCGGACGTCGTCGAGGCTGTCGGTGGGCGCGACGCTGTGCACGTCGGCGGTCATGATCGCCGAGACCGGGCCGGCGAGCAGTCCCTGCTCGCCCAGCAACCGGCGTACGACGTCCCGCTCGCTCACGATGCCCGCGACCGTCGCCCCGTCGGTCGAGACGATGACCGCGCCGATGTTGCGCTCGGTCAGCAGCACGACCAGGTCCCGCACCGTCGCCCCGGGAGTGATCGTGACGACCTCCTGGCTCGCCTTGGCGGCGACCACCTCGCTGATCCGCATCCGACGACCTCCTCGCCCTGCACCGCCCGACGGCCGGATCCTCCACGGTAGCCACACGGCGCCCCCGCCGCTACGGGTCCGGGTGTGACGCAGCGCTGAGCAAATTCGCGCGACGAGGGCGCCGATGACCGGGAGAATGTCCGGTGATGATCACGTCTGCGCGCCGCCGTCTCCAGCCGCCCTCGCCTCTCGCCGGACGGCTCTCGGTGCAGTCGCTGCTGTTCGCGCTCGGCGAGGGCACCTTCCTCACCGGCTCGGCGGTGTTCTTCACCCAGATCGTCGGTCTCACCGCGGCCCAGGTCGGGCTCGGCCTGACGGTGGCCGGCCTGGCGAGCTTCCTGGCGGCGGTCCCGTCGGGCAAGCTCGTCGACCTCTTCGGGCCCAAGCGCATGTGGGCCGTGAGCGCGCTCGGTCAGGCCGCCCTGTTCACGCTGTGGCCGTTCATCGACAGCTTCGCCGGCTACCTGGCGATGGCGGCGGTGATGGAGGTCGTCGGCGGACTCGGGCAGGCGGCGTACGGCGCCTACACGATCGACGTCCTTCCCCAGCAGGAGCGGGTGGGGTCGCGCGCCTACATGTACTCCGCGCTGAACCTCGGCTTCACCCTCGGCTCGCTCGTCGGCGGCATCGCGCTGGCGTTCGACTCCGACAGCGTGCTGCGCGGCGTGCCGTGGTTCACCACCGTCCTGTTCGCCGCCAACGCGGTGATGATCCTGCGCCTGCCCAACGCTCCCCACGACGACCGCACCCGCGAGGAGCGCCGGGTGAAGGTGCCCGGGCCCGGGCCGCTGCGCAACCCCGGTTGGATGCTCACCGAGTTCTTCACCGGCGTCTTCTGGACCAACCAGGTGCTGCTCAACGTGGTGATCCCGCTCTGGCTGGTCGAGCGCACCGACGCGCCACGGGTGCTGCTGGCGTTCCTGTTCGGGACGAACACGGTGATGTGCATCTTCCTGCCGATGGCTGCCGCGCGGGGCGTCCGCGACGTGCCGACGGCGCTGCGGGCGGTGCGCGTCTCGACGGCGTTCTTCGTGCTCTCCTGTCTGATCACGCTCGCCACCCACGACACGGTCGGGTGGATCACGATCGCGCTGGTCTGGCTGGGCCACGTCACGGTGACCGGCGCCGAGCTGTTCCTCTCGGCGGCGAGCTGGTCCTTCGAGGCGGAGCTGATGGATCCGCGGCAGCGGGGGGCCTACCAGGGCGCCGGCGCGCTGGGCGGCACGCTGGGCAAGGTCTGGGCCCCGGCGGTGTACACGTTCCTGGCGATGCGCTGGGGCGCCGGCGGGTGGCTGCTCATCGCGGCGATCGTGGTGGTCGCCGCCGTGGCGGTGCACCCCTCCGCCCGGTCGGCGCTGCGCTTCCTCGACCGCCATGTCCCGCCCGAGGCCCGCGACGACGCCGAGCACGGGACCGGTCAACAGGCCGGTCAACAGGCGGGTCACGAGGCCGGGCCGGCCGACGCACCGGCGCCGCCGGCTCCCTCGCTGGGCGACCCGACGCCACCGCTGTACGAGACCCTGGAGCCGGTCGGCCGGACCACGGGCATGCCGCTGCCCTGACGGCGGCGACGCGGGATCAGTCCTCGGCCGGCTCCTCGCCGCGACGGCGGTGGGCGGCGAGGTCGTGCACGGACCCGACGGGCCGGCTCGGCTCGTCGTGGTGCTCCTCGGGCAGCTGCGCCAAGAACGCCAGCGCCTGGTCGTGCAGCTTGCCGTTGGTGGCCAGGGCGTTGCCGCCGAGCGGGCCGGTCTCGCCGTCGAGCGAGGTGAACAGCCCTCCGGCCTCACGGACGATCACGTCGAGGGCGGCCATGTCGTGCAGGGCGAGCTCGGGCTCGGCGGCGATGTCGACCGCGCCCTCCGCGACGAGCATGTAGGACCAGAAGTCGCCGTACGCCCGGGTCCGCCAGCAGCGCCGGGACAGCGAGAGGAAGTCCTCGAGGCGGTCCCGGTCCTCCCAGCCCGACAGCGAGGAGTAGGAGAACGAGGCGTCCTCGACCCGGGAGACGTCGGAGACCTGGCACGCCGACGCCCGCAGCAGCGACCTGCCCGTCCACGCGCCGCCGTCCTTCATGGCCCACCAGCGCCGGTTCAGCGCGGGCGCGGAGACCACCCCGACGACGACCTCGTCGTCGACCATGAGGCCGATCAGCGTCGCCCACACCGGGACGCCGCGGACGTAGTTCTTCGTGCCGTCGATCGGGTCGACGACCCAGCGGCGCTGGCTGTGTCCGGTGCTGCCCTGCTCCTCGCCGATCACCGCGTCGCGGGGACGCGCCCGCGAGAGGGTACGGCGCACGCCCTCCTCGACCGCCCGGTCGGCGTCGGTGACGGGGCTGAGGTCGGGCTTGGTCATGACGTGCAGGTCCAGGGCCTTGAACCTCGCCATCGACAGCGCGTCGGCGTCGTCGGCGAGCACGTGCGCCAGACGCAGGTCGTCGGTGAAGTCGGCCATGGCCACAGGTTAGGGGGTGCGGGCACTCACAGCGTTTTCTCAGCCGGTCGTTAAGCCGATGGCAAGGTCGCTCTGGTGGGATGCGACTCGTCCGGGGACGTCCCGGCCGCTTCCTGGAGGTCGGACGTGCAGCTCAACGGTGTGCCCCTGCATCCGCTGGTGATCCACGTGGCGGTGGTCTTCGTGCCGCTGGCCGTCCTCGCCGCACTCGGCTACGCCCTGGTCTCCCGGTGGCGCGGGTGGCTGCTCTGGGCGCTGCTCGTGACCGGCGTGATCGGCGGGGTGTCGACGCAGCTCGCCGCGATGACCGGCGACCAGCTCAAGGACCAGCGGCACCTGGGCGGACCGCTCGTGGAGCAGCACGAGATGTGGGCCGGCCGGCTGCAGGCAGGTGCGTGGGTGCTGGCAGCGCTCGCCGTGCTCGCCGTCGTCCCGGCGCTGCGCCGGCCCGGCGGCCTGCAGAAGGCGCTGTTCGTGCTGCTGCCGATCGTCGCGGTGGTCGACGCCTACCTCGTCTACCAGACCGGGGACGCCGGCGCGCGGGCCGTCTGGCAGGCCGGCGCAGCCGGCTAGATCCCGCCCTCGCGGCTGGCGAGCAGCCGGCGGAACGACCCGACCCGGGCGCGCAGCTCCTCGGGCGCCTCGTCGAGGCCGCACTCCGGCTCGCCCTCGCCGTGGGTGCAGCCGCGCGAGCAGTCGTGGGTGAGCTCGTGCAGGTCCGGGAAGGCCTCGATCAGCTGGTCGGGCCGGACGTGCGCGAGGCCGAACGAGCGGATCCCGGGGGTGTCGACGATCCAGCCGCCGTCGGGCAGCGGCAGCATCACCGCGCTGGTCGAGGTGTGCCGGCCCCGACCGGTCACCGCGTTGACGCCGCCGGTCTCCCGTTGCGCGTCGGGGACCAGGGCGTTGACCAGCGTGGACTTGCCCACGCCGCTGTGGCCGAGCAGGACGCTGTGCCGGTCGGCCAGCCGCTCGCGCACCGGTGTCACGTCGGCTCCGCGCTGGGTCACGATCGCCGGGACGCCGAGCGGTCGGTAGGCCTCGATCAGGGCGTCGGCGGGGGCGAGGTCGGCCTTGGTCAGCACCAGCAGGGGATCCATCCCCGCGTCGAAGGCCGCGACCAGCGCCCGGTCGATGAGGCGGGGACGGGGCTCCGGGTCGGCGAGCGCCGCCACGACGACGAGCTGGTCGGCGTTAGCGACGATGACCCGCTCGACCGGGTCGTCGTCGTCCGCCGTACGACGCAGCATGGTGCTGCGCTCCTCGACGGTCACGATGCGCGCCAGGCTGCCGTCGTCGCCGGAGGTGTCCCCGACCAGACCCACCCGGTCACCGACCACGACGCCCTTGCGTCCCAGCGGCCGGGACTTCATCGCGGTGACCACCTGCGGGCCGCTGCCGGCCACGCCGGTCTCGACCAGGCAGGTGTAACGACCGCGGTCCACGGTGACGACGACGCCGGGCTCGGCGTCGGCGAAGGCCGGTCGGTCCTTGGTGCGCGGCCGGGTGCGGCGCCGGGGACGCTCGTAGCTCTCGTAGTCCTCCTCGCCGTACCGCGGCATCAGAACAGCCCGGCCCAGACCTCGGCGAACCCGGGGAAGGTCTTGGCCGTGGTGGCGACGTCCTCCACCAGCACTCCGGGGACGGCCGCGCCCAGGACGACCGCGGCGTGCGCCATCCGGTGGTCGGCGTAGGTCCGGAAGGGGCCGCCGTGCAGCCGGCCCGGGCGGACCTCCAGCCCGTCCGGTCGTTCGGTGACGTCGGCCCCGAGGCCGCCGAGCTCGGTGGCCAGGGCCGTCAACCGGTCGGTCTCGTGGCCGCGGATGTGCGCGATCCCGCGCAGGTGCGAGGGCGAGTCGGCCAACGCGCACAGCGCAGCGAGGGCGGGGGTGAGCTCGCCGAGGTCGTGCAGGTCGACGTCGATCCCGTGCAGCTCACCGGTGCCGCTCACCGTCAGGCCGTGGTCGGTGAGCTCCACCTTGCCCCCCATCCGCGCGAGCAGGTCGCGCAGCGCGTCACCGGCCTGGGTGGTCGCGCGGGGCCAGCCGGGCACCGTGACGGTGCCGCCGCTGGTGAGCGCCAGCATCAGGAACGGTGCCGCGTTGGACAGGTCGGGCTCGATCGTGACGTCGACGGCGCCGACCGGTCCCGGGTGCACCCGCCACCGGTTCGGCTCCTCGTCGTCGACCTCGACGCCGTGCTGGCGCAGGCAGGCCACCGTCATGTCGAGGTGGGGGAGCGAGGGCACCGGCTTGCCGTCGTGCAGCACGTCGACGCCCTCGTCGTAGCGGGCGCCGGCGAGCAGCAGCGCGGAGATGAACTGGCTGGACGCCGACGCGTCGAGCACCACCCGGCCGCCGCGCACCGCCCCACGACCGCGTACGACGAACGGCAGCGCCCCCCGTCCGTCGTCGTCGACGGTCGCGCCCAGGTCCCGCAACGCGGTGAGCACCTCGCCCATCGGCCGCGTCCGTGCGTGCGGATCACCGTCGAATGCGACGTCGCCCCGCGCGAGCGCCGCCACGGGCGGCACGAACCTCATCACGGTGCCGGCCAGCCCGCAGTCGACCTGCGCGTCGCCGGCGAGCGGACCGGGGGTCACCCGCCAGTCGGGCCCGCTCGTCTCCACGGTCGCGCCCAGCGCTCTCAACGCGGCGGCCATCAGCTCGGTGTCGCGCGACCGCAGGGCGCGCCGCACGGTCGAGGGTCCCTCGGCCAGGGCGGCCAGGACCAGGGCCCGGTTGGTGAGCGACTTCGACCCCGGCAGCTGCACCTGCGCCCGGACCGGCCGGTGCGCCGTGGGCGCCGCCCAGTACGCCGCCGTCCTCGCTGGAGTCACCCCGGAAGGCTAGCGGCGCACCCGGACCTGGGCGCCCTGGCCCGTCGGCGCCAGGCCCCTCGATCCCATGACCGTGAAGAACGCAACGGGTGGATCCGCAGTCGTCTGATGACTGCGGATCCACCCGTTGGCGACGCTCAGGTCAGAGGGCGACCTTGGCGACGGCGGCCGCGGCGGCGCCCTTGGCCGCCTTGCCGGCCGCCTTGCCGGTGACGGTGGCGCCCTTGGTGGCCAGCTTCGTCTCGAGCTTCGCCGCCTTGGCCATGTGCTTGGCCTCGCGGCGGGCGTCCTTGGCGGCGTGCCGGGCGCGCCACGCGACGCCGGGCTTGCCCTCGGTGTCGACGGCAGCCAGCAGCAGGCCGCCGAACATGGAGACGTTCTTGAAGAAGCCGATCTTCTGGGTCAGCTTGGCGTTGGGGTCGGTCTCCTCCCAGTAGCGGTGCCCGGCGGCCGTGGTGGGCATCAGGCTCCCGGCGAGGAGCGCGGCACCCAGCCGGGGTGCCCGACCGGTGGCCAGCGCCGCGGCACCGACGAGCTGGACGGCGGCGTTGACCCGGACCAGCGTCACCGGGTCGGTCGGCACCGGCGCTCCCGGCGCCGCCTTGCGCACGGCACCGACGACGCGGTCGGTGACCGGCTGCGCCGCCTGGGCGTGCCCCTGAGCGTTCTTGAATGCGTTGATGCCTCCCACCACGAACATCGAGGAGAGCATCGGCCTGGCCACGGTGCGGATCAGCGTCATGAGCACCGGATACCCACAACCACCCACCGTCGAACCGTCGTGGCGGCGGCGGACCGGTGATGTTTCAGGGGAGCGTGATCCCGATCGGCCGGCCGAGCAGGTCCACCTCGACGCTGGCCAGGTGGGCGGCCGGCAGGTCGCCGAGCCGCAGGCCGAGGTCGAGCGGGGAGGTGTGCTGGGCGTCCGGTCCCACCCGGGCCGAGACCGTGACGGTGGAGGTGTCGCCGGAGGTGTCGCCCGGGGCGTCGCCGGAGCCGTCGCCGGAGCCGTCGCCGGACGGTGCCGACGGGGGCGCCGACGGGCCGGAGGGCGCCGGCGGACGAGTCCCCGAGGGTCGCCCGGGGGTCGAGGTGGGTCGCGCTCCCGGGCCGGTCGAGGGGCCGGCTGCCGGGCTCGAGCCGCCCGGCACCAGGACGGTGCTCGTGCCGGGAGTCACCGCCGTTCGCACGGACGCGGGCGGTGGCGTGCCGTGGCTGCTGTCGACTCCGGTATCGCCCGACGGTGTCCCGCCGGACGGTGTCGCACCGGACGGGGCGGGCGCCCCGATGCCGACCGGTGCCTGGGCCTGCGGAGCGGGTAGGGAGGGAGCGGCGTCGGTGTGCAGCAGCACCATGCCGGTGACCGCGGCTGCCGCCGCTGCGGCGGTGGCGCCGGCGGCCAGCGCGACCTGGGCGTTGCCGACCACGGCGTCCCGGGCGCGACCGGCCAGGGCGGTGAGCGCACCGAGGCCGCCGAGGCCGCCGACCGCGCTGCCCGTCGTACCGGCGAGGTAGGCGGCCGCCGCGCCGCCGAGCACGACCGGGGCGATCAGGGCTCGCAGCGAGGAGTTGACCTCGGTGAGCTCGAGGTAGAGCGCGGTGCAGGGCAGGCACTGCTCCAGGTGCGCCTCGACGCGCTTGCGGTCCCGGCGGGAGAGGTTGCCCCGCACGGCTCCGGCGAGCAGGTCGTGGGTACGACGGCACTCCTCGCGCGACGCCTCCGCGGCGTGCTGCTGGAGGAACGCCTCGCGCAGACCCTCCCGGGCCCGGTAGGCCAGCGCCGACACGGCGTTGGGCGCCATCCCCAGCAGCGGCGCGACCGCTGCCGGCTTCTGGCCCTCGACGTCGAGGTGCCACAGCACCAGCTGCCAGCGCTCGGGCAGGCTCCGGAAGGCCGCAGCCGCGGCGCCGCTCTCGAAGCCGGTGACGGCGGGGTCCTCGAAGCCGGTGCCACTGTCGAGAACGGCGTCCTCGTCGGTCGGGGTCACCCGGGCCACGAAGCGGCGCCGGTCGATGTGACAGGTCCGCACCGCGGTCAGCAGGTAGGGCCGGAACGCCTCGTCGGGGCCCTTGCCGTCCTGGAGGGCGGTGAGCACCTTCGCGAAGGCGTCGGCCACGACGTCGTCGGCGTCGGCCGGCTGCGTCAGGGATCGCGCCAGCCGGTTGGCGGCGTCGCGGTGGCGCGCGAAGAGGGTGCCGTAGCTGCCCACGTCGCCCGCGCGGACCCGGCGGATCAGCTCGGCGTCGGACGGCTCGTCCGCGGTCGGGCCGTGGGAGGCGACGGTCGCGGGGTGGAGCAGCGGCATCGCGGAGGGCCTCCCCAGGCTGGACACGGCGGTCTCGACGACCGTCTCCCCTGTCCAACGCGCGGGAGGCCCGAGGGATACGCGGAACTTTCTTGCGGAACCGCGTCATGAAGTGACGCGCCGTGCGTTCACCGGGTGTCCGGCCCCCCGCGGGGGATGGGGCCGGACACCACATGGGGACAGGGAGGACGCGGGATGGGGACGGTCGGCACACCCACCGGGTTGCTCGCGTGGAGAGGGCGCGAGCAGCACCGGGTCGGGGTGCGGCTGGAACCGGTCGTGCGGATGCTGGCGGTCCGGGGGGACGCCGGCGGGGCAGTGGCCGCGGCCGAGGAGGCGGGCGCGGCGCTGGCCCGGGACGGCGTGGACGTCGGCGAGACACTGGAGGGGCTTCGCCGGCAGGCGCGGACGGCGGTCGTGGGGGAGCCGCCGTTCGAGGTGGTCCGGGCGCTGGCGGTGGGGTGGGCCGCCGAGGCGCTCGGGCACGCCACGTCCCGCTCCTGCGCGGACCCGCTGACCGGGCTGGCCTCGCCGGCCCACCTGCGGGGACGCCTGGAGGAGGTCTACCGGGAGGGGGACCTGCTCGCGGAGCCCGCCTCGGTCACCCACGCCCTGGTCGTCGTCGATGTGCCGCGGACGACGACCGGGCCGGCGGGATCGCTCCCGCGCTCGGTGGAGGAGGCGCTGGGCGAGCTCGAGGTGGCGGAGCGGGTGCGCCGGGTCTTCCCCGGCGAGGAGACGCTGTGCCGGACACACCCCGGCCGGCTGCTCGTCCTTGCCCGCCGTACGACGGACCTGGGGCGCGACGTCGCCCGGGTGCGGACCCTGCTCGACACGCTCGAGCGGGGACCGTCCCGGGCAGGGGTGGAGGACCTGCCCGGGACGGTCGAGGGGGCAGCGGCGCTCGTCGCCGCGCTGGCCCGGGAGTGAGCCGGACGCCCTAGGGTGGTCGGCATGTGCGGTCGCTACGCCTCGAGCCGCGAGCCGGAGGAGCTCGCGGAGGTCTTCGAGGTCGAGCAGGACGAGCTTCCGCACCTCGCCCCCGACTGGAACGTCGCGCCCACCAAGGAGGTCTACGCGGTCGTGCAGCGCCCGCCTGCAGGCGAGCAGGGCGAGGACGGGCCGGCCGCAGGTGAGCAGCACGGCGAGCACCACGGCGAGCGGCAGCTGCGCGCGATGAGCTGGGGACTGGTCCCGTTCTGGGCCAAGGACCGCTCCGTCGGGAGCCGGATGATCAACGCGCGCGTGGAGACCGTGGCCGAGAAGCCGGCGTACCGGCGTGCCTTCGAGCGGCGCCGCGCGATCCTGCCCGCCGACGGCTACTACGAGTGGTACGTGACCGAGGAGCTGACCACGGCGGGCCGCCCCCGCAAGCAGCCCTACTTCATCCGGCCCCGCGACGGCGGCGTGCTGGCGATGGCCGGGCTCTACGAGATCTGGCGCGACCCGACGCGTGACGAGGACGACCCGCACCGGTTCTGGTGGTCGACCACCGTCATCACCACCAACGCCGAGGACGAACTGGGGCGCATCCACGAGCGGATGCCGATGATGCTCGCCCCCGACCGCTGGGCCGACTGGCTTGACCCGGCCCCCACCGACCGTGCAGCCCTGCTCGACCTGCTGCAACCGGCTCTGCCGGGGGCGCTGGTGGCCCAGCCGGTCGCGCCGCTGGTCTCGAACGTGCGCAACAACGGCCCGGAGCTGGTCGCTCCGATCCCGCTGGAGTCCTGACTCGTGCCGCACGAGCGCCTGGTCGTCACGGCGAAGGGCGACGCGCGGGTGGTGATGCGCCGGGCGGACCGTCCGCTGGCGACCCTGGTGCTCACCCACGGGGCCGGCGGTGGGATCGACGCCCGCGACCTGGTCGCGCTGGCGCGGCGGCTCCCGCAACAGGGCGTCAACGTGGCGCTGGTGGAGATGCCGTGGCGCCGTGCGGGCGGCCGGCTCGCGCCGCGCCCGGAGGTGATCGACACCTGCTACCGCGCGGTCCTGGACACGGTGCGGGTGCGCACCCCGCTGGTCGTCGGAGGGCGCAGCGCCGGTGCCCGGTCGGCGTGCCGGGTCGCGCGCGGCGTCGGCGCCAGCGGCGTGCTGGCGCTGGCGTTCCCGCTGCACCCGCCGGGTCGGCCGGAGCGGTCGCGGCTGGAGGAGCTGGCCGCAGCCCGGCTCCCCACACTGGTGGTGCAGGGCAGCCGCGACGCGTTCGGCGCCCCCGAGGAGTTCCCGGCCGCCACGGAGCTGGTCGAGGTCCCCGGTGGCGATCACGGGTTCGCCGTGCTCCGGCGCGGACCGCTGGGCCAGGACGACGCCCTGGCCGTCATCCAGGAGGCCGTCCTGGAGTGGGTGGTCCGCGAGGTCAGCGGCGCCTGAGGCGGGCCAGGTCCGGCTCAGGCGCGGGGGAATGCCGCGCCGGCGCGGGGCGTTGTCGCGAGCATGCAGGCAGTGCTGGAGCGACCGGTAGGCTGGACGGTGATGACCGACCCAGCAGCAGACTCCCTCGCGGGCCCCGACGAGCCCGTCGACGTGGCGACCGAGACCGAGGCGGAGCGGCAGGCCCGCTTCGAGCGGGACGCGTTGCCGTTCCTCGACCAGCTCTACTCCGCCGCGATGCGGATGACCCGCAACCCCGCCGACGCCGAGGACCTGGTCCAGGAGACGTTCGCGAAGGCGTTCGCGTCCTTCCACCAGTTCCGGCCGGGCACCAACCTCAAGGCGTGGCTGTACCGGATCCTGACCAACACCTTCATCAACTCCTACCGCAAGAAGCAGCGCGAGCCGCAGCAGTCGATGGCCGAGGACGTCGAGGACTGGCAGCTGCACCGCGCGGAGTCCCACACCTCCGCCGGGCTGAAGTCCGCCGAGAGCGAGGCGCTCGAGCACCTGCCCGACTCCGACGTCAAGGACGCGCTGCAGCGGCTTCCCGAGGACTTCCGGCTCGCGGTCTACCTCGCCGACGTCGAGGGCTTCCCCTACAAGGAGATCGCCGAGATCATGGGGACACCGATCGGCACGGTCATGTCCCGCCTGCACCGCGGCCGGCGTCAGCTCCGCGAGATGCTCGCCGACTACGTGCGGGACAACGACCTGCTTCCCTCGGCCACGACGGGAGGGGTGTGAGATGGGTTGCGACGACAGCGCCGAGCGCCCGCTGAGCCAGCAGGTCGGGCACAGCCACGCCCCCGGCGCCGACTGCTCGGAGATCCTCGACCGGGTCTTCTTCTTCCTCGACAACGAGCTCGACCAGGCCGACTGCGCGCAGATCCAGCAGCACCTCGACGAGTGCGGGCCGTGCCTGGCCAAGTACGACCTCGAGCGCACGGTCAAGACGCTGGTCGCCCGCTCCTGCCACGAGGTCGCGCCGGAGGGCCTGCGGCAACGGGTGATGCTCTCGATCCGCCAGGTCCAGATCCGCATCGACCGCACCTGACCTCCCCGTCGACGCGCCCACCCGATTTCGTCACCAGCGGCCCGCCTGGGACAATGGATGCGATCGTGGAGCCGCAGAGGACTCCCAGCACCCTCGAGGAGGACCCGATGGGCAAGACCGGACGCAAGCGTCGCGCGCGCAAGAAGAAGGGCGCGAACCACGGCAAGCGCCCCAACGCCTGAGCAAGGCGCAGCACCAGACCGGGACGACACGTCCCGGTCTTTTGCTTTCATGGGCACCGTGATCCCTTCCGGTGCCTCCGCCACGCTCACCTTCACCGTCGGCGAGGCCGACACCGCCGCCGCGCTCGGCTCCGGTGACCTGCCGGTCCTCGGTACGCCGCGGCTGCTCGCCTGGTGCGAGGCGACCACCTGTGCGGCGATTGCGGACGCGCTGGACCCCGGCAGCACCACCGTGGGCACGCGGGTGACGCTCGAGCACCAGGCCGCCTCGCCTCTCGGCGCGGAGGTCAGCGTGACTGCGTCACTGACGCACGTCGACGGCCGGCTGCTCCGCTTCACCGTCGGCGCCCGGCACGCCGACGGCCGGCTCGTCGGCTCGGGGGAGGTCACCCGGGTCGTGGTCGACCCCGAGCGGTTCCTCGCCCGGGTGAGCGGTTGATCAGATGCCGAAGGTGCTGCGCGGGTAGGCGGCGTCGACGTCGGTGACCACGTTGACCAGGTAGGGCACCCCGGCGGCGAACGCGCGGTCGAGCGCGGGCCCGATCTGGCGGGGGTCGGTCACGGTCTCACCGGCCCCGCCGAGTGCCCGCACCACCTCGTCGTACGGCGTGCGAGGAGCCAGGTCCGCGGCCACGTCGTACCCGTAGAGCATCTGCATCGGGCCCTTTTCCAGCCCCCACGCGGAGTTGTTGCCGCACACCATCACCACCGGCAGGTCGTGACGCACCATCGTGTCCACGTCCATCAGCGACATCCCGGCCGCTCCGTCGCCGTAGAGCAGCACCACCTGGGCCGAGGGCCGCACCAGGCGGGCGGCGATCGCCGCGCCGGCGCCGGCGCCGAGGCACCCGTAGGGTCCCGGGTCGAGCCAGCCGCCGGGCCGCGCCGGCTCGACGTACTTCCCCGCGAAGGAGACG
This sequence comes from Marmoricola sp., assembly GCA_051954195.1. GTDB lineage: Bacteria > Actinomycetota > Actinomycetes > Propionibacteriales > Nocardioidaceae > Marmoricola. Next base: position 18,779 of record JBQCHZ010000048.1, read on the forward strand.
AAGTCGCCGCCGTCGCCGACCACGACGGCGTCCTCGGCCAGCCGCGGCACCAGCTCGCCGTAGATCCGGGCGGGGTGGATGGGGTCGGCCTCGGCGCCGAGCAGGGCGGCGTCGCGCTCGGCGGCGACCGCGACGCTCTGCTGCAGGGCGCTCACCCACGTCGACCAGTCGGGGCGGCGCACGAGGTGCTCGACGGCACCCCGGAGCCCGTCCAGCAGCAGGGCCAGATCGCCGGCCAGGCCCGCGGCCAGCTCGGCGTGGGAGGAGAGCTGGGCGGGGGAGTCGGCCAGGTGCACCACCCGCGCGGGGTGCTCGGCGGGCCCGAAGACGCCGTACCCGAGGCGGAAGTCCAGCGGCGTGCCGGCGACGAGCACCAGGTCGGCCTCGCCCAGCGCCTGCCGGCGTGCCTTCGTCACCAGCAGCGGGTGGCCGCCCGGGACGATGCCGCGGCCCATGCCGTTGGTGATCGTGGGCAGGCCGAGGCCCTCGACCAGGCGCAGCGCGGCGTCCTCGGCGTGGCCGCTCCACACGTCCGTGCCGAGCACCAGCACCGGGTGCCGGGACTGGCCGAGCAGCTCGGCGACGTCGGCGAGGGCGTCGGTGTCCGGCTCGGGCCGGGAGGCGCCGCCCGCCCCGACGGGTACGGCGGGCGCCGTCGCGAACAGCTCGTCCATCGGCACGTCGACGAAGACCGGCCCCCGGTGCGGACTGCCGGCGACGGTGAACGCCTCGTCCAGCCCGGGCGCGACGTCGGCCGCGGTGTGCAGGGTGCGCGCGGCCTTGGTGACCGTGCTCAGGATCGGGGGCTGGTCGAGCTCCTGCAGGGAGCCGGAGCCCCAGCGGTTGGCCGGCGCGCGGCCGCCGAGCACCACCATCGGGGAGCCGGCGAACATGGCCTGCGTCATCGCGCTGACGCCGTTGGTGACCCCGGGCCCGGCGGTGAGCACGGCGAAGCCGGGCGTGCGGGTCAGCTTGCCGGTCGCCTCGGCGGCGAAGGCCGCGGTCTGCTCGTGCCGCACGTCGAGGATCCGCATCGGCGGCTCGGCGTGCACCGCGCCGTCGTAGAGCGGGAACACGTGCGCCCCCGAGAGGGTGAACATCGTCTCGACGCCGTGGGCGCGTGCGACCGCGACCGCGTGCACTCCGGCGTGCTGGTCCTCGGGTCCCGCTGCCTGCTCCTGGTCCGCCATGGAACCGGAGGGTAACGGCAGCGGCGGGGGCCGGGGCTAGTCGGTGCCGGTCCGCGTGCGCCGGCCCGGCCGCGGGAAGTAGGGCGCGTTGGTGGCGCGCAGCTGCTCGACCAGCACCAGGAGCAGGTCGGTGCGGCACGGCGGCTGAGGGGAGCCGAGCGCGAGCTGCAGCTGGAGGCTGCGCAGGAACGCCTGGGCGTTGCCCGCCACCCGGAAGGGGTGCTGGGTCGGGCTGCCGGCCGCGATGGCGTGGGCGGCGACCCGCGCCACCCACGGCTCGAGGATGCTCAGGCCGACCAGGTCGCGTTGCAGCACCTGGCGCACCGGGAGCGCCATCCGGTCCGCCTCGCCGGCGACGAAGAACGCCTCGGTGCCCGCGAGCAACCGGTCCGCCACCACGTCGAGGAGCACCACCAGCTCGTTGCGTCCCAGCCGGGGGGAGCGCGCCAGCGCCGCGAGGGCGTCGGCCCCGTGCGCGACCGCGTGCGCCCAGCCCTTCCCCGCCACGAACCCGCGCAGGTCCTGCTCGCGGACGTACCAGGTCATCAGGCGGTCTCCCCACCGCAGCACCGTCTCCGCGGTGAGCACGTCCGCGGCGGTGTCGCGGTCCAGGCACTCGGCCAGCACCAGCGCGGAGTAGCTGCGCACGAACACCGTGTCGGTGCCGTCCTCGCCCAGGCCCTGCTCGAGTCCCACGCCCATGCCGTCGCCGAGTCCGGGCAGCAGGTCGTCGTACACGCCCTCGTGGATCCAGGTGGCCAGGGTGGGGAACGCGATGCCGTCGCGGATCGCCGGATCCGGGTCGCCGAGCATGGTGGTGAGCTCGACGGTCATGTCGGCCAGCGGCCGGTCCTGGGGCACGCGCAGGCCGTCCGCGACGACCTGCTGCCAGAAGACCGGGACCACGGAAGCATTTTCGCATCCCTCGGCCGTAACCCCGAACAGGCCGGTGTCGATCACGCCGGTGACGACTCTCACCGACGATGGGCCCGCCAGCGCCCGGTGAGACACGAGAGGACACCGGATGACGCGCACGCCCGCCCCCGCCCGACTCATCGCTGCCGGCATCGCCGTCGCGGCGGTCTCGGCCCTCGGGATCGGAGGAGCCGTGGCTCAGCAGGGCACCCATCCGGCGCACCCCACCCACCCGGCACACCCGAGCCAGGCGGCCACCACGCCGGCGCGTCCCGCCCATCCGGCGCACCCCGCCCGGCCGACCCACCCGGCCCACCCCGTCCTCCCGGCCCACCCCGTCCACCCGGCCCACCCGGCAGCCGGGGACGACACCGACACCGACGCCGGCAGCGACTCCACCGGAGCCCCCGGCACCGGCGACGCGGCCGATCAGACCACGCCCTCCCCGGCGGCCATCGCCGCCGCCACCGTGGCCCACGCCCGGTCGCACCGCGCCGGAGCCGGGCAGGGCACGCATCCGGTCAGGCCCGCGCACCCCGGCCACCCGGCGCAGGCGGCCGACCCGACCCGCCCGGCCCGCCCCCACCACCCCGACCACCGCGACTAGCCCGGCCGTCCGGCGACCCCGGACCCTGCGGGCACCGATCCGTCCTGACACCGACCCGACAGCGACCCGACAGCGACCCGACACCCGCGGCGGCACAGCCGGCCGGAGCTTCCGGATCGCGTGCGAGTGGAGGCCCCGCATGCGAGAGACTGCCGGCGAGGAGAGGGGTCGATGGCCGACGCGGACGACGAGCTCCTGGAGCGAGCACGTGAGGGAGACCCGGCAGCGCTGGCGGATCTCTACCGCGCGCTCGCCCCGGGCGTGCTGGGCTACCTGCAGGCCCGGGGCGCCGAGGACCCCGAGGGGCTGTGCCAGGAGGTCTTCCTCCAGGTCCTGCGCCGTGTCCCGGACGTGCACGGCGGCGCCGGCGGCCTGCGGACCTTCTGCTACTCGGTGGCCCACGCCCGGCTGGTCGACGAGTTCCGGTCACGGGCGCGACGACCGGCGCTGGTCGCCTACGAGGCGGACGGTGACCCCCGGCACGCCCCGTCGACCGAGCTGCGCGTCCTCGACGCCCAGGCCGCGGCACGGGCGATCGACCTGCTCGCCGGGCTCGGCAGCGACCAGCGCGACGTGGTGGCCCTGCGGATCGTCGCGGGACTCAGCATCGAGGAGACAGCGGCCGTGCTGGGCAAGTCGCCCGGGGCCGTCAAGCAACTGCAACGGCGCGGGCTGATCGCCCTGCGCGACCACGTCGATCCAGACACCGGAGAGAGGAGGAGCACATGACCAGCGACCCGCAGGGGCCCTCGGCGCGGACGGCTCGCGTCACCGAGGCGCTGGCCGACCTGTCCGCCCTGCCCGGTCACGGCCCGACCGGCCCCGCCCTGGGCGCCCATCTCGACGCCCTGGCCGCGCTTGGCGAGCAGCGCGCGCCCGCGCCCTCGGGCGAGCTCGCGGCGCTGCTGGCAGGGGCACCCACCGGCTCCGGGACGGTCCCCCCGACGGACACCGCCCGTGGCGGCGCGTCCGCCGCGACGGTGCCGATCGCGCGCGCCCGCTCCCGGCGGCGCGGCCGGATGGCGCTGAGCGCCGGCGCGGTCGTCGCCGTCCTGGCCGCCGGGACCGGGGCAGCGGCCGCGGACGTGCTGCCCGCTCCCGTGCAGCGCGCGGTGGCCGCCTTCTCCGAGCACTTCCTGCCCTTCGACCTGCCCCGGCCCGGCCCGGTCGTGCCCGAGCCGGGCCAGGACGCCCGCCCCGGCGCGCCCGCGTCGCGGCCGGTGACCACGCCGCCCTCGCACCCGGGCAGCGCCGCGCCGACCCACCGCGGTGCCCCGAGCCCGCTCCCGGGTCACCGGTCCACGCACGCCCCCACGACGCCGCCCGCGCCCCACGTCGTCCCGCCCGGGCACGACCGGTCCTCGCAGCGTCCGGCCCCACCCGGGCACCGGACGGGCCCGGGACACGGCCGGACGCCGGCACCCACGAAGGGGCCGCGACGTCCGGCCCACCCGCCCGCCTCCGAGCACCTGAGCGGCCCGGTCGCGCCGGCGGGCACGGTCCGCACCACGGGCCGCGCAGGACCGGAGGCGGACAGGACCACGGACAGGACCACGGACGGTGCAGCGACCGCGGCGAGCAACCCGGCGGCGGACGCGACCCGACCGCTGACCGGTCGCTGACCCGCTGCTGGCCGACCGCCTAGGCTGGCGCCGTGCCCTCGCTCCACGAGGTCGTGCGCGCCCACACCGATCTCGACCACGCCGATCGGGAGTGGCTGCACCTGCTGGTCGCGGACTGGCAGATCCTGGCCGACCTCTCCTTCGCCGACCTGGTGCTGTGGGTGCCGGATGCGGACCACGACGGGTTCTGGGCCGCGGCGCAGATCCGGCCGACCACGGGCCCCACGGCGATCGTCGACGACGTGGTGGGCGCGCACGACGCGGCGGGACAGGGCCTGCTCCACCTCGCCTGGACCGAGCACCGGATCGTCCGCGAGGGGGAGCCGGAGTGGCGCGGCGAGGTGCCTGTGCGGGTGGAGGCGGTGCCGGTGCTCCGCGACGGACGGCCGGTGGCCGTCGTCACCCGGCACACGAACCTCCAGGGCGTCCGGACGCCGTCGCGCCTGGAGCTGACCTATCTCGACGCAGCGGCCGAGCTGTCGGTGATGCTGGGGGCCGGCCTGCTGCCGCAGCAGGGACAGCGCGGCGACCACACCGACTCGCCCCGGGTGGGGGACGGCTTCATCCGGCTCGACGCCGGAGGGCGGGTGCGGTACGCGAGCCCGAACGCCCAGTCGGTCTACCGCCGGCTCGGGTTCGCGGGCGACCTCGAGGGCCGGCTGCTGGCCGACGTCACACGCGACCTGGTGCCCGCGCGGCAACGGCCCGACGAGGAGACGCTCTCAGCGGTGCTGGGTGGGCGGGTGCCGCGCGACGCCGAGCTCGGGAACGACGAGGCGACGGTGGTGATGCGCTCCATCCCGCTGCTGCCCCAGGGCGAGCGCACCGGCGCCCTGGTGCTGCTGCGCGATGTGACGGACCTGCGACGCCGTGACCGCGAGCTGGTCACCAAGGACGCCACGATCCGCGAGATCCACCACCGCGTGAAGAACAACCTGCAGACGGTCGCGGCGCTGCTGCGCCTCCAGGCACGGCGCCTGGGCGACGGACCGGCCGACGCGACCGGTCGTCAGGCCCTCGACGAGGCGGTACGGCGGGTCGCGGCGATCGCGGTCGTCCACGAGACGTTGAGCCAGTCCTTCGACGAGTCGGTGCCGTTCGACGAGGTGGCCGACCAGCTCGCGCGGCTGCTCGCCGACGTCGGGGGACGGGGCGAGCACGTCGCTCTGCGCCGTACCGGCAGCTTCGGCACGATCGGCTCGGCGCTCGCCACGCCGCTGGCGATGGTGCTGACCGAGCTGCTGCAGAACGCCGTCGAGCACGCCTTCCCCGACGGTGCCGGGGGAGTGGTGCAGGTGCGCGCGGGCCGCGGCACCGGCCGGCTGGTCATGGAGGTGATCGACGACGGACGGGGGCTGCCGGCCGGCTTCGACCCGGCCGCCTCGGGCCGGCTGGGTCTCTCGATCGTGCGGACCCTGGTGGCCGAGGCCGGTGGCCGGCTCACCATGGGTGCGGCCGGTCCGGACGGCGGCACCACCGTCCGGGTGGAGCTGGAGACGTCGTGAGCGGAGGGCGCCCGGTCGAGGGGCCGTCGAGTGGCCGTCGAGTGGCCGTCGCGGGGGTCAGGCGGTGCGGACGCGGGCGCGGGCGTTGCGGCGCTTGAGCGCGCGGCGCTCGTCCTCGCTGAGGCCGCCCCACACACCGTGGTCCTGCCCCGCCTCGAGAGCCCAGGCCAGGCACTGCTCGCGTACCTCGCAGCGCCGGCACACCTGCTTGGCCTCCTCGATCTGCATGATCGCCGGCCCGGTGTTGCCGATGGGGAAGAACAGCTCTGGGTCCTCGTCGAGGCACGCAGAGCGGTGACGCCAATCCATGGCGGAGGGCTCCTCTATCTCACGTCGTACGCCGCCGGCGGATAGCCGGCCCGCGCTGTCTTCCGCGCCGCCTCGGCTCGTGGCCGGGCACACGGACAGGCCACCGCGGTCTGGGAACCCCCGGTGACTCCTCCGATGGTGGCAACTCCGGCCGACGAGCACAAGACCCCCCGATGGTCGGGTTGATCACAGCAGCCCACGGCGTGGCGGGCGGCTCGCCGCGACCTCCCGGTCCGCGGAGCGCCGTGGGGCCGGGCGGTAGGGTCGGGGACCGTGCCGCCCCCGCCGCCGACCGACCCGGACCCGCGTGGACCGGCCGACGAGCCCGAGCAGCCGCTCGCCGAGGCCCAGCGGCTCGCGCCGTTGCGCACCGCGGCCGCACTGGTGGCCGTGGAGGGCCTGCTCTGCGGGGTGTTCGGCGTCATCGAGATCGCGAGCCACCATCCCGAGGGCGCCACGATCGGGATCGGCGGCGGAGCCTTCTTCCTCGCCTACGGCGCCGCGCTCGTCTGGTGCGCCTGGGGCATGCACCGGTTGCGCCCGTGGTCGCGCAGCCCGGTGCTGCTCTCCCAGCTGATCCTGCTCGGCCTGGCGTGGAACGTCCGGACCAGCTCGCCGGCCATCGCCTCCATCGCTCTGGTGGTCGCGGTGGTCGTGCTCGCGGGCACCCTGCACCCGCGCTCGATCGACGCCCTCAACCGGGAGGAGCACCGCCGTCCCGGCGCATGACGCGCGCCGCCGGTGAGGTGTCCGGCTCTCGGGGAGGGGTACCGGTGGCCGCATGGCGACGCACTCGGACCAGCCCGCAGACAACGTCGACGCGCGCACGGAGGTGCGGCGCCACATCGACGCCAGCCCTGACCAGGTGTGGTCGGTGCTCAGCGACGGCTGGGTCTACCCCGGCTGGGTCGTGGGAGCGTCCCGGATCCGCGCCGTCGACGCCGACTGGCCGGCGGAGGGCAGCCGCCTGCACCACTCGTTCGGAGTGTGGCCGGCCGTGATCGACGACCGCACCCACGCGCTGCGCGCCGAGCCCGGACGGCGGCTGGAGCTGCGGGCGCACGGATGGCCCGCGGGGGCCGCCGAGGTCGTGCTCGTGCTGGAGCCGGAGGGCACCGGGACGCTGGTGCGGATGCGGGAGGACGCGGTCGCGGGCCCCGCCCGTCTCGTCCCGCCCCCGCTCCGGCACGTGCTGAGCCGGGTCCGCAACCACGAGACGCTGCGTCGTCTGGCCTACCTCGCCGAGCAGCGGCACGGGTCCGGCGGCGGCTCCTGAGCCCTCCGGGGGCTGCTCAGCGGAGCGGGTCGTCGGTGCCGAGCACCCGGTGCCAGGCGGTGCGGATCAGGGCACGCTTGACCGCGCCCCGGCGGCCGTCGGCCGCCAGCGCCGACCGTGCCGCGTTCCAGCCGCACGCCCCGTGCACGCCGCCGCCCGGGTGGGCCGAGGCACTGGCCAGGTAGAGCCCGGGGATCGGCGTCTCCGGACGCCCCAGGCCCGGGAACGGCCGGAACACCAGCTGCTGGTGGATCGAGGCGGTGCCGCCGTTGAGGGCCCCCTCGACGAGGTTGCCGTCGGAGTCGTAGAGGTCGCCGGGCCGCTGGACGTGCCGGGCGCGGACCAGCTCGCGGAAGCCCGGGGTCGCCCGCTCGAGGGCGTCCTCGACCCGCTCGACCTGGGTCCTCAGCACCTCGTCGTCGCGGGCGACCGCGTGCGGCAGGTGGGTGTAGGCCCACGCCGACTCGGTGCCGGCGGGCGAGCGCGCGGCGTCGGCGGTGGTCATCTGGCCGAACAGGCAGAACGGCCGCTTCGGGGCCCGGCGCAGTGAGAGGTCGGCGGCGAACTCGATGAAGCCGTCGACGTCGACGCCCAGGTGCACCGTGCCCGCCCCGGCCGCTCCGCTGCCGTGCCACTGCGGGGTGGACGACAGCGCCCAGTTGATCTTCAGCGTGGCGTTGTCCCAGGCGAACCGGTCCAGCCGGTCGCGCACCTGGGGCGAGAGGCGGTCGGTGCCGACGAGGTCGCGGTAGAGGCCCGGCGCGTCCACGTCGGCCAGCACCGCGCGGCGTACGGCGATCCGGGAGCCGTCGGCGAGACGCACCGCACTGGCGCGGCCGCCCGCCACGTCCACCTTGACCGCACGGGCGCCGGTGCGCACCTGGCCCCCCGCGGACTCGAAGCGCCGGCGCAGCGCCGCGGCCAGCATGCCGGCACCCCCGCGCGGGACCGGGAAGCCGACGTCCTGGCCGAGCATGCACAGCAGCCACCCGAAGACGCCGCTGCCGCCGGCGTCCGGCGGGATGTCGGCGTGCATCGCGTTGCCGGTGATCAGGGCACGCGCCCCCGCGCCGGAGAACTGCTCCTCGCCGAGGCGGCGTACCGGCAGCACGGCGAGCCGCGCGAGGTCCAGCAGCCCGGCGGTGCGCAGCGTCGCGGCCATCCGCAGGGTCGAGCGGACCGGTGGGAACGGCGTGAAGAGGGCGTCGAGCAGCGGGTCACGGACGCGCATCCAGTCGGCGAACATCGACCGCCAGGCGTCGCCTTCGCCCGGGGCGAACGCCTCCACGCTGGCGGCGCTCGTGTCCACGTCGTGGTGGACGACCGCCGACCGGCCGTCGTCGAACTGGTGGGCGACCACGGCCGGCGCGTGGCACCACTCGAGGCCGTGCTTCTCCAGCTCGAGGTCGCGGATGACGGGCGAGCCCGCGGCGAGGGGGTAGAACGCGCTGAAGAGGTCGCTGAGGAATCCCGGCTCGGTGACCTCCGCGCTGCGGACCGCGCCGCCGACCTCGTCGTTGGCCTCGACGAGGACGACGTCCCAGCCGGCGTCCGCGAGAGCGATCGCCGCCACGAGTCCGTTGGGACCTCCGCCGATGACCACCGCGTCGGCGCTGCGTGGCGTCGATCCGGGCTCGGCGGTCGAGGGCGCGGGGATGATCGAGCTGGGCTCGCCGGGGGTGTTCAGAGCTCTGCCTCCTTGCTCAAGGCGTCGCCGAGCTGCTTCTTGGACAGCTGCGACGCACCCTCCATGCCGACGTTGGCGGCCTGCTGCTGCATCTCCGCCCGGGTGAGGTCGTCCTGCTGCCCGCCGAGGTGGTGCGCGCGGGCGGTGAGGAAGGCCTCGGCCAGCTCGGAGAGCTGCTCGGGGGACATCATCTCGCGCATGTCGGCCAGCACCGTCTCCTCCTCCTCCTCGAGGTGGTGACGGACCGCGTCGACGAGCTCACGGAGCACGTCGTCGAAGGCGGGGGAGTCCGGGTCGGTCCCACCGAGCCGTGCGGCGAGCTGGTCGGCCGCCAGGTGCTCCTGCTGGCTGTGCTCGACGTCCTCGCGGGCGCCGGCCTCGCGTGCGGCCGGGTAGACCTCCCCCTCCTCGGCACGACTGTGCGCGAACAGGAGCGTGGTCATCAGCGGGATCAGCGCGGCCCGCCTCTCCGGGCTCTGCGACAGCTGGTCGAACATCCGCTCCAGCTCGCGGTGGTCCTGCAGGATCAGGTCGACGACGTCGGTGGTCACTGGCGGCCCCTCCCTCTCGACGGTCGCGTCAGGGCCGTCGTACCCGGGCCGGATCGCCTCAACCGCCGTGACCGCGCGGCCGGTCCACGAGCCGGCGTGCCGTGGCGAGGTCCGCCACCAGCGCGGCCAGGTCGGCCTCGCGGTCGCGCGAGCGGAGCACCCCGGAGGGATGCATGGTCGCGAGCGTCCAGGCCGGGACGTGCTCGAGGGGCCACCGGTCGGCGGGCCACGGCACCGGCCGGCCGCGCTGTCCCGCCAGGCGGCAGGACGGTCCGTGCACGGCACCGCCGGCCGTGGCCCCGAGCAGGACGACACCGGTGGGTCGGACCAGGCGCAGCTCGGCGTCGAGCCACGGCGCACAGGCGACCACGTGGGTGCGTCCGGGCGAGCGGTGCAGGCGCCGCGTGCCGCGGTTGCCCTCGTGCCGGAAGTGCTTGACGGCGTTGGTGAGGTAGACCCGGGCCGGGTCGATGCCGGCCTCGCCCATCGCGCGCTCCAGCAGGCGACCGGCCGGTCCGACGAACGGCTCGCCGACCCGGTCCTCCTGGTCGCCCGGCTGCTCCCCGACGAGCACCAGCCGCGCGTCCTCGGGCCCGTCGCCCATCACCGCCTGCGTCGCACCGGCGTACAGGGCGCACCCCCGGCACAGCTGCGCGGCCGCGCGCAGCTGACCCACCGACCGGACCACGTCGGGCACGTGCCCGCGGGTCGCGTCGGTCGGGACGTCCTCACCGGTACGCCGGGCCGGGTCACGGGTGTCGTCCATGCGCGCGGCGTACCCGGCTCCCCGCCGGTTCAGCGAGTCCCAGCACGCGCCGGTGCTCCCGCACGGTGCTAGTGGGGCTTCGCGCCGAGTCCCTCACGGAGCTGGGCCAGGGTGCGGTTGAGGAGCCGGGAGACGTGCATCTGGGAGACCCCGATCTCCTCGGCGATCTGCGACTGCGTCATGTTCTGGAAGAAGCGCAGCAACAGGATGCGTTTCTCCCGCTCGGGCAGGACGGCCAGCAACGGCTTGATCGACTCCCGCACCTCGACGTGCTCCAGCGACGGGTCGACCTCCCCGAGGGTGTCGATCATGCTGGCCACACCGTCGTCGCCCTGGTCGCCGGCGTCGAGGGAGAGCGTGCTGTAGGCGTTGCCCGACTCGATGCACTCCAGCACCTCCTCGACGGTGGTCTCGAGGCGCTCGGCGAGCTCGGCCGCGGTCGGTGAGCGCCCCAGCTGCTGGGAGAGGTCGGCGTTGGCGGCGGTCATCGCCAGGCGGAGCTCCTGCAGCCGCCGCGGGACCCGGATCGACCAGCCCTTGTCTCGGAAGTGCCGCTTGATCTCGCCGATGATCGTCGGGGTGGCGTAGGTGGAGAACTCCACGCCGCGCTCGTCGTCGAACCGGTCGATGGCCTTGATCAGCCCGATGGTGCCGACCTGCACGAGGTCGTCGTAGGGCTCGCCGCGGTTGAGGAACCGGCGCACGCAGTGGTCGACGAGCGGCAGGTGCAGGGAGACCAGCTCGTCGCGGTACGTCCGGTGGTCGGGCTGCCCGGGGTCGGTGGCGCGCAGCTGCTCGAACAGCGCGACGCTGCGCTCGCGCAGCGTCGGCAGGGCGTCCTCGGACCGGTCGGGCGGCCCCGAGGACGCAAGGGGGGAGGTCATCGCTATGCCGTCTCGGACGTCACCACGAACGAGACGACGGGCCCGGCGGCGCCGTCGTCGCCCGCGCGCACCTCGTCGGCGAGGGCGTTGAGCACCTGCCAGGCGAAGCTGTCCACGTCGGGGCCGGTGGCGCCGTCGGCGGACATGGTGACGCGGATCCGCTTCTCGTCCATCTCGTAGCGGCAGCGCAGCTCGCTGTCCGGTGCGGCGTGGTCGAGGACGAGCGCGCAGGCCTCGCCGACAGCCATCCGCAGGTCCTCGATGTCGTCGAGGGTGAAGTCGAGGCGTGCGGCGAGACCGGCGGTCGTCATCCGCAGCACCGCGCCGTAGGCGCTCTCCGCGGGCACGCGCAGCTCGGCAACGTTCATGTCGGCATCATCCTTGGGTGTCGGCACTCTCCCCCGAGAGCGGCAGTGGACCGCGGGTTCAGGGTAATGGCCGCACCGGGTTCGCGGGGCGGCCCGGGTGGGTCACCGACGGGCGACGCCGTCGCGCCGGGCGGCCTCCGCCACGGCCGCCGCGACGGTCGGCGCGACGCGGGGGTCGAACGCCGACGGGATGACGTAGTCCTCACGCAGGTCCTCGCCGACGATGTCGGCCAGCGCCCGCGCGGCGGCGAGCTTCATCGCTTCGGTGATCGCCCGCGCCCCGGCGTCGAAGGCGCCGCGGAAGATGCCGGGGAACGCCAGCACGTTGTTGATCTGGTTGGGGAAGTCCGAGCGGCCGGTGGCCACCACCCGGCCGTGTCGGTGGGCCACCTCCGGGAGCACCTCGGGGGTGGGGTTGGCCAGCGCGAAGATGATCGCGTCGGGGGCCATCGTGGCCACGACGGACTCCGGGACGGTCCCGCCGGAGAGGCCGATGTAGACGTCGGCGCCCGGCATCACGTCCTCGAGGCGTCCCCTCCGGCCGGTGACGTCGGCGGTGTCGGCGGCCAGGGCGCGCTTGGAGGGGTTGAGGTCGGCCCGCGCCGAGCTCAGCACGCCGCCGCGGTCCAGGACGGCGATGTCGCGGACGCCGGCGGCGAGCAGGATCCGGGAGACCGCAACGCCGGCAGCGCCGGCACCGGTCACCACGACGCGTGTGGTCCCGGGCAGGCGGTCGGTCAGTCGCAGGGCGTTCTCCAGGGCGGCCAGCGCCACGACGGCGGTGCCGTGCTGGTCGTCGTGGAAGACCGGGATGTCGAGGCGCCGCTTGAGCCGCTCCTCGATCTCGAAGCACCGCGGCGCCGAGATGTCCTCGAGGTTGATCCCGCCGAAGCTGGGCGCCAGCCGGGCCACGGTCTCGACGAGCTCGTCGACGTCGGTGGTGTCCAGGCACAGCGGCACGGCGTCGACGCCGCCGAACTGCTTGAAAAACACCGCCATGCCCACCAACACCGGCATCGCGGCGCGCGGCCCGATGTCACCCAGGCCGAGCACGGCGGTCCCGTCGGTGACCACGGCGACGGTGTTCGGCACCCAGGTGTAGTCGTCGGCCAGCGCCGGGTCGGCGGCGATCGCCTCGCAGACCTCCGCGACGCCGGGGGTGTAGGCGAGCGAGAGGTCCTCGGGGCCGGTCAGGGGCACGGTGGCGGCGACCTGCATCTTGCCGCCGCGGTGCAGTGCGAAGACCGGCTCGTCGGCGCGGTGGGGGTGCAGCTCGGGCTGGGGGTCAGTGGCAACCATCGTCGTGGGGTGCTTTCACCTGGGAAGGGCAGGGGTCAGGGAGACGTGCTGCGGAGCTCGACGCGATGCCGGTGTGTGTGGCCCGCGGAGCCTGGCGGCTGGGGGATGACCCGTCGTCAGTGTGACACAGCGGCCACGGCGCGACGGTGAAGTGTGGCGCAGCAGACAGGCAGGGCAGACTGGCCGGACAGGAAGGCCAGGCAGTGGCGCGGCGCGGAACTCGGACGACCTCAGAGCCGACGCGGCGCAGGCCACAGCCGGCAGCGCACCGCGGCGAGGACCTCCCCGCGCCGGCTCGCGCGGCCGAACGACCACGAGTCCAGGCCCTCGGCCGGGTTGTCGCGGGAGAACCACCAGCCGTCGTCGTCGACGAGCTCGAGGCGCTTGACCGCCACGACGCCGTCCGGCAGCCGCACCACCGCCAGATGGCCGACGCGCGGAAGGACGTCGTACCGGACCAGGAGGCGGTCGCCCTCACGCAGCGTGGGCAGCATCGAGCGGCCGCGCACGACGGCCACGCCCACACGCATCCGGCCTCCTTCGCAACCCCTCTCGGCGGCCCCTCGGACCGGGAGTAGTGTCCCAAGCAGACCCAGAAGACTTGCGAGAGGACCCATCCGGATGTTCCAGAAGCTGATCGCCCCGACCATCGAGGTGCACGCGCACTGCGACCTGCCGTGCGGCGTCTACGACCCCGCCCAGGCCCGGATCGAGGCGGAGTCGGTCAAGGCCATCATCGCGAAGGCCAACGACAGCGACGACCCCGAGTTCCGCACCCGCGCCATCCTGATCAAGGAGCAGCGCTCCGAGCTGGTCAAGCACCACCTCTGGGTGCTGTGGACCGACTACTTCAAGCCCCCGCACTTCGAGAAGTACCCGCAGCTGCACACGCTGGTCAACGAAGCCACCAAGCTCGCCGGCGCCTCGGGCACCAAGGGCTCCCTGGACGCCGACGTCGCCGACCAGCTCCTGGCCAAGATCGACGAGATCGCCAAGATCTTCTGGGAGACCAAGCAGGCCTGAGTGGGCCAGGCGCGGAGGGGACGATCACGTCGTGATCG
>JBQCHZ010000049.1:0-14013 GCA_051954195.1 Marmoricola sp.
CGTGCACGTCGACATCCCGCTGCAGGCCTACTTCCGGATCAACACCGAGAACATGGGCCAGTTCGAGCGGACGCTGATCATCGTCGACGAGGACGCCTACGTGCACTACGTCGAGGGCTGCACCGCGCCGATCTACTCCTCGGACTCGCTGCACTCCGCGGTGGTGGAGATCATCGTCAAGAAGGGCGGCCGCTGCCGCTACACGACCATCCAGAACTGGTCGAACAACGTCTACAACCTCGTCACCAAGCGGGCGACCTGCGACGCCGGCGCCACGATGGAGTGGGTCGACGGCAACATCGGCTCGAAGGTGACGATGAAGTACCCGGCCGTCTACCTGATGGGCGAGCACGCCAAGGGCGAGACGCTCTCGATCGCGTTCGCTGGCGAGGGCCAGCACCAGGACGCCGGCGCCAAGATGGTGCACGCCGCGCCGCACACCTCCAGCTCGATCCTGAGCAAGTCGGTGGCGCGTGGCGGCGGGCGCACGTCGTACCGCGGGCTGATCCAGGTCAACGAGGGCGCCTACGGCTCGAAGTCGAACGTGCTGTGCGACGCGCTCCTGGTCGACCAGATCAGCCGCTCGGACACCTACCCCTACGTCGACATCCGCGAGGACGACGTGTCGATGGGCCACGAGGCGAGCGTCTCCAAGGTCTCCGACGACCAGCTCTTCTACCTGATGAGCCGGGGACTGGAGGAGGACGAGGCGATGGCGATGATCGTGCGCGGCTTCGTCGAGCCGATCGCCAAGGAGCTCCCGATGGAGTACGCCCTGGAGCTGAACCGTCTCATCGAGCTGCAGATGGAAGGAGCCGTCGGCTGATGACGGCAGTTGCCGACGCTCTCGAGATGGACCGCCTCGAGAGCCACCTGAACCCGCCTCCGTCCTACGACCTGGCCGACCACCCCGTGCCCACCGGGCGCGAGGAGATCTGGCGGTTCACCCCGCTCAAGCGGCTGCGCGGGATCCTGGACGGCGAGGCCTCCGACGCCGCGCTGCGCTGGGACACCACGCTGCCCGAGGGGGTGACGCTGACCGAGATCAGCGACGCCGAGGCGCGCGAGATCGGCGAGCTCGCGCCGAACGACCGGCCCTCCGCGCTCGCGGTCGCCAACAGCCGCGGTGCGCTGCTGCTGGACGTCCCCGCCGACGCCGACGTCACCGAGCCCGTCGTGCTGCGCCTGCACGGCGCGTCGGTCGAGGACCTGGTCTGGGGACGCCTGCTGATCCGCGTGGGCCGCCACGCCCGCGCGACGATCGCCATCGTCCACACCGGCGCTGCCCGTTACTCCGCGGTGACCACCGCCCTGATCGGCGACGGTGCGGTCGCCAACATCCTCTCGCTGCAGGACTGGGACGACGACGCGGTGCATCTGGGCCGCGACGCCATCCGGGTCGGCCGAGACGCGACCGTCAAGCACACCTCGGTCTCCTTCGGCGGCGACGTCGTGCGGATGCACGCCAACGTCGAGTACGCCGGGCCCGGCGGCGACGCCGAGCTGCTCGGGCTCTACTTCGCCGACGCCGGCCAGCATCTCGAGCACCGGCTCTTCGCCGACCACACCGCCCCCCACACCAAGAGCCACGTGCTCTACAAGGGGGCGCTGCAGGGCGAGGGCGCTCACACGGTGTGGATCGGCAACGTGCTGATCCGCAAGGTCGCGGAGGGCATCGAGACCTACGAGGAGAACCGCAACCTCGTGCTGTCCGACGGAGCCCAGGCCGACTCGGTGCCGAACCTCGAGATCGAGACCGGCGAGATCGAGGGCGCCGGGCACGCTTCGGCGACCGCGCGCTTCGACGACGAGCAGCTGTTCTACCTGCGCTCGCGCGGGATCTCCGAGCAGGAGGCCCACCGCCTGGTCGTGCACGGCTTCTTCAACGACCTGATCCGCCGCGTCGGCATCCCCTCGATCGAGGAGCAGCTGTTGGAGACCGTCGGGGCCGAGCTCGCCAAGAACCTGTTGTCGCCCCAGGAGTCCGCGGGGCCGGTGTCATGACGTTCGAACGTGCCTGCGCGCTGGCCGACGTCCCGACCGACGAGGGCCTGGCCGTGACGCTGGGTCGCTACGAGGTGGTCGTGTGCCGCAGCGGTCCGGCTGAGGACGCCGAGGTCTTCGCCCTGCAGGACCTCTGCTCGCACGCCGCGGTCGCGCTCTCCGAGGGCGAGGTCGCCGACTGCACCGTCGAGTGCTTCCTGCACGGCTCCCGCTTCGACCTGCGCACCGGCAAGCCCACCGGCCTCCCGGCGACCGAGCCGGTCGCCACCTTCCCCGTCGATGTCCGCCCGGACGGCGTGTACGTCGACACCGACACCACCTTGAACGGAGTGACCCCCGCATGAGCAAGCTCGAGATCACCGACCTCCAGGTCTCCGTGGACACCGAGGACGGCCCCAAGCAGATCCTCAAGGGCGTCACGCTGACGATCAACGACGGCGAGACCCACGCGATCATGGGCCCCAACGGCTCGGGCAAGTCGACGCTCGCCTACTCGATCGCCGGTCACCCCAAGTACACGATCACCGGCGGCACGGTCACCCTCGACGGTGAGGACGTCCTCGCGATGAGCGTCGACGAGCGGGCCCGTGCCGGCCTGTTCCTCGCGATGCAGTATCCCGTCGAGGTCCCCGGCGTCTCCGTGGCGAACTTCCTGCGCACGGCCAAGACCGCGATCGACGGCGAGGCGCCGAAGCTGCGCACCTGGGTCAAGGACGTCAACGCCGCCCTCGACCAGCTCGACCTCGACCCGACGTTCGCGCAGCGCTCGGTCAACGAGGGCTTCTCGGGTGGCGAGAAGAAGCGCCACGAGATCGCCCAGCTCGAGCTGCTCGACCCGAAGGTCGCGATCCTCGACGAGACCGACTCCGGCCTCGACATCGACGCGCTCAAGGTCGTCTCCGAGGGTGTCAACCGGTTCAAGGCCGGCGGCGACAAGGGGGTCCTGCTGATCACCCACTACACGCGGATCCTGCGCTACATCACGCCCGACTTCGTCCACGTCTTCGTCGCCGGCAGGGTCGCCGAGTCCGGCGGCTCCGAGCTCGCCGAGGAGCTGGAGAAGTCCGGCTACGACAAGTACGTCAAGGCCGCTGCGGTCTGATGGACGGCCTGCTGCCCCAGCTCGAGGTGGTCCGCAAGGACTTCCCGATCCTCGAGCGCACCCTGGCCGACGGGCTGCCGTTGATCTACCTGGACTCCGCGAACACCTCGCAGAAGCCGCAGGTGGTGATCGACGCGATGGTCGACCACCTCGAGCGGCACAACGCCAACGTCGCCCGGGCGATGCACCAGCTGGGTGCGGAGTCCTCGGCGGCGTTCGAGGAGGCCCGTGACAAGGTCGCGGCCTTCCTGGGGGCGCCCTCGCGCGACGAGGTGATCTTCACCAAGAACGCCTCCGAGGCCCTCAACCTCGTCGCCAACACCCTCGCCTGGCCCTCCGACCTCCAGGTCGGTCCCGGCGACAACGTGGTGATCACCGAGATGGAGCACCACTCCAACATCGTGCCGTGGCAGCTGTTGTGCCAGCGCACCGGCGCGGAGCTGCGCTGGTTCGGCCTGACCGAGGACGGCCACCTCGACACCACGGACATCGACCGGCTCATCGACGACCACACCAAGGTCGTCGCGTTCACCTGGGTCTCCAACATGCTCGGCACGGTCAACCCGGTCGCGACCCTGACGCGGCGGGCCCACCAGGCCGGCGCCCTGGTCGTCGTCGACGCCTCCCAGGCGGCACCGCAGCTCCCGATCGACCTCGGCGCGATGGCTCCCGAGGAGCGACCCGACTTCCTGGCCCTCACCGGGCACAAGGTGACCGGCCCGACCGGCATCGGGGTTCTCTGGGGAGCGGCCGAGCGGCTCGCGCAGCTGCCGCCGTTCCTGGGCGGTGGCGAGATGATCGAGACCGTCTCCATGGAGCGATCCACCTACGCCCCGGCGCCACACAAGTTCGAGGCCGGCACCCCGCCGATCGTCGAGGCGGTCGGGCTGGGCGCAGCGGTGGACTACCTCCGCCACCTCGGGCTGGACGCGGTCCACGCGCACGAGCAGGCGATCACCGCGCACCTGCTGGAGGGGCTGCAGTCGCTGTCCGGCGTGACCGTCCTCGGCCCGCTGCGGACCGAGGAGCGCGGGGGAGCGGTGTCCTTCGAGGTCGACGGCGTGCACCCGCACGACGTCGCCCAGCTGCTCGACTCCCGTGGCATCGCCGTCCGCGCCGGCCACCACTGCGCGAAGCCCGCCCACAAGCGGTACGGCGTGCAGAGCTCGACCCGCGCCTCGTCGTACCTCTACACGACGCCGGCCGAGATCGACGCGCTGATCGAGGGAATCCGCTACACGCAGAACTACTTCAAGGTGGGGTGAGCCACGTGAGCAGCGATCTGGACAACCTCTACCAGGAGATCATCCTCGACCACTACCGCAACCCCCAGAACGCCGGGCTGCGCGACCCCTTCGAGGCCGAGGTCCACCACGTCAACCCCACCTGCGGGGACGAGGTGACCCTGCGGGTGCACCTGGACACCAGCGGCGAGCAGCCCGTGGTGGCCGACGTGTCCTACGACGCCGAGGGCTGCTCGATCAGCCAGGCGTCGGCGTCGGTGATGACCGAGCTGCTGATCGGCAAGCCGCTGGAGCAGGCCCGGTCGATCCAGGAGGACTTCCTGGCCCTGATGCAGGGCAAGGGCGCCGTGGAGCCCGACGAGGACGTCCTCGAGGACGGCGTCGCCTTCGCCGGCGTCGCGAAGTTCCCCGCACGCGTCAAGTGCGCGTTGCTGTCCTGGATGGCGTGGAAGGACGCGACGCTGAAGGCACTGGAGGAGAAGGCATGAGTGAGCTGACCATCGACGATGTGACCGAGGCGATGAAGGACGTCGTCGACCCCGAGCTCGGCATCAACGTCGTCGACCTCGGCCTGGTCTACGGCGTGCACATCGAGGAGGAGAGCCGGGTGGTGCTCGACATGACGCTCACCTCGGCCGCCTGCCCGCTGACGGACGTGATCACCGACCAGACCGAGTCGGCGCTGGAGGGCATGGCCGGCGACGTCACGATCAACTGGGTCTGGATGCCCCCGTGGGGCCCCGACAAGATCACCGACGACGGGCGCGAGCAGCTGCGCGCCCTGGGCTTCAACGTCTGATCCGGAGCGCGCATCGGGCGACCCTCCCATGACCGACCTCTTCGTGCTGCCGGCACGGCTCGACCGCTGGACGGCCAACTTCCTGGCCCGCCACGGCGCCACCGCGCTCAATGTCGCGGGCGGGGCGCTGATCGGGTTCGGGCAGGACGGGTCGTCCTTCGAGGCGCGACTGCCCTTCGGTCGTGCTTACGACGGTCCCGCGACGACCGCCGACGTGACCGCCGCCGCACGCGCCCCCGAGGACTGGGGGCTGCTGTTGGTGCGCAAGGGCGGCTTCGCCGTGGCGCGGGCCGCCGGCACCCGGATCACCGACTCGAAGGTGGGCCGGCGGCACGTTCAGGGGCGCACGAAGGCCGGCGGGCAGTCGCAGCAGCGGTTCGCGCGACGTCGGGACAACCAGGCGCGCGAGGCCTATCTCGCCGCCGCGGGCCACGCCACCCGGCTGCTCGACGGCGTGCCCCTCCTGGTGACCGGCGGCGACGCCCTCGCGCTGCGGGCGGTGCTGGAGGAGACCGGTCTCGGTGCGTCCGTGGCCGCGACGCTGCCCGACGTACGCGAGCCGCGCCGGGGCGTCTTCGAGGAGGCCGTGCTCGACGCCGCCTCGATCCGCATCCGGGTGCACAACGCCGACGACGGCCACGGCGCCCTCAGACCGTGAGCTGCGGCGCTCCGTCGAGCAGGTCGGCCACGGCGCCGTGCACCGGATCGCCGAGCAGGGTCGCCTGGGCGAACGCGGCGGCCGCGCGCTCGAAGACGGGCCCCCGACGCAGCATCGCGTGCTTGCCGCCCTCGACCAGCAGCAGGCTCACGTCGACCCCGCTGCTGCGCAGGGTCCGGACCACCGCCTCCGCCCGCCCCGGGTCGGCCACCCGGTCGTCGGTGCCGTGCACGACGAGGACCCGCCGGCCGCGCAGGTCGGCGTGGTCGCTGGGGTAGACCCACGGGTTCAGCGCCACGACCGAGCGCACCTCGGCGGCCGTCCCGGCCAGCAGTGCCGCCCGGCCGCCGAGCGAGTGGCCCACCAGGCACGTCGGCAGCCGTTCGCCACGCTCCTCGGCGAGCTGGTCGAGCGCCCACCGCACGTCGTCGACCGGCGTGTGGTGGGTGTCCCAGCCACGGTGGCTGTTGAGCAGCCGGTGCACCGCGAGCTGGCCACGCCCGGCGAGGGCGATCCGCTGCGCGATCGGCACCATCCGCAGCACCGACAGCTGCGCCGGGCTGACCATCGGGCTGCCCGAGCGCGAGGCACCGCCGTGCAGCACCAGCACCTGGGCGGTGGCTCGGGACGGGTTGCGGGTGGCGAGCAGACGCGCGCGCGAGGTCATCAGGTGTTCCCTTCGCCTGGGGAGCGGCTGCTGTCACGATGACAGGCATGTGGGAACCCCACCCCGACTGGGCACCGATACCCGCCGGACGCGGTTCCCTCACCGTCGGCACCTGGCGCGCCGAGGACGCGGACGGCTCCTGGCTCGTCAAGCGCGTCGCGGCGCCCAGCCCGGACGACCCCCCGCTGCTGCGCCGTCCTGACCATCCCGGCTACTGGCGGCGCGAGGTCGAGGTCGCCCTCGGTGCGCTGGACCTGCGCGGACTCGTCCCGCCACAGGTGCACCGGGTCGAGGAGGACGAGACCGGCTGGACCCTGTGGTCGCGGTGGGTCGAGCGTGCGCCCGTCCCGACGGACGTCGTCGGCACGGCCCTGGGCCGCTTCGCGGGCACCACGCTCCCCGCGGCGCCGTGGCTGGCGCGACGACTGCTGGCGGAGCGGGTGGCGCTGGCCGAGCCGCGCGGCGGGTGGCCGACGCTGCAGCGCACGGTGGTGGCCGACGTCGCGGACCACTTCTGGCGCCGCCGCGGCAGCCTCCTCGGCCGGTACGACGCGCTGCCCACCGTGCCCGCCCACGGGGACGTCGTCCCGGCCAACCTGCTCGCGGTGCGGGCGGGCGACGTGCTCACCGCCGACTGGTCCGCGCTCGGCCGGGCGCCCGCGGGCGCCGACCTGGGCTACCTCGCCCTGTCGACACCGGACGGCCTGACCGCACTCATCGACCCCTACCTGGCCGGACTCGCCGACGCCGGCGTCGTGGCGGACGGTGACGAGGTCGCGTGGGCCGCGCGGGTGATGATCGCCTACACCGTGCTGCCCCGTGCGGAGTGGGCGCTCGCCCGGGTGGCCCCCGGCGAAGGACCGCTCGAGGCGAAGCTGCGCCACCCCGCCGTGGCGCCCACGCTCCGCTCGTTGCAGCGGCATCTGCCCGACCTCGAGGCGCTGCTGACGGACCGGCCCGGGCTCAGCCCCACCAGAACGCGGTCGCGATGATCACATAGAGCCCGATCAGGGTGGCGCCCTCGAGCCAGGTGGACTCCCCGTCCATGGAGATGAGCGCAGCGAGGATCACCGCGGCGAGCAGGGCGGCCACCAGCAGCGGGCTGAAGACCAGCGTGAGCGACCCGAGGCCGAAGACCACGCTGACCAGGACCAGTACCGGGGCCAGCACGAGCGAGATCTGAAGCGGCGAGTTCAGCACGACCGAGAACGCGTACTGGGACCGCCCCTGGGCGGCGAGCTGGACGCCGACGACGTTCTCGACCGCGTTGCCCGCGATCGCCACCACCACGAGCCCTGCGAAGGCGTCGGAGACGCCGAGGGAGCCCATCGCGGGCTCCAGCGCCGAGACGAACCAGTCCGAGACGAACGCCGCGAGCGCTCCCGAGGCGGCCAGCAGCCCGATGGCGAGCGCGACCGGCCAGCGGGGAGGCTCGCCGGCCGCTTCTCCGGACTCCTCACCCGACTGCTCGCCGGGTTGCTGCCGGGACAGGGAGAACGGCAGCGAGAGCACGAACAGGGCGATCAGCACCACCGAGACGATCGTCGAGAACGCCTTCTCGTGGTCCTGCGCCGGGCTGTGCACGTAGTGCGCGAGCGAGGGGATCGCCATCGCCACCACCGAGAGGACCATCAGCACCGAGATCGTCCGGGCCCGCTCCGACCCGAGCTGCTGGGTGCCGTGCTTGAGGCCGCCGACGACGAAGGCCAGGCCGAGCACCAGCAGGAGGTTCGCGAGGATCGAGCCGACCAGCGCCGAGCGCACCACCTCGTCCAGACCCGCCCGGAGCGCGAAGATCGAGATGAACAGCTCCGGCAGGTTGCCCAGCGCCGACTGCAGGACGCCGGTGGCCCCCGGACCGAACCGGTCACCGAGCTGGTCGACGCTCCGACCGACGAGCGAGGCGAGCACCGCCACCGCCCCGGCCGAGACGACGAAGGCGAGCACGTCGTTCCAGCCGCCGTAGTGAGCCAGGCCCGCCACGACGCAGAGCGCCGCCGCGAGGCCGAGGATCACCTTGTCCGAGCGAACGAAGGTGGGGGAGTCCGCGGTCGCCGAGGCCATGGCGCCATCCTCGCAGGGCGGTGACCTAGGGTCGCAGCGTGCCGACGTCCCTCGACCCGCGCCTGCTCCTGGGCCGCTGGCGGCTGGACCGCGTCATCGACGACACCCGAGGCCGGGAGCGCAGCACGGTCACCGGTGTGCTGGACCTCCTCGAGGAGGGACCCGACGCGATCCGGTGGGAGGAGCAGGGTCACTGGTGCCGGACCGATGCCGCCGTCGAGGTCCGGCGCCGGCTGCGTCTCGCGCTGCTCCCCTCCGGCTGGTGGGTGCACTTCGAGGACGGCCGGCCCTTCCACGCGTGGACCCCGGGGACGCCGGTGGTGCACCCGTGCGGCGCGGACACCTACCGCGGCCTGGTCACCGGCGACGTCACGTCCTGGAGGGTGCGCTGGGACGTCGAAGGCCCGGCGAAGGACTACTCGATGACGAGCATCCTCACGCCGGGCCCCTGACGAAGCCGCTCAGAGCCGCCGGTGGCCTCAGCCGTGGAGGCGGTCCAGTCCGCGCCAGGCCAGCGGCAGCACGCCGGCCGCCAGCAGCATCTTGAGCGCGTCGCCGACCAGGTAGTTCTTCATGCCGATGTCCCAGGCGGTGCCCAGCCCGATGTGCAGGTCGCCCATCAGCCAGGCCAGGCCGAAGACGTAGATCAGCGCGTTGCCGACGATCATGGTGCCGATCGTGGGGAGCGGGCGGCGGTCCCCACCCCGGCTCGCCAGCGCACCGACGACGGTGCCGGCGGCGACGAAGCCGATGATGTAGCCGAAGCTGGCCAGGTGCACGCCGCTCTGGTGGCCGGCGTACCAGGGCAGCCCGGCCATGCCTGCGACGAGGTAGACCATCATCGAGGCGAAGGCCCGGCGCCCGCCGAGGGCGGCACCGACCGTCAGCGCGGCGAAGGTCTGACCGGTCACCGGCACGGGGGAGCCGTGGACCGGGATCGCGATCTGTGCGGCCAGGCCGGTGAGCGCGGCACCGCCGAGGACCAGCAGCACGTCGCGGACGACGGTGCCGGGGACCATGTCGGCGAGGACGAGCGGACGGCGCGCGTGGAGCGGCGCGGCAGTAGCGGACACGGATCCTCCAGGGGAGCGAGAAGGGACGACGCAGGCCTTTCTAGCAGCACCCGCGTCCGGGTCGGCCCCCGGTCCACCGGCGGATCAGAGCTTGTCGGTGTCGAACGTGTCACATCCCTGGATCGTCCCGCCCTGGAGGCCGGTCTCGAACCAGTGCACCCGCTGCGCGCTCGAGCCGTGCGTCCAGGACTCCCGGTCCACCCGGCCGCCGCTCTCCTGCTGGATCCGGTCGTCCCCGACCGCCTGTGCCGCGTCGATGGCGCGCGAGATGTCGTCCTGGGTGAGGTCGGTGATCAGCACCTGGCCGGAGGCGTCCTTGGTGGTGGTCGCGGACTTCGCCCACACGCCGGCCAGGCAGTCGGCCATCAGCTCCAGCCGCACGGAGTCGCTGCTCGCTCCCTGCTGGGTCCGCAGCTTGCGGAGGACGCCGAGCTGGTCCTCGATGTGGTGGCCGTACTCGTGGGCCAGCACGTACGCCAGGGCGAAGGGACCGCCCTTCGCGCCGAGCTGCCCCTGGAGCATGTCGTGCATGAACGACCGGTCGATGTAGACCAGCTGGTCGTTGGGGCAGTAGAAGGGGCCCATGGCGCTCTGCGCGGTGCCGCAGCCCGAGGACGTCTGCCCGCTGAACTTCACGGTGCGGATCACGTCGTACCTCTTGCCCGTCTGCTGGGGGTAGGCGCGGCTCCAGAAGTCCTGGATGGAGTTGGTCAGCAGGTCCGTCGCGCAGTCCAGCGACCGGTTGGCGTCCGCCCCGGTCCGGCACCGGTCCGGGACCCCCGCGCTGCCGGTGGTGCCGGTGCCGCCGCTGAGGGCGGGATCTCCCTGGCCGGGGTCGGAGGAGGTGCCGTTGCTCGCGCAGAACTGCACGAGCAGGTAGATCACGATGATGACCACGGTGCCGGCACCGACCCGGCCGCCGCCACCGGAGGGGACGGGGAGCCGGAAGCCGCTGCCGCCGTACCCGCCGCCGGTGCCGCCGGGAGCCCGGTTCTCGACCTGGCTCCGGTCGATGCGTGCCTTGGGGTTGAACCGCATGGACCCACGGTGCCCGGAACCGGGGTCGGGATGCACCGGGCGGCCCCGTAGACTCGGGTTCCCGTGATCACCGTCCAGCAGCTCGAGGTCCGCGCCGGCGCCCGGCTGCTCATGGAGGACGTGTCCTTCCGGGTGGGGGCCGGGGACCGGGTCGGGCTCGTGGGCCGCAACGGCGCCGGCAAGACGACGCTCACCAAGATCCTCGCCGGTGACGCCCTCCCGGCGTCCGGCACGGTGCAACGGACGGGCACGTTGGGCTACCTCCCGCAGGACCCGCGGGTGGGTGACCCCGAGGTGCTCGCGCGCGACCGGATCCTGTCCGCCCGCGGGCTCGACGACGTGGTCCGCCGGATGCGGGTCGCCGAGGAGGAGATGGGCAGCGACGACGACGACGTGCGCGACCGGGCGATGCGGCGCTACGCCGCCGCGGACGCCGAGCTGCACGCCGCCGGGGGCTACGCCGCGGAGGCGGAGGCCGCACAGATCGCGGCCTCGCTGAACATCGCCGACCGGCTCCTCGGCCAACCCCTGCGGACGCTGTCCGGTGGCCAGCGCCGGCGCGTCGAGCTCGCGCGCATCCTGTTCTCCGGGGCGGAGACGCTGCTGCTGGACGAGCCGACCAACCACCTCGACGCCGACTCGATCGGCTGGCTGCGGGAGTTCCTGCGCAGCTACAAGGGCGGGCTCGTCGTGATCAGCCACGACGTCGGCCTCCTCGAGGCCTGCGTCAACAAGGTGCTCCACCTCGACGCGAACCGGGGGGTGGTCGACGTCTACAGCATGGGCTGGACCGCCTACCTCGCCCAGCGCGAGACCGACGAGCGTCGCCGCCGGCGGGAGCGCCAGAACGCCGAGCGGAAGGCGCAGACGCTGCTCGACCAGGCCGACAAGATGCGTGCGAAGGCCACCAAGGCGCAGGCGGCGCAGTCGATGATCAAGCGCGCCGAGAAGATGCTCGCCGGCATCGAGGGAGAGCGACGCTCGGACAAGGTCGCACGCATCGCCTTCCCCGAGCCCGCTCCGTGCGGCAAGACCCCGCTGACCGCCCAGGAGCTGTCGAAGTCCTACGGCTCGCTCGAGGTCTTCACCGACGTGGACCTCGCGATCGACCGCGGCAACCGGGTCGTGATCCTGGGCCTCAACGGTGCCGGCAAGACCACGCTGCTGCGGATCCTCGCCGGCGTCGACCGGTCCGACACCGGCGGCGTCGTACCGGGCCACGGCCTCAAGGTCGGCTACTACGCCCAGGAGCACGAGACGCTCGACACGGGTCGCACGGTGCTGGAGAACCTCCACGGCGCCGCTCCGCAGCTCACCGACACCGAGGCGCGCTCGGTGCTCGGGTCGTTCCTGGTCTCCGGCGACGACGCGCACAAGCCGGCGGGCGTGCTCTCGGGCGGGGAGAAGACCCGGCTGGCCCTGGCGATCCTGGTCGTCTCGGCCGCCAACGTGCTGCTGCTCGACGAGCCGACGAACAACCTCGATCCGGCATCCCGGGAGGAGGTGCTCGCCGCGATCCGGTCCTATCAGGGGGCGATCGTGCTGGTCACCCACGACGAGGGCGCCGTGCACGCGCTCGAGCCCGACCGGGTGCTGATCCTGCCCGACGGCGTGGAGGACCTGTGGTCGCCCGACTACGCCGACCTCGTCTCCCTGGCGTGACGGCCCGCCGGGCCACCGCCAGGAACAACGCCTCCTCGCACAGCGTTCGCCTGGCATGACCGCCCCACGGTGCCTGTCACCCGCTCCGCCCCGCGCCGCGGACGGGCGTGACCGCAGGGTCCGCCGATGAGCGGCATGGGTCCGATGATGCGCACGCTGCGAGCCGACCGCAGCGTCGTCGAGCAGCGGATCAGCCGCGCGACACTGCGCCGCGTCAGCCGCTTCGCCAGCCCGCACCGGCGGCTGATCGCGACCTTCCTGGGCCTGGTGGTGGTCGACGCCGCGATCGTCGTGGTGAACCCGCTGCTGATCCAGCACATCTTCGACGACGGGATCGCCCAGCACGACGCCGCCCTGGTCGGGTGGCTCGCCGGGGCGATGGCGCTCACCGCGATCGTCGACGCGCTGCTCACCGTCGCGACCGGCTACCTGTCCTCGCGCATCGGGGAGAACCTCATCTACGACCTGCGCACGCAGGTCTTCGCCCACGTGCAGCGGATGTCCCTGGCCTTCTTCACCCGCACCCAGACCGGAGCACTGGTCTCGCGGCTGAACAACGACGTGATCGGCGCCCAACGGGCGTTCACCTCGACGCTGTCGAGCACCGTGTCGAACACCATCAGCGTCCTGGTCGTGGGCGTCACGATGTTCGCCCTCAGCTGGCAGGTCACCCTTGCGTGCCTGGTGCTGTTCCCGCTGCTGCTGCTGGCCTCACGCTGGGTGGGCTCGCGGATCAGTGGCCTGACCCGCGAGCAGATGGACGGCAACGCGGACCTGGGCAACGTGATGACCGAGCGGTTCAACGTCGGCGGCGCGCTGCTGCTCAAGCTCTTCGGCCGGCGGGAGGACGAGGACCGGCGCTACGCCGAGAAGGCGGCCGTGGTGCGCGACCTCGGCATCCGGATCGCGCTGGTCAGCCGCGTCTTCATGGCCTCCATGATGCTGGTCCCGACGCTGGCGACCGCGCTCGTCTACGGCATCGGCGGCACGCTGGTGATCCGCGACGTGCTGACGATCGGGACCCTCACCGCCCTCGCGACGCTGCTGCTGCGGCTGCTCGCGCCCCTGCAGGGCCTCTCCAACGTCCGCGTCGACGTGATGACGGCGCTGGTCAGCTTCGACCGCGTCTTCGAGGTGCTCGACCTGCCCTCGCAGGTGCAGGAGCGCCCGGACGCCGTCGCGGTCCCCCCGACCGCGTCCCGGCTGGAGTTCGACCACGTGTCGTTCACCTACCCGCGGGCCGACGAGGTGAGCCTGGCCAGCCTCGAGGTGGTCGCGCGGCAGGAGAGCAGGGACCACGGCGAGGTGCTGCACGACCTCACCTTCGTGGCCGAGCCGGGACAGATGGTGGCGCTCGTGGGTCCCTCGGGCGCCGGCAAGACCACGATGACCCACCTGGTGGCGCGGCTCTACGACGTGACCTCGGGGACGGTGTGCATCGGGGCCGGCGACCGCACCTGGGACGTGCGCGACGTGACCCTGCAGTCGCTCGAGGACGCCGTCGGCTATGTCACCCAGGACGCCCACATGTTCCACGACACGATCCGGGCGAACCTGCACTACGCCCGGCCGGGTGCCGGGGACGACGAGATCTGGCAGGTCCTCGACGCCGCCCGGATCGGTGCGCTCGTCCGGGGCATGCCGGACGGCCTGGACACCGTCGTCGGCGACCGCGGCTACCGCCTCTCCGGCGGCGAGCGCC
>JBQCHZ010000050.1:0-111572 GCA_051954195.1 Marmoricola sp.
ACATCCGGCCGTAGTGCGAGTGGTGGACGTCGCGGACGTCCATCTGCGCGCGGTCACGGGCGATGCCGCCCGGGCCCAGCGCCGAGAGGCGGCGCGTGTGGGTGAGCCCGGAGATGGGGTTGGTGTGGTCCATGAACTGCGAGAGCTGCGAGGTGCCGAAGAACTCCTTCAGCGCCGCGACCACGGGCCGGATGTTGATCAGCGACTGCGGCGTGATCGCCTCGACGTCCTGGGTCGTCATCCGCTCGCGGACCACCCGCTCCATCCGGGCGAGGCCGGTGCGGAGCTGGTTCTGGATGAGCTCCCCGACCGTCCGCATCCGGCGGTTGCCGAAGTGGTCGATGTCGTCGGGGCGCACCACGATGGGCTCGCCGTGCGAGTCGGCCGCCTCGGCGCCGCCGGCCTCCTTGAACCTCACCGTGCCCAGGTCGACCTCGCCCTGGGGCGCGGCGTGGAGCTGGACCAGGAAGCGGATGGTGGCGACGATGTCGTCGATGGTCAGCGTCTGCTGGTCGAACGCCTCGTGGGTGCCGAGCTTCTTGTTGATCTTGTAGCGGCCGACCTTCGCGAGGTCGTAGCGCTTGGGGTTGAAGTAGTAGTTCTTCAACAGCGTCAGCGCAGCCTCGCGCGTCGGCGGCTCACCCGGGCGCAGCTTGCGGTAGATGTCGAGCAGCGCGTCGTCGGGACCCGCGGTGTGGTCCTTCTCCTCGGTGAGCTGGATCGACTCGTACTGCCGCAGCTCGGCCATCACCGACTCGTAGTCGTAGGGCGCGCCCTCGTAGTCCTCCTCGGAGGCGACGGCCTGCAGGGCCTTGAGCAGCACGGTGACGCTCTGCTTGCGCTTGCGGTCCAGCCGGACGCCGACCTGGTCGCGCTTGTCGATCTCGAACTCGAGCCACGCTCCGCGCGAGGGGATCACCTTGGAGGTGAAGATGTCCTTGTCGGAGGTCTTGTCGGCGCTGCGCTCGAAGTAGACGCCCGGGGACCGGACCAGCTGCGAGACGACGACGCGCTCGGTGCCGTTGATGATGAAGGTGCCCTTGCGGGTCATCATGGGGAAGTCGCCCATGAAGACCGTCTGGCCCTTGATCTCACCGGTCTCGGCGTTCATGAACTCCGCGGACACATAGAGCGGCCGGGAGTAGGTGAAGTCCTTCTCCTTGCACTCGTCCTCGGTGTACTTGGGGTCGAGGAAGACGGGGTTCTCGAACGACAGCTGCATCGTCTTGGAGAAGTCCTCGATCGGCGAGATCTCCTCGAAGATCTCGTGCAGGCCGGACTTCGGCGACACGTCCTCGCCGGCGGCCTGCCGCTCGGCGACGCGCTCCTTCCACGCCTCGTTGCCGACGAGCCAGTCGAAGCTGTCGGTCTGGAGGGCGAGGAGCTGGGGAACCTCGAGAGGTTCGGCGATCTTGGCGAAGGAGATCCGGCGGGGGGCAGCAGAGTCGAGCTTGGGTCGCGAGGCGGCCAAGAGTGGTCCTTCCGAGGCTCACACGATGATCGCGTCGGCCCACCACAAACCAGCCACCGGACAGGCAGGAAGCATTTGAGAGCGGACGCAAAGAAGAAGAGTACCCCACGGACAGGGGGCAACTCAACCGTCCGGCCCTGGCCGCTGCGGAGAACCCTCAGCGACCTGCCGCGGTCGTGCGAGAACTATGGACGACGCCCCGGCCCGGGTCAAGCACCCGGCTCACCGCGGGTCGAGGCCGTCGACGAGCCAGGCGTCGCCGCGGTGCACCATCGAAACCGCCACCCGGTTCTGGAAGATGCTGGTGCCCTGGTCGCCCGTGCGCCGCTGGTCGACGTAGGCGAGCACCTGGACGGCGTCGGGGCTCGCCTGCATCGCCGCGGTCCCCAGCACGGTGGCCTTGACCACGGTCTTGGTCTGCACCGCTGCTCCCGGCGTGCCGTCGGGGTTCTTCTGCAGCAGCCGGAAGTTGCGGTCGACCTCGCTGCGGAAGCCCGGGGTGAGGTAGCGGTCGGCCTGCGCCCGCGCCTCGTCGAGGTTGCGGTAGTCGTAGGACAGCACCTGCGGCAGCGCCCGCTCGACGGCCGCGGAGGCCTCCTGGCGCGCGGTGTCGGTGGCCTCGTCGGTGCGGTGCTGCAGCGAGAGCAGCACGGCCACGACCACGGCGGCGACGGTGACGGCGGTGAGCGCCCCCAGCCCGGCCCAGGTGCGCCACCCGCGGGCCGCACGCGGACCGGTCTCGTCCTCCGCGGGCACGGCGGCCGGCTCCGGCGGGAGCGTCGCGTCGTACTGCCGGCGCTGGTAGGGGTCGAGGAGCACCTCGGCCGCCTCGTTGAGCCGGGCGAGCTCCGGCGAGCCCGGCCCCGCCTTCCCGGTACGCCGGCGCCACGCCTTGCGGATCGCCTCCGGCTTGGCCGTCGGGGCGACCCCGAGGACGTCGTAGTGGGTGACCTCGTGGGTCTGGCTCATCGCTGCGTCCTCAGGCGACCGGGGTGAAGGAGTCGACGAGCCAGTCGCCGTCGATCTTGCGCATGCTGATCGTCCAGCGCGAGTGCAGCTTCTGGCTGGCTCCGGGGATCGTCGAGTCGTGGGCCACCAGCACGGTGGCGGAGTCGGCGTCGACCTGACTCACCCCGGCCATCACGATCGTGCCCTTGCCGGGCTGGGGCGCCTGCGCGGCGCCCTTGCCCTGGCTCGCCTTCTGCACCTGCTGGTAGAGCTTCTGGAACTGCTGGAGCTGCTGGGTGAAGACCGTCTTCTCCTTGTCGGTCAGCAGCGGGGACACGCTCTTGGTGTAGCCGGCGAGATCGGCGCCGTCGAAGGCGTCCATCCGCAGCGTGAACTGCTCGGCCGCCTGCAGTGCGGCGGCCCGGCCGGCCTCGAGCCGGTCGTGCGCACGCACCTGACGACCGCGCACCACGATCAGCACCACCGAGGCGACCAGGAGCACCGCCAGCACGGCGGCCACGACGACGACCGCGCGGGACCACCGCCGTCGTCGTCCGCCTGGCGCGGTGGCAGCGGCCGGGGTCAGCGCTCCGCTCGCTGCGTCGGCATCGCGGGCTGGAGCAGCATCCACTTCCACGCGTCCTTCCCGAAGAGCTCGTGCTGACCGCCGTTGCTCACCACGGTCGGCTTCCCGGCGGCGTCGGACCAGTCCAGTGTGCCGGTCTGCAGATCGTACGTGCCCAGTGAGGGTCGGTAGTTCGCACCCGTGCGGTTGCTCGGCGCGTGGAACGCCCCGCGCTGCACCAGACCGGGATCCGTGCAGCCGGCGGTGGTGTCCATCGGCTTGTCGCTGGTCTCCTGCGGCGTGCGCACCTGGTCGGGGTGGTAGCCCTGGTGACACACCGGCGGCGCCTGGGTCAGCACCACACCGAAGTGGACGTCGTAGTTGACGCCGTCGGGTGCCTTGCCCGCCACGGTGTAGCCCCCGGCGACGACGTAGGGGTAGAGGACCAGGATCTGCCGGGTGCCGGCGAGGTGCTTGACCGTCACCTCGCCGGTGGTGACCAGGTTGGAGATCAGCCGGGACAGGTTGACCTTGTTCTGCTGGAGGAACGTGCGCAGCTGGGTGACGCTGGCCGAGCCGTTGTCGATCAGCCGGCGCAGGTCGGCGTCGTGCGCGGCGAGGCTGCCGCTGAACAGCCGCAGGTCACGCGAGAACGACCGGATCGCGGAGGTCTTGTCCAGCTGCGTCTGCAGCACGGTCCGCGAGTCACGGATGAGCGCGTCGGTGACGTCGAAGTTCTGGTTCGCGGTCTGGATGAACGACGTCGAGGTGTCGATGATCTGCGACAGCGCCGGCCCGGTGCCCTTGAAGGCGGCGCCGAGCTCGCTGACGACCGTGCGCAGCTGGTCCTGGGGCACCGAGTTGACCAGGTTGTCGAGGTTGGTCAGCAGCTCGGTCGTGGAGACCGGGATGTGCGTGGCGGTGTCGGCGATCGCCGAGCCGTCGTGCAGGTAGGGGCCGCTGTCGGTGTTCGGCTCCAGGTCGACGTACTGCTCGCCGACCGCGGACTTGTTGGCGACCAGCGCGTCGGTGTCGGCCGGGATGCGGTCCCAGCCCTTGTCGATGGAGAGCACCACGTCGACGCCGTCGTCGGTCAGCTTCATCGCATCGACCTTGCCGACGTGCACGCCGCGATAGGTCACCTCGGCCCCGGTGAAGATGCCACCGGAGTCGGTGAAGTGCGCATCCACGGCGTAGGCGGAGTCGTAGAAGAGCCGGTCCAGGCGGGCGTAGCGCGCCCCGACGTAGGAGACGCCGACCAGCGTGATGAGCACGAAGATCAGCAGTTGGCGCTTGGTGCGGGCGGTGATCATGAGAGCGCTCCCTGGAACAGCAGCGTGCCGACGCCTGTCTCGAGCGCGCTTCCGGCGGGGAAGCGCAACCACGCGGGCCGCCCGGCGTCGGTCCGGAACGCCGGACCGGGGTTGACCCGGCCCAGCCCCAGGCCGCCGAGCAGGCCGCCGAGGCCACTGCCCGAGCCGCTCTGTGCCCCGCCGCTACCGCCGCCGCTGCTCGCCCCGCTCTTGGTGCCGGTCTTCGTACCGCCGCCGAGGCCGCCGAGCAGGCCACCCAGCGGGTTGTTGCCGCCACCGGTGCCGCCGCCGCCGAGGAGGCCACCGCCGCCGCCGGAGCCGCCGCCGGTGCCCGGGGTGGTGCACAGCGGCGTCGACTTCAGCAGCGAGCCGCACAGCGTGTCGACCAGCGGCTGCGCCTGCTTGCAGATGGGCGCCAGAGGCGTCGTGCCGCAGATCTGCAGCACGTCGCCCAGCGTCACGTTGGGCAGGCCCGGCAGCGTGAGGTTCGCCAGCTCGAGGTCGAGCCGGAGGTTGAGGTCGGTGTAGTCGCCGATGTGCAGGTTGCGGGCGACCTGCGGGTCGCGGCCCACCGCCTCGTCGACGAACGGGTAGGTCAAGAAGACCTGGAGCGACTTCGGGAACGCGTCGCCCGCCGCCGCGAGCTGGAAGAGGACCGGCGAGAGGTCGCGCAGCGTGGAGATCGTGGTCTCCTTCGAGGCCGCGATCACGCGCGTACCGACGTCGCTGAGCTTGCTCAGCGCGTGCAGCACCTTGACCAGGTCGTCCCGCTGCCGGTTGATCGAGCGGAGCGCACCGGGGATGTTGTCCAGCGCGAGCTTGATCGTCCGGTCCTGCTGGCGCAGCGTGCCGGCGAGACCGTTGAGGTTGTCGAGGGCGTCCACGACGGCCTGCTTGTTGCGGTCCAGCTGACCCATGAAGAAGTGCAGCTGGTCCAGCACCGAGCGGATGTCCTGCTCGCGCCCGCCCACCGTGGTGTTGAGCTCCTCGGCGATCGTCTTCAGCTGCGCGACGCCGCCGCCGGAGAGCAGGGCACCGAGCGCGCTGAGCACCTCCTCGACCTCGGGATTGCGTCCGGTGTCGTCCAGACCGATCGTGTCGCCGTTCGCCAGGCGCTCGGTCGTGGGGTTGTCCGGCGCGGCCAGCGACACGAACTTCTCGCCCAGCAGGCTGGTCTGGCGGATCGTGGCCACGGCGTTCGAGGGCAGGTTCACGTCGCCGGGCAGCTGCATGGTGACGTCGGCGGTGTAGCCCTTGAGGGTGATGCCGGTGATGCGGCCCACCGAGATGTCGTCGACCTTGACGGTCGACTGCGGCACCAGGTCGAGCACGTCGCGGAACTCGGCGTGGACGGTCATCGGGTGGTCGCCGGTGTCGGCGCCGCCGGGCAGCGGCACGTCGTAGACCGAGCAGCCGGTCAGGGCGAAGGCGGCGCAGAGCACCACCGCCACCCAGCGCACGGCACGGAGCTTCCTCGCGCGCGTCATCAGTCCTCCCCCACGATCCCGGCGAGCGTCAGGTCGACCTGCGCCCGGTTCTCGCGCTGGGCCTTCGCGATCGCGCCCGCGTCGAACGGCGCGGTGCGGCCCAGCGCGGGCAGGCTCTTCAGCGGGCAGTTCTTCAGCGGGACGGTCGCCTCGTTGAGGAACGAGCACAGCACGACCCCGGGGTTGCTCGAGAGCTTCGAGCCGAGCTCCCCGACGCTGTCACGGGTGTCGAGGGTGCCGGTGTTGGAGTCGTAGGCCAGCGCGAGGTTGTTCAGCGCCGCCGGCGCGATCCGCAGGGTCTCGTCGAGCGCCGAGCGGCGCTTGACGATCGTGTCGGTGACGCGCGCGAGGCCGGAGATGTTGGTGTGCAGGGCGTCGCGGTTGTCGCGCACGAAGCCACGCACCTTGATCAGCGCGGTCGAGAGGTTGCTCAGGGCGGCGGCCAGCTCCTGCCGGTCGGAGGCGAGCAGCTGCGACCCGCTCTGGAGCTGGTCGTTGAACTGCCGCACCGTGCTGTCATTGCGCGAGAGCGTGTTGACGAACTTCTCGATCTCCGCCGCGGTGCCGAACAACGCGTCCTTGTTGTCGGAGAGCGTCTTGGTGAACTTGCCCAGGTCCTTGATGGTCTGGTTGAACTGCACGCCCTGACCGCCGAAGTTGCGAGCGGTGGAGTCGAGCAGCCGGGTCAGCGCACCGGTGCCACTGGCGCCTGGAGCGTTGACCCCGTCCGGGCCCAGGGCGACGTTGAGGGTGTTGAGGCTGCCGAAGATCTCGTCGAGCTCGAGGGGCACCGCGGTCCGCTTCACCCCGAGGGTGGCGTTGTCGGGAAGCACCGGGCCGCTGCGGTACGCGGGGGTGAACTGCACGAAGCGGTCACCGACGATCGACGGGCTGATCACCACGGCCTTGACGTCGGCGGGGAGCTTGTACTTCTCGTCGTAGGAGAGCCGCACCCGCACGGAGGTGCCCTGCGGCGTCACCGACTCGACCTTGCCCACCGGCACGCCGAGGATCTTGACGTCGGAGCCGACGTAGAGCGAGACCGCCTTGGGGAAGTCGGCCGTGACGTACCGCGTGCCGGAGCGGGGCATGAGGACCAGCACGAGGGCGACCACCACCGCCACCGCGGCGATCGCCGCGACGGCGGGGTTCACACTCCGGAGCAGTCTCATCGGGTCCTCACAGCGGCGATCACAGGGGCGGAAGGTTCTGGATCCAGGTGTCGAACCACGGCCCGCTGCCCAGGGTGTTGGAGAACACCCGGTAGAACGGGGCGAGCAGACGCAGGCTCTGGTCGAGGTTGTTCTGGTTCTTCAGCAGCAGGTCGACGACGCCCTGGAGGTTCTGCAGGGCCGGCTTGAGGTCGGCGCGGGTGTCGTCGACCAGGCCGGTCAGCTGCGTGGACAGGGTGCTGGTGGAGACGAGCAGCCGGTGGATGGCCTCCCGGCGCTGCACCAGCGCACGCAGCACGATGTCGCCGCGCTTCATCAGCGTGACGATGTCCTGGTCGCGGTTGGCCAGGATCGTCGAGACGTTCTTCAGGTTGCCCAGCAGCGTGTTGAGCTGCTGGTCGCGCTTGGCGATGTTGCGCGAGAGCGCCGAGACGCCGCGCAGCGCGTCCTGGAAGGCCTTCGGCGTCGTGGCCGTGGCAGCGGACAGGGTGTTGAGCGACTTGCGCAGCTGGGGCAGGTTGATGTCCTGCACCCGGCTGGCCAGCCCGCTGAACGCCTCGACGACGTCGAAGGCCGACCGGGTGCGCGACTGCGGGATCGTGGCGCCGGAGGAGAGCTGGCCCGAGCCGGCCGGCTCGAGCGCGAGGTACATCTGCCCCAGCAGCGTCTTGACCTTGATCGCCGCGCCGGTGTCCTGGCCGAAGTGGTCGTCGGTCTCGACCCGGAAGTCGACCTGCACGTGGCCGTCGTCGATCCCGACGCCGGTGACCTTGCCGACGCGCACGCCGGCGATGCGGACCTCGTCGCCGGACTGGATGCCCGACGCCTCGCTGAACGCGGCGTGGTAGGTGGTCCCGCCGCCGATCAGCGGGAGGCTGGAGGCGTTGACGGCGGCGAGGAGCAGCAGCACGATCACGGCGATGCTGATCAGGCCGACGATGACGGGGTTGCGCTCGCGGAACGGCTTCATGACAGGTTGCACCTCGCCTCGTTGAGCGGCGAGTAGGAGAGCGGGATGGCCTGCCCGCCCGGGAGCACGATCCGCCCGGTGAGCGTGCAGAGGTAGAAGTTGAAGTAGGAGCCGTAGATGGCGGTGCGGCCGATCTTCTGAAGCTTGATGGGCAGGATCTGGAAGGCCCGGTCGACCTCGTCGCGGTTCGCGTTGATGTTCGCCGCGACCTTGCGCAGACCCTTGACGTCCTGGACCAACCCGGGCCGGATGCCCTGGGTGAACGAGGCCGTCTGCTCGGACAGGTTCGAGATCGTGTCCAGCGGCCCGAGCAGCGCGTCACGGTCCTGGACCAGGCCCTTGAGGAGGGTGTCGAAGTCGGTGATCAGGCCGTTGAGCTGCTTGTTGCGCCCGCTGATCGTGACCAGGACCGCGTTCAGGTTGTCGATCAGCTGACCGATCACCTGGTCGCGGTCGGCCAGCGTGCTGGTGACCGAGGCGGTGTTCTGCAGCAGGCCCTGGAGGTTGCCGCCCTCGCCCTGGAAGACCTGGATGACCTCGTAGCTGAGCTTGTTGACGTCGGAGGGGGTGAGCGCGGCGAACAGCGGCTTGAAGCCGTTGAAGAGCTCGGTCAGGTCCAGCGCGGGCTGGGTGCGGTCGAGCGGGATCGTCTGACCCGCCGGCAGCCGGTCGGTGTTGCCGACGCCCTGGGTGATCGAGACGTAGCGCTGACCGACGAGGTTGCGGTAGCGGATGGCCGCGTGCGAGCTGCGGGTGACCGTGGCGCTGTCGGCGACGTCGAAGCTGATCTCGGCCCGGTCGCGGTCGACGATGCGGACGTCCTTGACCGTGCCGACCTTGACCCCGGCGATCCTGACGTCGTCGCCCTTGACCACACCGGTGGCATCGGAGAAGACCGCCTGGTAGTCGCGGGAGGACTGGAAGGTGAGGTTGCCGATCAGCACCACCAGCACGCCGGTCGCCAACGCCGTGACGACGATGAAGATGCCGAGCTTGACCAGGTCGATCGAAGTGCGCTTGTCGAGTCCCTTGCGCGTCATCGGCTGCTCACCTCCGTGCCGGAGGCGGCGGGGCCGAAGAGCAGGGTCGAGACGCCGTCGATCCGGTCGGCGGGGACGCCGAACGCGGGCGCGAGCAGCGACTGCACCACCGCGGTCTCCTCCGCCGTGCCGCCGGGCTGGACGCCGACCCGGCCGAAGCCCGGTGCCACCCGCTGGTTGTCGCCGCGGGCCAGGGAGCCGCCGTTGTCGTCGACACCGTCACGGAAGTTGGGGATGCGGTACGGCGAGTTCTTGCCGCCGTAGGGGTTCTCCTGGCCGGCGCCCTGCGGGAACGGCAGGCCGGCGCAGTTGGGGCCGCTCGTGTCGGCGTACACCGGCCGGTCCTTGCTGTTGTAGCCACGGGGCTGGTTGGGGATCAGCTCGGCCTGGATGTGGAAGACGAAGCCGCGGAAGGTGGTGCCCAGCCGCGGGGCCTGGTTCACGATGCCGTTGAGCAGGCACGGGAACTCCGAGGAGTAGCGGGCCAGCAGGGCGACCTGCGGCTTGCTGAGCCGGCCCAAGCGGATCAGGTTGTCGCCGTTGGTGCGCAGGAAGTCCTCCGCGGTGTTCGAGAAGCCGGTGGTGTCCTGCAGGAAGTGCTGCAGGGTCGACTCCTTGGCGACCAGGGTGTTGCCGGTCTTCACGGTGTTGCGCAGCGTGGCGGCGAGGTCGGGGATCACGTCGGTGTAGGTGCGGCTCACCCCCGAGAGCAGCTTGAGGTCGCGCACCAGGCCCGGCACCTGCGGGTTGAGCCGCTTGAGGTAGCCGTCCAGGGTCACCAGCGACTGGCCGAGCTGCTCGCCGCGGCCCTCGAGCGCGTCGGCGATCGCGTTGAGCGTGTAGTTGAGCTCCGCCGGCTGGATGGCGCGCAGCAGCGGGTAGAAGTCGTTGAGCACCCGCTCGACCTCGATGGGCATCTTCGTCTGGTCGATCACCGCTCCCGCGCTGAGCGGGAGGTTGCCGCCGAGCGGGCTGGTCTTCGGGATGTCCAGGGAGACGTACTTCTCGCCGAACAGCGTCTTGGGCAGGATCGAGGCGGTGACGCTCGCCGGGATCTCACCGATCTTGTCGGGATCCAGGCCCAGGGTCAGCGTGGCCCGGCCGGGAGCGTCGGCACGCTGGTCGAGCACCTCCCCCACGATCACGCCGCGGATCTTCACGTCGGCGCGCTCGGGCAGCTGGAGCCCCGCGGTGTCGGTGTGCAGGGTCACCTTGTCGAAGGAGGTGAACGACTGGTTGAACAGCGCGTAGACGAGGTAGACGGCGAGGACCAGCAGCCCGATGAACACCACACCGAGCAGCCGGTTGCCGAGGATCCGGCCGACGACCCTCATCCGGCCAGCCTCACGGTCGTCGTGGACCCCCAGATCGCCATGCTGAGGAACAGGTCGATGACGTTGACCGCGACGATGGAGGTCCGCACCGCACGACCCACGGCCACGCCCACGCCGGACGGTCCGCCACTGGCGTTGTAGCCGTGGTAGCAGTGGATGAGGATGACCACGATCGCGAAGATCAGCACCTTGCCGAAGGACCACAGCACGTCGCCCGGCGGCAGGAACTGGTTGAAGTAGTGGTCGTAGGTGCCCGGGCTCTGGTGGTAGAAGAGCGTGACCACCAGGCGCGTCGCGAAGTACGACGACAGCAGGCCCACGACGTAGAGCGGGATGATGGCGACGAGGCCGGCGACCACTCGGGTGGCGACCAGGAACGGCATCGAGGGGATCGCCATCACCTCGAGGGCGTCGACCTCCTCGGAGATCCGCATGGCGCCCAGCTGGGCGGTGAAGCCGCAGCCGACGGTGGCGGCCAGCGCGATGCCGGACACCAGCGGGGCGATCTCACGGGTGTTGAAGTAGGCGGAGACGAATCCGGCGAAG
This sequence comes from Marmoricola sp., assembly GCA_051954195.1. Taxonomy (GTDB): domain Bacteria; phylum Actinomycetota; class Actinomycetes; order Propionibacteriales; family Nocardioidaceae; genus Marmoricola. The sequence continues at coordinate 10,847 of JBQCHZ010000050.1, forward strand.
GCCGCCGTACCGAGCTGGTTGAGCGCCTCGTAGCCGGAGAGACCCACCTGGGCACCGGTGAAGAAGGTCATCGCGAGGATGACGCCCACCGTGCCGCCGATGACCGCGAGCGCGCCGCTGCCCAGCGTCACCTCGGCGAGCAGCCGCAGCACCTCGCGCGGGTAGCGCACCACCGAGCGGGGCGTCGCGCGGAGCGCGCCCAGGTAGAACCTCAGCTCCGAGCCGAGGTTGTCCAGCGACTTCAGGGGACGCTGGTAGACCTGCTTGACGTCGGCCATGGCTCAGCCTGTCTTCGGGGGAACGATCTGCACGTAGACCGTGCTGATCACGAAGTTGACAACGAACAGCAGCAGGAACGTGATGACGACCGACTCGTTGACGGCGTCACCGACGCCCTTCGGGCCGCCGCCGGCGTTCATGCCCTTGTAGGCGGCGACGATCGCGGCGATCAGGCCGAACACCAGCGCCTTGGACATGCCCTCCCAGAGGTCGGGCAGCTGGGCGAGGGCGGTGAAGCTGGCGAGGTAGGCGCCGGGGGTGCCGTTCTGGAGGATCACGTTGAAGACGTAGCCGCCGGCCACACCGACGACGCTCACCATGCCGTTGAGGAAGACGGCCACGAGCATCGCCGCGAGGACGCGCGGGACGACCAGGCGCTGGATCGGGTCGATGCCCAACACCATCATCGCGTCGAGCTCCTCGCGGATCTTGCGCGCGCCGAGGTCGGCGGCGATCGCCGAGCCGCCCGCGCCGGCGATGAGCAGGGCCGTGCCGATCGGCGCCGCCTGCTGGACGACCGCGAGCACCGACGCCGACCCGGTGAAGGACTGCGCGCCGAACTGCTTGATCAGGCTGCCGACCTGCAGGGCGATGACCGCGCCGAACGGGATGGCGACCAGGGCCGTGGGGATGATCGTGACCGAGGCGATGAACCAGGCCTGCTGGATGAACTCGCGCGTCTGGAAGGGGCGCTTGAACAGCGACCGTCCGACGTCGAGGCCGAAGGCGAAGAGCTTGCCGGCAGTCCCTACGGGAGCGAGGACCCGGCTGGCGACCGAGGAGGACATCGACGCGTCAGCCGCCGACGGCCATCGACATGTTGGGCTCGAACGACCCCGGCGGCGGCACGATGCCGTGCTCGGCGCACCAGGCACCGGCGGGCCGCTGGCTGCGCCGCGGGATGCCGTTGGACGGCTCCAGCTGCAGCGGGATCGGCGGCAGCGGCGGCATCTCCATGCCGCGCTCGGCCTCGAGCTCGTCGGCGTCCTTCTCCTCGCTCATGCCGATCGGACCGATCGTCTGGGCGTTGAGGAACTGGCGGACGACCGGCTCCTCCGAGGACAGCAGCATCTCGCGGGGACCGAACATCGCCAGGTGCTTGTGATAGAGCAGGCCGATGTTGTCCGGCACCGTCCGGGTGCTGTTGATGTCGTGGGTCACGATCAGGAACGTGGCGTCGATCTGCGCGTTCAGGTCGATGAAGAGCTGGTTGATGAACGAGGTGCGCACCGGGTCGAGTCCGGAGTCCGGCTCGTCGATCAGCAGGATCTCGGGGTCGAGCACCAGCGCGCGGGCCAGTCCGGCGCGCTTGCGCATCCCGCCGGAGATCTCGCCCGGGAGCTTGTCCTCGGCACCGAGCAGACCGACGAGGTCCATCTTCTCCATGACGATGTTGCGGATCTCGGACTCGGACTTCTTGGTGTGCTCGCGCAGCGGGAAGGCGACGTTGTCGAACAGGTTCATCGAGCCGAACATCGCGCCGTCCTGGAACAGCACACCGAACAGCTTGCGGACCTCGTAGAGCTCCCTGTCCGGGCAGGTGGCGATGTCGACACCCTCGATCCAGATGTGACCGTCGTCGGGCTTGAGCAGCCCGATCAGCGCCTTGAGGAACACCGACTTGCCGGTGCCGGACGGGCCGAGCATGACCGAGACCTCACCGGCGGGCAGGGTCAGCGTGACGTCGCCCCAGATGAGAGGATTGCCTAACGATTTGGTGTGGTGTTCTACTTTGATCTCGACGCCCATGCACTCCCTTTGACTTGGCTCCACCCCCGGGGCGCAGCCCGCGGCCCCCTGGATCACCGCCTTGCAGGGTGAACGACCAGGGCAGGCCTAAGTTACGCGACGGTTGCCTTCAGCGCACGCCTTTCGGAACCGGTTGCGACGATCCGGTTCGCCATCGTGATCGGCGATCCGGGCGCCGCCACCCGGAGACGGCAGGAGGCCGCCCCGCACAGTGCGGGACGGCCTCCGGGGAGAACCCCTCAGATCACTTCAGGGTGACGCTGGCGCCGGCGCCCTCGAGGGCCTCCTTGGCCTTCTCAGCCGTCTCCTTGTTGACCTTCTCGAGGACGGCCTTGGGAGCGGCCTCGACCAGCTCCTTGGCCTCCTTGAGGCCGAGGCTGGTCAGCGCGCGCACCTCCTTGATGACGTTGATCTTCTTGTCACCGGCGGCCTCGAGGACGACGTCGAACTCGTCCTGCTCTGCGGCCTCCTCACCGCCGGCGGCAGCGCCGCCCGAGGCCGGCGCGGCGGCCACGGCGACCGGCGCCGCGGCGGTGACGCCGAAGGTGTCCTCGAACTGCTTCACGAACTCGCTGAGCTCCAGGAGGGTCATCTCCTTGAAAGCGTCGAGCAGCTCGTCGGTGCTGAGCTTCGCCATGGTGGCGTTCCTTTCGATGGTGGTACGACGTGGGCCGTACGCGGGGATGTCAGGCCTCGGTGCTCTCGGGGGCCTCGGTGCTCTCCTCGGACGCGGGCGCGTCGTGGGTGGTGTCCTCGGCCGCGGCCGGCGCCTCGCCGGCACCGCCCCGGAGGATCGAGGGGTCCTCGGCGGCCTTCGCCTGCAGGGCGCCGGCGAGCCGGGCGGCCTGGGACAGCGGGGCGTTGAGGAGGTAGACGGCCTGGGAGAGCGAGGCGAGCATCGCGCCCGCCAGCTTGCCCAGCAGGACCTCGCGGGACTCCAGATCCGCCAGCTTGGCGATCTCGGAGGCGTCCAGCGGGGCGCCGTCGACGTACCCACCCTTGATGACGAGGGCGGGGTTGGCCTTGGCAAAGTCACGCAGGCCCTTGGCCGCCTCGACCAGGTCGCCGTTGATGAAGGCGATGGCGGTCGGTCCGCTGAGCAGGTCGTCGAATCCCTCGACGCCGGCCTCACGGGCAGCGATCTTGGTCAGCGTGTTCTTGACCACGGCGTAGGAAGCGTTCTCACCGAGAGCGCGCCGCAGGTCCTGCAGCTGCTTGACGGTGAGCCCGCGGTACTCGGTCAGCACAGCGCCGGCGGAATCGTTGAACTGGTCGACGATCTCCGCGACGGCTGCCACCTTGTCTGGCCGCGCCATGGGTCTCCTTCCGATCGTGCACCACGCGGACGCGTGGTGCGAAGCCGGAGGGCCGGGAACGAAGAAACGCCCCGCGCGCAGGGGCACAGGGCGTGGTGCGAGGATCTCGCCACTCTGTCACCTGCGCGGGTCGCTCGGGATCTCTCCCGGACCTTCACCTGGACGGGCCAGGAACCAGCGGTCTTCGGCTTCAGGACAAGCATAGGGGCCCGGTCACGACCCACCAAATCGGTGGGGCGACCGGGCCCCGCTGCGTCGCTGCTCGCTCAGGCCTCGTCGTCGCCCGTCAGGTTGCGGGTCCGGTTGGGGTCGACCTGGACGCCGGGGCCCATCGTGGTCGAGACGGTGACCTTCTTGAGGTAGCGGCCCTTGGAGCTGCTCGGCTTGAGCCGGAGCACCTCGTCGAGAGCCGCCGCGTAGTTCTCCGCCAGCGCGGTGTCGCTGAACGACGCCTTGCCGATGATGAAGTGCAGGTTGGCGTGGCGGTCGACCCGGAACTCGATCGTGCCGCCCTTGATGTCGGTCACGGCCTTGGCGACGTCGGGCGTCACCGTGCCGGTCTTCGGGTTGGGCATCAGGCCGCGCGGCCCGAGCACGCGGCCGAGACGACCGACCTTGCCCATCATGTCCGGGGTCGCGACCACGGCGTCGAAGTCGGTCCACCCGCCGGTGACCTTCTCGATCAGCTCGTCGCCACCGACGAAGTCGGCGCCGGCCTCACGGGCGGCCTCGGCCTTGTCGGCATTGGCGAACACCAGGACGCGGGCGGTCTTGCCCGTGCCGTTGGGCAGGTTCACCGTGCCGCGGACCATCTGGTCGGCCTTGCGGGGGTCGACACCCAGCCGCATCGCGACGTCGAGGGTCTCGTCGAACTTCTTGGTGGCATTGCCCTTGGCGATCCGGATCGCCTCGAGGGGGCTGTGGAGCTCGTCGGCGTCGAACGACTCCGCCGCCTTGCGGTAGCTCTTGCTGCGCTGCATGGCTGGTACTTCCTTCTTCCAGGTGTGGTCTACGGGCCAGCGCGGCCCTGCCACGGGACGGTGTGGCTGAGTCAGCCGTCGGTCAGTCGTTGACGGTGACGCCCATGGAGCGGGCGGTCCCCTCGACGATCTTCATCGCGGCGTCGATGTCGTTGGCGTTGAGGTCGACGAGCTTGGTCTGGGCGATCTCGCGGACCTGGTCGCGGGTCAGCTTGCCGACCTTGTCCTTCTGCGGGACGCCGGACCCCTTGGCGACACCGGCCGCCTTCTTGATCAGCTCCGCGGCCGGCGGCGTCTTGGTGACGAACGTGAACGACCGGTCCTCGTAGATGGTGATCTCGACGGGGACGACGTTGCCGCGCATGGCCTCGGTCTGGGCGTTGTAGGCCTTGCAGAAGTCCATGATGTTGACGCCGTGCGGGCCCAGGGCGGTACCGACCGGCGGGGCCGGCGTCGCAGCGCCGGCCTGCAGCTGAACCTTGACCAGCGCAGCGATCTTCTTCTTCGGAGGCATTTCCTTCTTCTCTCTCTCGTGGTCAGAACGGGGCGTGCGCCCCTGCCACAGGTGCGGGTGTGCTGCTCAGACCTTCTGGATCTGGTTGAAGCTGAGCTCGACCGGGGTCTCCCGGCCGAAGATCTCGACGAGCGCCTTGACGCGCTGCGCCTCGATGTTGATCTCGGTGATCGTCGCGTGCAGGGTCGCGAACGGCCCGTCGACGACCATCACGGAGTCGGAGACGTCGAAGTCGGCCACGGTCACCGGCGTGCGGGTCGCGGTCTGCGTGGCGGTGCCGCCCGCCGCCTCGGCGGCGCTGGCGTTGGCCTCCACCTGGGCCTGGACCGCCGGCGCCAGCATGTTCTCGACCTCGTCCAGGCTCAGCGGCACCGGCTGGTGCTGGTGGCCCACGAAGCCGGTGACCGACGGGGTGTGGCGCACCGCGCTCCACGACTCGTCGGTGAGGTCCATCCGCACGAGCACGTAGCCCGGCAGCACGGTCCGCTTGACGAGCTTGCGCTGGCCGTTCTTGATCTCGGCGACCTCCTCGGTCGGCACGACGATCTCGTGGATGTAGTCGGTCATGTTGAGCGAGACCGCGCGGTTCTCCAGGTTGGCCTTCACCCGGTTCTCCATGCCGGAGTAGGTGTGCACCACGAACCACTCGCCCGGCTTCTCGCGCAGGGCCGTGCGGAACTCCTCCATCGGGTCGGCGGCGGGCTCGTCCACCGGCGCCTCGTCGAGCGGGGCATCGTCCACGGGGGCCTCGTCGAGCGGAGCCTCGTCCACGGGGGCCTCGTCGAGCGCGGCCTCGTCCGCCGGGAGCTCCTCGACGGGAGCCTCGACCTCGCCGGTCTCCGCGTCGGCGGGGGCGCCGGTCTCCTCCGGAGCCGTCCCTGCGTCCGTCGCCTCAGCCTGCTGCTCGGGGTCGTACTCGCCCGACACTGTCACTTGTTCCGTCCGATCCTCTTGTCTTGCGTGGTTGTCCCTGGCGACGTCGTCCCCGGCGCCCCGGCCGCCCTCAGCCGAAGACGGCGAAGGAGAGCTTGCCGAAGCCCAGGTCCAGCGCCGAGACGATGCCGATCAGCACCAGCACGAACGCCATCACGACCAGGAAGTAGGTGATGAGCTCCTGCTGGGTGGGCCACACCACCTTGCGCAGCTCGGCCACCACCTGGCGGTAGAAGGTCACCGGGCCCGTGCGCTCGCGACCGGCGCGAGCCGAGCTGTTCTCGGGCACGGGGTCCCCTCTCCGATGATGTCTGCTGGTCCTCGCAGGGCACGAGGGACTTGAACCCCCAACCTTCGGTTTTGGAGACCGATGCTCTGCCAGTTGAGCTAGTGCCCTACGGCGGCCTCCGGGCATGACGAAGCATTGGCCGGATCCACCAAGGAGTGAGTCTACGGGGGCGCTCCGCGATAAGTCGAACCGGCACCGGCCACCGCGGAACGGGTCGCGGGACGCAGCGCCCGGGATGGGAGCATGGGGGCGTGACCGAGCACGCCACTCCCGTCCCCCTCCCCGACCGCGCCCCCGAGGAGGTCGCGGCGTTCCTGAGCACCCAGCAGCAGGCGTACGACGACCTGCGCGCCCGCGGGCTCTCCCTGGACCTGACCCGGGGCAAGCCCGCCGCGGCCCAGCTGGACCTGGCCGACGGCCTGCTGCGCCTGCCCGACGGGGTGCGCACCGCCGACGGCGTCGACGTGCGCAACTACGGCGGCCTGGAGGGCGTGCGCGAGCTGCGGGAGATCTTCGCCGAGCTGCTCGGCCTCGAGGTCGACCAGATCGTCGCGGGCGGCAACTCCAGCCTGGTGATGATGCGCGAGGTGCTCGTCGACCTAGTGCTCCAGGGCGGCGTGGACAGCGAGCGCCCCTGGGCGGCCGAGGACACCGTGCGCTTCGTGTGCCCGGTGCCCGGCTACGACCGGCACTTCACGCTGCTGGAGTGGTTCGGCATCGAGGCGGTGACCGTGCCGATGCTCGACGACGGCCCCGACATGGACGCCGTCGAGCGGCTGGTGGCCGAGGACCCCTCGATCAAGGGCATGTGGCTGGTGCCGACCTACGCCAACCCGACCGGCTCGGTGGTCACCCAGGAGGTCGCCGCCCGCCTGGCGTCGATGCCGACCGCGGCGCCGGACTTCAAGATCCTGTGGGACAACGCCTACGCCTTCCACCACCTGACGCCGGAGGAGACCAAGACCGCCGACATCGTCTCCCTTGCCGCCGTCGCGGGGCACCCGCACCGACCGATCGTGTTCGCCTCCACCTCCAAGATCACCCACGCCGGCGCCGGCGTCGCCTTCCTGGGCGGCTCCGTCGAGACCGTGCGGTGGTACGTCGGGCACCTGGGCAAGGGCGCGATCGGGCCCGACAAGGTCAACCAGCTGCGCCACGCGCAGTTCTTCGGCTCGCCCGAGGGAGTGCGCGAGCACATGGCTCGCCAGCGCGAGGTGATCGCCCCGAAGTTCGCCGAGGTCGAGCGGATCCTCACCGAGCGGCTCGGTGGCCTCGGCGTGGCGACCTGGACCCACCCGACCGGCGGCTACTTCGTGAGCCTGGACGTCCTCGACGGCACCGCGGCGCGGGTGATCGGGCTGGCGCGGGACGCCGGGGTCGCGCTCACGCCGGCGGGGGCGGCCTTCCCGGGCGGCGACGACCCCCGCGACCGCAACATCCGGCTGGCGCCCACGTTCCCGCCGATGGCCGAGCTGACGACCGCGATGGAGGCCGTCGCGACCTGCGTCCTGCTGGCGTCGGCCGAGAAGCTCAGCGAGGCGGCCGGCCGGCAGGCCGCCGACTGACCCGGCGACCCAACCCGCCACGGTGACCCGCTCCCTCGACGCCCTGCCCAAGGCCCACCTGCATCTGCACTTCACCGGCTCGATGCGGCACAGCACGCTGCTCGAGCTCGCCGCCCGCGACGGCATCGCGCTGCCCGATGCGCTGGTCGAGGACTGGCCGCCGCAGCTGTCCGCGGCCGACGAGAAGGGGTGGTTCCGCTTCCAGCGCCTCTACGACGTCGCCCGCTCGGTGCTGCGCACCGAGGAGGACGTGCGCCGGCTGGTGCGCGAGGCGGCCGAGGACGACGTCCGCGACGGCGGCCGGTGGCTGGAGATCCAGGTCGACCCGAGCGGCTACGCCGCGCGGTTCGGCGGCGTCACGGCCTTCACCGACCTGGTCCTGGACGCGGTGGCGCAGGCCTCGTCCGCCACGGGACTGGGGATGGCGGTGGTGATCGCGGCCAACCGCACCCGCCACCCGCTCGACGCCCGCACGCTGGCCCGGCTGGCCGCTCAGTACGCCGGTCGGGGGGTGGTCGGCTTCGGGCTCTCCAACGACGAGCGCCGCGGCAGCACCGCCGACTTCGCGCCGGCGTTCGGCATCGCCGAGCGGGCCGGCCTGCTGCTGGTGCCGCACGGCGGAGAGCTGCTCGGCGCGCAGGCCGTCCGGACCTGCCTGAGCCAGCTGCACGCCGACCGGCTCGGCCACGGCGTGCGCGCCACCGAGGACCCCGCCGTCCTGGCCCGCGCGGTCGAGGCCGGTGTGGCGTTCGAGCTGTGCCCGGTCTCCAACGTCTCCCTGGGCGTCTACCCCGACCTGACCTCGGTGCCGCTCCCCCAGCTGCTGGAGGCCGGGGCGACCGTCGCCCTGGGGGCCGACGACCCGCTGCTCTTCGGCTCCCGCCTCGCCGGCCAGTACGCCACGATGCGGGCCGCGCACGACCTCACCGACGACCAGCTGGCCCACCTGGCGCGGTCCTCCTTCGCCGCCTCCGCCGCCCCGGAGGCGGACCGGCGCCGGTGGGTGGCCGAGGTCGACGCCTGGCTGCGAGGATGAGCCCATGACCGGCCCCACCAGCGGCTCCTACCCGGGTAGCGACCCCGACGGCCAGCCTGAGGACGCGGCCGGAGGCAGGCCGGAGGACGGGCTCCCGGACCCCCCGGCGGGCTATCCCGGCAACGACCGGCCGCTCGGCGATGCCGGCCCGGAGCAGGGCCAGCAACAGGGCCAGGAGCAGGGCCAGCCCGGGGGATGGCCGGCGTACCCGCCGCAGGGCGGCCCCTGGCCGGGGCAGCCGGGCCAGCCGGGCTACGGCGGGCCGGCGTACGGCCAGCAGGGGTACGGCGGCCCCAGCTACGGCCAGCAGGGCTACGGCGGGCCGCCGCCGTGGGGCGCCTACCCGCCCGGTCCCGGGGCGCCCGCGACGCCGGCGCATCCGCAGGCGGGGCTCGCGCTCGGGCTGGGCCTGGGCGGGCTGCTCGGCGGGTTCCTCTGCCTGCTGCCGCTGCTGATCAGCCCGTTCGCCTGGGCGCTGGGCCATCGGGCACGCAAGGAGATCAAGGCCGCCGACGGCGCCCTCGGCGGCGACGGGATGGCGTTGGCCGGGATGATCCTGGGCATCATCGGCTCGGCGCTGCTCGCGCTGCTCGTGGCGGCGCTGCTGGTCTTCGCGGTCGTCGTGATCAGCGACTCGAACGCCTGAGCCGGCCCGTCGTCAGAGCTCGCAGCCGACCAGGACCGGCTCGGGCTCCAGGGTGATCCCGAAGCGGTCCTGCACGCCGGCCCGGATCTCGCGGGCCAGCGAGAGCAGGTCCGCGGTCCGGGCTCCGCCCCGGTTGGTCAGCGCCAGCGTGTGCTTGCCCGACACCGTCGCCGGTCCCGAGCCGTAGCCCCGGGTGAACCCCGCCTGCTCGATCAACCAGGCCGCGCTCGTCTTGGTGCGGCCGTCGGGCTGGGCCCACGTGGGCGCACCGTCGGGGACGGCGTCGGCCGTGAGCACGGGGTTGGTGAAGAAGGAGCCCGCGCTCCAGCTGTCGTGGTCGCCGGCGTCGAGCACCATCCCCTTGCCCCGGCGCAGGCGCAGCACCGCATCGCGGACCTCGCCGAGGGGGGCGCGACCGCCCACCTCGACACCGAGGGAGCGGGCGAGCTCGGCGTAGCCGATCGGCGCGCCCAGGGTGCCCTGCTTGAGCAGGAACGTCACCTCGAGGACGACGTAGCGGCCGGGCTGCTCCTTGAACCGGCTGGTGCGGTAGCCGAAGCCGCAGTCGGCGGCCGCGAAGGTGCGCTGGGCACGGTCGCGGCGGTCCCAGGTACGCACCCGCGCGACCGTCTGGGCGACCTCCTGGCCGTAGGCGCCGACGTTCTGGATCGGGGTGGCTCCGGTCGAGCCGGGGATGCCGGAGAGTGCCTCGAGCCCGACCCAGCCGGAGGCGACCGCGCGGCCGACGAGGGCGTCCCACGGCTCGCCCGCCGCGACGGTCAGCGTCACCGCGCCCAGGCAGGCCAGGTCCTCCGGACCGTCGGAGTCGGCGCTGATGCCGGTGGTGGCGACGTGGACGACGGTGCCGTCGAAGCCCTCGTCGCCCACAACGAGGTTGCTGCCGCCGCCGAGGACCAACAGCGGCTCGCCACGCTCGTCGGCGGCGGCCACGGCGGCGACCAGCTCCTGCTCGGTCGTCGCGGTGACGAAGCAGCGTGCCGGCCCGCCCAGGCGCAGGGTGGTGTGCGCAGCCAGCGTCTCGGTCATGCAGAGCCCTCGGTGTCGTCCGCTGGCTCACCCAGGACCGCGACGGGGTTGCCGAGCACCGTCTCGCCACCGCACGTGACGGCGAGAGCCAGCGTGCGCTCGTCGCGCCAGGTGCCGGTCACCTCCACCTCGGTGCCGCCCTCGGGGACGACCACCGGCCGGGTGAACTTCGCACGCAGCTCGCGGATCCGCCCGGGACCCGCCTGCTCGTCGACGTACCGGGCGGCGAGCGCGAGGGTGTACATGCCGTGCGCGATGACGTCGGGGAGACCCACCGCCCGGGCGACGTCGGGATCGGTGTGGATCGGGTTCGGGTCGCCGCTGGCGGCCGCGTAGGCGACCAGGTCCGCCCGGGTGACGGAGTAGGTGCGGGTGGGCAGCTCGGCCATGCTCACGCTCCGGCTCGGTGGACGAGGGTGGCCTCGGCGGTGCACACCAGCGCCCCGTCGGCATCGGTGACCGCGCTGGAGGTGCTGATCACGTCGGCACCGCCGAGACTGCGGACACCGGTCACGGTCAGGGTCGCGCTGAGCCGGTCACCGGCACGGACCGGGCGCTCGTGGACGAAGCCCTGCTGGCCGTGCACGACGTGGCGCAGCTCGATGCCGACGCCGGGGTCGGTCATCAGCTGCTGCATGGCGGCGAACGCCACCACGATCGGGAACGTCGCCGGAGCCGGGCCGGTCGCGTCGTACGGCGTGCCTGTGGCGGCCGCGAACGCCGCGATCCGCTCCGCGGTGGCGTCGTAGGGCGTCGTCGGGGGGAAGGTGCGGCCGACCAGATCGGCGTCGAGGGCCATGGCGGTCACGCTACCGAAGGCGACAGGGCGGCTCCCCCTGCGGGGAGCCGCCCTGTCGGCGGGACGGATGCGCTGGATCAGCGGGTCTCGCGGTGCGCGGTGTGCGTCCGGCAGCGCGGGCAGAACTTCTGCAGCTCCATCCGGTCGGGGTCGTTGCGGCGGTTCTTCTTGGTGATGTAGTTGCGTTCCTTGCAGTCCACGCACGCCATCGTGATCTTGGGACGAACGTCGGAGCTCTTGCTGGCCACGTCGGTGCCTTCTTCCTTGCTGCGAGTGCCCACCCGGGCGGTGTTGTGGGCCGTGTCGTGCGAGTAGCGGGGGCGGGACTCGAACCCGCGACACCACGATTATGAGCCGTGTGCTCTAACCACCTGAGCTACCCCGCCAGGGCAACGCGCCGCGGGGCGGCGTCATTCCCAGAGCCCCTTTACGGAATCGAACCGTAGACCTTCTCCTTACCATGGAGACGCTCTGCCGACTGAGCTAAAGGGGCGCGGCCGGCGGGTCTCCCCGCAGGCCGTCGTGAAGGATACACAGGTCGAGGGGGATGGATGAAATCGAGCGCGGTCGAGGCTTTCTACCTGCCCGAGGGGCGTGGGGCCGACGGCCGGGAGCGGTTCCTCTCGACCCCGGCGACCGGCGGTCCCTGGAGCGCTGAGGCTCAGCACGGCGGTCCGCCGGCGGCCCTGCTCGGCCGCGCCCTGGAGGCGCTGGAGCCGGGGCTCGACCGGGTGCTGGGCCGCTTCGCGATGGACCTGCTCGGACCGGTCCCCCTCGGCCCGGTCTCGCTCGAGGCGCGGGTGCTGCGCGCCGGACGCTCGGTCTCGCTGCGCGAGGCGGTGCTGTACGACGAGCAGCGGGACCGGCCCGTCGCCGTCGGGCGGGCGTGGGCCCTGCCCCGCGCCGAGGACGGACCGGTGACCGAGGATGCAGCCCCCGCGCAGGGGCCCGCGGAGGGGCGGCACGAGGACGTGCCGGGCAGCTGGCACCGCGGCTACCTCGACGCCATCGAGTGGCGCTGGCTCGCCGGCTCCATCGACCGGCCGGGACGCGGGCTGGTCTGGATGCGACTCCGGCTCCCGCTGGTCGCCGGCGAGGAGCCGACACCGTGGCAGCGGCTCCTGTGCTGCGTCGACTCCGCCTCCGGCGTCTCGGCGGCCCTGGACACCCGTGCCTGGGCGTTCCAGAACACCGAGCTGACCGTGCACGTGATGCGACCACCGACCGGGGAGTGGGTGCTGCTCGACGCGGTCACCGAGCTGACCGGCACCGCCGTCGGGCTGGCCACGTCGCGGATCAGCGACGCCGACGGTCCGGTGGGGCGCAGCAGCCAGGCGCTGCTCGTCGTACCGGCGCGGTGAGCTGTGGACGGCCGGCGCCGAGCGTCGGAACCGTGCGCGATGATGCCGGGGTCCGTCGCTTCCGAACCGCTGGAGACCCGATGCCCCGCACCCGACCGACCGCCCTGCTGTCCGTGGCGGCCCTGCTGCTCGGGCTCCTGCTCACGTCAGGGTGCGGCAGCTCCGGCTCGGACCTGTCGGGGCTGTCGGCGAAGCAGCTGCTGGCCAAGGCCACCGCGGCGCTGAAGAAGCAGGAGGATGTCTCGATCACCGGCAAGATCGGCACGACCGGCTCCGGGACGAGCCTGGACCTGCACTACGTCGGGCGCGAGGCGTCCTACGGCCGGCTCAGCCCCGACAAGGGCAGCCTCAGGTTCGAGCGGGTCGACGGCAAGACCTGGCTGCAGCCCGACGCCGCCTTCCTGCAGGCGCAGCTCGGCGCGAGCGCCGGCGCCCTGACCAAGCTGATCGGTGACAAGTGGATCCTCGCCGACCCCTCCAACCAGGCGTTCGGCCAGCTGGTCGCCGTCGCCAGCCGCGACTTCCTGGACTCCCAGGTCCTCGCCCCGAGCACCGCGGTCACCAAGGGCGGGAAGGCGACCGTGGACGGCACGAAGTGCGTGACGCTGAAGACGAAGACCGGCACGCTCTACCTCGACGCCGACACCGCCCTTCCGGTGCAGGTCTCCGGCACCGGCAGCGACGCAGGCGGCAGCGGCACCGGCACGGCGCACTTCAGCTACGACGACCTCAAGGCACCCACGCCGCCCCCGGCCGACCAGCAGGTCGACCTGAGCAAGCTGCTCGGCTGACCTGACGGAGGTCGCGGCCCTTCAGCTCCGGCGTCGGTGACAGCCGACCAGATGGGTGTCGACCAGGCCGGTGGCCTCCATCAGGGCGTGCATGGTGGTCGGCCCGACGAAGGCGAAGCCGCGACGCTTCAGCTCCCGCGACAGCGCCACGGATGCGGGGCTCGTCGTCGGCACCTCCTCGGCGGTCCGGGGCGCGGGCATCGTCTCCGGCCGGTGCCGACCGATGAGCTGCTCCAGACCCCCGTCGGTGCGCAGCGCCACCGTGGCGCGGGCGTTGGTGATCGTCGCGAGCACCTTGGCGCGGTTGCGGACGATGCCGGCGTCGGCCAGCAGGCGTGCCACGTCGGCGTCGTCGTAGGCCGCGACGAGGTCGGCGTCGAAGTCGGCGAACGCCTCGCGGAACGCCGGCCGCTTGCGCAGGATCGTCGCCCACGACAGCCCGGACTGGAAGGCCTCGAGGCTGAGCCGCTCGAACAGGGCCGCCTCACCGGTGACGGTGCTGCCCCACTCCTCGTCGTGGTAGTCGCGCATCGGACCCGGCGCCGCGCCCCAGGGGCAGCGGGCGAGCCCGTCCTCGCCGACGACCGGGCCGCTCATCCGCGGAGCCGGAGGCGCGCGTTGGGCAGGACCGGGGCGTGCAGGGGCGGCAGCGGGTCGTCCTCGGGCAGCCCGAACCGGTCGTCGCTGCCGTTGGCGAGCAGGTGCTCCCACTGCGCGCGGTAGGCGACGACCTCGTCGTGGCTGCGACCGATGAAGTTCCACCACATCACGATCTGCTCGCCGAACGGGGCGCCGCCGATCAGCAGGAGCAGCGCTCCGCGGTCGCTGCGCAGGCTCAGCGTCTGCGTGCCGGGCTTGCGGTAGCCGAGCCGGTGCGGGGCGAGCGGCTCGCCGTCGACGGTGAGGTCGCCGGAGTCGAGCAGGACGCCGTGCTCGTGGGTCGCCTCGATCGGCACCTGCAGTGCGGCACCTGGCTGCAGCCGGATCTCGGCGCCGACGAGGGGGCTGTCGGTGGGGACCGGCGAGGCCGACCCGAACAGCGAGCCGAGAAAGACCCGCGCCTCCCACCCCGGTCCGGCGACCGGCTCCGGAGCGTGGTGGTCGAAGCGTGGTGCGGTGTCGCGGCGGGCGTCGGGCAGCGCCAGCCAGAGCTGCGCGCCGTGCAGGACGGTCGTGTCGTCGGTGCTGTACTCGCTGTGGCTGATCCCGCGTCCGGCCGTCATCAGGTTGACCTCGCCCGGTCGCACGAACGCGTGGTGTCCGGCGGAGTCACGGTGCTCGACCGACCCGGAGAACAGCCAGCTCACCGTCGCCAGCCCCGTGTGCGGGTGCGGCGGCACCACCATGGGGTCGCTCGTGCTCAGGTCGTCGGGGCCGTAGTGGTCCAGGAAGCACCAGGGGCCGATCAGTCTCCGCGAGCGCTGCGGCAGCGTCCGGCGCACCGACATCGCGCGCAGGCCGCCCAGGGGCACGTCGCGGGGCTCGAGGATCTCCACGGGGTCAGTGTGCCGCGCCCGAGTGCTCACGTGGTCGCGTTCCGCGCCGCGCCCAGCACACGACCCTCAGCCGCAGGGCGCCTCGGCGAGCGCCTCCTTGAGTGCTGCGCGAGCGGCGGCGTAGCGACCCCGAGCGGTCGAAGGGTTGAGGTCGAGGAGCTCGGCGGCCTCGACGAGCGTCAGGCCGTCCCAGTGCACCAGCATCACCAGTTCCCGGTGCGCGTCGTGCAGGCGGAGCACGGCGTCGCGGACGGCGTGCTGCTCGGCGGCGTCGGGCGTGGCCTCGACGCTCAGCCGGTCCCGGAGCCGGTCCGCCAGCGCCGTACGACGACCGACGGACCTGCGGTGGTTGGCGAGCACGTGGGCGGCGATGGTGAACAGCCACATCCGCCGTCTCTCGGCCTCGGGTGGCAGGGCGTCGGCACGCCGCCATGCCTGCAGCAGCGTCTCGGCGAGCAGGTCGGCCGCGTCCTCACGACAGCGGAGCCGGCGCTCGAAGTAGGCGAGCAGGTCCGGGGAGGTTGCGGACAGGGCCTCGCGCATCGTCGCGTCGGTCATCGCTCGCACCGGCTGCCTTGGCCATAGACGAGCGCGTCTGGATTGAGACCGCGACGCTCGAGGTAGGCAGTCAGCCGCGCGGAGACGACGTTGCCCACCGCATCGACGTCGACGTCATCCCCTGTATCGCGAGGCTGACGCTCGCCCGCAGGCTCTGCAGCAATCGCCCGGTCCTCCGCCGCCTTCCAGAGGCGAATAGCGCGTTCATGGTCGATCGACCCGTAGTCGAAGTGGTCCAGGAAATGGCGCCCGGCGCGCAGTACCTCCATTTTCTGGGCAGTAGTCATTGCGGCGGTGCTCGGCTTCATCGGCTCGCCGTTCATCCCGTCGTGGATATGGAGATCGAAGGCGATCACGCAGGTCGAGCCATCCTCGGCGTGCCAGGGCACCCATCGCGGTGAGTACCCACTCGCGGCGGCCGCCCCGGTGCCCGCTGCCAGCACGCTCGCCACGGCCAGCGAGGCGACGCGCAGGCGCCGGTGGCGACGGGACGGGACGGCGGCGTACTCGGTCCGGTCGATGAGGTCGTCGAGGTCGGCGCGCAGTCGCACGTCGCGCGGCGCGACGGGCGGCGCGGCTGCGGCGAGCAGGTCATCGAGGTCCATGGCGGTCTCCTTCGGCGGCATCGTGACACCCCGTACATGTCCGGCTCCGCCGCTTCCGTCCATCTCCAAGCACGGTTGAGTGCGGAAACGGTCGCGATAGCGACCACTTCCGCACTCGACTCGCGCTCAGTGGAAGTCGCGGGAGCGGTGGGGGCCGCGCAGCGCGACGGCGGCGTCGGGGTAGAGCTGGACGATCGGGGTGAGCCGGTCGGCGACCAGGTTGGTGACACCGTCCTCGCGCTCGAGGATGCCGCGGATCACCAGGGCGGAGACGTTGCGGGCCACCCGGCGGTGGCGCTGCCACACCCCGACCGAACAGACCACGTTGAGCATCCCGGTCTCGTCCTCGAGGTTGAGGAAGGTGATGCCGCTGGCGGTGCCGGGGCGCTGGCGGTGAGTGACCAGACCGGCGACGTGCACGCGGCGGCGTGGCTCGACCGCGGCGAGGTCCGCGACCGACCGCACGCCGCCGGCGCTCAGCAGGTCGCGGAGGTGGGTCAGCGGGTGGTCGTCGGGCGAGACCCCGCTGGCCCACAGGTCGGCCAGGGTCTCCTCGGTCGCCGACATGCCCGGCAGCGTCGGGGCCGCGGCGGTCGGGGCGGTGCCCGGGAGCTGGGCGGCGTCCTCGGTGAAGCCGGCGTGCCACAGCGCCTCGCGGCGGGAGTGCCCGAAGCCCGCGCAGGCACCGGCGGTGGCGAGCGACTCCAGCTGGGCAGCGGTGAGGCCGGCGCGACGGGACAGGTCGACCATGTCGGCGAAGGGCCACTCGGCCCTGGCCGCGACGATCCGCTTGGCGGCGTCGAGCCCGATGCCGCGCACCGAGTCGAGACCCAGCCGGCAGGCGAACGCGCCGTCGCGGCGGTGGAGGGTGGTCGGGTCGGGCGCGTGCTCGTCGTACGGCGTCGGCGTGAAGTGACCGCTGTGCACGCAGCTGTCGAGTCCGGTCGCGCCCTGTGCGTCCGCGAGCGGTTCGAGACCGGCCCGGGCGCCCGAGAGCAGCACGTCGGGCCGCAGCACCCGTACGCCGTGCCTCCGGGCGTCACCCACCAGCGACTGCGGCGAGTAGAAGCCCATCGGCTGCGCCCGCAGCAGCCCGGCCAGGAACGCCGCGGGGTAGTGCAGCTTGAACCAGGAGCTGGCATAGACGAGCAGCGCGAAGGACAGCGCGTGGCTCTCGGCGAAGCCGAAGTTGGCGAACGACTTGATCCGCAGGTAGATCGCGTCGGCCACGTCGCCGACCAGGCCACGCCTCTCCATGCCGGCGTACAGCTTCTCCTCGATCTTCTCGATGCGCTCGATGCCGCGCTTGGAGCCCATCGCCCGGCGCAGCAGGTCGGCGTCGTCGGGGGTGCAGTCACCGACGGCGATCGCCATCTGCATCAGCTGCTCCTGGAACAGCGGGACCCCCAGGGTGCGCTCGAGGACCGGCTCGAGGTCGGGGTGGTCGTAGGTGACCGGGTCCTCCCCCATCGCGCGGCGGATGTAGGGGTGCACCGCACCGCCCTGGATCGGGCCGGGGCGGATCAGCGCGATCTCGATCGCGAGGTCGAAGAACCGGCGCGGCCGCAGCCGCGGCAGCGTGCCGATCTGGGCGCGGCTCTCGACCTGGAAGACCCCGATCGAGTCGGCGCGGCAGAGCATGTCGTAGACGCCCGGCTCCTCCTTGGGCATCGACTGCAGCGTCCAGCGCTCGCCGAGGTGCTCGGCGACCATCGTGATCATGTGGTCCAGCGCCCCCAGCATGCCCAGGCCGAGCAGGTCGAACTTGACCAGGCCCATGTAGGCGCAGGCGTCCTTGTCCCACTGCAGGATCGTGCGCCTGTCCATCCGGGCGCGCTCGATCGGGCAGACCTCGCCGATCGGCCGCTCGGTGAGCACCATCCCGCCGGAGTGGATGCCGAGGTGGCGCGGCGCGCGGAGCAGCTCGTTGGCCAGGCCCACCACGGGGTCGGGGATCCCGATCTCCTCGTCGGTGACGACCCGGCTCCAGGAGTCGACCTGCTTGGACCAGGCGTCCTGCTGGCCCGGGGAGAAGCCGAGCGCCTTGGCGGCGTCGCGCACCGCCATCTTGGGCCGGTAGGTGATCACGTTGGCGACCTGGGCGGCGTTGTGCCGGCCGTACCGGTCATAGACCCACTGGATCACCTCCTCGCGCCGGTCGGAGTCGAAGTCGACGTCGATGTCGGGCTCGTCGTCGCGGTGCTCGGAGATGAACCGCTCGAACGGCAGGCCGTAGAGGACCGAGTCGATCGCGGTGATGCCGAGGGCGTAGCAGACCGCGGAGCTGGCCGCGGATCCCCTGCCCTGACAGAGGATCCCTCGACCGCGGGCGAAGGCGACGATGTCGTGGACGATCACGAAGTAGCCGGCGAAGTCCTTGCGCAGGATGATCTCCAGCTCGTGCTCGATCCGCGCACGGGCGCGCGCGGCGTGCGGCTGGTCCGCGTAGTAGGTGGCGAAGCCCTCCTCGACCAGGACCCGCAGCCAGCTGGCGGCGTCGTGACCCTCGGGGATGCCGAGCTTGGGCAGCCGCGGCTGGGCCTTCTGGAGGTCGAAGGCGAGCTGGTCGGCCAGGGCGACGCTGCGCGCGACGGCTCCGTCGTACCGGGCGAAGAGACGGGCCATCTCCTCCCCCCTCCGCAGCGACGCCGCCCCCCACGCCGGCAGCCAGCCGTCCATCTCGGCGACGCTGCGCCGGGCGCGGACGGCGGCCATCGCGCTCGCCAGCGGGTGGTCGGCCGGCGTGGCGTGGTGGACGTTGTTGGTGGCGACCACCGGCAGGCCGTGGTCGCGGGCCAGCGCGGCGAGCGCGTCGTTGGTCTCCCCGTCCATCGGGAGGCCGTGGTCGGTGAGCTCGACGACCACGTGGTCGTGGCCGAACAGAGCGGTGAGCCGGTCGAGCTCACCGGCGGCCGCCTCACGGCTGCGGGACAGGGCCTGGCGGACGGCGCCCTTGCGGCAGCCGGTGAGCACCAGCCAGTGCCCGCGGCCGCGCGCCCCGAGCTCCTCGAGGTCGTAGGCGGGCCGGCCCTTCTCGTCACCGCGCAGGTGCGCGTCGGTCATCGCCGCGGCCAGCCGGTGGTAGCCCTCGGTGCCGATCGCGAGCGCGAGCAGGTGGGTGCCCTCGGGGTCGGCGACGCCGTTCTGCGGGGCGGTCAGCCCCAGCGACAGCTCGGCACCGTAGACGGTCTGCAGCGGGGCGCCGCGGGCACTCCCCTTGTTCAGGATCTGAGCGGTCTCGGCGAACAGCGGCGCCCCGGCGAACCCGTCGTGGTCGGTGAGCGCCAGCCCGTGCAGCCCCAGCCGCACCGCCTCCTCCACCAGCCGGTCGGGGCCACTGGCGCCGTCGAGGAAGCTGAAGTTGCTGTGGCAGTGCAGCTCGGCGTACGGCGTGACCGGACCGGCCGGTGCGCCGACCTCCTCACGAGAGACGTACCGCCGCCGCTTGCGGCTGATCGGCCCGTCGTCGGGCACCAGCACCGGCCGCCCCGACAGCCGCCGCTCGAGCTCCCCCCAGGTCTGGGGCGGGTTCTGGAACCCCATGTCAGTGGGGTTTCACGGGTGAACCCGTGAAACCCACTCTTCCCTCACCAGGCCTGGTGCAGGGAGTGAGGGTTTCGCGGGTGAACCCGCGAAAACCGATGACTCGTGGGACGCCTGGCTGCTCAGTCATAGCTGGCCTCGGTCCACCAGCCGTCGGGGTCGAGGCGGAGGAGCCAGGCGCGGCCGTCGGGGCCGACCACCTGGAAGCGGGCGGCCAGTCCTCTCCGCCCGGTCTCCCACCAGGCGTCGGCGACCGGCCAGGGACCGGCCCAGGCGGTGACGGGCTGCCAGGCGCACTGGGCGTCGGGGGTGGCGGGACGGAAGCGGAGCAACGGGCTGCTCACCGCACCCCGCTCGCTGAGCCGCACCGGCCGGTCCCCCTCGCCGAGCACCGCCGCGGGCCGGGGATCGGTGAAGACCCGGGTCGGCGCGGGCGGCGGGATGCTACCCGGCCAGGGCAGCGCGGCATCCCTGAGGCCGAGGGCCTTCTGCCCCCACGGCATCAGCGCCTGGCGCTCGGCCGGAGCACGACCGCCCTGGCGGACCGGACGGCACGCGGCGTCGTAGCCGAGCATCGCCTGCACCTTCGCCACGCCGCGCTCGACCCGCTCGTCGGTGCCGCTGCCCCACAGCGCGTCGGCGTGGGCGGCCTCGGGCTCCACGGTCTCGGGCACGAACCGGACCAGTGCGACCGGCTCGCCCAGGGCGGCCTGCACCCCGGGTCGGCTCTGCAGCTGCCAGTGCACGCGGTCGACGAGGTCGGCGGCGGAGAACCAGCCGGTGTGCGCCCAGCTACGGGCCGACAGGGAGCCGGACTCGGCTTCGGCCTCCACCCGCACCACGGTCGCCACCAGCTGGTGGGCGGCCAGGCCGGCGACGAACCGCTCGGCGGTCCGCCGGACGCTGAAGCAGACCGCCTCCACCGACTCCAGCGGCGGCTCGAAGGAGACCTCCTCGGCGAGCTCCGGGGGCGGTGTGCGGGTGTCGAGCGGCGCGGCACCGACGCCCCGCGCCAGCCGGTGCACCCGCGCGCCGGCCGGCCCGAACCGGGCGAGCACGTCGCCGGCGGGCAGCGCCGCGAAGTCCGCGAGCGTGCCCAGTCCCAGCCGGCGCAGCAGCCCGACCGGCCCGTGGTCGCCGAGCGCATCGGCGAGGACCTCGACGGGCAGGTCGCGCAGGTACGCCGCGCTGCTGCCGGGCTCGACCACCACCCACTCCTGAGGGCCGGCGTGCCGGGCGGCCTGCTCGCCGGTGAAGACGTCGTCGGCGACGCCGATGCGGACGTCCCAGGCCCCGGCACCGACCACCGCCTCCGCGACGGTCGCGGCCGCGTGCGCGTCGCCGCCGTAGAACCGGGCGGGCGAGCGGATCGCCAGCAGCCCCGGCCGCACCGGCGCCACGCCGGGACGCAACGCCTCGACCGCCGCGACCACCGGCTCGAAGATCCGGGCGTCGCGGTCGGGGTCGGCATCGAGCAGCAGCAGGTCGGGGCAGCGGGCCTGGGCGTCACGGCGCCGCATCGCGCGGCGCACGCCCTCGGTCCGGGCGGCGGCGTTGCAGGCCACCACGCCCCGATGACCCACCACGGCGGCCGGCCGGCGCCGGTCCAGGCCGACCTCGGAGCTGGCCGCCACCACCGGCCAGTCGGGGCACCACGCCACCAGCACCCGGGGCGGCGCTTCGCGGACGATGCTCATCCTGTCCGCCGGCGTCGAGGTGCGGCCACCTCCACCGGTGCGGTGCCGGTGGCCGGCAGCCGCAGCTCGGCGTACTCCTCGGGGGCGGTGCCGCGCCGGCAGGCGACCTGCACCCGGCGACCCTGGAGCCGGCCGTGCCCGTGGCCGGCCCCCTCCCACACCGACGCCGCCACCCGCAGCCGTGCCTCGGCCCCGGGCCAGGCACCCTGCACGAGCAGGGTCGCCGTGCGCTTGCGCAACCGCGCGGAGAGTCGCCCGGCGGCGCCCTCGGTGACCCGGCCCGCGGGACGCAGCCACACCACCGACAGCACGTCGACCAGGGCCGCCACCACCTCGACCCAGTGCTCCGCGGCGTCGGGCACCACCACGGTCCGGTCGAGGTCGACGCCTGCCTCCGCGGCGGCCTCGATCCCGAGGTCGTCGACCCCGACCATCGCCACCCACGCACCCTCGCGCGAGGGCGCCGCGAGCAGGGCGAGCACCAGGGCGGTGTCGTCGACGCGGTAGCTGCCGCCGGTGCGCAGCTGCAGCAGGCCGGCGAGCTCGGGCGGAGTGGCCAGCGGCAGCCGGGGCAGGCCGCCGGCCATGCCGTGCATCCGCTCGCGGAGCTGCCGCACGACGGCGTCGCGCGGGTCGGCGCCCGGGCCGGGGCGGCCCAGGACGAGCGGGGTCGTCATTCCCCGATGATCGAACATTTGTTCGAGGCCGTCAATCCCGGGCATCCCCTGGTCCAGGGCACCCGCCGCGCATGCCGGACCGGCCGTCGGTTACTCCAGCCGGGTGCACCGGGCCCGGCGCGAGGCGGGCCCCATCATCGCTCACCGCAGGCCCTCAGGAGACACCCCATGACCGACCCCACGGCACCCACCGCCATGCCCGTCCTCTCCCCCGGACGGCACCGCCGCCCCGACCGCGGCGCCTGCTTCATGGAGATGGCGTCCTGGCTGGCCGGGGAGCCGTGGTCGGACCAGCCCGGGTGCACCCACCCGGTGCTCGCCGAGCTCGCCCGGCGCATCAACGACACCGTCGACGACGCCCACCGCCACCGGCTGGTGCCGCTGATCCCCGACGTGATCGGCACCGCGGTGCGGAGCCCGCGGATCGCTCCGCTCGTCACCCGGGCGTGCGCCCTGGCCGTGCTCGCCCTGCCCAGCGGGCGACCGCACCGGGCCGCGGCGGTCGCGCTGCTGCAGGCCGAGCGGGCGCTGGCCCACCTGGGCGGGGCGGCGCAGCCGGACCTCGAGGCGGTCGACGCCCTCGCCGAGGACCCGGGGGCCGCCACCTGGGCGAGCCGGTTCATCACCGGTCACGCGGACGCCCCCGACCGGCGCACCCACCTGCTCGACGACCGGGTCGCCCTCGCCGTGGTGCACACCAGCGTCGGGGTGCTCGCCCGCCAGCCCGACGGCGAGGACCGGCTGGTCACGCTGCTGACCCGGGCCATCGGGGACTGCCGTGCCCAGATCCGCACCCCGCGTGCCGCCCTGGCCGGCTGAGGCCGCGCCCGGCGGACCCGCGCACGACGAAGGGGCGGTCCCGAGGGACCGCCCCTTCACACGTGGCAGGTGCAGGATTCGAACCTGCGAAGGCAATGCCGGCTGATTTACAGTCAGCTCCCTTTGGCCGCTCGGGCAACCTGCCATCGCGCAGCGCCGCCACACCCGGTGTCGCTAGGGTGGCTCGGCGGCGCAGCAGACAATAGCGCACCACCCGCTCCCGACCGGAATCGACAAGGACCGCACTGAACCATGGCCGACCCGTCGTTCGACATCGTCAGCAAGATCGACCGCCAGGAGGTCGACAACGCCCTGTCCCAGACCGCGCGCGAGATCGCCCAGCGCTACGACTTCAAGGGCACCGGCGCGGAGATCACCTGGGCCGGCGAGAAGGGCATCGAGATCTCCGCGAACGCCGACGACCGCGCCTCGGCGGTGCTGGAGGTGTTCAAGGAGAAGCTGATCAAGCGGCAGCAGTCGCTGAAGATCCTCGACGCCTCCGAGCCGCGGCAGAGCGGTCGCGCCTCGAAGATCTCGGTGACCCTCAAGGAGGGCATCACCAGCGAGGACGCCAAGAAGATCGGCAAGCTGATCCGTGACGAGGGCCCCAAGGGCGTCAAGGCGCAGGTGCAGGGCGAGGAGCTGCGCGTCACCAGCAAGAGCCGTGACGACCTCCAGGCCGTGATCAGCCTGGTCAAGGCACAGGACTACGACTTCGCGGTCCAGTTCACCAACTACCGCTGACGCGGTGCCGGCGACGGCAGCGGGCTAGGACCGCTTGCGCAGCACCCAGATGGTGTTGCTGCCCAGCGTGTGCGCGCTGCGGAGGCGGCGCAGGTTGAACCACTCGCACCGCGACGCGAGTCCCAGCGGTACGCCGTACGCGCCGTCCTCGGACGCCGGCAGCACACCCAGGGAGTGGTGGTCGACGACGCGGAAGCCGCGGTCCAGGAAGGGACCGAGGACGTCGGCGTTCCGGGCGCCGGGGGCAGGAGCACCACGGCGCGAGCGCCGGATCACGTAGGACGGCGACCAGAAGTTGCGGTGGTTGTTCAGCACCACGTGCCCGCCGGGACGCACCACCTCGGCGAGGGACGCCGCCGCCGCATGGCGCAACGGCTCGTCGGCGTTGGGGAAGAACCGGAAGGCCGTCACGAGGTCGACCGAGGCCGCCGGCACCGACGCCGCCAGCGCGGCGCCGTCGACGTCGAGGAACGTGGCGCCGGGCACCCGGGCCCGGGCGACCTCGAGCATCGACGCGGCGATGTCGACCCCGGTCACCCGGGCTCGCGGCAGCGTCGCCAGCACCAGCTCGGTGATCCGGCCCGTGCCGCAGGCGAAGTCGAGGACGACCCCGGGATCCACGGTGCCGAGGAGCTCGGTGAGGAGCCCCGCGAGGACCCGCTGCTCCATCCGCCACATCAGCGCGCGGTAGGCGTGGTCGTCGAAGCTCTGGTCGTAGTCCTCGCCGCGGCCCAGGTGGCTGCTGCTGTAGTCGTGGGTGAGGTCCGGGCGGCGTCTCAGCAGCGCCGAGCGCCCCTTGCGGACCCGGTTGAGTGCCTCGGTCATCGCCGGATCCCGTCCTCGGTGGTGTGCTCCCCGCAGGCTACGGAGCGAGCATGAACACAACCTGTTCCCTGCTCACACGCTGGCCATCGTCGGGACCGGAGCCCCGTGGGTGGCGCTCAGCCAGACCTCCATACCCTCCACCAGGCCGAGATGCCGCTGGGTGGCGCGGGTGATGCTCACCTGCACCGGCTCGCCGTCAGGGTCGGCGTGCAGCACGACGGTCAGGCGCACCTCGAAGCCCACCCGGAGCAGGCGGACCAGCCGGCCCGGCGACGCCCCGGCCACACGGCCGGGTGCGGACACCTCGATGTCGTGGGGGCGGTGCAGCCGGCCGCCGAGGCGGGTGACCGGGCCGAGGAACGACATCACGAAGTCGCTGGCCGGCTCGTCGTAGAGGACGTCGGGGGGACCGACCTGCTCGACGCGGCCAGCGTTCACCACGACGATCTCGTCGGCCACCTCCAGCGCCTCCTCCTGGTCGTGGGTGACGAACACCGTGGTCACCGGCACCTCGTCGTGCAGCCGGCGCAGCCAGGCACGCAGCTCCTTGCGCACCTGGGCGTCCAGCGCTCCGAACGGCTCGTCGAGCAGCAGCACCGACGGCTCCACGGCGAGGGCGCGGGCCAGCGCCATCCGCTGTCGCTGGCCACCGGAGAGCTGCGAGGGCAGCCGGTCGGCGAACTGGATGAGGTGCACCAGCTCCAGCAGCTCGTCGACGCGGCGCGTGATCTCGGCCTTGGGTCGCTTGCGGATCTCCAGGCCGAAGGCGACGTTGCGGGCGACCGAGAGGTGCTTGAACGCCGCGTAGTGCTGGAAGACGAACCCGACGTTGCGGCGCTGCGGCGGCAGGTGGGTGGCGTCGACGCCCTCGATGGTGACCGTGCCGGCGTCGGCGGTCTCGAGCCCGGCGATGATCCGCAGCAGCGTCGACTTCCCGCCCCCGGACGGGCCGAGCAGGGCGGTCAGCTGGCCTGTCGGCAGGTCGACGGAGACGTCGTCCAGCGCGACGAAGGGCTCGGTCCCCGACCCGGTCGGGGGGAAGGTCTTGGTCAGGTGGGACACGTGGATGCTCATGTCAGTGCTGCTCCTTGGGACGGAGGACGGCGACGACGACCAGGCAGGCCATCGCGGCGAGGGCGAGCAGGGCGGCGAGTGCGTACGACGCCTGCTGGTCGAAGTTCTGGTAGGTCTGCTCGACCGCGAGCGTCGCGGTCTGGGTCTGGCCGACGAGGTTGCCGGACACGATCTTCACCGCGCCGAACTCGCCGAGGGAGCGCGCGATCGCCAGCACCACGCCGTACGCGACGGCCCAGCGGATCGCGGGCAGGGTGATCCGGCGGAAGGTCTGCACGCCGTTCGCGCCGAGGCTGCGCGCGGCCTGCTCCTGGTCGTCGCCGATCTCCTGCAGCACCGGCACCACCTCGCGGATCACCAGCGGCAGCGCCACGAACACCGTGGCCATCACCATGCCGGGCGTGGAGAAGATGACCGGGAAGCCGATGTGCTCCAGCGCCGGGCCGAACCAGCCGTCGCGGCCGTTGTAGACGAGCACCAGGGCGAGTCCGACGACGACCGGCGAGACCGAGAGCGGTACGTCGAGCAGCACCGACAGCAGCCGCCGGCCGGGAAACTCAAAGCGGACCAGCAGCAGCGACACGGTGACGCCGAAGACGAGATTGATGACCACGGCCCAGACCGTGACCGTCAGCGTCAGCGCCAACGCGTGCTGGACGTCGGGGTCGGCGAAGGCGTGGGTGAAGGCTCCGATGCCGCCGGCGAACGCGTTGCGGAACACCATGGCCACCGGCCAGGCGACGAGCAGTGCGACGTAGCCGACGGTGACCAGGCGCAGTCCCCACCGCACCGGGGTCGGGTCGTCGAGATGGTGGGTCGTGGGAGCGCTCTCAGCCATGGCGGGCCACCTTCCGTTGCAGCACGTCGAGCAGCACGATCACCAGGAGCGCGACGACGAGCAGGATCGTGGCGACGGCGGCCGCGGCGGCCTTGTCGCCGTTCTCGATGTAGGTGAGCACCCGCACCGAGGCGACCTCGGTGCGGTGCGGCAGGTTGCCGGAGAGCAGCACCAGCGAGCCGTACTCGCTGATGCCCCGCGCGAAGGACAGGGCGGCACCGGCGGTGATCGCGGGGACCAGGGCGGGCAGCACGATCCGCCGGAACGTGGTCCACCGGCTCGCGCCGAGGGAGGCGGCGGCCTCCTCGACGTCGCGCTCGAGGGTCTCCAGCACCGGCTGCACCGTGCGGACGACGAACGGCAGCGTCACGAACGCTAGGGCGAGGAAGACGGCGTACCGGGTGTTGGCGACGTTGACGCCGACCGGGCTGCGCTGGCCGTACAGCGCGAGCAGCACGAGACCGGCCACGATCGTCGGGAGCGCGAACGGCACGTCGATGAGCAGGTCGACCAGGCGCCGCCCGGGAAACCGGTCCCGGACCAGCACCCAGGCGAGCGCGGTGCCCATCACCACGTTGAGCAGCGTGACGCCGATCGACTGGAGAACGGTCAGCCGGATCGCGGCGGCGGTCTGCGAGCTGGTGAGCACGTCCCAGAAGCCGGTCCACCCGTCGGTCGTCGCGGCGGCCACCACCGCGGCCAGGGGAATCAGCACCAGCACGCTGAACCACAGCAGCGAGGCGCCGAGCGCGAGCGTCGGTCCGCCGCCGAGCGCGCGGATGCCGCCGGTGCGGCGCGGGCGGCTGGGACCGCGGCGCGCCGTACCGGGCAGGGTCGCTCCGAGCGCGGCCATCGGGTCAGCCCTTGCCGGACGCGGCCAGCAGCTTGGTGACCAGGCCGTCGGTCTCGTCGAAGAACGTGGTGTTCGCCTTGTCCCAGCCGCCGAAGTCGTGGTCGATGGTGAGCAGCTTCTTCGGCGCCGGGAACGGGTCGCTCGGGTCGTTGGCGCCCTCGACGTCGACCTTGATCGAGGGATCGAGCGGTCGGAAGCCCTGCTCGGCGTAGTCGGTCTGGCCCTGCTTGCCCAGCTGGAACGCGAGGAACTTCTGCGCCGCGTCGCTCGCACCGGTGGTGACGGCGCCGGTGTTCTGGATGAGCAGGGTCTGGTCGGGGACGACGTAGTCAAAGTCGGCGCCGGCCTGGCGCGCCTCGATCGCCTCGTTCTCGTAGGAGAGCAGCACGTCACCGGTGCCACCCTCGAAGGCGGTGGTGGCGTCGTGGCCGCTGCCCGGCAGGGCGGCGACGTTGGCGAGGAGCTTCTTCAGGTACGCCGTGGCCTCGGCCGGACTGCGTCCCTGGGCGATCTGGGAGCCGTAGGCGGCGAGGATGTTCCACTTCGCCGAGCCGGAGGAACCCGGGTTGGGCGTCACGATCTTCACCCCCGGCTTCACCAGGTCGTCCCAGCCGGTGATGTGCTTCGGGTTGCTCTTGCGCACCACGAGGACGACCACCGACTGGGTGATCACGCCCTTGCTCGGGCCGCTCTTCCAGTCCTTGCCCACCAGCCCGTCGTCGACGAGCTTCTGCACGTCGGGCTCCAGCGACAGGTGCACCTCGTCGGCCTTGAGGCCCCCGAGCACCGCCCGAGCCTGATCGCCGGAAGCGCCGTAGGACTGGGAGAAGTCCACGCCCTTGCCCGCCGCGGTCTTGCCGAAGTCGGCGATCACCTGCTTGTTGGCGGTCTGCAGCACCGAGAAGCCGGCGACCGAGACGCCGTTCGGGTCGGAGCTGCTCGCCGAAGCGCCGGCGCAGCCGGTTGTCGCCGCGAGGCCGGTCACCGCGACGGCGGCGAGCCAGGGGCGCAGACGACGGCCCCGGAGCGGAGGTCGGGTGCGCAGTGTTCGGGCGGCGGGAGCGGCTGGTCGCGGGGTCATCGGTCCTCCAGGGTTCGGCATGCATCTGTTTCTATACCAAAATAGTATACATACATGAGCAACGAACGTGCTCCGACCCGACCGTGACCTCCCTCACGCCTGTCCACGCGAGGGAGATCACGTCCGCTTGCGGGCGGCGCGCACTATCGTGGAGGGGCGCCCGGCAGGCCTCGGGCGCGCGCCGGCCGCCCCTCACCGCGCGGGCCGGGCCCGCCGCCGGAGACGGCGCGGGCGAGAGTCCACGACCGGTGGGCGGCGGTCGCAGAGGTCAGGGAAGAAGGACGCAGGTGGCCAAGCAGGTCCAGCAGCTCGACCGGGTGATCATCCGGTTCGCCGGCGACTCCGGCGACGGGATGCAGCTCACCGGCGACCGGTTCACCCAGGAGTCGGCCGCGTTCGGCAACGACCTCTCGACGTTCCCGAACTTCCCTGCCGAGCTCCGCGCCCCCCAGGGCACGCTGCCGGGAGTCTCCTCGTTCCAGGTGCACTTCGCCGACCACGACATCCTCACCGCCGGCGACGCGCCCGACGTCCTCGTCGCGATGAACCCCGCGGCGCTCAAGGCGAACCTCGCCGACATGGCGCCGGGCACCGCCATCATCGTCGACTCCCACGACTTCACCAGCCGCAACCTCGCCAAGGCCGGGTACGACGCCAACCCCCTCGAGGACGAGTCGCCCGAGGGCCTGGCTGCCCGCTACAACCTCTCGGTGCTCGACCTGACCGGCATGACCGTCGCCGCCGTCAAGGAGTTCGGCCTGTCCCGCAAGGACGCCGCGCGAGCCAAGAACATGTTCGCCCTCGGGCTGCTGTCATGGATGTACGGCCGCCCGACGGAGACGACCACGGCGTTCCTGGAGAAGCGGTTCGCCAAGGTCCCCGACATCCGCGACGCCAACGTGACGGCGTTCAAGGCCGGCTGGAACTTCGGCGAGACCACCGAGGCGTTCGCCGTCCAGTACGAGATCAAGCCGGCGCCGATGGCGCCCGGCACCTACCGCAACATCTCCGGCAACCTCGCGCTGGCCTACGGCCTGGTCGCCGCCGGCGTCGCCTCGGGGCTGCCGGTGTTCCTCGGGACCTACCCGATCACCCCGGCCTCCGACATCCTCCACGAGCTCAGCAAGCACAAGCGGTTCGGGATCACCACCTTCCAGGCCGAGGACGAGATCGCGGGCATCGGCGCGGCGCTGGGCGCCTCCTTCGGCGGCGCGCTCGGCGTGACCACCACCTCCGGCCCCGGCATCGCCCTGAAGTCGGAGACGATCGGCCTGGCGGTGATGACCGAGCTGCCGCTGGTGATCGTGGACGTGCAGCGCGGAGGGCCCTCGACCGGCCTGCCCACCAAGACCGAGCAGGCCGACCTGCTGCAGGCGAT
This sequence comes from Marmoricola sp., assembly GCA_051954195.1. Classification (GTDB taxonomy): domain Bacteria; phylum Actinomycetota; class Actinomycetes; order Propionibacteriales; family Nocardioidaceae; genus Marmoricola. The sequence continues at coordinate 40,340 of JBQCHZ010000050.1, forward strand.
GTTCGGACGCAACGGCGAGGCCCCGGTGCCGATCGTGGCCCCGTCCTCCCCGGGCGACTGCTTCGACGCCGCCCTCGAGGCCGCGCGGATCGCGGTGACCTACCGGACGCCGGTGCTGCTGCTCTCCGACGGCTACCTGGCCAACGGCTCCGAGCCGTGGCGGATCCCCGACGTCCTCGGCGACGACGCCGCCCTGCCGGTGATCGACCCCGCCTTCGCCACCGGTCCCAACCACACCAGCGCGAAGGCCGCCGAGTCCGGGGACGGTGGGCCCGACGAGTTCTGGCCCTACCTGCGCGACACCGAGACGCTCGCCCGGCCGTGGGCCGTCCCCGGCACCCCCGGCATCGAGCACCGCATCGGCGGCCTCGAGAAGGAGGGCATCAACGGTGGCAGCGGCAACATCTCCTACGACCCGGCCAACCACGACTACATGGTGCGGACGCGCCAGGCCAAGGTCGACCGGATCGCCGACTCCCTGCCGCCGCTGGAGGTCGACGACCCCTCGGGCCGGGCTCGCGTGCTGGTGCTGGGCTGGGGCTCGACGTACGGGCCGATCGGCGCGGGCGTGCGCCGGGCGCGCAACGACGGCCACGACGTGGCCCAGGTGCACCTGCGCCATCTCAACCCGTTCCCGAAGGACCTCGGCGAGATCCTCGCCCGCTACGACAGGGTGCTCGTCCCCGAGATGAACCTCGGCCAGCTGTCGCTGCTGCTGCGGGCGAAGTACCTGGTCGACGCGATCGGGTACAACCAGGTCAACGGGCTCCCGCTCAAGGCCGCCGACCTCGCCGCGGCCATCACCGACCTCGTGGAGCAGGGCGGCGCGAACCCGCACGGCGCTGCCGAGATGGAGACTGCGAAGTGACCCAGGAACTGACCTCCGTCGACCTGCCCTTCCCGGGCCTCGCGGGTGTGCCCGCCCTCGGTGAGGACGAGGCCAAGCAGAGCCGGAAGGACTTCACCTCCGACCAGGAGGTGCGCTGGTGCCCGGGCTGCGGGGACTACGCCGTCCTAGCGGCGGTGCAGGGCTTCCTGCCCGACCTCGGTCTCAAGCGCGAGAACATCGTGTTCATCTCCGGCATCGGCTGCTCCAGCCGCTTCCCCTACTACCTCGACACGTTCGGTATGCACTCCATCCACGGTCGCGCGCCGGCGATCGCCACCGGCCTGGCCACGGCGCGGGAGGACCTCTCGGTGTGGGTGGTCACCGGCGACGGCGACGCGCTGTCGATCGGCGGCAACCACCTCATCCACGCCATGCGGCGCAACGTCAACATGACGATCCTGCTGTTCAACAACCGGATCTACGGACTGACCAAGGGTCAGTACTCCCCCACCTCCGAGGCCGGCAAGGTCACCAAGTCGACGCCCGTCGGCTCGGTGGACCACCCGTTCAACCCTGTCTCGCTCGCGCTCGGCGCCGAGGCGTCCTTCGTCGCCCGCACCGTCGACTCCGACCGCAAGCACCTGACGGCGGTGCTCTCGGCCGCCGCCGCGCACCGCGGCACCGCGCTGGTGGAGATCTATCAGAACTGCCCGATCTTCAACGACGGCGCCTTCGACGCGCTCAAGGACAACGACGCCAAGATCGACGCGATCGTGCCCCTGGTCCACGGCGAGCCGATCCGCTTCGGGGCGCACGGCGAGGACGGACAGGGCCGCTACGGCGTGGTCCGCAAGGCCAACGGCGGCGTCGAGGTCGTCGAGGTCACCGCGGCCAACGCGGCGCAGGTGCTCGTCCACGACGCCCACGACCCGGACCCGACCACCGCCTTCGCACTCTCCCGGCTCACCGACGCCGGGGTGCTGCAGCGCTCTCCCATCGGCATCTTCCGCGACGTGGACCGACCCACCTACGACGACCAGGCCCGGGCCCAGGTCGCCACGGCGTCCGCCGGGGAGACCGACCCCCGTCGCTCCCTGGCCGGGCTCGTCGGTGGCGGCGACACCTGGACGGTCGTCTGAGTGCTCGATGAGTCCTGAGCGGCGGGGCTTCCTGTTCGGAGCCGCCGCGTACCTGCTGTGGGGGGCGTTCCCGCTCTACTGGCCGCTGCTCGAGCCCGCCGGGGCTGTGGAGATCCTCGCCCACCGGGTGGCGTGGTCGGTGATCACGATGGCCGCGGTCCTGGTGCTCGCGCGCCGCGTCCCGCAGCTGCGCGCGATCCTGCGCGATCCCCGGGCCCGGGGCCTGCTCGCGGTCGCCGCTGTGCTGATCGCGATCAACTGGGGCACCTACATCTGGGGGGTCAACAACCACCGCGTCGTCGAGACAGCGCTGGGCTACTTCATCAACCCGCTCGTCACGGTCGTGATGGGCGTGGTGTTCCTCGGCGAGCGGCTCCGGCGCTGGCAGTGGCTCGCCGTCGCGGTGGCGACCGTGGCGGTGCTCGGGCTCACCGTGGAGTACGGCCACCCACCCTGGGTGGCGATCGCACTCGCGTTCTCCTTCGGCAGCTACGGACTGCTGAAGAAGAAGGCCGGGGTGGAGGCGATCGAGAGCCTCACCTTCGAGACGATCGTGCTGGCGCCCGTCGCGCTCGTATACCTGGTCTGGCTCGGCGAGAGCGGACAGGGTCACTTCACCACCCAGGGTCCCGGGCATGCGGTGCTGCTGATGACGACCGGCGTCGTGACCGCCGTACCGCTGCTGTGCTTCGGAGCGGCCGCCATCCGGGTCCCGATGACCACGCTCGGCCTCCTGCAGTACGTCACGCCGATCCTGCAGTTCCTGCTCGGCATCACCGTGCGCGGGGAGCAGATGAGCCCGGTGAAGTGGGGCGGCTTCGGCCTGGTGTGGGTGGCACTGGTCGTCTTCACCATCGAGGCCACCCGGCACCACCGCCGCCAGATCGCCCTGGCGGCGGAGGCCTCGGCCGCCTGAGGCGCGTCGGACCCGGCGACACGCCACGGCGCGGGTAGGGCAGGTCACACCCCCGGCGTGAATCGCTGCCTCCTCCCCCGGGAACGGTGATGGCATGACCAACGACAAGGCAACGGAAGCCCGTGCGGGCCTGTGGGACGCCGTCGCGGGGAAGGCCAAGGAGGCGGCCGGCGCCGTCGCCGGGCGCGACGACCTCGTGGAGGAGGGCCAGCTCCAGCAGGCCGAGGCCCAGAACCGCCGCGCGGCGGTCGCCGACGAGGCGGTCGCCGACGCTCGGCAGCGCGAAGCCGCCGAGGAGCGCCGTGACGCCCAGCAGCGCGCTGCCCGCGAGGAGCAGCAGGCACGCGCCGAGGCGCAGCGCGCGGAGGCCGGTATCGAGCAGCAGGCCGCGGCGGAGCGCGCCGCCGCCGAGCGGGACGCGGCGCGCCAGGAGGAGGCCGGCGAGGAGCGGGCCGAGGCCCGGGCGGACGCGCTCGCCGCGCAGCGCCTGGACGAGGCCGACACGCTGGTCGAGCAGGCCGACGTGACGGACGCGAACGCCGCGGACGAGGAGCGCCGCCTGCGTGCCCAGGCGGCCGAGGACGAGCAGCGGGCCGCGCAGCTGCGCGCGGCCGCGGAGAAGTGAGGACGCTGATGTTGAACACCCTGATCGCACTGCCCTACGAGATCGCCCGCAAGCCGCTCGCTCTGGTCGACAGCGGCCTGGAGGACCGGCTGTCCGACACCGCGCTGCCCAAGGTGGTCCTGGACCGCGCGCTGGGCCGGGCCGACAAGGTCGCCGGCTCGCTGCTGCGCAACCGCCAGATCGCCGCGCGCGGCGCGGAGCGCATCGACCGCACCGAGAAGCTGCTGACCGCGGCCCGGCTCGAGAAGCAGGCCGCCACCGAGCGCGAGCTCGCCCGCGACACCGGCCGCAGCGGTCGCCAGCAGGCCACCCAGCTGCGCGAGGCGGCCGAGAAGCGCGCCAGCAAGGGCCTGCAGGAGGCCGACGTCGTCGAGGCGGCGGGCAAGCGCGAGGCCCGGGCGGAGGCGACCCGGACCGCGAGCGCGAAGAAGGCCGCGGCCACCCGCAAGGCCGAGGCCCGTGAGGCCGACGTCGAGAAGCGGACCACCCAGCGGACGCAGACCGCCGAGGCGAAGAAGAAGGCGGCCCAGCGGTCGGCGTCGAAGAAGACCGCCCAGGCCGCGCAGTCGCGCAAGGCGGCCGCCGCCCAGCGCGCCGACGCCCGCGAGCTCGAGCAGCTCACCGAGGCGAAGAAGGAGCAGCGCACCTCCTGAGGCCTCTCCCGGCCCACGACAGCGGATCCGAGTCACCTGGTGGCTCGGATCCGCTGCTTCTCGTCCGCCCACGGGCATCACCGGTTCGGTTGCCGGGAACATCCATCGCGGACGACGACTTGTGCTTGACGACGACCCCCGACCCCCACCCCCGACCCGAGGAGACCCATGGCCGAGATCACCGCTGCTGCATCCGGAACGTTCCAGCTGGGAGGCGACCTGCCCGTCGTACGGCTCGGCTACGGCACCATGCAGCTGCCCGGTGAGGGGGTGTGGGGGCCGCCGAAGGACCACGACGCGGCGATCCGGGTGCTCCGGCGCACCGTCGAGCTGGGCATCACCTTCTTCGACACCGCCGACTCCTACGGGCCCTACGTCGCCGAGGACCTCCTCCGTGAGGCGCTGCACCCCTACGCCGACGACGTCGTCATCGCGACGAAGGCGGGCCTGACCCGCCAGGGCCCCGGCGTGTGGACGCCGCTGGGTCAGCCGGCGTACCTGCGCCAGGAGGTGGAGATGAGCCTGCGCCGCCTGGGCGTCGAGCGCATCGACCTCTTCCAGCTGCACCGCATCGACAGCCACTACCCCGTCGCCGACCAGGTCGGCGAGCTCACGAAGCTCCAGGACGAGGGCAAGATCCGCCACATCGGCCTCTCCGAGGTCAGCGTGGCGCAGCTGCAGGAGGCCCAGCAGACCGCGGAGATCGTCTCCGTGCAGAACCTCTACAACCTCGCCAAGCGCGACGCCGAGGAGCTGCTCGACCACTGCACCGAGCACGGGATCGGCTTCATCCCGTGGTTCCCGCTGGCCACCGGCGCGCTGGCGAAGGCCGACGGCCCGCTGGCGAAGGCTGCGACCGAGCACGACGCGTCGCCGTCCCAGCTCGCGCTCGCCTGGCTGCTCAAGCGCTCGCCGGTGATGCTGCCGATCCCCGGCACGTCGAGCATCGACCACCTGGAGTCCAACACCGCCGCGGCGTCGATCGAGCTGAGCGACGAGGAGTTCCAGGCACTCTCGGACCTGGGCGCCTGATGCGCTACGCGCGGCTGGGCACCAGCGGCCTCGAGGTCTCCGCCGTCACGCTGGGCTGCATGAGCTGGGGCGACCCCGCACGCGGAGGGCACCCGTGGGTCAAGGACGAGGAGTTCGCCCGCGCGACCGTGCGCGCCGCGCTGGAGGCCGGGATCACCTTCTTCGACACCGCGAACGTCTACTCGGGCGGCAGCAGCGAGGAGTTCACCGGCCGCGCGCTGAAGGAGTACGCCGAGCGCGAGGACGTCGTCATCGCGACCAAGGTGCACGGCCGGATGCGCCCCGGCCCGAACGGCGCCGGGCTTTCGCGCAAGTCGATCCTGCACGAGATCGACGCCAGCCTGCGCCGCCTCGGCACCGACTACGTCGACCTCTACCAGATCCACCGGTGGGACCCGCACACCCCGATCGAGGAGACGATGGAGGCGCTGCACGACGTCGTGCAGGCCGGCAAGGCGCGCTACCTCGGTGCGTCGTCGATGTATGCCTGGCAGTTCGCCAAGGCCCAGCACGTCGCCGAGCGGCACGGCTGGACGCGGTTCGTCTCGATGCAGGACCACTACAACCTGCTCTACCGCTAGGAGGAGCGCGAGATGCTCCCGATCTGCGCCGACCAGGGGGTGGGCGTGATCCCCTGGAGCCCGCTGGCCCGCGGGCGGCTCACCCGGCCGTGGGAGGCCTCGACCGCGCGCACGGAGACCGACGAGTTCGGCTCCTCGCTCTACCGGGACGAGGACGCGGCCATCGTCGCCACCGTGCTCGCGGTCGCCGAGCGCCGCGGCGTCGCCCCCGCCCAGGTGGCGCTGGCCTGGCTGCTCGCGCAGCCCGTGGTCACCTCACCGATCGTCGGGGTGACGAAGCCGGCGCACCTCACCGACGCCGTCGCCGCCGTCGACCTCGAGCTCACCGACGACGAGCTCGCCGAGCTGTCGGCGGGCTACACCCCGCACCCGGTCGCGGGGCACCGCTGAGGGAGCCGGGTCAGGCCGTCCGGTCGGGTCAGGGCGTCCGGCCGGTTAGGCCGTCCGGTCGGCCACGGCGTCCGCGAAGAGCTCCAGGGCCTCCCGCACCGGACCGTCGGGGAGCACCTTGAGCAGGCGCTTCGCGTCGTGCGCCATCGCCGCCACATAGGCGCGGGCGTCGGCCAGCGCCGGGTGCGCGCGGAGCAGGCCGAGCGCCTCGGCGTGCAGCGCGTCGTCGCTGAGGTCGGAGCCGAGCAGCTCCAGCAGGCGGGCGTCGGCGGGGTCGGTCGAGCGCCGGGCCCTCGTCTGGGCCATCAGCACCGGCAGGGTCGGCACGCCCTCGCGCAGGTCGGTCCCCGGCGTCTTGCCGGACTCCGCCGACTCCGAGGCGATGTCGAGGATGTCGTCGGAGAGCTGGAAGGCGACGCCGACCTTCTCGCCGTACTCGGTGAGCGCCTCCTCGACCTCCAGCGGCGCGCCGGCGAAGCGGGCGCCGTAGCGCGCCGAGGTGGCGATCAACGAGCCGGTCTTGCCGGCCACGGCGCGCAGGTAGTGCTCGAGGGCGTCGTCGTCCTCGCCCGGTCCGAGGGTCTCGAGGATCTGGCCCTCGACCAGCCGGGTGAAGGTCCTGGCCTGGATGCGGACGGCGTCGGCGCCGAGCTCCGCGGTGAGCTCGGAGGACTTGGAGAACAGGAAGTCGCCGGTGAGGATCGCGACGTGGTTGTCCCAGCGGGCGTTCGCCGACTCCGCCCCACGTCGCAACGCCGCCTCGTCCATCACGTCGTCGTGGTAGAGCGAGGCGAGGTGGGTCAGCTCCACGATGCACGCCGCGGTCAGCACGCCGTCGGCCTGCGGGTCACCGGTCTCGGCGGCGAGCAGCACCAGCAGCGGCCGGAAGCGCTTGCCCCCGGCGGTCAGCAGGTGCCGCGCGGCCTCGGTGACGAAGGGCGCCTCGCTCACCACGTGGGTCGACAGCGCCGCCTCGACCTCCTCGAGCCGCGCCTGCAACCGGGCCTCGAGGGCGGGGTCGACGACCGGCAGCGCCAGCGGCGAGCTCAACGGTGGCACCCGTCGGGACGCGTTGGAGTGGTCACCGGATGAATACTCCCACCCGCCCCAACAGGTCGAGAAGCGGGCCGGGCACGACGCCGAGCACCAGCGTGGCGCCGACGCCGACGGCGATGACCACCGACGTCATCGCGCTGGGCAGCGTCACCGTCGGCCCCTCCCCGACGGGGTCGTTGAAGAACATCACCACGATCACCCGCACGTAGAACGCGAGGGCGACCGCGGAGGCGAGGACGGCGATGACCACCAGCGGCCACGCCCCGGCGGCCATCGCGGAGGTGAACACCGCCCACTTGCCGGTGAAGCCGCTCGTCAGCGGGATGCCCGCCATCGCCAGCAGCAGGAACGACATCAGCCCCGCGACCAGCGGGGAGGACTTGCCCAGCCCGCTCCACCGCGAGAGCGCCGTGGCCTCGCCGCCGCCGTCGCGGACCAGCGTGACGAGCGCGAACGCCGCCATCGTCATCAGGCCGTAGGTCGTGAGGTAGAACAGCACCGCCTGCACCGGCGAGATCTCGTCGGGAGCACCGGCGCCGAGCGCACGGATGCCGAGCAGGCCCACCAGGATGAAGCCCGCGTGAGCGATCGAGGAGTAGGCGAGCAGCCGCTTCACGTCGGTCTGGCTAAGCGCGAGCACCGAACCCACCGCCATCGTGAGGATCGCGATCACCCACAGCATCGGGGTCCAGTCCCAGCGCGCCCCGCCGAAGGCCACGTAGAACAGCCGCAGCATCGCCCCGAAGGCGGCGACCTTCGTGGCGGCCGCCATGAAGCCGGTGACGGCGGTGGGCGCGCCCTGGTAGACGTCGGGGGTCCAGGCGTGGAACGGCGCGGCACCGACCTTGAAGAGCAGGCCCACCGCCATCAGGCCGATGCCGCCGAGCAGCAGGGCGTGGCTGCCCGTGCGACCCGCGACGGCCTGCGCGATGCCGGCGTACTGCATGGACCCGGCGTAGCCGTAGACCAGCGCGATGCCGTAGACGAAGAAGCCCGAGCTGAACGCGCCGAGCAAGAAGTACTTCAGCGCGGCCTCCTGGCTGAGCAGTCGGCGCCGCCGGGCCAGGCCGCTGAGCAGGTACAGCGGCAGTGAGAGCACCTCGAGGCCCACGAAGAGCGTGAGCAGGTCGTCGGCGGCGGGGAACATCAGCATGCCGCCGACGGCGAAGAGCAGCAACGGGAACACCTCGGTGTGCTCCAGTCCGCGGGTGGAGGCCTCCCGCTCGGCGTCGGTGCCCGGCAGCGCGGCGGCCTGGCCGGCGAAGGCGGTGACGCCGCCCTCGAGGGACCGCTCGGCGAACAGGAGCACCCCGAGCAGGGCGAGCACCAGGATCACCAGCCAGCAGATCAGCGCCGGCCCGTCGAGCGCGAAGGCGCCCTCGGCCGCGATCACCCCGCGCTGCGGCGTCGTCGCGGCGAGGTCGAGGTGCACCATCACCAGCACCGCGGCGACCAGGGCGGCGAGGACCCCGAGCAGGGCGAGACCGACCTGCACGACGTAGCGCCGCTCGCGCGGCAGGAACGCCTCCACGAGGACGCCGACCACCGCGACGCCCAGCACGATCAGCATCGGCGAGAGCTCGCCGTACTCCAGGTGCGGCGGGGTGAAGGCCGTGGCCAGCGGGACGAGAGCGGCACTCACTGGACGGTCTCCTGCGTCGCGGCGGACGGGACGGACGGGGGCGGGTCCGTGCGGCCCACCTGGCTCATCGTGTGCTGCGCCGAGGGGTTGAGCAGGTCGGTCAGTGGCTGCGGGAAGAAGCCGAGGACCACCAGCAGTACGACGACCGGCGCGACCGCGACGACCTCGCGGGTGCCGAGGTCGGGCATCCCGACCAGCTCCGGTCGGGTCGGGCCGGTCATCGTCCGCTGGTAGAGCAGCAGCGCGTAGATGGCTGCCAGCACGATCCCGGTGACCGCGAAGGCGGCGGCCCACGCGGAGTGCACGAACGCTCCGACGATCACCAGGAACTCCGGCACGAACGGTGAGAGGCCCGGCAGCGAGAGCAGCGACAGGTTCGCCACGAGGAAGAGGCCGGCCAGCACGGGGGCGACCTTCTCGACCCCGCCGAACGCGCTCACCTGTGCCGACCCGCGCCGGGTGGCGAGGTAGCCGGCCACCAGGAACACCGCGGCGGTCGAGAGCCCGTGGGCGAACATGTAGAGGTTGGCACCGACCAGTCCCTGGCTGTTGATGACGAAGATGCCGAGCACGATGAAGCCGAAGTGCGACACGCTCGTGTAGGCGATCAGGCGGGGGATGTTGTCCGAGCCGATCGCCATCAGCGCGCCGTAGACGATGCTGATGATCGCCAGGGTGATCACCACCGGTGTCGCCCACTGCGCGGCGCCCGGGAACAGCTCCAGGCCGAACCGGATCATCCCGAAGCTGCCGATCTTGTCGAGCACGCTGACCAGCATCGTGTTGGTGCCGGGGCTGGCCTGCTCGCAGGCGTCGGGGAGCCAGGTGTGCACGGGGAACAGCGGCGCCTTGATCGCGAAGGCGACGAAGAAGCCGATGAACATCCACCGGGCGACCGTGCCGTCGAGGTGCAACGCGGTCAGGTCGGAGAGCAGATAGGTCGGGTGCCCGGTGCGCTGGCTGGAGACGACGTAGACACCGATCACCGCCGCCAGCAGGACCAGCCCGCCGGTCAGCGAGAAGAGCAGGAACTTCGTCGCGGCCCGTGCCCGCCGGAAGCCGCCGAACCCGCCGATGAGGAAGTACACCGGCAGCAGCACGACCTCGAACAGGACGTAGAACAAGAACACGTCGGTGGCCAGGAAGCAGCCGATCGCCAGACCCTCGAGCACCAGGAGCCAGGCGAAGAACGAGCGGCCGGCCCACCGGGGAGCCGGTCGCAGCGCGGCGGTGGCGCTGCCGGGCACCGGGACGTCGCCGTCGTTCCAGGAGGCGAGCACCACGATCGGCGTGAGGATCGTCGTGAGCAGGACCAGCGAGAGGCCGAGGCCGTCGACGCCGAGCGCGTAGTGGGCGCCGAAGGCGGCGATCCAGGTGTGCTGCTCGACGTACTGCATACCGCCGCCGGTGTCGAAGCCGGCCGCGACGACGATGGAGACCGCCAGCACCACCAGTGAGAGGACCAGGGCGGCCTGCTTGGCGAGCACGACCCGGTCGCGGGGAAGCAGCGCGACCACGATCCCGAAGACGACGGGCAGCCACAGCAGCAGGCTGAGCAAGGGGAATCCGTTCACTACCAGTTCACCACCAGGAGGGCCAGGAGCACGATCGCGGCGCCGGCGAGCAGCGACAGCGCGTAGGAGCGGACGAAGCCGTTCTGGAGCCGGCGCGCGGAGGAGGCGATGCCGGAGAAGCTGGCCCCGGCACCCATCGCGGTGCCGTCGACGAACCCGCCGTCGAAGGCCATCACGCCGTCGACGAGCTGGTAGCCGGGCCGCACGACCAGCTCGGTGTTGACCGCGTCGCCGTAGAGCTCGGCGCGGGCGGCGCGCGTCACGAAGGAGACGTCCGCCGGTGCGGTCCGCGGCACCGGCCTGCGCGCCACGAACCACCAGGCAGCCGCGACGCCGCCGGCGACGACGACCACGGCGAGCACGCTCATCACCACCGGGGAGAGCGTGTGCGCCTCCTCGGCGTTGGTGCCGACCACCGGCGCCAGCCACGTCACGATCCAGTCGTTGATGAGCAGCGCACCCCCGAGGACCGACAGCGCGGCGAGCACGATCAGCGGGACCGTCATCACCTTCGGCGACTCGTGCGGGTGGACGCCGGGCTCCCACCTCGCCTCGCCGAAGAACGTCATGGCCATCAGCCGGGTCATGTAGAAGCCGGTGACCCCGGCGCCGAGCAGGGCGCAGAGGCCGGCGATCCAGGTCTCCCCGAAGGCCGCCTCGATGATCTTGTCCTTGGACCAGAAGCCGGAGAAGCCGGGGAAGCCGATGATGGCCAGGTAGCCCATGGCGAAGGTCAGGAACGTGACCGGCATCAGCTTGCGCAGGGCGCCGTAGTGCCGCATGTTCACGTCGTCCTCGGTCCCGTGCATCACCGACCCGGCACCGAGGAACATGTTGGCCTTGAAGAAGCCATGCGTGAGCAGGTGGAAGATCGCGAACGCGTAGCCCGCGACACCGAGCCCGGAGGCGAGCACCATGTAGCCGATCTGGCTCATCGTCGACCCCGCCAAGGCCTTCTTGATGTCGTCCTTGGCGCAGCCGATGACCGCACCCATCAGCAGGGTGATCGTCCCGACGACGATGACGCCGGTGCGGGCATCCGACGTCAGCGAGAAGACGAAGTTGGACCGCGTGATCAGGTAGACGCCCGCGGTGACCATCGTGGCCGCGTGGATCAGGGCCGACACGGGCGTCGGGCCCTCCATCGCGTCGAGCAGCCAGCTCTGCAGGGGGAACTGCGCCGACTTGCCGCAGGCTCCGAGCAGCAGCAGCAGGCCGATCGCGGTGAGCGCGCCGCCCGAGGCGTCACGGCTGTGCGCGGAGACGACGGTGAACGCGGTGGACCCGAAGGTGACGAACACCAGCGCCGTGCCCAGCGAGAGCCCGATGTCGCCGACGCGGTTGACCACGAACGCCTTCTTGGCCGCGGCGGCCGCCGAGGGCTTGTGCTGCCAGAAGCCGATCAGCAGGTAGGAGGCGAGACCGACCCCCTCCCAGCCCAGGAACAGCCCGACGTAGTCGGAGGCGAGGACCAGCACCAGCATCGCGGCCACGAACAGGTTGAGGTAGGCGAAGAACCGCCGGCGGCGCGGGTCGTGGGCCATGTAACCGATGGAGTAGACGTGGATGACCCCGCCCACGCCGGTGATCAGCAGCACGAAGAGGATCGAGAGCTGGTCGAGCAGCAGCCCGAGGTCGACGCGGTAGCGGCCAGCGGTGAACCACGTCCACAGGTGCTGCTGGACCGAGCGGTCACCCGCGTCGCGACCGGCGAGCGCGATGAAGAGCACCACGCCGAGCACGAACGACAGCCCGACGCACGCACAGGCGAGCAGGTGCCCCCAGCCGTCGGTACGCCGACCGCCGAGCAGCAGCACCAGCGCCCCGAGCGCGGGCAGCGCGATCAGCAGCCAGGTCAGGGCGAACACGCCGTCGGACGCGCCGGGGGTGATCACGGGGACGGCATCCATGGGCAGGAGGCCGGTCAGTGCAGTCACGTCGTACGCCTCTCAGTACTTCAGCAGGCTGGCGTCGTCGACCGAGGCCGAGTGACGGGTGCGGAAGATCGTCATGATGATCGCGAGCCCGACCACCACCTCGGCGGCGGCCACCACCATCACGAAGAACGCCGCGATCTGGCCGTCGAGGTTGCCGTTGACCCGGGAGAAGGTGATCAGCGCCAGGTTCGAGGCGTTGAGCATCAGCTCCACGCACATGAACACCACGATCGCGTTGCGTCGCACCAGCACGCCGACGGCACCGATGGTGAACAGGATCGCGGACAGCACGATGAACGGAGTCGCGCTCATGCGGGGTCACCTCCCTCGACGAAGCGCTCGACGTCGCGGGCGATCTCGGGCGCGTCCTTGACGGTGCCGCGGGCGGCGAGCACGCGCGAGATGGAGCCCGGGGCGGCCGAGCCGTCGGGCAGCAGCGCCGGGGTGTCGACGGCGTTGTGCCGGGCGAACACGCCGGGCGAGGGCAGCGGTCCGGGGTGCTTGCCGAACGCGGCGTAGTCCTGCATCCGCTGGGCGGCCAGATCGGCCTGGGTCGGCCTCGGCTGCAGCCGCTCGCGGTGCGCCAGCACCATCGCGCCGAGCGCGGCAGTGATGAGCAGCGCCGAGGTGGCCTCGAAGGCGAAGACGTAGCGGGTGAACAGCACCCGGGCGATCGCCGGGACGTTGCCGCCGTCGTTGGCCTGCACCAGTCCGGTCACCGTGCCGACGGAGACCTGCGCGACCCCGAGCACGAGGAGCAGCCCGAAGGCCAGCCCGACGATCGCGGCCCACAGCCGCTGACCGCGGATCGTCTCCACCACCGAGTCGGAGGCGTCGATGCCCACGAGCATCAGCACGAAGAGGAACAGCATCAAGATGGCGCCGGTGTAGACGATGATCTGCACCGCGAACAGGAACGGCGCGTCCTGGACGGCGTAGAGCACCGCCAGGGAGATCATCACCACCGCGAGCAGCAGGGCGCCGTGCACGGCCTTGCGCACGAACACCATCCCGAGGGCGGCGAGGACGAGGATCGGCGCCAGGATCCAGAAGGCGATCACCGGACCTCCTCCGCGGCGTCGTCGCGCGACACGGGGTGCAGGGTGCCGCGGTAGTAGTCGCCCTCGTCCTCACCGAGGCGGAGCGGGTGCGGCGGCTGCTCCATCCCGGGGAGCAGCGGCGCGAGCAGGTCGGTCTTCTCGTAGATCAGGTCGGCGCGGTTGTTGTCGGCCAGCTCGTACTCGTTGGTCATCGTCAGCGCCCGCGTCGGGCAGGCCTCGATGCACAGGCCGCACAGGATGCAGCGCAGGTAGTTGATCTGGTAGACGCGGCCGTAGCGCTCCCCCGGGGAGAAGCGCTCGTCGTCGGTGTTGGACGCACCCTCGACGTAGATCGCGTCGGCCGGGCAGGCCCACGCGCACAGCTCGCACCCGACGCACTTCTCCAGCCCGTCGGGCCAGCGGTTGAGCTGGTGGCGACCGTGGAAGCGCGGCGCCGTCGGCTCCTTCTCGAAGGGGTACTGCTCGGTGACCACCTTCTTGAACATGGTCCGGAAGGTCACCCCGAACCCGGCGACCGGGTCCCAGAACTGCTCCTTGAGGGTCGGCATCAGCGCTGCTTCTCCATCCGGTCCTCCATCAGGTTCACGGCCGGCCCCGCGACGGCGGGCCCGGGCATCGGCGGCACCGGGTAGCCACCGGCGAACGCGTCGAACGGGCGAGCGGCCCGCTCCTCGGCGTCGGCATCGGCGGCCCGCTCCCGGGCGCGCGTGCTGCGGTCGTCGAGGAAGCCCAGGCCGATCACGAGCACGGCCAGCACGACGATCGCGACGTAGAGCCAGCTGCGGTCGAACCCGCCGTGGTTGCTGGCCGCGCGGATGCCGGCGACGGCGAGGATCCAGACCAGCGAGATCGGGATCAGCCGCTTCCAGCCGAACGACATGAACTGGTCGTAGCGCAGCCGCGGCAGCGAGCCCCGCAGCCAGATGAAGACGAAGACGAACGCCAGCACCTTGCCGAAGAACCACAGCACCGGCCAGTAGCCGGAGTTGGCGCCCTGCCAGAAGGTGTCGATCCAGAACGGCGCGTGCCAGCCGCCCAGGAACAGCGTGGTGGCCAGCGCCGAGACCGTCGCCATGTTGATGTACTCGGCGAGGAAGAACAGGGCGAACTTCAGCGAGCTGTACTCGGTGTGGAAGCCGCCGACGAGCTCCCCCTCGGCCTCGGGGAGGTCGAACGGGGCACGGTTGGTCTCCCCGACCATCGCGATCACGTAGATCACGAACGAGGGCAGCAGGATGATGCCGAACCAGGTGTGGTCCTGCGCTGCGACGATCTCCGAGGTCGACATCGAGCCGGCGTAGAGGAACACCGCCACCAGCGCGAGGCCCATGGCGACCTCGTAGGAGATCATCTGCGCGCTCGAGCGCAGCCCGCCCAGCAGGGAGTACGTCGACCCCGAGGACCATCCGCCGAGCACGATGCCGTAGATGCCGATGGACGCGATGGCCATGACGAAGATGACCGCGACCGGCATGTCGGTCAGCTGCAGCGGCGTGCGGACGCCGAAGAGGTCCACCACCGGCCCGAAGGGGATCACCGAGAACGTGAGGAACGCCGGGACCGCGGCGATGACGGGGGCGAGCACGAAGACGACGACGTCGGCCGACTTCGGGATGATGTCCTCCTTCAGCGCCAGCTTCACCCCGTCGGCGAGGCTCTGCAGCAGCCCGAAGGGACCGTTGACGTTCGGGCCGATCCGGTGCTGCATCCGCGCGACGACGCGGCGCTCCCACCAGATGTTGAACAGCGTCAACAGCACCAGGACCAGGAAGATCAGCACCGCCTTGACGATGATGATCCAGACCGGGTCGTGACCGAAGGCGCTGAGCCCCTTGGTCGTGTCCAAGACGGTCATCGGGAGACTCACAGGTCCATCCCCTTCCCGGCGACGGAGAGCGAGACGGCCGATCCGGCGGGACCCACGAGGTGCCGCACCGGGTTGCCGGGTGCGGAGGCCGGCGCCCACACGGTGCCCTCGGTCATGTCCGGCGCGACGGCGATCTGCAGGGTCGTCGACCCCAGCGGCCCGCTGAGCACGACCACCTCCCCCTCTTCAACGCCGAGCCCGGCGAGCACCGCCGGTGACACCACGGCGACCGGACGGCGGGCGGTCGCTCGCAGCGCCTCGTCGCCGTCCTGCATCCGGCCGTCGTCGACGAGCTGCTTCCAGGAGGCGAGCACGAGGCTCCCGCGGGGCACCGACCGGGTCCCGGCCGGGCCCGGCTCGCTCGCTGCGCTCGCACCGCTCCACGGGCCCAGCCGCCGCATGGCCGCGCGGACCTCCTCGACGGTGCGGAACCCGAGCGGGCGGTCGAGCTCGTCGGCGATCCCGGCGAGCACCCGCAGGTCGGGCAGGGCGTGCGGCCTGTCGAGAGCGGCCTCGAACGGGCGCAGCCGGCCCTCCCAGGTGACGAACGAGCCGGCCTTCTCCGCGACGGCGGCGACCGGGAACACCACGTCGGCCCGTTCGGTCACGGCCGAGGAGCGCAGCTCCAGCGACACCACGAAGGCCCGCTCGAGCGCGACCAGGGCGAGCGCGGGGTCCGGTAGGTCCGCGGGGTCGACGCCGCCCACCACCAGCGCCCCCAGCTCGCCCTCGGCGGCGGCCCGCACGATCGCGTCGGTGTCGCGGCCGGGAGCCTCGGGCAGCGTGAGGGACCAGGCGGCCTCGAGATCGGCACGGGCCGCCGCGTCGGCGACGGGGCGGCCACCGGGAAGCAGGTTCGGGAGCGCCCCGGCCTCGACGGCGCCACGGTCGCCCGCTCGGCGCGGCACCCAGGCGACCCGGGCGCCGGTCGTCGCAACGAGGTCGGCGACGGCGGACAGCAGGCCCGGCACCGTCGCGGCGCGCTCGCCGACCAGGACCACCGAGGAGCGGTCGAGCGCGACGTCGGTGCGGCTGGCGAGGCCCGCGAGGACCTCCGGCTCCGCACCGGGCGCCGCGGGCAGAACGGTGGCGCCCAGCTTCGCGAGACCGCGGCTGGTGAACGGTGCGACCGACCAGATCGGCGTACGGCGCCGGCGGTGGGCCTTGCGCAGCCGGAGGAAGAGCGTCGCGGCCTCGTCCTCGGGCTCGAGCGCGACGAGCAGCACCGATCCGGCGCTCTCCACCTCGGCGTAGGTGACCTCGCTGTGCAGGGCGACGTGCGAGGCCAGGAACTGCGCCTCCTCCGCCGAGTGCGCACGGGCGCGGAAGTCGACGTCGTGGGTGCCGAGCGCCGCGCGGGCGAACATCGCGTAGGCGTAGGCGTCCTCGCTGGTGAGCCGGCCTCCGGGCAGCACCCCCGCGGTCCCGGCGGCCCGGAGCCCCCGGGCGGCGACGGCGAAGGCCTCCGGCCAGGAGGCGACCCGCAGCCTGCCGTCGGCGTCGCGCACCATCGGGTGCGTCAGCCGGTCGGGCAGCGTCGCGTAGCGGAAGCCGAAGCGGTCCTTGTCGCTGGTCCACTCCTCGTTGACGTCCGGGTCCTCGCCGGAGAGCCGGCGCACCACCTTGCCCCGCCGGTGATCGACCCGCAGGGCCGCCCCGCACGCGTCGTGCTCGCCGACGCCGGCCGTGGAGACCAGGTCGAAGGGCCGCGCCCGGAAGCGGTAGTCCACCGAGGTGAGCGCGCCTACCGGGCAGATCTGGATGGTGTTGCCGGAGAAGTAGGAGTCGAACGGCTGCTTCTCGTAGATGCCGACCTGCTGCAGCGCGCCGCGCTCGACCAGCGCGATGAACGGGTCGCCGGCGACCTGCTCGGAGAACCGCGTGCACCGGGCGCAGAGCACGCACCGCTCCCGGTCGAGCAGCACCTGGGCCGAGATGTGGATGGGCTTGGGATAGAGCCGCTTGGCATCGACGAACCGGCTCTCGCCGGGGCCGTTGCTCATCGCCTGGTTCTGCAGCGGGCACTCCCCGCCCTTGTCGCAGACGGGGCAGTCGAGCGGGTGGTTGACCAGGAGGAACTCCAGGATCCCCTGCTGCGCCTTGGCCGCGACGGGCGAGGTGGCCTGGGTGTTGACCACCATCCCGGGAGCGACGGGAAGCGTGCAGGAGGCCTGCGGCTTCGGCATCGGACGACCGTTGCCGGCGTCGGGCACGTCGACCAGGCACTGCCGGCACGCACCGACCGGGTCGAGCAGCGGGTGGTCGCAGAAGCGCGGGATCTGGATGCCGACCTGCTCCGCGGCCCGGATCACCAGGGTGTCCTTGGGGACGCTGACCTCGATGCCGTCGATGGTGACGGTGACCAGGTCGGTCCTCTCGACCGCGCTGCCGGCGGCCTTCTCCGGGGCCTGGGTCATGACAGCGCCTCCGCGGTCTGGAAGAGGGTCGATGCCCTGGGGTCGAACGGGCAGCCACCCTGCTCCAGGTGCGCCAGGTACTCGTCGCGGAAGTGCTCGATCGAGGACGTGATCGGGCTGGTGGCGCCGTCGCCGAGCGCGCAGAAGGCACGCCCCAGGATGTTCTCGCACTGGTCGAGCAGCAGCGCCAGGTCGTCGGGCGTGCCGGCCCCCCGCTCGAGGCGGGCGAGGACCTGCACCAGCCACCAGGTGCCCTCGCGGCAGGGCGTGCACTTGCCGCACGACTCGTGCTTGTAGAACTCCGTCCACCGCAGCACCGCACGCACCACGCAGGTGGTCTCGTCGAAGATCTGCAGCGCCCGGGTGCCGAGCATCGAGCCGACCCCGCCCACGTCCTCGAAGTCGAGCGGTACGTCGAGGTGGGCGGCGGTGAGCAGGGGCGTGCTGGAGCCGCCGGGGGTCCAGAACTTCAGCTGGTGGCCCTCGCGCACGCCGCCCGCGAGATCGAGCAGCTGCCGCAGGGTGATGCCGAGCGGCGCCTCGTACTGCCCGGGTCGCTGCACGTGACCCGACAGCGAGAAGATGCCGAAGCCCTTGGACTTCTCGGTGCCCATGGAGGCGAACCAGCCGGCACCGTTGCCGATGATGCTCGGGACCGAGGCGATGCTCTCCACGTTGTTGATCACCGTGGGGCTCGCGTACAGCCCGGCCACCGCGGGGAACGGCGGCCGCAGCCGCGGTTGCCCGCGACGGCCCTCCAGGGAGTCCAGCAGCGCCGTCTCCTCGCCGCAGATGTAGGCGCCCGCACCGGCGTGCACCACGACGTCGAGGTCGTAGCCCGAGCCGTGGATGTCGGTGCCCAGGTGACCCGCCTCGTAGGCCTCCCGGACCGCCTGCTGCAGGCGGCGTACGACGTGCAGCACCTCACCGCGGACGTAGATGAACGCCTGGTGGGCCCGGATCGCGTAGGAGCTGATGATGACGCCCTCGACCAGGGTGTGCGGGCTCGCCATCATCAGCGGGACGTCCTTGCAGGTGCCCGGCTCGGACTCGTCGGCGTTGACCACCAGGTACTTCGGGCGCGGGTTGTCCTGGGGGATGAAGCTCCACTTCATGCCGGTCGGGAAGCCCGCGCCCCCACGACCGCGGAGGTTCGAGTCCTTGACCGCGGCGATGACGTCGTCGGGTCCCATCGCCAGCGCCTTGTCGAGGGCGCGGTAGCCCCCGCGGCCGGCGTACGACGCATAGGTCCAGGAGCGGTCGGTGCCCCAGTTGTCGGTGAGGACCGGGGTCAGGGTGTCGGTCATGCCTCGTCCTCCACACGCGGTGCGGTCCAGTCGTTCTCCCGCGCGATCCGCAGGCCGGCCAACGAGGCGGGACCGGCGGAGGGTCCCTCGTCGGCGCGGCCGTCGGGGAAGCCGGCGAGCACCCGCTCCGCCTCGCGCCAGGAGCAGATCCGGGCGCCGCGGGTCGCGGTCACCTCGGCGCCGCTGCGCAGGTCGTCGACCAGCTGCACCGCCGACTCCGGCGTCTGGTTGTCCAGGAACTCCCAGTTGACGGTCATCACCGGCGCGTAGTCGCAGGCGGCGTTGCACTCGATGTGCTCGAGGGTGATCCTGCCGTCGGCGGTCGTCTCGTCGTTGCCGACGTCGAGGTGCTCCTTGAGCCGCTCGAAGATCAGGTCCCCGCCCATCACCGCACACAGCGTGTTGGTGCAGACCCCGACCAGGTGTTCGCCGACCGGGCGGCGCTTGTACATGGTGTAGAAGGTCGCCACCCCGCTGACCTCGGCCGTGCTGATGCCGAGCACCTCCGCACAGGCCTCGATCCCCTCTGCGGTGACCCGGCCCTCGACGGACTGCACGAGGTGCAGCATCGGCAGCAGGCCCGAGCGTGCCTCCGGATAGCGCGCCGCGATCTCGCTGAGCTCGTCGCGCGTCTGCTGGTCGAGTGCCATTACCTGTCAACGCCTCCCATGACGGGGTCGATGCTCGCGATCGCGACGATCACGTCGGCCACCATGCCGCCCTCGCTCATCACGCTGGTCGCCTGGAGGTTGGTGAAGGAGGGGTCGCGGAAGTGCACCCGGAAGGGCCGGGTGCCGCCGTCGGAGACCACGTGCGCGCCGAGCTCGCCGCGCGGGGACTCGATCGGCACGTACGCCTGGCCGGCGGGGACCCGGAAGCCCTCGGTCACCAGCTTGAAATGGTGGATCAGCGCCTCCATCGACTCACCCATGATGTGGCGGATGTGATCGAGGCTGTTGCCCATGCCGTCGCTGCCGATCGCGAGCCGGCTCGGCCAGGCGATCTTCTTGTCCTCGATCATCACCGGCGCTCCCTCGAGGCCGCTGAGGCGATCGGTGCACTGCTCGACGATGCGCAGGGACTGCTCCATCTCGGCGAGCCGGATCCGGAACCTGCCGTAGGAGTCGGCGGTGTCCCAGGTGATCACGTCGAAGTCGTAGTCCTCGTAGCCGCAGTAGGGCTGCATCTTGCGCAGGTCCCACGGATAGCCGGTCGAGCGCAGCACCGGACCGGTGACGCCGAGCGCCAGGCAGCCGGCGAGGTCGAGGTGGCCGACGCCGTCGAGACGGGCCTTGAAGATCGGGTTGGCGTTGCACAGCGCGGCGTACTCCGGCAGCCGCTTGCGCATCAGCACCACGAAGTCGCGGATCTGGTCCAGGGCGCCCGGCGGCATGTCCTGGGCGACGCCACCGGGGCGGATGAACGCGTGGTTCATCCGCAGGCCGGTGATCAGCTCGAAGAGGTCGAGCACCAGCTCGCGCTCACGGAAGCCGATGGTCATCACCGTCAGCGCGCCGATCTCCATGCCACCGGTCGCGATCGCCACGAGGTGGCTGGAGATCCGGTTCAGCTCCATGAGCAGGACCCGCATCACCTGGGCCTTCTCGGGGATCCGGTCCTCGATGTCGAGCAGCCGCTCGACGCCCAGGCAGTACGTCGCCTCGTTGTAGAACGGGGAGAGGTAGTCCATCCGGGTGCAGAAGGTGACGCCCTGCACCCAGGAGCGGAACTCCATGTTCTTCTCGATGCCGGTGTGCAGGTAGCCGATGCCGCACCGGGCCTCGGTCACCGTCTCGCCCTCGAGCTCGAGGATCAGGCGGAGGACGCCGTGGGTGGAGGGGTGCTGCGGGCCCATGTTGACCACGACGCGGTTGTCGTAGTCCTCGGCCAGGCCCTCGGAGATGGTGTCCCAGTCCTGGCCGGTGACGGTGAAGACCCGGCCCTCGCTGGTCTCGGTGTGCCCCGCGTAGACGTCGTGGCTCATCAGGAGTAGGTCCTTCGCGTGTCGGGCGGCGGGATCGTCGCTCCCTTGTACTCGACCGGGATGCCGCCCAGCGGGTAGTCCTTGCGCTGCGGGTGGCCCGGCCAGTCGTCGGGCATCTCGATCCGGGTGAGCGCCGGGTGGCCGTCGAAGACGATGCCGAAGAAGTCGTAGGTCTCGCGCTCGTGCCAGTCGGCGGTCGGGTAGGTCGCCACCACGCTGGGCAGGTGCGGGTCGCTGTCGGGGCAGGTGACCTCGAGGCGGATCCGCCGGTTGTGGGTCATCGAGAGCAGGTGGTAGACCGCGTGCAGCTCGCGTCCGGTGTCGTCGGGATAGTGCACGCCGCTGACCGAGGAGCACAGCTCGAACCGCAGTGCCTCCTCGTCGCGCAGCGCCCGCGCGAGGACCGGCAGGTGGTCGCGGTGGACGAAGAGGGTGATCTCGCCCCGGTGCACGACGACCTTCTCGAAGGGCTGCTCGATCCCGGCGTCGCGGGCGGCTGCGACCAGCGCGGCGACCACCTCGTCGCGCCACCCGCCGTACGGCGGCTGCGTGCCGCCGGGCATCTCCACGACGCGGGTCAGGCCGCCGTAGCCGCTGGTGTCGCCGGTGCCGCGGACGCCGAACATGCCGTGCCGCTCGCCGACGACCTCGCCGGAGGTCGGGCGGACGGCGTCCAGCGTGGCGTCCTGGGCGCCGGTGACGACGTCGCCCTCCGAGGCCGGCGGAGCGGACGTGGTGAGGTCCTTCTCGCCATCGCTCACCGCAGCAGCCCCGTCATGTCGGCGGTCGGCAGCGCGCGCATGGCGGCATCCTCGCGCTCGGCGATCTGCTCGCGGCGGTTGGCGCCCAGCTTGCCGTGCTGCACCTGGTCGTGGAGCTTGAGGATCGCGTCGATCAGCATCTCCGGCCGCGGCGGACAGCCGGGGAGGTACATGTCGACGGGGACCACGTGGTCGACGCCCTGGACGACCGCGTAGTTGTTGAACATCCCGCCGGAGCTGGCGCACACGCCCATCGCGAGGACCCACTTCGGGTCGGCCATCTGGTCGTAGATCTGGCGGAGCACCGGAGCCATCTTCTGGCTGACGCGGCCGGCCACGATCATCAGGTCCGCCTGGCGCGGGCTGGCCCGGAAGACCTCCATGCCGAACCGGGCGAGGTCGTAGCGCGGGCCGCCGCTGGTCATCATCTCGATCGCGCAGCACGCCAGCCCGAACGTGGCGGGCCAGAACGACGCCTTGCGCATGTAGCCCGCGACGCCCTCGACGGTGGTCAGCAGGACGCCGCTCGGCAGCTTCTCCTCGATGCCCATGTCAGTCCATCTCCGTTGAGAGTCGCGAGGTGCGTGCAGTGCCAAGGCCGAGCCGCGAAGGCGGCCCGGGGTTGGCCGTCGAGCGGCGAGAACGTAGGCAATGTGCGTGCATCGTGGCTCTCAGTCCCAGTCCAGGCCGCCGCGTCGCCATACATAGCTGTAGGCGACGAAGACGGGGACGATGAACAACACCATCTCCACGAACCCGAACAGCGCCATCTGGTCGAAGGCGACGGCGAGGGGGTAGAGGAAGACGATCTCGATGTCGAAGACGATGAAGAGCATCGCGACGATGTAGTACCGGATCGGGAACCGGCCGCCGCCGACGGGCTGGGGGGTCGGCTCGATGCCGCACTCGTAGGAGTCCAGCTTCGCGCGGTTGGCGCGCCGCGGGCCGGTCAGGGTGCTCATCAGGACGGAGAAGACCGCGAACCCGGTCGCCAGGACCAGCAGGGCCACCACCGGCGCGTAGAGGTGCACGCGAACCCCTCCTTGTCAGCGCAGTGCTCGTGAGAATGTGAAGCAGTTCACTAACTCGCGCCACAGCATAGAGGCCTGCGTCACAGTCGGGGAACCACCCCCTGCGCGCGGGCGGGTCGCCTCAGGAGCGGGGCTTGGTCGCCCGGTGCAGGGCGACGATGCCACCCGAGAGGTTGCGCCACTCGACCCCCGACCAGCCGGCTGCCTGGAGGCGTGCGGCGAGGCCGGCCTGGTCGGGCCACGCCCGGATGGACTCGGCCAGGTAGACATAGGCGTCGGGGCTCGACGAGACCGCCCGCGCGACCGGGGGCAGCGCGCGCATCAGGTACTCCAGGTAGACGGTGCGCCACGGTGCCCAGGTGGGCGAGGAGAACTCGCAGACCACGATCCGGCCGCCGGGACGGGTCACCCGCAGCAGCTCGCGCAGGCCCGCATCGGGGTCCACGACGTTGCGCAGGCCGAAGGAGATCGTCACCGCGTCGAAGACGCCGTCGGCGAAGGGCAGTCGGGTCCCGTCACCGGCGACGAACGGCAGCTGCGGACGGCCGCGCTTGCCCACCCGCAGCATGCCGACGGAGAAGTCGCAGGGCACCACCAGGGCGCCACGGTCGCGGAAGGGCTGCGACGACGTGCCGGTGCCGGCCGCGAGGTCGAGGACCCGCTCCCCCGGGCGCGGCGCCACCGCCTCCACGACGGCGTGCCGCCAGCGGCGGTCCTGCCCCAGGGAGAGCACGTCGTTGGTGACGTCGTAGCGCCGGGCGACGGCGTCGAACATGGCCTGCACCTGGGCGGGCTGCTTGTCGAGGTCGGCTCGCGTCACGTCGTGAGCCTAGTCGGGACCCGATCGCGGCCCGGCGGCCGCTCGGATGCGGCTGGGGAACCTCCTGCGGTGCAACCTTCGGGGCCGGCGGCGCGTCTGTGGGGCAACACCCACCGCAGACCGCCATCGTGTGAGGCGATGTGACGGTTGTGATCTACCGGAGGTTCCCGTGCGTGCTCGCACCACCGTTGCCCTGCTGGGCGTCCTGCTGCTCGCCGCGGGCGCGCTGGGCGTCGGCGTCACCCGCGCGACCGCGCAGCTCGGCAGCTCCCCCCGCGCCCACGCGGTGGTCGACCGCCTGACCCCCGCCCCCGCTCCGGCCACCCGGACCACGCCGACCAGCACGGCCACCCGGGCCCGCACGCGTACGGCGAAGCCCACGCCGGCGGGCGCGCGGACCACTCAGCCGACCCCGCTGTCCGACTCCACGCCCGCTCCTCGCGCGAAGCCCAGCCCGACCGCTCCGGCCCTGCGACCGGGCAAGCGACTGCTGGGGCCCGGCGACACCGGTGCGCAGGTCCGGGAGCTGCAGGCGCGGCTGCGCCAGATCGGCTGGTTCTCCGGCGACGTCACCGACACCTACGGATCGGTCACCACCACCTCCGTGCGCGGCTTCCAGGCCAAGCGCGGCATCCCCGTCACCGGGTACGTCGACCGGCGCACCCGCGATCGCCTCGAGGCGATGACGCACGAGCCCACCACCGCCGAGCTGACCAACCGGCTCACCCCGATGGGCAACACGCCGGGACGGCTCGACCCGCGGTGCCTGACCGGCCGGGCGCTGTGCATCGACAAGACCAGCCGGACCCTGCGCTTCGTGGTCGACGGGACGGTGCGGCGCACGGTCGACGTGCGCTTCGGGGCGTCGTACTCCCCGACCCGCGAGGGCGTCTTCCACGTCTACCTCAAGGACGCCGACCACGTCTCGCACCTGTACGGCTCGGCCATGCCCTACTCCATGTTCTTCAGCCGGGGCCAGGCCGTGCACTACTCCTCCGACTTCGCGGCGCGCGGATACGCCGGCGCCTCGCACGGCTGCGTGAACGTGCGCGACCTGACGGGGATCCGGTGGCTGTTCGCGCACGTCCGCGTGGGCGACCCGGTCGTCGTCTACTGGTCCTGAGCCGTTCGGTACCCGTCAGTACGCTGGCGGGGTGAGCACCCGTCGGGCACCGCGTCTGGTCGCCCGCACCGTCGAGGTGGCCGACCCCGGCCCGCTGGTCGACCTGCTGCCCGCGGCCGGCCCCGGGGGCGGCCCGATGACGTGGCTGCGCAACGGTGAGGGGTTCGTCGCCTGGGGCGAGGCCGCGCGCTGCGACGTCGGAGGCGCCGGCCGGTTCGACGACGCCGCCGGCTGGTGGCGCGAGCTGGTCCGCGTCGCGGCCGTCGCCGACGAGGTGGGGGTGCCCGGCAGCGGGCTGGTGTGCCTGGGCAGCTTCGCCTTCGCCGACGATCCCGGCGACTCGGTGCTCGTGGTCCCCTCGGTCGTGGTCGGTCGTCGCGGCGACCGGTGCTGGGTGACCACCATCGGCGCGACTCCGCAGGACCCGCCGCCGCTGGCTCCGACGCCGGCCCCCGAGCCCCCGGTCA
Source organism: Marmoricola sp. (assembly GCA_051954195.1). Classification (GTDB taxonomy): domain Bacteria; phylum Actinomycetota; class Actinomycetes; order Propionibacteriales; family Nocardioidaceae; genus Marmoricola. Next base: position 65,552 of record JBQCHZ010000050.1, read on the forward strand.
ACCTCGTCTTCGCCGACGGGGCGCTCTCCGGTGCCGACTGGGAGTCGGTGGTGTGGGAGGCGGTGCTGCACCTCAACGCCGGCGAGCTCGACAAGGTGGTGCTGGCCCGCGACCTCGTCGCGACCGCCGACGCCCCCGTCGACGTGCGGTGGCCGCTGCGACGCCTCGCCGACCGCTACGCGATGTGCTGGACCTTCCAGGTCGACGGCATGTTCGGCGCGACGCCGGAGATGCTGGTGCGCCGGGAGAAGGGCCTGGTCACCTCCCGGGTGCTGGCCGGCACCATCCGGCGCACCGGCGACGACGCCCACGACCTGACGCTGGCCGCGACCCTGGCGCGGTCCTCCAAGGACCTCGAGGAGCACGAGTACGCCGTGCGGTCGGTCGCCGACGCGCTGGCGCCGTACTGCTCGTCGATGAACGTGCCCGAGGCGCCGTTCGTCCTGCACCTGCCCAACGTGATGCACCTGGCCACGGACGTGGCGGGCGTCGGCGTCTCCAGCGGCGCGACCGTGCTCGAGCTGGCCGCCGCGCTGCACCCCTCCGCCGCCGTCGGCGGCACGCCGACGAAGACGGCCGTGGAGATGATCGCCGAGATCGAGGGCATGGACCGCGGCCGGTACGCCGGGCCGGTGGGCTGGATGGACGCCGGGGGCGACGGGGAGTTCGGCATCGCGCTGCGCTCGGCCGAGCTCGACGGCAGCCGGGTGCGGCTCTTCGCCGGCTGCGGCATCGTCTCCGGCTCCGACCCCGAGGCCGAGCTCGCGGAGTCTCAGGCGAAGTTCGTGCCCGTCCGCGACGCGCTCGGCAGCTGACCTACAGGCTGGTCCCAGAGGCCAGTCGGACGTACTCCTGCTGCTGCGGGGCGAGGAAGCGCTGCAGATGGCCGTCGAGGATGCCCAGGCCGGCCTCGCTGTAGACCGCGTCGTGTATCGCCACGTTGCGCGCCGCCCCGACCGAGCGGGCGTAGTCGATGCACTCCGCGGCCTTCAGCCAGGGTGCTGAGACCGGCAGGAGCAGCACGTCGGGTGGGGCGTCGGGAACGGTGAGGGCGTCCCCGGGGTGGAAGACCGTCGTGCCGTCGAGGTCGACCAGGTAGCCGCTGTTGTCGAAGTGCGGCAGCTCGGGGTGGATCACCGCGTGCTTCTCCCCCACCACCGTCACGGGCACACCGAGGTCGAGGCGGTCCCCCGGAGCGACGACCGAGGTGCGCTCACGCGCGTCGGGCGGGAGCAGGGCGGCGACAGCGGCGATGGTGAAGACCGGTGCGTCGGTCCGTCGCAGCTGCTCGGCGGTCCAGTGGTCGGGGTGCTCGTGGGTGACGAGCACCGCGGTGGCGCCGGCCACGACGTCCGGCTCGGTGAACACTCCGGGGTCCACGACGAGCACGTGCTCCTCGTGCTCGAGGCGTACGCAGGCGTGGCCGAGCTTGGTGATCCGCATGGTTGCCGACCGTAGCCGGGCGGCCTACCCGGTGTCCTGGTCGACGTAGCACCACCGCCAGTCCTGGCCGGGCTCGGCCGAGCGCATCACCGGGTGACCGGTCTCCTCGAAGTGCCGCTCGGCATGGCGGCGCGGGGAGGAGTCGCAGCAGGCGACGTTGCCGCACTCGGTGCACATCCGCAGGTGCACCCACTGCGAGCCCTCCTCCAGGCAGGCGTCGCACTGGCCGAGGGTGTGCGGCTCGACCGGAGGACGCGGCTGCCGGAGGTGGTCGCACTCGCCCTCGAGCACCCGGGGCAGCTCCCCGCGCACGGGGTGCCGGTCGCCGCTGCGCAGCTCGAGCATGGACTCCTCGATGTCGAGCATCGCGAGCACCTGCTCGACGACGACGTGCGGCGTCGTGCCGGCGTCGCGGATCTCCAGCACCCGGGCCCGCTCGGCCTGGAGCATCAGCCGGCGTCGCCGGGCGTAGGTCTCGCTGGGGGTCTCCTCCTCGTGGGGCGAGAGCCGCTCCCAGGCCGCGAAGTCGCGCGTCGCCAGCCGTTCGCGGATCGCGGCGTTCACCTCGTGCGGGTCGTCCTCGTCGAGGCCGTCGAGCTGCTGGAGCCCGGCCAACGAGGCCTGGTGCATCAGGTTGGCCCGCGACAGCGCATCGGCCATCGGGTCGGGCGAGGGCAGCCGCAGCAGCCGCGCGACCGCCGGCAGCGTCAGGCCCTGCAGGAAGAGGGTCCCCGCGGTCACCGTGAACGCCGCCATCAGCAGCACGTCGCGGTGCGGCGTCTCCGGCGGGATCACGAAGGCGGCGGCCAGCGTCACCACGCCGCGCATGCCGGCCCAGCCGAGCAGCACCGAGTAGCGCCAGTCGGGGATCGGCTGCTCCTGACGGCGGGACAGGAACAGCCGGGCCACCAGCATCCACAGCATCCGCAGCGCGATCACGCCCACGAGCGTCGCCGCGCACACGACGACGACGCGGCCGGTGTGCAGGCTGCCGCCGGTGAGGTGGCTGAGGATCGACCGGGCCTGCAGGCCGATCAGCAGGAACACCGACCCCTCGAGCACGAACGCGATCGCCCGCCAGTTGGTGCGTGAGGCGATCCGCGACTGCGCGGTCTGCAGGATGGGCGACCGGTGGCCGATGAACAGCCCGGCCACCACGACGGCCAGAACCCCCGAGGCGTGGATCGCCTCGGCCCCGACGTAGGCGCTGAAGGGGATCAGGAACGACACGGTGCTGTCCAGGACCGGGTCGGTGAGCAGCTTGCGCAGTCCCCCGAACAGGGCGAAGGCAAGCAGCCCGACGACGATCCCGCCGACCGCCGCCAGCACGAAGTCGCCGGCGACGCCCTGCCAGGTGACCGCGGCGGCGAGCGCGGTGCGCAGCGCCACCAGCGCCGTCGCGTCGTTGAGCAGGGACTCGCCCTCGAGCAGCGTGACCACCCGGCGCGGCAGGCCGATCTTGCGGCCGATCGCGGTCGCGGCCACGGCGTCGGGCGGCGCCACGACCGCGCCCAGGGCGAAGGCGCTCGACCAGCCGACGGAGGGCAGCAGCAGGTGCACGAGCGCACCGACGCCGAGCGTGGTGAACGCGACCAGCCCGATCGAGAGCAGCAGGATCGGCCGCCGGTTGGCGTTGAAGTCGACCAGCGAGGTCTGGATCGCGGCGGCGTAGAGCAGCGGCGGCAGGATGCCGACCAGCACCACCTCCGGCTGCAGCCGGATCTCGGGGACGAACGGCAGGTAGGAGGCGATGATGCCGACGCTGATCAGCACCAGCGGACCCGGCAGGTCGGTGCTGCGGGTCGCCCAGGCCACCAGCACGACCGTGCCCACCAGGCAGACGAGCGTGATCGTGAGGTCCACGAGCGTCATCCTCCCGGACGGGTGGTCGCGGCAGCCTGATCAGGTGGCGAGCGCGCGGATCGCCGCGTCGAGCGCGCGCCGGTCGGCCCGGCCGATCCGGGCCTCGACCACCTCGATGCCACCGTTGGGGCTGGCGAGGGCGTGGGCCAGCTCGGCCCGGTCGGTGACCCGCCAGTGCGGCACGCCGTACCCCTGGCACAGGGCCGCGAGGTCGGCGCGGTGCGGGGTGCCGAAGAGCTTCTCGAACCGGTCCGCGAACGGAGGGCCCCCCTGCTCGAGGGTCGCGAAGATCGAGCCGCCGTCGTCGTTGGCCACCACGATCGTCAGGTCCGGACGCTCCTCGTCCGGCCCGATCAGCAGCCCGTTCAGGTCGTGCAGGAACGTCACGTCGCCGACGTGGAGCAGCGCCCGGGTGGTGTGCGGGCGGCCGAGCACGGCACCGATCGCGCTGCTCAGGGTGCCGTCGATGCCGGCGAGGCCACGGTTGGCGAGCAGCAGCCGCCGCTCGCCGACGGGGTAGGGCCGCGCCATCAGGTCCAGGTCGCGGATCGGGTTGCTGGCCCCCACGAACAGCAGGCCGCCGGCGGGTACGGCGGCGTTCACCTCCGCTGCGACGTCGTAGGCCGTGAGGCCCGGCTGCTCGGCCACGAAGGCGTCGAGACGCGCCGACAGCGCCTCGTCGGCGGTGCGCCACTCCTCGAACCACGCCGGGTCGTCGGGACCGCTCACCGTGACCGCGTCGTGCTCGGCGCTCACCGCGAAAGGCCGTCCGGGCCAGCGGCCCCGCGCCCGCACGGAGACCACCTCGACGTCCTCGCGCGCGAGCAGCCGGCTGACCGGTCGCGACAGCGTCGGGTGCCCGCACACCACCACCCGCTCGATCCGCTCGGCGAGGGGCGTGCCGAGCAGCAGCCGGTAGGTGCGGATCGGGGTGCGGCCGTTGCGCGACCCGCTCGTGGGCTCGGCCAGCAGCGGCCACCCGGCGTCCTGGGCGAGGATCCGCGCCGGCGGTCCCGCGTCGTCGCCGGCCACCACCACGGTCCGCGGCCCCAGCGCCAGCACGTCGGGTTGCGCCCTCTGGCCGCGCGAGTCGCCCGCCGTGGTCGCCCGCGTCGCGCCGCGTGGTGGCGCGGCGTCGGGGACCAGCGGCTCGGTGAGCTGCACGTTGAGGTGGATCGGCCCGTCGGGGAACCAGGCCGCGTCCAGCGCATCGGCATCGGGGCCCTCGAGGTCGACCGAGCTGGCCGCCTCGCCGAAGAGCCGGACCTGGTCGGTGGTCTGGTTCGCGCCCGTGCCGCGTAGCGACGCCGGCCGGTCGGCGGTCACCGCGACCAGGGGTACGCCGGCATGCGCCGCCTCGAGCACCGCCGGGTGGAGGTTCGCGGCGGCGGTGCCCGAGGTGGTGACGACCGCGACCGGCCGGTGCGAGGTCTTCGCGATCCCGAGGGCGAGGAACGCGGCGCTGCGCTCGTCGATGCGCGAGTGCAGCGTGAGGGCCGGGTGGGCGACGAGCGCGAACGACAACGGCGCGTTGCGCGAGCCGGGGCAGAGCACCGCCTGGCGCACCCCTCGGTCGACCAGCTCGTCGACGAGCCAGGTGGCGAGCTCGGTGGAGGCGTTCACGAGCGACGATCCTCCAGCACGGATCCGGCGGCGGCCAGTCGCGCCTCCCAGTGGGCCACCCGGTCCGGTGCGCCGGCCACCCGGGCCAGTGCAGCCGGGTCGACGTCGGGCCGCCGCACCGGGAGCGTACCGTCGACGGGGAGCAGCGGGTCGGCGACCACGTCGTCGGTGAGCAGCTGGACGGTCGCCAGGCCGCAGGCATGCTCCAGCGCCGGCAGCGCCGCCGCCAGCGCGACCCCGGCCGCGATGCCGACGCTCGACTCGACGGCGCTGGAGACCACGACCGGCAGGCCGATGTCCTCGGCGATCCGCAGGCAGGCGCGCACCCCGCCGAGGGGCTGGACCTTGAGCACGGCGACGTCGGCGGCCTCGAGATCACGGACCCGGTAGGGGTCCTCCGCGCGGCGGATCGACTCGTCGGCCGCGATCGGCACGCCGACGGCCCGGCGCACCCGCGCCAGGTCCTCGACGGCGGCGCAGGGCTGCTCGACGTACTCCAGACCGGCGGCGGCCCTGTCCAGCAGCGGGATCCGGGCCGTCGCCTCGTCGAGGGTCCACCCGCCGTTCGCGTCGATGCGGATGAGGCCGTCGCGGCCGAGCGCGTCGCGGACCGCCTCGAGCCGCGCCTCGTCCTCGCCAGGGTGCTGACCGCGTTCGGCCACCTTCACCTTGGCGGTGCGGCAGCCGGCCGAGCGGCGCACGATCGCGGCGGCCTCCTCGGGCCCGCACGCCGGCACGGTCACGTTCACCGGCACGGAGTCGCGCACCGGCTCCGGCCAGCCGTCGTACGCCGCCTCGCGCGCGGCGGCCAGCCACGGCGCGGAGGTGGCGGCGTCGTACTCGAGGAACGGGCTGAACTCGCCCCAGCCGGCGTCGCCGCGCAGCAGCATCCCCTCGCGCACGGTGATGCCGCGGAAGCGGGTGCGCAGCGGGATCGCGTAGACGGCGGCGCTCACCGGAACAGCTCCCGCAGGGCCGCCCGGTCGGTCTTGCCGTTGGACAGCCGCGGCATCGACCGCACCCAGCGGACCTCCTTGGGCCACCACTCGCGCGGTACCAGCGCCTCGGCGGCGTGCGGCGGCAGCTCGTCGTCGGCACCCCTGCCGACGAGTACGGCGACCACGCGCTCGCCCCACTCCGGATCGGGCAGGCCGAGCACGTGCGCCTCGCTCACGTCCGGATCGGCCTCCAGCGCCCAGCCCACCGCCTGGGCGGGGATCTTCAGTCCTCCGCTGATGATCACGTCGTCGGTGCGCCCCTCGATCCAGAGCCGACCGGTGTCGTCGAGATGCCCGAGATCGTTCGTCGACAGCCAGCCGTCCCGCAGCACGGTGGCCGTCTGCTCCGGGTCGCCCTGGTATCCGTCGAAGAGCATCGGGCCTCGCAGCAGCACCTGACCGGCGTCGATGCGCACCTCGACCCCGTCCAGGGGACGACCGTCGTAGACGCAGCCGCCGCAGGTCTCGCTCATGCCGTAGGTCTGCACCACCGGCACACCGGCCTCCTCGGCCTCGGCACGCACCACGGCCGAGAGCGGGCCGCCGCCGACGAGCACCGCGGTGAACGTGCTGAGGGCGTCGGTCGCGTCGTCGTCGGCGAGCGCGCGGACGAGCTGGGTGGGCACGAGCGAGACGAAGGTGTGCGCCGCGGTCAGCCGCTTCCGCGCCACGGTGAGGTCCGCCTCGACCACCGGCTCCGTCCCTGCCACGACGGAGCGGAAGAGCACCTGGACACCGGCCACGTAGGTGGGCGGCAGGTTCAGCACCCACTGGCCCGGGCCGCCGAGCCGCTCCTGGGTCGCCAGCGCCGAGGCCCGCATCGCGTCCCGGGACAGCACGACCCGCTTGGGCCGGCCGGTCGAGCCGGAGGTCTCGATGACCAGCGGCTCCGGGTCGTCGGCCGCGTCCCAGTCGCGCAGCAGCGCCAGCACCTCGGGCGCCGTACCGGAGACGGGGCGCAGGCTGCTCACGATGGCTCACGGTAGCCCTGACAGAATCCGCGCCATGGCCACACCTGCCCAGTGGGTCGCGGGCGCGCGACCGCGCACGCTGCCCGCTGCTGTCGCCCCGGTGCTCGCGGGCACGGGCGTGGCGGCGTACGCGCACCTCGAGGTGTGGTGGAAGGCGGTGCTCGCGCTGCTGGTGAGCCTGCTGCTGCAGGTGGGCGTCAACTACGCCAACGACTACTCCGACGGGGTCCGTGGCACCGACGCCGACCGGGTGGGGCCGATGCGGCTGGTCGGGTCCGGGGCGGCGACTCCGGGCGCCGTCAGGACGGCGGCGTTCCTGATGCTCGGCCTCGCCGGCGCGGTGGGCCTGGTGCTCGCGGCGACCACGGCGTGGTGGCTGGTCGCGGTCGGCGCGGCCTGCATCCTCGCCGCCTGGTTCTACACCGGCGGCCGCAAGCCGTACGGCTACCTGGGCCTGGGCGAGGTGATGGTGTTCGTGTTCTTCGGCCTGGTGGCGGTGCTGGGCACGGTGTTCGTGCAGGTGCACCAGCGTTCGCACGACGTCGGCTGGTTCGCCTACCGGCCGCTCGCCGACGCGGTCCCACCCAACTGCGTGCGGACCGCTCACGGCGGAGGTGCCTACGGGAGCACGCTGACCATCTGCGCGGAGCGCTCGGTCTGGCTGCCGGGCCTCTCCGCCGCGATCGGCATCGGCGCGCTGGCCTGCGCGATCCTGGTGGCCAACAACCTGCGGGACATCCCCACCGACCGCGAGTCGGGGAAGCGCACCCTGGCGGTCGCGCTCGGCGCCGACCGCACCCGGCTGCTGTACGGCGTGCTGGTCCTGCTGGCGGTCGCCGCGCTGGCCGGGGTGGCGCTGACCACCGACCGGGCGGCGCTGCTCGGCCTGGTCGCCGTCCTGCCGCTCGCGCGCGGGGTACGCACCGTGACCGACGGCGCCACCGGACCGGACCTGGTGCCGGTGCTCCAGCAGACCGGCCTCGGCGAGCTGGTCTACGCGCTCGGGATCTTCGTCGGGCTGCTCGTGGCCCGCTGAGCCGCACCCGGCTCGGTCCACTCGCCCGTGGCGTGGAACTGCTCGAGCGTGTGCAGATACGGCGCCACGTCGAGTCCGCGCTCGGCCACCCAGCCGTCGTCATAGTAGGTGTGGGCGTAGCGCTCACCGCCGTCGCAGAGCAGCGTCACCACCGACCCGGACTCGCCGGCGCGGCGCATGCCGGCGATCAACCGCAGCGCACCCCACATGGCCGTCCCCGTCGAGCCACCGACCATCCGCCCGGTGACCCGGGAGGTCCACCGCGCGGCGGCGACCGAGGCCGCGTCGGGCACCGAGATCATCGCGTCCACGACGGCCGGGAGGAACGACGGCTCGACGCGGGGCCGGCCGATGCCCTCGATGCGCGACCCGGTCCCGGTCGTGTAGGAGGGGTCGGCGCTGCGCCACCCCTCGAAGAACGCCGAGTTCTCCGGGTCGACCACGCACAGGCGGCTGTCGTGGCGCTGGTAGCGCAGGTAGCGGCCGATCGTCGCCGACGTACCGCCCGTGCCGGCGCCGACGACGATCCACCGGGGCACCGGATGCCGCTCGCGAGCGAGCTGCTCGAAGATCGACTCGGCGATGTTGTTGTTGCCCCGCCAGTCGGTGGCGCGCTCGGCGTAGGTGAACTGGTCCATGTAGTGGCCGCCGCACTCCGCGGCGAGTCGGCGGGCCTCGTCGTAGATGGTCGAGGGATCGGCCACCAGGTGGCACCGGCCCCCGTGGAACTCGATCAGCGCGATCTTCTCCGGCGACGTCGACGCCGGCATCACCGCCACGAAGGGCAGCCCGAGCAGGCGCGCGAAGTACGCCTCCGAGACCGCCGTCGAGCCCGAGGACGCCTCGACGATCGTCGAGTGCTCGTGGATCCAGCCGTTGCACAGGGCGTAGAGGAAGAGCGAGCGCGCCAGCCGGTGCTTCAGCGAGCCGGTGGGGTGCACCGACTCGTCCTTGAGGTAGAGATCGACGTTCCACGTCGCAGGGAGCGGGAAGACGTGGAGGTGGGTGTCGGCGGACCGGTTCGCGTCCGCCTCGACCCGACGTACCGCCTCGGCCAGCCAGGCCCGACCGCGCTCGTCGGCCCGGGCCTCCCGGCAGGAGCCCGGCTGATGCGGCTCAGGCACCCTGGTCGGCGTCCTCGCTCGAGCGCATCTCCTCGAAGCGGGCGGTGGCCCGCTCGGCCCGCGCTTGGACGCTGGCGGCGAACCGCTCACGCGGACCGTTGAGCAGCCGCAGGGAGAGCAGCGAGGAGATGACCGCAGCGCCGACGAACGGCCACACGAAGGCGCTCGAGCTGTTCCCGCCGACCAGCACCCAGATCCCGGCGAGGACGGCGTAGCAGGCCACGAACAGCAGGATCCGCAGCACGGTGTAGACGACGAAAGCCTTCACCCCGCAAGCCTACGCCGCGGCGGCTACGCTGGCCGACGTGCTCCGACTCGTCGTCTGGCTGCTGCTCCTCGCGGCCGTGCTGTACGCCGTCTTCTGGTCCATCGACCACCGGATGGACGACGGGGACGAGCGGCCGACGCTGCGTGACCGTCTGGGTGACCGTCTGGGTGACCGACTCCCCCGCCGCACGCCAACGACCGGCCCCCTCGGCCCGGACGACGACGAGGACTTCCTCCGCGAGCTGGACCGCCGCCGCCGCGAGGAGCGCTGACTCCGGACCGGCTACGCCCGGGCCGCAGCGGAGGGCTGGCGCGTCGCGAGCGCTACAGCAGGACCGGTTCTCTCCGATGGAACCTGCGCTGGTGTGGCAGTCGCGCCAGGTCAGGCGTAGGAGTGCATGCTCCCGGAGCCGAAGAAGAAGTTGATGCCGATGAAGTTGAACCAGAGCGTGGCGAGGCCGACGAGCGCGAGGATCGCGGCGGCCTGCCCCTTCCAGCCGGCCGTGGCGCGGGCGTGCAGGTAGGCCGCGTAGACGACCCAGGTGATGAACGCCCAGACCTCCTTGGGGTCCCAGTTCCAGTACCGGCCCCATGCGTGCTGGGCCCAGATCGGACCGGCGATGAGCGCGGCGAAGGTCCAGACGGGGAAGGCGAACGCCTGCGTACGGTAGGCCACGCGGTCGAGCGCCTCGAGGCCGGGCAGGCGCGAGATGAAGCCGCCGGGACGCGTGTTCGGCCAGCGCTCCTTGACCAGGTAGAGCGCCGAGGCCATCCCGCCGATGGTGAAGGCTCCGGTGGCGATGATCGCCGCGACCACGTGAATCACGAGCCACGGCGACTGCAGCGCGTCGCGCAGCGGCACCACGGCGGTGTAGAGCAGCAGCACGTCGACCATCAGCGTGATGAGGATGAACGCCGTGACGACGGGAGCCAGCCAGGCCAGCGCGAACCGCTTGTAGAGCAGCAGATACCCCAGGCCGACGACGAAGGTCGCGGTCATCGTGAACTCGTACATGTTGCCCCAGGGCACCCGGACCGGGTCGGCCGCGAGGCCTCGGGACGCGACGGCGATGAAGTGGATGGCGACCGCGACCACGGTGAGCGCCACCCCGACGCGGCCGGCGAGGTCGGCGCGCTCGCCCACCTCCGGCTCGACGGCCGCAGCCGTCGTCGAGGGGACGTCCGGCGGGGCCCCGCCCCCGACGGTCGCCAGCGCCCGCTCCTCGGCGGGTGCCGCAGCCGCAGGGGCGACCCGGCGGAGCAGCGCCCACTGCCACAGGTGCGCGAGCAGGGCCAGGAAGTAGACGACCGCACAGGCGGCGACGGCCTGGTTGCTCAGCAGCGCGAACTGGTCGTGACTCATCAGGACTCCTCACGTGGAACAGATGCGGCCGGCACGCCGAGATGGTCGGCCAGGGAATCGACTTCGCCGCCGAGGTCGCCGCCGGACGAACGGTCCAGGCCGGCGACCTCGACGAGACTACGCCCGTCGGCCGAACGGCCGACCCGGACCCAGACCCGCCTGGGGCGGATGAACAGCGACCCGAGCAGGCCCAGCAGGGCCAGCGAGACCCCGAGCAGCGCGAGCCAGTCGCCGGGCGAGCGGGAGACCTGCAGCTTGACGTAGCGGCGCACCCCGTCGAGGGTCACCGAGCCCATCCCGTCGGGCAGCTGGACCGTCTGGCCCTTCATCAGGTCGACGCGGAACTGGGTGCCGTTGGGCTTGAGCACCTTCTTCAGGCCGGTCTTGTCCAGGGCATAGACGGACTGCGGACGTCCACTGTCGATGCCGAGGTCCCCGCGGTAGAGCACCATGGAGATCGCCGGGTTCTTGTCGTCGGGGAAGGCAGAGAACGGCCCGGTCTGCATCGTGAACGCGTACGTCGGGTAGAACTCGCCCTCCAGCCCCAGCTGCTCGGGTTTGCCGTCGGCGTTCTTCGCATCCGGCACCTTCACGACGCCCAGCGAGGTGAAGGTGTCGTCCTCGGGCAGGAACACCACCGGGCCCGACGAGGCGATGTGGCCCTGGCCGTCGCGGACGGTGATCACCGGGGCGTAGCCGTGGCTGATCAGGTAGACGTCGGTGCCGTCGACCGAGAGCGGGTGGTTGACCGAGATCGTGGTGTCCTTCGGCGGAGCACCCGGTGCGGCGCGGTAGGTCATCGACGCCGAGAACTGGTGAGCCATCCCGGCCTCGCGGCCCTGCTGGATGAACTGCACGTCGAAGTCGTGCACGGTGAAGGAGAACGGCGCCAGGTCGCCGGTGCCGAAGAACGCACCGGGACGGAAGTCGTCGTACTGGCTGAGCGAGTTGGAGAACCCCGAGCCGGTCACCACGATCACGCCGCCCTGGTAGCCGAGCAGGGATCCCATCGCGACCCCGGCGAGCACGAGCAGCACGGAGACGTGGAAGACCAGGTTGCCGGCCTCGCGGAGGTAGCCCCGCTCCGCCGCGACCGCGCCGTCGTAGCGCTGCACCCGGAAGCGTCGCCGCTTCAGCTCGGCGGCCGCCCGGTCGAGCAGGTCGCCGGCGTCGTCGACCTCGGTCGCGCGGTACTCCTGCATCCGCAGCAGGTTGCGCGGGGGACGCGGCGGGCGGTTGCGCAGGCCACGCCAGTACACCTTGGTGCGCGGCAGGATGCAGCCCACCAACGAGACCACCAGCAGCAGGTAGATCGCGGAGAACCAGACGGAGTGGAAGACCCCGAACAGGCCCAGCCTCTCGTAGATCGGCGTGAGGTCGGGGTGCTGCTGCTTCCACTGCGAGGTGCGCAGCGAGTCGACGTTCTCCTGCGGGATCACCGATCCCGGGATGGCGGCGAGCGCGAGGAGCAGCAGCAGGAACAGCGCCGTGCGCATCGAGGTCAGCTGCCGCCACGACCACCGCAGCAGCTCGCGCGGCGCGAGTGGCGCAGGCGTACGACGGGCCGGGTCGTCCTGGGCGTTGCGGAACCCGGTGTCGGTGTCGGTGTCGGTGCTCATCGAGGCCTCAGATCCCTGCCGTGTAGCCGGGGAAGAACCAGGTGCGGATCTGGTCGACGGCGACGTCCCACCAACCGGTGACCAGCGCCAGGCCGACGACGACGAGCATCAGGCCGCCGAGCCGCGTGACCCACTGCTGGTGGCGGCGCACCCAGCGCACCGCCCCCATCATCCGCCGGTAGGCGAGCGCTGCGACCACGAACGGGATGCCGAGGCCCAGGCAGTAGACGAGCGTCAGCGCGACCCCGCGGCTCACGCTGCCCTCCTGGGCCGAGAGCCCGAGGATCGCTGCGAGGGTCGGCCCCAGGCAGGGCGTCCAGCCGAAGCCGAACAGCACACCGAGCAGCGGCGCCGCGGCCACCCCGATCGCGGGCACCTTGTGCACCCGGACGTCGCGCTGGAGCATCGGCAGGGCGCCGAGGAAGGCGATGCCGAGCAGGATCGTGAGCGCTCCGAGGACGATCGTGAAGGTCCGCCGGTTGCCGAACAGCCACGCCCCGACCGCCCCGGTGGCCGCTCCGAGCAGCACGAAGATGACCGAGAAGCCGAGCACGAACAGCAGCGCGCCGGCCAGCATCCGGCCCCGCCGGCCGCTGCCGAGGTCGGCGCCGCTGAGGCCGGTCATGTAGGAGAGGTAGCCGGGCAGCAGTGGCACGACGCACGGGCTGAAGAACGACACCAGCCCGGCGACCAGCGCCACCGGTACGGCGAGCACCAGCGAGCCCTGCAGCGCGGTGTCGTGGAACCAGGTGCCGACGTCGAGCGGGATCACGACGCCGCTCCGGAGCGGCCCGCGCGCGCCGCGTCGTGGACGAGGTCGACCAGGGTGGTGCTCGAGGTCAGCCCACCGAGCACGGTCGCGGCGACCCGCCCCCGGGCGTCGATGACGAGCGTGCTGGGGATCGCGTTGGGCCCGATGGTGCCGGTGAAGGCCAGCAGTGTGCGGCCGTCGGGGTCGTAGACGCTGGGGTAGCCGATGTCGTAGGTGCGCTCGAAGGCGCGGGCGTTGTCGCGGCTGGCGTCGCGGGTGTCGATCCCGACGAAGGCGATCGGCGTGCCGGCCGTCGTCGCCGTGCCCGGGCCGCTGCCGTCGGCGGCACCGAGCTCCTGGGCCGCCTTCGCGAGCACGGACGCCTCCGCCCGGCACGGGGCGCACCAGGAGCCCCACACGTTCATCACCACGATCGTCCCGCGGTGCGCGGCGAGGTCGAAGTGGCCACCGTCGAGCAGGCTCCCGGTCAGGGTGCCGACCGGCTTGCGGTCGGCGACCGACACCTGGGTGATCACGCCGTCGCCGGCGACGTACCCCTTGTCACCGGTGCCGGCCGCGCCGCAGCCGGCGACGGCGCCGGCCAGCAGCAGGCCGAGCGCGAGCAGGGCGGCGGCCGGCCCGCGGCGGTGGCGTGGGGTCACGGACGCGGCCCTCGGGCCTCGGCGGCGCCCCCGGCGGAGAACGGGTCGCGACGGTCAGCCAGCGGGATCAGGTCGCCGGCAGGCTCGGAGTAGGACACGGTGGTGAGCCGCTCGCCCTCGAAGGTGAAGGACGTCAGGCTGCACAGCGTGCACCGGCGGCTCCGAGGGTTGTGCACGAACCGCCGGTGCTCGGCGTGCAGCCGGGTCACCCAGATCGGCAGCTGGTGGGAGACCAGCACCGCCTCGTGCCCCTCCGCGGCCGACCGCGCGTCCAGCACGGCCGCCCACATCCGGGTCGCGATGTCGCGGTACGGCTCACCCCACGACGGCCGGAACGGGTTCCACAGCTTGGGCCATGCCGCCGGGTTGAGCAGCAGACCCGACCGCACCGAGAAGGGCTTGCCGGCGAACCAGTTGTCGGACTCCAGCAGCCGCTCGTCGAGGCCGACCTCCACCTCGCGCCGCGCGGCCAGCGGTGCCGCCGTCTGCTGGGCCCGCTCGAGCGGGGAGGACCGGATCAGGGTGATGTCGCGGCTGCCGACCCGGTCGGCCACGCGCTGGGCCATCGCCTCGCCGCGCTCGGAGAGGAAGTAGCCCGAGGCGCGCCCGTAGAGGATCGCCTGCGGGTTGTACACCTCGCCGTGCCGCAGCAAGTGGACCGTCGTGGTGCTCATGAGCTCACGTCCTGGCTCGCCGCAGCGGCACGGGCGGCCGCGGGGAGGGCGTCGAGCACGTGCTGGACCGCCTCGTCGTCGTGGGCGGCGGAGACGAACCAGACCTCGAAGGCGCTGGGCGGCAGGTGCACGCCCTGCTCGAGCATGCTGGTGAAGAAGGCCGCGAACGCGGCGGTGTCCTGGCCGGCGGCGCCGGCGTAGTCGCGCACCGAGCCGGCGTCGGTGAAGAACACGCTGAACATGTTGCTGTTGCGCTGCACCAGGTGCGGGACGCCGGCCGCTGTCAGCGCCTCCCCGGCGGCGTCGCCGAGGATCCGGGCGACCTCGTCGACGCGGGCGTAGACCTCGTCGGTGGCCAGCCGCAGGGTGGTGAGGCCGGCCGTGGTCGCGATCGGGTTCCCCGACAGGGTCCCGGCCTGGTAGACCGCACCGATCGGGGCGAGGTGGGCCATCACGTCGGCACGGCCGCCGAACGCGGCGGCGGGGAAGCCGCCGCCCATGACCTTGCCGAAGGTGACCAGGTCGGGGCGCCAGCCCTCGACAGCGCCGTCGAGTCCCCACTGACCCGACCGGGAGACCCGGAAGCCGGTCATCACCTCGTCGCTGACGAACAGCGCCCCGTGCGCGGCGCAGGTCTGTGCGAGGAACGCGTTGAACCCGGGCTCGGGAGGGACCACGCCCATGTTGCCCGGCGACGCCTCCGTCACCAGGCAGGCGATCCGGTCGCCGTGCTCGGCGAAGGCGGCCGTGACCGCAGCGCGGTCGTTGTAGGGGAGCACGATCGTGGCCCCGGTCGCGTCCGCGGGCACGCCCGGGGTGCCGGGAACGGCCAGGGTGGCGAGACCGGAGCCGGCCTGCGCCAGCAGCGCGTCGACGTGCCCGTGGTAGCAGCCGGCGAACTTCACCACGACGTCGCGGCCGGTGTAGCCGCGCGCGAGCCGGATCGCCGACATCGTCGCCTCGGTGCCGGAGGAGACCAACCGGACCTGCTCGACCGAGGTCCGCGCGACGATCTCCTCGGCC
Organism: Marmoricola sp.; assembly: GCA_051954195.1. Lineage (GTDB taxonomy): Bacteria > Actinomycetota > Actinomycetes > Propionibacteriales > Nocardioidaceae > Marmoricola. Next base: position 80,969 of record JBQCHZ010000050.1, read on the forward strand.
AGCTCCACCTCCGGGCGGGTCGGGGTGCCGAAGGACGTGCCGCGCGCGACGGCCGACGTGACGGCCGCGAGCACCTCGGGGTGGGCGTGCCCGAGCAGCATCGGCCCCCAGGAGCAGATCAGGTCGACATACCGGTTGCCGTCGACATCGGTGAGCCACGGACCGGACGCCGTCGCGATGAAGCGGGGGGTGCCGCCCACCGCGTTGAAGGCGCGGACCGGGGAGTTGACCCCGCCGGGCGTGACGCCGCGGGCGCGGTCGAACCAGGCGGCGGAGCCGGAGGCTCCCGGGAACGTCCCTGCGTGCGACACGACCTCATTCTCCCCGACGCGGGGCGGCCACCCCAATCGCGTGCGTCACACTCCCGGCGGCGGAGGCTGAGAGGCCGATAAGGATGCGTCCTTGCGCGGCCGGGCATACCATGAGAAGGGCGGCGGTGCGTGACGCCACATGGTCGGCGATGCAGTTTCTCGCGGTTTCGGCGTCACGATCACGGGGCACGCTCGTTGACACCTAGGAGATGCCGGCGCACGGATGCGTCGGCACCGGTTCATCGGGAGCGACCACAGATGACTGCAGCGGCCTTCTCGCGCCGGAGCAAAGCCCTGACCATCGCGCCGGTCGCGCTGCTCTCCGCGGCGTGGTCGGTCAGCCTGCTCACCAACTCCGCGGCCGTCGGTGCCGCGCGGGGGCAGGACCCCAAGCCGCTGCCCGACGGCACCAGCGTGCCGCAGCAGGCGATCCAGGCCCCGGCCAGCGTGCCGATCCCCGGCCAGCTCGGCATGGGCGTGCCCCGCGGGTCGGCCGACGCCGTCGTCGCCGGCGTCACGACCAGCGGCATCCCCGCTCCGGCCCTCGCCGCCTACCAGCGCGCCGCGCAGATCATCGACTCCGCCGACAAGGGCTGCAACATCCCCTGGGAGCTGATCGCCGCGATCGGCCGGGTCGAGTCCGACCACGGGCGGTACGGCGGCAGCCAGCTCGACGCCCAGGGCGTCGCCACGCCGGCGATCCTCGGACCGGTGCTCGACGGCAAGAACAACACCCAGCTCATCAGCGACACCGACGGCGGCCTCCTCGACGGCGACGCGGTCTACGACCGTGCGGTCGGTCCGATGCAGTTCATCCCCTCGACCTGGCAGGTCGTCAAGGTCGACGCCGACAACGACGGCAAGCGCAACCCCCAGGACATCAACGACGCCGCGCTCGCCACCGCGGTCTACCTCTGCTCCGGCAAGGACGACCTCGCGCAGCGGGCCGGCCAGGAGGCGGCGGTCTACCGCTACAACCACAGCAACGACTACGTCGCCCTGGTGCTGCGGATCATGGAGGCCTACTCCGCCGGCGACTACACCGCGGTGCCGTCCGGCGCCTACGCCGGCAACGTGTTCACCCCGAGCTACGCGACGACGATCCAGCAGCGCCGCCACGCCGCCCAGCAGCGGCACCAGCGCGGCGGCCCGCGCACCGCGGCCTCGCCCGCCCCCGCCGGCTCGCGCGGTGGCGGTGTCACCACCGGCAGCTCCGACGGCACGCAGAGCGGCGGCGGCGGCACGGGCGGCGGCACCACCACGCAGCCGTCGGCTCCGGGAGCGACCAGCGGACCGGGTGGGGGCCTGGGTCAGGTCACGCAGGGGCTCACCGACGGGGTCAAGAGCGCCACCAGCGCCCTGCCGACGCCAGTGCAATCAGCCGCGGCACCGGTCGTGGAGACCCTGAACACGGTGACCAAGGCGCTGAACTTCTGCAACCAGCAGTTCCTGGCCGTCAACGACCCGTTGCACCTGCTCGACCCGGTGCGCAACGCCTGCGCCGCCCGGGTCCAGGGCATGACCCAGGACCAGGCCTCGCAGCTGATCCCGGACACCGTCCAGGGCATCCTCGCCTGGCTGACCTGATGCGCCGCTGACGGCCGACGGCCGGCCCCGGGGACGGGGGCGTCAGCGGCGCAGCAGCCGGGTGGCCTCGAGCGCCCAGTAGGTGAGCACCACCTGGGCACCGGCGCGCCGGATCGAGGTGAGCGTCTCCAGGATCGCGGCCTCGCGGTCGATCCAGCCGTGCGCGGCGGCGGCCTCCACCATGGAGTACTCCCCGGAGATGTTGTACGCCGCGACCGGTACGTCGACCGCCTCCCGGACCGCGCGCACCACGTCGAGGTAGCCCAGGGCGGGCTTCACCATCACCATGTCGGCGCCCTCGGCCACGTCCAGCAACGCCTCGCGCACCCCCTCGGTGGCGTTGCCGGCGTCCTGCTGGTAGGTCCGCCGGTCGCCCTTCAGCGAGGAGTCGACCGCCTCGCGGAAGGGCCCGTAGAACGCCGAGGCGTACTTCGTGGAGTAGGCGAGGATGCCGACGCCGATGTGCTCCTCGGCGTCGAGCGCGGCCCGGATCGAGGCGACCTGACCGTCCATCATCCCGCTGGGTCCCACCAGGTCCACCCCGGCGGCGGCGTGGGCGAGCGCCATCTCGTTGTAGACCTCGAGCGTGCGGTCGTTGTCGACCCGCCCCTCGGGGTCCAGCACGCCGCAGTGGCCGTGGTCGGTGAACTCGTCGATGCACAGGTCGGACATCACCGTCAGCTGGTCGCCGACCTCGGCCACCACGTCGGTGATCGCCAGGTTGAGGATCCCGTCGGGGTCCACGGCCCCGGAGCCGACCGCGTCCTTGGTGGCGGGGATGCCGAAGAGCATGATCCCGCCCAGACCGGCCGCGACGGCGTCGTGCGCGGTGCGCTTGAGGCTGTCGCGGGTGTGCTGGACGACGCCCGGCATCGAGGAGATCGGCACCGGCTCCGTCGCGTCCTCGCGCACGAAGGCCGGCAGCACCAGGTCCGCGGGGTCGAGCCGGGTCTCGCGCACCAGCCGGCGCAGCGCCGGCGTCCGTCGCAGCCGGCGCGGCCGGACCTCCGGGAACGCGCCGGACGTCACTTCGCGGCGGCCTTGCGTCGGCCGGTGCCCCGGCGCTGGGAGGGACGGGTGACGGGCTGACCGGAGCCGAGCAGGTCGTCGCGCCGCGCCTGGCCGAAGTCCGCGAGCGCCTCGACCAGCGCCTCCACCGACGGCTCCGCGGCGAGCACGTCCACGCGCAGGCCGTGCTCCTCGGCCGTCTTGGCCGTCGCCGGGCCGATCGCGGCGATCACCGTCGAGGTGTGCGGCTTGCCGGCGATGCCGACCAGGTTGCGCACCGTCGAGGAGGAGGTGAAGACCACCGCGTCGAACCGGCCGCTCTTGATCGCCTCCCGCGTCTCCGCCGGCGGCGGGGCCGCCCGCACGGTGCGGTAGGCGGTCACGTCGTCGACCTCCCAGCCGATCTCGACCAGGCCGGCGACCAGCGTCTCGGTCGCGATGTCGGCGCGCGGCAGGAAGACCCGGTTGATCGGGTCGAGCAGCTCGTCGTAGGGAGGCCAGTCCTCGAGCAGGCCGGCCGCGGACTGCTCCCCGGAGGGGACCAGGTCGGCGCGCAAGCCCCACTCGGCGAGCGCGGCCGAGGTCTTCTCCCCCACGGCGGCGATCTCGAGGCCGGAGAACGCGCGGGCGTCGAGGCCGTACTCCTCGAACTTCTCCCGGACCGCGCGCACCGCGTTGACCGAGGTGAACGCGATCCACTCGTAGCGGCCCTCGACCAGGCCGCGGACCGCCTTGTCCATCTGCAACGGGTTGCGCGGCGGCTCGACCGAGATCGTGGGCACCTCCTCGGGCACCGCGCCGTAGCCGCGCAACCGGCTCGAGAGGGCCGGCGCCTGCTCCTTGGTCCGCGGCACCAGGACCCGCCAGCCGAACAACGGCTTGGTCTCGAACCACGACAGCGTCTCGCGCAGGTCGACGACGGGCCCGATGACGGTCACCGCGGGCGGGGTCATCCCGGCCGCGCGGGCGTCGACGGCGATCGAGCCCAGCGTGGAGACCACCGTCTCCTGGGTGGTCAGGGTCCCGGTCCGGGTCATCGACACCGGGGTGTCGGCCGAGCGCCCGGCGGCGACGAGCTCCTCGGCGATCTGGCCGATCGACCCGACCGCGGAGAGCAGCACCAGCGTGGGGTGCTCGGCGTAGGCCGACCAGTCGGTCCTGCGGTCCCCGCACGTCACCACCGCGACGGAGCGGTGGTCCTTGGTCGTCAGCGGCACGCCGGCGTAGGCCGGGACGGCGGTGACGCTCGAGATGCCCGGAACGATCTCGAAGCCGATCCCGGCCTTCGCGCAGGCCTTCGCCTCCTCGGGGCCGGAGGCGTAGAGGAAGGGATCGCCGACGAGCAGCCGGACCACCCGTGCTCCGCGCTTCGCGGCCTTGACGACGACCTTGGCGCGGGCCGCGGAGGACAACGGCTGGTCGTCCTCGCCCAGGCCGCCGTCGACGATCTCGGGGAGCGCGCGCTCGGGGCCGCGCACGGCCCGGACCAGGTCCAGGTGCGTCCCGGTCTCGGTCACCACGACGTCGGCCTCGCGGATCAGCTCGGTGGCGCGCAGGGTCAGCAGCTCGGGATCGCCGGGGCCGCTGCCGACGAACGCCACCCAGCGCCGGGAGGTCGCTCCCGTGCGCGCGCTGGTGCCGGCCGTCTGGGTAGTGCTCTCGGTCACGGTTGCCTTCTCGTCTCGGGATCGTGCGGTCACGGGATGCTCATCTCGTCGAGGAGCCGGCTGGCGCCGTCCTCGATCATCCGGCCGGCGAGCGCGTGCCCGACGGCCTCGGGGTCGGCCACCGGCCCGGAGCCGGAGAGCCGCACGGAACGGGTGCCGTCGGTCGACAGGGCGACGGCGCGCAGCCACAGCTCGGGGCCGCCGTCCCCCTCGACCACATCGGCGAGCGCCCCCACGGGCGCGCTGCAGCCGGCCTCGAGGTCGGCGAGGACCACGCGCTCGGCGGTGACGCAGGCACGGGTGACCGCGTCGTCCAGCGCTCGGTGGACGTCCTCGGCGAGCGGGTCGTCGGCGCGGCACTCCACGGCGAGGGCACCCTGACCCGGAGCGGGCAGCACCTGGATCGGGTCGAGGGTCTCGGTGACCTCCTCGACCCGGCCGAGCCGCGCGATGCCTGCGCGTGCCAGGACGACGCCGTCGAGGTCGCCGCGCTGCACCCGGCCGATGCGGGTGTCGACGTTGCCGCGCAGCGGGACCAGCTCGAGCCCGAGCCCGAGCGCCTCCAGCTGCGCCACCCGTCGCGGCGCCCCGGTGCCGACCCGCGAGCCGGCGGGGAGCTCCCCGAGCGTGAGGCCGTCCCGGGCGACCAGGACGTCGCGCGGGTCCTCCCGCGCGGGTACGGCGGCCAGCGTGATGCCGGGCGCCGGCGCCGTGGGCAGGTCCTTGAGCGAGTGCACCGCGACGTCGACGTCACCGCGCAGCAGCGCCTCCCGCAACGCGCTGACGAAGACGCCGGTGCTGCCGAAGCTGGCCAGCGGGGCGCCGTTGACGTCACCGTCGGTGGTCACCTCGACGAGCTCCACCGGGCGGCCCAGCGCCGCGGAGAGGGCCTCGGCGACGGTCCCACTTTGGGTGCGCGCCAGGGTCGAGGCGCGGGTGCCCAGCCGGACCGGCCGGGCGGGATCGGTGCGGAGCGCCTCAGTCACGGGTGACCCCGTCCACGCGGGTGACCGCCTCGACGGCCTCGGGGTCGAGCGCGAACAGCTCGGCCAGGGCGGTGGCGTAGGAGACCGCGCCGGAGGAGTTCGCCAGCTCCTTGACCCGCACGGTCGGCTGGTGGAGGAGCTTGTCGGCGACCCGTCGTACGGCCTGCTCGACGGCGAGGCGCTGCTCCTCGGTGAGGTCCGGGACCCGTGCGGCGAGCCGGTCGAGCTCGGCGGTGACGACGCCGGTGGCCATCGAGCGCAGGGCGACCACGGTGGGTGTGACGCTCGCGGCGCGGCGGGCCGACAGGAAGGCCGCGAGCTCCTCGGCGACGATCGCGCGCACACCGCGCACGTCGCGGGAGGCGTCGCTGCCCTCGAGCTCGGAGGCGAGGGCCGCCAGGTCGATCAGGCGCACGCCGGGGAGCGCCGCCACCGCGGGGTCCACGTCGTGGGGCAGGGCCAGGTCGACGATCGCGATCGGGCGGCCCACCTTCCGGCCGGCGAACGCGTCCAGTCCCACCACGACACCGGTGCTCCCGGTGCACGAGATCAGCAGGTCGGCCTCGGCGAGGGCGACCGGCACCTCGGCGAGCGAGGTGACGCGGGTGTCGTGGATGCCGGCATGGGCGACCGCGAGCCGGTCGGCGTGCGCGGCGGTCCGGTTGGCCAGGACGATCTCCGCGACGCCGGCGCGCGCGAGGGTCCCGACGGCGAGCGCGGCCATCGAGCCGGCGCCCACCACGAGGGCCCGGCGGCCCGCGAGCCCGTCCAGGTGCGCTCCGGCGCGCTCGAGGGCCGCGGAGACCACCGAGGGCGCGGCGTGGTCGATGTCGGTCTCGGCGTGCGCGCGCTTGCCGACCCGCAGCGCCTGCTGGAAGAGGAGATTGAGCGCGGGGCCCACGGTGCCGGTCTCCTGGCCGATCCGCAGCGCCTCGCGGGCCTGGCCCAGGATCTGGCTCTCCCCGACCACCATGGAGTCCAGCCCGGTCGCGACCGAGAACAGGTGGGACACCGCCGCGTCGTCGTAGTGGACGTACAGGTGCGCGACCAGGTCGTCGGCGGCGACACCCGCGCGCTCCGAGAGCAGCGCGGAGATCGCCTCCACCGACCCGTGGAAGCGGTCGACCTCGGCATAGACCTCGCACCGGTTGCAGGTGGCCAGCACGGTCGCCTCGGTGACGTGGTCGGTGTCGACGACGTCGTGCACGAGCTTGGCCACGCCGTCCGCGTCGAGCGCCACCCGCTCGAGCAGCGAGACCGGTGCGGAGCGGTGCGACACCCCGACGACGAGCACGCTCACGGCGCGACCACCTCCTCGACCGGCTGCTGCACCGGCTCCGCGACCGGCTGCCCGGCGAGCTTGCGCTGCTCGTGGTAGGCGAGGATCTGCAGCTCGGTGGAGAGGTCGACCTTGCGCACCACCACCCCGTCGGGGACGGTCAGCAGCGCGGGGGCGAAGTTGAGCACGCTGCGGATGCCCGCGGCGACCATGCGGTCGCACACGTGCTGGGCGGCGTGGGAGGGGGTGGCGATCACGCCGATGGCGACCCGGTGCTCGCGGACGATCGCGTCGAGCTCGTCGAAGGCGCGGATCCGCAGGCCGGCGACCCGCTGGTCGCGGCGGGCCGGGTCGGCGTCGAGCAGCGCGACCGTGCGGAAGCCGCGGCTGGAGAAGCCGGAGTAGTTGGCCAGCGCATGCCCCAGGTTGCCGATCCCGACGATCACGACGGGCCAGTCCGAGGTCACGCCGATCTCGCGGGAGATCTGGTAGCGCAGGTACTCCACGTCGTACCCGACGCCGCGGGTGCCGTAGCTGCCGAGGTGGGAGAGGTCCTTGCGCAGCTTGGCGCTGTTCACGCCGGCCGCCGTCGCGAGCTCCTCGCTGGAGCAGGTGCCGACGCCCTGCTCGTGGAGTGCGGTGAGCGCCCGGAGGTACTCCGGCAGGCGGGCCACGGTGGCCTCGGGAACACCCGAACTGCTCACGTCCTGAGCTCTCCTCCGACGGGCGCCGCGGAGCGGGCGGGATGGGGTCGGTCAAGTCGACTGTAGGAGTTTGTGAACGTGGGAACAAACCGAGTCCACGTGCTGGCTAGCACATGGTGACGACGCTCACGTCGTCGGGGTCGCCCTCGGGGGACGCCCGCCGCGCTCAGGCCAGGGCCGCGCGCAGGCGCCGCTCGTCGACGCGCCAGAAGTCGTGCTGCTCGCCGTCGACGAGGGTGACCGGGACCTGGTCGGTATAGGCGGCGAGGAGCTCCGGCGAGGTGGTGATGTCGACCTCCTCGTACGTCGTGCCGGCCTCGGCGCACACCCGGGCGATCACCGCTCGCGCGTCGTCGCACAGGTGGCAGCCGGGCCGGGAGTAGAGCCGCACCCGGGCGCTCACTCGAGCAACCCGAGGGCCCGGCGGCGCTCGGTCGCCCGGAGCAGGCCCTTGCGGACCTTGCCCGTCGAGGTGCGCGGCAGGGCCTCCACGACGTGCACCACCGAGGGCCGCTTGAAGCGCGCCAGCCGGCGGGAGCAGTGCTCGGCCACGATGTCGGCGAGCCGGTCGACGTCCGCGCCCGGGGCCGGCACGACGTAGGCCACCACGGCCTCGCCGGTGCGCTCGTCGGCGGCGCCCACCACGCCCACGGCCGCCACCTCGGTGAGCTCGGCGACGACCTCCTCCACCTCGCTGGGGTAGACGTTGAACCCGGAGACGATGACGAGGTCCTTGAGCCGGTCGACGAGCACCAGCTGGCCGTCGCCCCCGACGAAGCCCACGTCGCCGGTGCCGAACCAGCCCTCGGGATCGGGGCCGTCGTCGCCGTCGGGCCAGTAGCCGGAGAACAGGTTGTCCCCGCGCAGCCAGATCTCGCCGGCGTCGCCGGGCTCGGGCGCACGACCGCCGTCGTCGACCACCCGGATCTCGATGCCCGGCAGCGGGATGCCGACCGAGCCGACGGCGCGGGCGCCGTCGGCGCAGAGGGTGGAGGTCACCACGGGCGCCGCCTCGGTGAGGCCGTAGCCCTGGTGCACGACCAGCCCGGTGCGCTCCTCGAACGCGGCGGCGAGGTCGTCGGCGATCGGGGCCGAGCCGCTGAGCACGAGCCGGACCGGGCCGAGCCGCTCCTCCAGGCCGGGGACCTGCATCCAGTGCGCCACCGCGGTCGGCGCCACTGGGACCACCGAGACGGCCTCGTCCTCGATGAGGTCCAGGGACCCCTCGGCGTCGAAGCCGTCGACGAGCACCAGCCGGGCGTGCTGGCGCAGCACCTGGCCGAGGACGGCGTTGAGGCCGTAGACGTGAAAGAGCGGGAGCACACCGAGCACGACGTCCTGACCGACGATCATGCGGGGCTCGACCGCGGCGACCTGCTCGATGTTGGCCAGCAGGGCGCGCTGCGAGAGCATCGCGGCACGGGGCTGACCGGAGGTGCCGCTGGTGTACAGCAACACCGCCGCCGCCTCGGCGTCCTCACGGACCGGGACCGGACGCGGCTCCTCGCGCACCAGGTCGTCCCAGGTGAGCTCACCCGGCTCGGCCGGGACGCCGACCACGACCAACCGCGGACCCGGGTCGTGGTCGGGCCGCTGGGCCAGGGCCTCGCTGAGCCCGGTGACGGCCGTGCGGACGACGGCCACCGAATCGGGATCGGCCACGACCATCCGCGCGCCGGAGTCGGCCAGCAGCCGGACCAGCTCGCCGGTGACGCTGCGCGGATTGACCGGCACCGCCACGAGGCCGGCACGCAGAACACCGAGGTACAGCGCGACGAGCTCGATCCGGTTGGTGAGGACCAGCGCGACCCGGAAGCCGGCCGGGACACCCGCCTCGGAGAGACCGCGGGCGACGCGGTCGGCGAGGTCGTCGAGCACCGCCCACGTGACGGTGCGCCCCGTGGCCGCCTCCGACAGGGCGGTGCGGTGCGGCTCCGCACGCGCCGCCGTGCGCAGCAGTCCCGCGATGCCGTACGGGGCGTCGGCCGACTGCGCTGCGACGTCCACCCGCTGAGTCTGTCACAGCCCGGCCCCCTGATTAAGGGGCCCACGACGCCCTAGGCTGACATGCGTGCGCTCGCGCTCCCGCCGTCCGGCCCCGCCGCCGAACCTGCTGCGCCGCTCGCAGCTGGCCGGTCAGGCGGCCGCCGCGGGCGCGGAGGTCGAGGCCGCGCTCACCGTGCCCGCCGACCCGAGCGCCGCCGCGTTCTTCGACGTCGACAACACCGTGATGCAGGGTGCCTCGATCTTCCACCTCGCCCGCGGCCTGCACCGTCGCCGGTTCTTCACCACCCGCGACATCCTCGACGCCGCATGGAAGCAGGCCTGGTTCCGGATCGCCGGCGTGGAGGACCCCGAGCACATCGCCGAGACCCGGGCGGCCGCCCTGTCCTTCATCGCCGGGCACACGGTCGCCGAGCTCGAGGCGCTCGGGGAGGACATCTTCGACGAGGGGATGGCACACCGGATCTGGCCCGGCACCCGGGCCCTGGCGCAGCTGCACCTCGACCGGGGCCAGCGGGTCTGGCTGGTCACCGCCGCCCCGATCGAGATCGCCTCGATCATCGCCCGCCGGCTCGGCCTGACCGGCGCCATGGGGACGGTCTCGGAGCACGTCGACGGCGTCTACACCGGTCGGCTCGTCGGGGAGATGCTGCACGGGCCGGCCAAGGCGGAGGCGGTGCGGGCGCTCGCCGCGCGCGAGGGCCTGGACCTGGACCGGTGCTCGGCGTACTCCGACTCCGCCAACGACCTGCCGATGCTCGCCCTGGTGGGCCATCCGTGCGTCGTCAACCCCGACCGGCGCCTGCGGGAGCACGCCCGGGCCCACGGCTGGCGGGTGCGCGACTACCGCACCGGCCGCCGCGCGGCGCGGGCCGGGCTGGCCGGCGCGGCCGTGGCGGGAGCGGTCGGGGGGACGGTGGCCGGGGCCGCAGCGGTACGGCGGCGTTCCGGCCGCTGACCTGCGCGGACGCCTCCCACACCCGGCCACTGGGCGGCCCAGGAGCCGGGAAGGTGACCGGTTCGCCCGATCGGTTCCCAAACCGGGTCACGCCGTTTAGGATCGCGTTCCAGGTCCGGACTGGGGAGCCGGGCGAGGGAGCATGATGGACACCATCGCATGGGAGCGCGGCCTGCGCGCACTCCGTGCCGCCGTGCGCGACGCGATCACCGCGTCGGTGCCCGTGCCTGCCCTCGCGCCCGCCTTCGCCGGAGCCGCCGGGCAGCGACACGCGCCCTGGCTGGCCACCGAGATGCTCGACCCGCGGGTCGACGTGCTGGCGATCGGCGAGGTCCGCGGCAGCGGCAACGGCTTCGGTGACGCCGAGCTCGCCGCCTCCTCGGCCGAGGACGAGGCGGACCGCAGCCGCATCATCGCGCTGGTGGAGCTCGCCCGCGGCGGTGACAAGGAGGCCTTCGGGCAGCTCTACGACCACTACCACGTCTCGGTGTTCCGCTTCCTCTACTACCGGGTGTCCTCCACGACGCTGGCCGAGGACCTGACCGCCGAGACGTTCTTCCGGGCGCTGCGGAGCATGAACTCCTTCCGCTGGCAGGGCAAGGACTTCGGCGCCTGGCTGATGACGATCGCGCGCAACCTGGCCGCCGACCACTTCAAGGCCGGCCGCACCCGCCTCGAGCAGACCACCGAGGACGTCACCACGCTGGACACGACGACCGAGGGTCCCGAGGGCGAGGTGCTCGCCGCCCTGACGAACGAGGCCCTGATCGCCGCGCTGGCCGACCTGCCCGGGGAGCAGCGCGACTGCCTGGTGATGCGGTTCCTGGAGGGCCTCTCCATCGCCGAGACCGCCGAGGCGCTGGGCCGCAGCGCCGGCGCGGTCAAGCAGCTGCAGCTGCGCGGGGTGCGCAACCTCGCCAAGCTCCTGCCCGCGGAGACGCTGTCGTGAGCGCCCTCCGAGGCGCGGAGCCCGCGCTGGTCTGCACCGGCCCCAGCACTGGTGCCCAGCCGGGCATAACCCCCGGCCGGGGCGCGTCGTTGGGCCGTACGTACCGAGCGACCACGCGCACCACCCCAGCCGCGGCCGCCGCCCGTCTCGACCGAGGATCCGACCGATGAGCCCCCAGTTCCCGGCACGCCGCGATGCCGAGGATTTCGCCCGTGTCCTGGACGGTTCCGCGTCCAGCGACGTCGCCGAGCGCTACGCCGGGCTCGCCCGCACCGTCACCCTGCTGCGGGAGCAGGCGCCGCCCGAGCCCCGCGCCGACTTCGTCAGCGACCTCCGCGCCCGGCTGATGGCCGAGGCCGACGTCGCCCTGCGACCGGTCGAGGGGGCTCCGGTCAGCCTGGACGCCCACCGCGCCCGCCAGCGTGGTCGTCGCGAGCGCCGCCTGGGCGCCGCTGCGGCGGCCGTCGTCCTCGTCGGTGCGACCACCGGCATGGCCGCCGCGGCCCAGGGATCGCTGCCCGGCCAGACGCTCTACCCGCTCAAGCGCGGCATCGAGAGCGTCGAGGTGCACCTCTCGACCAGCGACGCCACCCGCGGTCAGCAGCTCCTGGACCAGGCCTCCACGCGCCTGAGCGAGGTGCGTGCCCTGGTCGAGAGTCCCTCCGGGGCCGGCTCGCAGGACCTCGTCGCGAGCACCCTGGCCGACTTCACCCGCAGCGCCGACGCGGGCTCGACGCTGCTGTTCTCCAGCTTCCAGGGCGACGGTGACGCCGCCGACATCGCCGCCGTGCGCGACTTCACCCACGGCACCATGGACGTGCTGCGCGCACTGGCCGGTACGGCGGGTGAGCACCACTCGGCCTTCGCCTCGGCCGGAGCGACCCTGGCCGACATCGACCAGCAGGCCCGCGTGCTGTGCGAGGGGTGCTCCGACGCCGCGCCGCTCAGCGTGCCGAGCAGCCTCGTCGACCTCACCTCGGCGGCGGCCCTCCAGCAGCTGGTGACCGCCCCCGCGCAGGCGACCCCGCGGACCCCGAGCGGCCGCGACCGGCTCCGGGCCGAGGTCGAGGCGGCGCAGCGCGCGGCCGGCCAGCTCACCGGCGGGGGCTCGACCGGCACCGGCACCCCCGGTGACGGCACCACCAGCGCGCCGGCGCCGTCCGCCGGCCCGACCGACGGACCGCACCTGCCCGGATCCACCGGATCCGGCGACGGCCAGCCGCTGCGGCACCTGGTCGGCGGCCTGGTCACCGCGCTGCCCGGCGGTGTCGGCGGCACGGTGGGCGGCCTGACCGACGGTGTGACCAGCGGCCTGACCGGCGGCCTGACCAGTGGTTTGGGCGACACGCTGGACGGTGTGACCGGTCTCGTCGGCGGCACCCTCGGCGGCGTCACCGGCCTGCTGGGCGGCACCCCCACGTCGAGCCCGAGCAGCACCGCCGGCAACTGAGCCAGCGCCCGGACCCGGGGGCCGGCCCGGCGCACCCTCAGCCGAAGACCGAGGTGCGCTCCATCAGCAGGGTGTAGAGGCGCTGCTGGATCGCCTCGCGGACCTGGTCGGTGACGTTGAAGACCAGCATCGGGTCGTCGGCGGCGGTGTCGTCGTACTCGTCGGTGCGGATCGGCTCGCCGAAGTCGATGATCCACTTCGAGGGCAGCGGCACCAGGCCGAGCGGGCCCAGCCAGGGGAAGAACGGCGTCACCGGGATGTAGGGGATGCCGAGGAGCCGCGCGAGCGACGGCACGTTGCCCACCAGGGGATAGATCTCCTCAGCGCCCACGACGGAGGTGGGGATGATCGGGACGCCGGTGCGCAGGGCGGCGGAGACGAAGCCGCCCCGGCCGAAGCGCTGCAGCTTGTAGCGCTCGGAGAACGGCTTGCCGATGCCCTTGAACCCCTCGGGCCAGACCCCGACCAGCTCACCGCCGCGCAGCATCCGCTCGGCGTCCTCGGTGCAGGCCAGCGTCGTGCCGCCCATCCGGGCCAGCTGGCTCACGAACGGCAGCCGGAAGACCAGGTCGGCGCCGAGCGGACGCAGGAACCGGCCGGTGTGGTCGTGGATGCTGACGGCCGTCATCAGGCCGTCGACGGGGATGGTGCCGGAGTGGTTGGAGACGACCAGCGCACCGCCGGTGGCGGGGATGTTCTCCGCTCCGCGGACCTCGACGCGGAACCACTTCTCCTTCACCGGGCGCAATGCCGCGAGCAGGAACCGCTCGGTGATCTCGCGGTCGAAGCCGAACTCGTCGACGGCGTACTCCCCGGTCACCCGGCGGCGCACGAACGCCAGCAGCTCGGCGAGACGGGGCTCCCAGTTCTCGCCGAAGAGCTCCCGCGCGGCGCCGGCGACCGCGGCCAGCCAGTCGGCGACCGGGATGCCGGCGGGGACCGGCGCCGGCGGCCGGACCTGCGTGGTCACGGCGGGCCGCGCCGCGCCCTGGGGCGGGATGATGGGTTGGCTCACGGGCTGGTCGTCGGGTTGCTCCGCGGGCGCGGCGGGCCGCTTCCCGGCCAGGCTGCGCGCCGTCGCGGACGGGCCGGTGCCACGGTTGCCACGGCCGGGCCGGCCGCGGGTGCCCAGCGGCACGACGTTGCTCTCATCCATCGTGCGGGCCTCCCGGTCCCCGGTGGAGCGCGGAGCCGACGAGCTGCTCGGCCGCACGCACCCGGTCCGCTGCGAGCAGCCCGCGGGTGGCGCCGGCGGCGAAGTCGTCGAAGGCCTCCGCGGTGGTGTAGACGGGCTGGTAGCCCAGCACCCGCCGCATCCGGGTGGTGTCCACGCCCCGCCCGTAGGTGAGCAGGGCGACCTGCTCGGCGGAGAAGCGGACGCGTCCGACGGGGCGGATCGCGCCTCCCAGGGCGCCGAGCAGCACCGGCGGCAGCGGGAGGGTCGGCCGGCCCAGCCGGCGCGCCGCCTGCGAGAGCATCATCAGGCCCGAGCCGGCGACGTTGAAGGTGCCTGCCACCTCGCCGAGGCTGGCGTGCTCCAGCGCGCCGTGGGCGTCGTGCTCGTGCACGAACTGCAGGCGGGGGTCGAAGCCCAGGACGGTGGGCAGCACCGGCAGCCGGAGGTAGTCGGTCATGGGCGAGGTCACCGTGGGACCGATCAGGTTCGCCAGCCGCAGCGTCGTCACGCGGACGTCGGGCCGGCGGCGCGCGAAGCCGCGGACATAGCCCTCGACCTCCGCGACGTCCTTGGCGAAGCCCGAGGACGGCAGCCGCTTGGCGTTCATGTCCTCGGTGAACATGGCCGGGTCGCGGTTGCTCGCGCCGTAGACGGCCGTGCTCGAGCGGACCACGAGGTGCCGCAGGTCGGGCGCCTGCTGGCACGCGGCCAGCAGCTGCATGGTGCCGATGACGTTGAGCTCCTTGGTGGAGCCGCTGCCACCGGGGGCCGGGGTGGCCGCCACCGCGGCGTGCACCACGGTGTCCACGTGCTCGCGGGCGATCACCTTCGCGATGAGCGGGGTGCGGATGTCGACGCGCACGAACTGCATCGCGCCGGTGCCCAGGCGCGGGGGCGTGACGTCGACCCCGACGACGCGGTCGACCTCGGGCCGTTCCGCGAGCCGTCGGGCGAACCGGCGACCGAGGTCGCCGGCCACGCCCGTCACCAGGACGACACGGCCCATGGAGAAGGTGGCCTCAGCAGCTCACTTGCCGAGACGACGACGCTGCACGCGCGTCTTCTTCAGCAGCTTGCGGTGCTTCTTCTTCGCCATGCGCTTGCGACGCTTCTTGATGACAGAACCCACGGTCGACCCTTCGAGAAAGACGGTGTGTGCGTGCCCACCGACTCCTGATCGGCCTGGACAGGAGGACAGCCTATCCGCCGCCGGCGCGCCGGGAGAAACCGAGGTGAGCACCCTCACCCCCGGCCCGTCCGGCGTGGCGGCTCAGCCGGCCCGGAATCAGCCGGCCTGGAAGAAGCTCTTGCGCAGGTACTCGTTCACGTCGTCCTCGCTCACGCGGAACGACCGGCCCACCCGCACGGCCGGCAGCACGCCGTTGTGCACCAGGCGATAGACCGTCATCTTCGACACCCGCATCACCGCGGCCACCTCGGCCACGGTCAGGAACCTGACCTCGGAGATGTCCCCTGGTCCGTTGCTCGCCATCGACGCACCGTTCTTTCCCGGCACGCCCCTCGGCTTCCCCACCGAGAGCCCTACGTGCTCGCTGAAGTGAGAATAGGGCCAGATGTGACGGCTGGGGAAGGGAATGACTGCATTGAATTAGCCCAGCTCGGCGTGCCGGGTTGACGGATCCGAAATGTCGTGATCAAAGAGGGCCTCAGTCGCCCGCCGCGAGCTCCCGCGAGCGGTCCCGGGCGGCCTCCATCGCGGTGATGAAGGCGGCCCGCACCTTGTGGTCCTCCAGCGCGCGGATGGCGGCCGCAGTGGTGCCGCCCGGGGAGGTCACCCGTTCGCGGAGCACCGTCGGGTGCTCGCCCGTCTCCCGCAGCAGCTTGGCCGAGCCGACCACCGTCTGGACGACGAGCTCGCTCGCGGTGGTGCGGGGCAGCCCGAGGTGGACGCCCGCCTCGACCATGGCCTCCACGACGAAGAATAGGTACGCCGGCCCCGAGCCGGAGATCGCCGTGACGGCGTCCTGCTGCTTCTCCGGCACCCGCACCACCCGGCCGGTGGCACGCAGCAGCTCCTCGGCGCGCACCAGGTGCTCCTCGTCGCAGTGCGAGCCGGCCGAGATCGCCGCCATCCCCTCATCCACCAGCGCCGGCGTGTTCGGCATGACCCGCACCACGGCGACGCCCTCGGGCAGGTGCTGCTCGATGAAGGCGGTGGGGATGCCGGCGGCGAGGGAGACCAGCAGCTGGCCGCGGCCCAGGTGCGGGCCGACCTCGGTCAGCACCTCGCTCATGTCCTGGGGCTTGACCACCAGGGCCACCGTGTCGGCCCCGGCCACCACGGAGACGTCGCCGGAGACCTGCACGCCGTACCGCTCGGCGAGCTCGAGGGCCCGCTCGGCCCGCTTCTCGCACACCAGCAGCTGGTCGGGGGCGGTGCCCGCGCGGAGCAGGCCGGAGAGCAGGGTCTCCCCCATCACTCCGGCACCGATGATCGCGACCGCCATGGCCCGGGCCTCCAACTACTTCGACGACAGCAGGGAACGCAGGAAGAATCGCAGGTTGGCCGGGCGCTCGGCGAGCCTTCTCATCAGGTAGCCGTACCACTGCTCGCCGTAGGGCAGGTAGACCCGCACCGTCTCCCCGGAAGCCGCGAGGCGGCGCTGCTCATCGGGCCGGATGCCGTAGAGCATCTGGAACTCGTACGTCCCCGGGGCCCGGCCGTGCCGGGTCGCCAGGGCCGAGGCGATCCGGATCATCCGCGGATCGTGACTGGCGACCATCGGGTAGCCCTGGCCGCCCATCAGCACCTTGAGGCAGCGCACGTAGGACTTGTCGACCTCGTGCCGGTCGGTGAACGCGACACCGGCCGGCTCGCTGTAGGCGCCCTTGCACAGCCGCACCCGGGAGTCCTCGTGCGCCAGCGCCCGGCAGTCGGCCTCGGTACGGCGCAGGTAGGCCTGCAGCACCGCGCCGGTCTCGGGGAAGTCCTTGCGCAGCTCGGCCAGGGTCGCAAGCGTCCGGTCGGTCGTGGTGTGGTCCTCCATGTCCAGGGTGACCGTCGTGCCCGCGTTGCGGGCCGCCCGGCAGATCCGCCGGCCGTTCTCGAGCGAGAGGCGCGCGCCGTCAGGCAGCGCCTGGCCGATCGCGGAGAGCTTCACGCTCACCTCGGCGTGACGGGCCAGGCCGGCCGCGCCGAGCGCCTCGAGCAGGTCGAGATAGGCCTGCACGGTCGCCTCCGCCTGCTCCTCGTCGAGCGTGTCCTCGCCGAGGTGGTCCAGCGTCACCTGGAGGCCGTCGTCCACGAGGCCGCGGGTCGCGGCGACCGCGTCCTCGATCGCCTCGCCCGGGACGTAGCGGCGGACGACGCCGCTGCTCACGGGGAGGCGGGTGACGAGGTCCTTGACCCGATCACTGCGAGCGAGGGCGAGGAGAGGTCCGCGAAGCACGTCCCACACCGTACGACGTCCGCGGCGCCGTCATGGGGTGGCGTCGTCCTCAGCCGGCGACCGCGGAGGCACCCGGTGCGGGCCGGGCTAGCGGTCGTCACCGTCCGGCCGGGCGGCGAAGTGGAGGCGGGCGAAGGCGAGCGACTCCATCAGGTCGGTCTCGCGGGCGGCGGTGGTGCCCGCGCGGCGGGTGTTGATCTCGACGACGAGGTGGCCCGCGAAGCCGTCGGTGGCGATCTGCTCGAGGAAGGCGTCGCAGGGCTGCGTGCCCCGACCCGGTACCAGGTGCTCGTCCTTGGCGGAGCCGCTGCCGTCGGTCAGGTGCACGTGCTGGAGCCGGTCGCCCAGCCGGCGCGCCATCGCGAGCGGGTCCGAGCGGGCGGTGGCGGCGTGGGAGAGGTCGATGGTGGCGTGCGCGTAGTCCTCCTCCGAGGGATCCCAGCCCGGGACGTAGACCTCCATCTCGCGGCGGCTGGTCGCGCGCCAGGGGTACATGTTCTCCACGGCGAACGCGATGCCGGTGCGGGCCTCGAGGTCGGCGATGCCCGCGACGAAGCCGGCGGCGTACTCCCGCTGCCAGCGGAACGGCGGGTGCACGACCACGACGCCGGCGCCCAGCTCCTCGGCCAGCGCGGCACTGCGCTCGAGCTTCGCCCACGGCTCGGTGCCCCAGACCCGTTGGGTGACCAGCAGGCAGGGTGCGTGCACGGCGCACACCGGCACCTCGTGGTACTCCGAGAGCGACCGCAGCTGCCGCGCCGACTGGCTGGTGCCGTCGATGCTGACCATCACCTCCACCGCGTCGTAGCCCAGCCGGGAGGCGTAGGCGAACCCGTGGGAGGTGCTCTCGGGGTAGACCGAGGCCGTGGACAGGCCCACGACCGGGGGCGGGCTCGCGAGGGGGGTCATCTCAGCCGAGCAGGCTCATCGTGTCGAGGCGCTCGAGCAGCAGGCCCTCGCGCAGCGCCCACGGGCAGATCTCGAGCCGGTCGTGACCGAAGATGTCCATCACCGCCGAGGCGACCACCGCGCCCGCGAGCAGCTGGTGGGCGCGGGCGGCGGACACGCCGGGCAGCGCGGCCAGCTCGGCGCCCGACATGGTGGCCAGCCGCGGGATCCACTCCTCCAGGACATCGGCGGGCAGCACCCGTCGTACGCGCGGACCCTCCGCCGAGGGAGCCGCCCCGCAGACGCGCGCGAGCGACCGGAAGGTCTTCGACGTGGCGACCGCGTGGTCCACCGCGCCGGCGCGCAGCACGCTGCCGGCCTCCCGCGCGAGGGTGGCGCGGACGTGGCGGCGCAGCGCCTGCACGGCCCCGGCCGGAGGCGGTACGGCGGGCAGCAGGTCGCGGGTGAGCCGGCCCGCGCCCAGCGGCACCGACCGGGCCACGTCCGGCGCCTCGTCGGCGCCCACAGCGACCTCCAGGGAGCCGCCGCCGATGTCGAAGACGGCCAGCCGGCCCGAGGACCAGCCGAACCAGCGGCGCACCGCCAGGAACGTCAGCCGTGCCTCGTCCTCCCCGGGCAGCACGGTGAGCGCCAGCCCGGTGCGCTCGCGGACGGTGGCCAGCACCGCCTCGGAGTTCGTCGCGTCGCGCACCGCGGAGGTGGCGAAGGCGCTCATCTCCTCGCAGCCCAGGTCCTCGGCCCGGCGCTGTGCGGCGGCGCAGAACGCCACCAGCGCGTCGACGCCCGAGCGGGCGACCTCACCGGTGTCGGTCAGGTGCTCGGCGAGCCGCAGCGGCTCCTTGAACGACGACGCCGCCATCGGCGGGCCGCCGGCGTGAGCGTCGACGACGAGCAGATGGCCCGTGTTCGAGCCGATGTCGAGGACGCCCAGCCGCATGCGCCCAGGCTAGTGGGGCCGGCGCTAGCGGCCGATGTCCACCGTGACGGTGCGGGCGCCGACCAGGTAGGACCCGCTGTAGGCCAGCTGCAGGGTGGTCCACCGGCGCGGGACGTCGACGACGAGCCGGCCGGCGCCGCGGACCACCGCGAGCGTCCCGACCACGCGTCGGCCGTTGCCCACCACGACGCTGCCGTGCGGCGGCCGGGTGACGCGGGTGAGCACGGAGACGTCGAGGGCGACGGTGCGCCCCTGGCGACGGGCGGTGGCGTGGACGCGGGGGCGCTCGGTGACGTGCGGCGTCCGCACGCTGCGGGTGCTGTGGCGCAGCCACTGCGAGGGCGCCAGTGTGACGACCGCCCGCAGCCGGTGACCGAGGTCCTCCGGCGCGACGACGTACCGGCTCCCGGTGGCACCCCGGATCGGCCGGGCGCCCCGGAACCACTGGTACTGCGGTGCGGCGCCGGCCGGGCTGGTCACCGGCCGTCGCACCCACAGCGTGTGCCCCACGACCGGGGTGCCGCCCACCTGCACGCCGCCGGTCACCCGGGCGACGCCGCGCAGGACCGGCGCGGTGGCGGCCGAGGTCGCGGCCGCCGGGTCGTAGCCCGGCGTCGTGTCGGTGATCCGCACCGCGATGCGGTGCTCGACGTCGGCCTCGGCAGGGAGGTAGGCGGCCGAGGTGGCGCCGGGGATGGGCGCGCCGTCACGCAGCCACTGGTAGCCCACGGCGGCCGGGTCGACCGACCAGGTCCCGGAGGTGGCCCGCAGCGCCCGGCCCAGGTAGGCCGCTCCGGCCACGGTGGGGCGCTGGAGGTTGGTCACGTGCCCTGCGGCGACCGGGGCGGATCCGAGGACGGTGTCGGAGGCGGTGGTGTAGCCGTCGCGCAGGACCGAGACCCGCAGGCTCAGGCGCTTGCCGAACTCGGCGGGGATCGGGGTGAACGTTGCGGCGTCGGCCCCGGGGATCGCCGTCCCGTCGGCGTACCACTGGTAGGCGACCGAGCCCGGGCGGGGCGCCCACGACCCGGCAGCGCCGGTGAGGGGAACGCCGACCCGCGCCACGCCGGGAGCGGTGGGCGGTGCGACCTCGGTGAAGGTGCCGCGGAGCACGGGGGCGGTGACCGCGGAGCTCGCCGCCTTGTCGTTGAAGCCCGCGGCGCGGGCGGTCACCTGGAGCACCAGCGGCTTGTCGACCGTGGCCGGCGTGGGGACGTAGGTGCCGCGCGTCGCGCCCGGGATGGCCACGCCGCCGGCGAACCACTGGAAGGAGTAGCTGCCCGCCGGCGCCCAGGTGCCGGTGGAGCCCGACAGGGTCTGGTCGACCTGCGGGGTCCCGGTCACGGTGGGCGGTGCCGTGGCGGCGAAGTCGCCCTTGACGACGCCGACGGTGGCGGCCGAGGTGCTGGTCGCGGTGGTGTACCCGGGCAGCGCTGCGGTGACGCTCACCGTGATCGGCTTGTCCAGGTCGGCCGCGACCGGCGTGTACGACATCGCGGTGGCGCCGGCGACCGGGCGGCCGCCGACCGACCACTGGAAGGAGTAGCCGCCGCCCGGCGACCAGGTGCCGGTGGTGGCCAGCAGCGGGACGCCGACCTTGGCCGTCCCGACGACGGCGGGCGCTGCGCTGGCGGTGAACAGGCCGGGCGCGACCCTGGTCGTCCGGGTGGAGACCGCGGAGGCGGGGCTGACGCCGGCCTTGCTCGCGGTCACCTGGACGCTGACCCGGCGGGAGAGCTGGGCGGCGGTCGGCACGAAGCGACTGGCCGTCGCGCCGGCGATCGCCGTGCTCCCGGCGTACCACTGGTAGTGGTAGGCGGCGCCGGACGGCGTCCAGCGACCGACGCCCGCGGTCAGCTGCGAGCCGACCCGGGCCGTCCCGGCGACGGTCGGCGGCGACACGTTGCTGAGCGCGGTGTCGCCGACGTGGATGAAGCCGCTGGGCCACGACCCGCTGGTCACCGGGATGGTGCGCGTGTCGTAGTAGCCGCGGCGGAGGTAGTTGTACTCCTCGATCACGATCGAGGAGGAGAGCACCTTGTCGACGTAGGCGACGTGACCGTGGGAGCTGCCCACCGAGCCCGCCGACCACCACGCGACGGAGCCCACCACCGGGCTGCCGTCGACCGTCACCCCGGAGTCGAGCGCCGCCTGCTTCCAGATCCGCGCGTCACCCCAGTGCGGGCCGAGGTAGTGGTTGGTGAACGGGATGCCGCTGTCGTGGTTGAGCCGCCACGCCACGAACGAGGTGCACTCGCGGTTGTAGAACCGCCAGGGGTCCACGAGGGAGTCCTGGCGGGCGGTCCTCAGGTTGGCGGGGTAGTCGTCACTGCCGACGGCGTGCGCCGCGCTCGGGAGCAGCGCCACGACCGCCGCGGCCCCACTCGCGAGCAGGGCTCCACGCAGAGCTGTCAAGGAGACACGCCGGGTCCGCCGCGAGAAACGCATGGGGCAGAGGTTAACGGTGTGAATGGCGTGTCGTCACCCGTTCTGCCCGATTCCCATGCTAGGCGGCGTCGGGGCCCCGCGCGGCGCCTTAGGGTGACCCGGTGCCCGAGGTGCCGCTCGACTTCCCCCGGACCTGGCTCGAGTTCGCCGATCCGGCCGACCCCGAGCAGGTCTTCCGCTGCGACCTGACCTGGCTCAGCTCCGCCTGGCAGTGCATCTTCGGAGGCGGCTGCGCCGGGATCTATGCGGCGTCGCCGAGCACCGGTTGCTGCACGCTCGGCGCCCACTTCTCCGACGAGGACGACGAGCGCCGGGTGGCGACCTGGGTCGAGCGTCTCGACGACGACCTCTGGCAGCGCCGAGGCGAGGCGCTCGACGGCCGTGGCCGGCTGCGCCGCAAGGGCTGGACCGAGGTGGAGGACGGCGACCGCAAGACCCGGGTGGTGGACGGGGGCTGCATCCTGCACAACGACCGCGACTTCCCCGGCGGCTACGGATGCGCGCTGCACGCCCTGGCGCTGCGCGAGGGGGTGCACTTCGTCGAGACCAAGCCCGACGTGTGCTGGCAGCTGCCGCTGCGCCGCTCCTACCGGACGGTCGAGCGCCCCGACGGCAGCTCCTACCTCGAGATCAGCATCGGTGAGTACGACCGGCGGGGCTGGGGTCCGGGCGGCCACGACCTCGACTGGTACTGCTCGGGCAACACCGAGGCGCACATCGCCCCGGAGCCGGTCTACCTCTCGAGCGAGACCGAGCTGGTCGCCCTGATGGGCGGCGCGGCGTACGCCGTCCTGGCGGCCGCCTGCGAGGAGCGACTCGCCGCCGGCGCCTCGGTGGCGGCCCACCCGGCATCGCCCCGACCCGCCTGACCCCGGTGTCCGGAGGCACTGCGGCGCGGGTCACAATGAGCCATGCGTCTCGACCACATCGTCTTCGCAGCCGGACCCGACGGACTCGCCGCCACCACGGACCGTCTCGGCGCCCTGCTCGGTGAGCCGTTCCACGACGGCGGCATCCACCCACGGTTCGGCACCCGCAACGCGGTGCTGCCCCTGCGCGACGGCACCTACCTGGAGGCCGTCGAGGTGCTCGACCACCCCGCGTCGGACAAGGCCCCGTTCGGGCAGGCGGTGCGCGCCCGCTCCGAGCTCGGTGGCGGCTGGCTGGGCTGGGTCGTGGCCGTCGACGACCTCGCGCCGCACGAGCAGCGCCTGGGCCGCGAGGCGGTCCGCGGCAACCGGCACCGTCCGGACGGCGTCGAGCTGGTGTGGCGGCAGGTGGGCGTCAAGGGCCTCCAGTCCGACCCGCAGCTCCCCTTCTTCATCCAGTGGGAGTCCCCTGCCAGCGAGCACCCCAGCGCCGGCGCCAGCGGAGAGGTCTCGCTGGCCTCGCTCGAGATCGCCGGCGACCCGGCCCGCGTCTCCGACTGGCTCGGCCACGCCGTCGAGCACCCGCTCGAGGACGTCAAGGTCGAGTGGGTCGCCCCCAACGGCACGCCGGGGATCGTCGCGGCACAGTTCCAGACGCGGTCCGGCGTCGTCCGGATCTGAGACGCCCGAGCCGGAGATCCCGGGATCCGAGGGGCCCGTGACCTCGCGAGCTCTCGCGGGGGCGCGGCCCAGCCCCAACATCTGGGGCAGCCCCGCGACCTACGAGACCGAGAACCGCGCCTTCGACCGCGCCGGGGTGCTCGCGGCCACCCTCCGCCGGCTGGCCGACTGGGCGGGGCGCGACGTCGTCGACGTCGGCTGCGGCACCGGCTACCACCTGCCCGAGTTCGCCGACACCGCCCGATCGGTCACCGGCGTCGAGCCGCACGCCGACCTGCTGGCCATCGCCGCCCGGCGCACCCGACGGCGCTCGAACGTCCGGGTGCTCCCGGGTCTGGCCGACGACCTGCCCCTGCCGGCGTCCTCCGTGGATGTGGCCCACGCCCGCTGGGCCTACTTCTTCGGCCCCGGCAGCGAGCCCGGGCTGGCGGAGCTCGAGCGTGTCGTGCGCCGTGGCGGCACCGCCTTCGTCGTCGACAACGACCCGACCCGGTCCACGTTCGGCCGGTGGTTCACCGCCGGCTTCCCGAACGTCGACGCGGCCGCCGTGGAACGCTTCTGGACCCGCCGTGGCTGGTCACGGGAGCGGCTCGACCTCGCCTGGACCTTCGACGACCGGGCCGACCTGGAGGCCGTGGTCCGCCTGGAGCTGCCGCCGGCCGCGGCCGAGCGCGCACTGGCCGAACAGGAGCGGGCCGAACAGGAGCGGGCCGAGCACGGCGGCCTGCGTGTCGACTACGCCGTCAACCTGTGGTGGCGCCGGTTCTGAGCCGCCCTCAGCGGGTGCTCGAGGCGCGCAGCACCAGCCCGGGCACCAGCATCCGTCCGGTGGTGTCGACCGGCTCACCGGCGAGCACCCGGTGCAGCAGCGCGACCAGGGACACCGCGACCTGCTCCAGCGGCGGTCGCACCGAGCTCAGACCCGGCCAGGTCACCTGCGCACCCAGCGAGTCGTCGAAGCCGACCACGCCGACGTCGCGCCCCGGCCGCAGCCCCCGCTCGGCCAGCGCGTGCAGCACGCCGATCGCGAGCGTGTCGCTCGCGCAGGCGAACGCGGTCACGCCGCCGGCGGGGCCCTGGGCGCCCAGCACCTCGTGCGCGGCCATCCGCGCCGCGTCGACGTTGTCGGTGGTGCGCACCCCGAGACCCGCGGGGTCGTGGCCCGCGGCGCGCAGGGCGCGCTCCCACCCCGACCGCCGGTCCTCGCCGATGCGCGAGGTGCGCTCCCAGCCCAGCCAGGCGATGCGCTGGTGCCCCTGGTCGAGCAGGTGGTCGGTGGCCAGCCGGGCGCCCTCGGCTCCGTCGACGTCAACCCACGCGTGGCGTGCCCCGGGGTCGTCCCAGGGTCGGCCGAACGCCACGAAGGGTGCTCCCCGCCCCTGGAGGAACGCCGCGACCGGGCTGCTGGCGTAGGTGTCGGTCACCACGAACGCATCGACGGCCGTGGCGCGCAGCAGGTCGTCGTACCCGTCGAGCGGGTCACGGGGATCGCCGGTGAACAGCAGCACGTGGTGACCGGTGCGGGCGGTGGACTCGACCAGGGAGTGCACGAACCGGTCCATCAGGGCGTTGCTGGTGCCCTCCTGCGCGGGCTCGAAGCGCAGGCCGATCAGGTGCGAGCTGCGGGTCCGCAGCTGCCGCGCGGCCCGGTTGGGGGTGTAGCCCAGCTGCTCGATGACGTCCTGGACCCGTGCGAGCGTCTCCGGACGGAGCAGCTCGGGGTTGTTCAGCGCATTGGACACCGTCTGGCGGGAGACGCCGGCCGCCTTCGCCACCGTCGCGAGCGTGGGGAGGGACTCCGAGGCCATGCTGCCCGCCCTTCGCGTCCGTGGAACGATCCAATGCTAACGGTGCCCGCTCCGGGGGAAGCCCACGCGGGTCGACGGCCGGAGCGTCGGCGCGCTGGCGCGGCGGTGTCGGTGGCCTGGCCTAGCGTTCGCGCCATGGCGAAGGCGACGGCGCGGGCGAGCCACCGGTGCACCGAGTGCGGGTGGGAGACGCTCAAGTGGGTGGGCCGGTGCGGCGAGTGCCAGGCGTGGGGCAGCGTCGTGGAGCAGAGCGCGCCCCGCGGCCGCGTGGCGGCCGGACCCGTGTCGGCGCCCGCGCGCCCGATCGGCGAGGTGCCTGCCGAGGACTCCCGGGCGGAGAGCTCGGGGGTGGAGGAGCTCGACCGGGTGCTGGGCGGTGGTCTCGTGCCCGGCGCCGCGATCCTGCTCGCCGGTGAGCCCGGCGTCGGGAAGTCGACGCTGCTGCTGGAGGTGGCGGCGCAGACCGCCCGCCGGGGACGGCGCACCCTGTACGTCACCGGCGAGGAGTCGGCGGCTCAGGTGCGGATGCGCGCCGACCGCACCGACGCGATCGAGGACCAGCTCTATCTGGCGGCCGAGACCGATCTCGCCGCCGTGCTGGGCCACGTCGAGGCCGTGCAGCCGGCGATGGTCGTCGTCGACTCGGTGCAGACGATCGGCGCTCCCGACGTCGAGGGCGTCCCGGGAGGCATCACGCAGGTCAAGGAGGTCTCGGCCGCCCTGATCCGGATGGCCAAGCTGCGCAACATCACCCTGGTGCTCATCGGCCACGTGACCAAGGAGGGCACGATCGCCGGGCCGCGCGTGCTCGAGCACCTGGTCGACGTGGTGCTGCACTTCGAGGGCGAGCGCACCTCCCGCCTGCGGATGCTGCGCGCGGTCAAGAACCGGTTCGGACCCGTCGACGAGGTGGGCTGCTTCGACCTCTCCGCCGAGGGCATCGTCGCCATCCCCGACCCGACCGGGCTGTTCGTCGAAGTGCGCGACATCCCGGTGCCGGGCAGCTGCGTCGCGGTCGCCCTCGAGGGTCGCCGGCCGCTGCTCACCGAGGTCCAGGCGCTCGTGGTGCCGGCCGTCGGCGACCGCGCCCGTCGGACGACCTCCGGCGTGGACGGCTCCCGGGTGGCGATGATCCTCGCCCTGCTGCAGCAGCACGCCCAGCTGCGGCTGGACACCCACGACGTGTTCGTCTCCAGCGTGGGAGGCGCCAAGCTGGTCGAGCCCGCCCACGACCTCGCGATCGCGCTGGCCATCCACTCCGCGGCGCTCGGCCGGCCCTTGGGACGCAACGTGGCCGCGATCGGGGAGCTCGCGCTGTCCGGTGAGGTCCGCCGGGTGCGCGACCTGCAGCTGCGCGTGGCCGAGGCGGCGCGGATGGGCTTCCGCTCCGCCGTGGTGCCCGCACCGCCCGGTGGTCCGGCCCGCACGCCGCGACTGGTGGAGGGGATGCGGGTGCTCGAGCTCGGCAACGTCCGGCACGCCCTGGCCGCGCTGGGGCTGGAGCCGGCCCGTGACCCGAACGGGTTGCGGCCCTACGGCGTCGGGGATCGCTGAGCGCCGCTGCGGTGAACCGGCGCGCGCGAGGGTGCCTGCTCTCCTACACTTCACGACGTGGTGAGCACCGACCGGACCGACGATGCCGAGAGGCTGCGCAGCACCCTGGCGACGATCGCGCCGGGGACCCCCCTGCGCGACGGCCTGGAGCGGGTGCTGCGCGGCCGCACCGGTGCGCTCATCGTGCTGGGCCAGGACCGGGTGGTCGACACGATCTCCACGGGCGGCTTCACCCTCGACGTACCGTTCAGCGCCACCGGCCTGCGCGAGCTGGCCAAGATGGACGGCGCGATCGTCCTCGACGCGGACGTCAGCCGGATCCACCGGGCCAACGTCCACCTGATGCCGGACCACACCATCCCCAGCGAGGAGACCGGCACCCGGCACCGCACCGCCGAGCGGGTGGCCAAGCAGACCGGCCGCGCAGTCATCTCGGTCTCGCAGTCGATGCAGATCATCGCCGTCTACGTGGGCGGCATCCGCTACGTCCTGGAGGACTCCGGCCAGATCCTGTCGCGGGCCAACCAGGCGCTGGCGACCCTCGAGCGCTACAAGCTCCGCCTCGACGAGGTCTCCAGCACGCTCTCCGCCCTGGAGATCGAGGACCTGGTCACCGTGCGGGACGTCGCGGTGGTGGCGCAGCGACTGGAGATGGTCAGCCGGATCGCGCGCGAGATCGAGGGCTATGTGCTCGAGCTCGGCACCGACGGGCGGCTGCTCTCGCTGCAGCTGGAGGAGCTGGTCACCGGGGTCGACGCGGAGCGGGAGCTGGTGGTGCGCGACTACCTGCCGACCCGCCGGCGCAGCCGCACCCCGCAGGCGGTGCTCGCGGAGATCGAGTCGCTCTCGCCGACCGACCTCGTCGACATCGGCCAGGTGGCGAAGGCCCTCGGTCTCGGACAGGGCGAGCACCTCGAGGGGGCGGTCAGCCCGCGCGGCTACCGCCTGCTCGCCAAGGTGCCGCGGCTCCCCGGCGCCGTCATCGACCGCCTCGTCGAGCACTTCGACACGCTGCAGAAGCTGCTCTCGGCCGGCGTGGAGGACCTCCAGGTCGTCGACGGCGTGGGCGACCTCCGCGCCCGCAGCGTGCGTGAGGGCCTCAGCCGTCTCGCCGAGTCCAGCATCCTCGAGCGCTACGTCTGACCCTCCTCATCGCGGCACACCGACCAGCAGGCCGCCCCGGGAGGCGCTCAGCAGGAGGTGGCCGCGTTGTCGCCGCCGCAGGCGGATCCGGCGCCCGTGGTGGTGCCGGTGGAGCCGGCGTGCGAGGAGCGCGTGGTCTTGCGCGGCTTGGGGTGCGCCGTCTTGGTGACCACCGGACGTGGCGGCAGCGAGAGCCGGAACTGCACGTCGGACGGCTCGGAGCCGATCACAGCAGCGAGGGCGTGGTAGTAGCCGGGGCGTGCCCAGCCGTTGGTCGGCCCGCAGGTGCCGTCGGTGATGCGGCGCCCGTTCCAGGTGACCGGGACCAGGGCCGGCTTCGCGCTGCGCACCACGACCGACTCGTGCGGGACCGCCTTGCGGCAGTCCTGCGTCGACCAGATGCCGTCGGAGCCGGAGGTGACCTTCACCGCGAGCGAGGAGGGCGACACCTCGAAGGTGCAGGCCGGGCGCGCGGTCCGCAACTGGACCGCGATGGTGATCGACCCGCCGGCCCGCGCGTGGTCCACCGCCGGCTGCACGGTGATCTCGTCGGCCGCGCAGGGTCCGTCGGGAGCGGCCAGCGGCACCGCGGTGGGCGTGGCCGCGGGGTGGCTCCTGCCCTTCTTCCCGGCCTTCTTCCCGGCCTTCTTCCCGGGTGCAGCGGCGGTGGTCGTGACGGCCACCGGACCCGACGGGCCCGACGGGCGCGGCGCGGTGCTCGTCGTGGGCTCGGTCGCTCCAGCCAGGCGAGCCTTCGGCGACGGGTCGCCACCTCCGGTGAGCATGCTGATCAGCACGACGAGCAGCAGCAGCGGCAGACCGAGCACCAGCGCGCGGCGGGTCCAGTAGACGCGAGCCGGGAGGTGCCCACGAGGGTTCGTGAGCGGATCCAGTCGGGCAGCCATGCCGGGCACGCTAGTGGCGTCGCCGGCCCGATCCGCGGAGCCACTCCGCACGGGCGCGACGTAGGGTTCGCGTCGATGTCCACCGCCCCGTCCGAGCTGCCGCCCGACGCCCTGCCCGAGGTCCTGCCCGCGGTCCTGCCCGGCGTCCTGCACGAGCGCATCGTGGAGTGGTACGACGCCAACGCCCGCGAGCTCCCCTGGCGGGGCGAGGACGCGACACCCTGGGCGGTGCTGGTCTCGGAGCTGATGCTGCAGCAGACCCCGGTCGCGCGGGTGATCCCGGTCTTCGCCGACTGGATGGAGCGGTGGCCGACGCCGGCGGCGCTGGCGGCCGCGGCTCCCGGTGAGGCGGTGCGCCGGTGGGGTCGGCTCGGCTATCCCCGCCGGGCCCTGCGGCTGCACGCCGCGGCGGTTGCCGTCGTGGAGCGGCACGGTGGCGAGGTGCCGGCCGACCATGCGGCGCTGCTGGACCTGCCGGGCGTGGGGGAATACACCGCCGCCGCCGTCGCCTCGTTCGCCTTCGGGGGACGTCACGCGGTGCTCGACACCAACGTGCGCCGGGTGCTCGCGCGGCTCGTCGGCGGTCAGGAGCAGCCGGCGCCGTCGCTGAACCGCCTCGAGCGCGAGCGCGCGGCGGCGCTGCTGCCGGAGGTCGGCTCCGACGTCCCCGCCGCCGCCTGGGCGATCGGGTTGATGGAGCTCGGCGCGCTGGTGTGCACCGCTTCCTCACCCGCCTGCGAGAGGTGCCCGGTCCTCGAGCTGTGCGCATGGCAGCGCGCCGGCCGCCCGGCGTACGACGGCCCTGCCCGCAAGGTGCAGACCTACGCCGGCACCGACCGCCAGTGTCGCGGCCGGCTGCTCGCGGTGCTGCGGGAGGCCTCGGGCAGCGTGACCCGGGAACGGCTGGACGCCGTGTGGGACGTCGTACCGCAGCGGGACCGCGCGCTCGCCTCGCTGATCGAGGACGGCCTGGTCGTGGTCACCCCCGAGGGTCGCTACGCGCTGCCCTGAGCAACGCCTCACCGGCACCCGCTTGACGCACGAAACCCCCTCCTCCTGCACCAGGCACGGTGAGGGAAGAGGGGGTTTCGCGGGTTCACCCGTGAAAACCGACCACGGTGAGCTCAGCCCTCCGCAGGACCGCCGGTGATCTCGACCGGCGGGGTGTCGGGCAGCTCGGCCTTCGGAGTGCCGGCGAAGGTGAAGGCGGCCTCCGCGCCCTCGCCCTCGACACCGACCAGCACGATCTGACCGGGACCGACCTCGCCGTAGAGCATCTTCTCCGCGAGGGTGTCCTCGATCTCGCGCTGCACCGTCCGGCGCAGCGGGCGGGCCCCGAGCACCGGGTCGAAGCCGCGCTTGGCGAGCAGGTCCTTGGCGGCCTGGGTCAGCTCGATCGACATGTCGCGGTCGTGCAGCCGCAGCTCCACCGCCGCGATCATGTTGTCGACCATGGCGATGATCTGCTCCTGCGTCAGCGGCGGGAACACCACGATCTCATCGACGCGGTTGAGGAACTCGGGCCGGAAGTGCTGCTTGAGCTCCTCCGAGACCTTGGCCTTCATCCGGTCGTAGCTGCCCTGGGTGTCGCTGCCCTGGTTGAAGCCGAGGCTGACGCCCTTGGAGATGTCGCGGGTGCCCAGGTTGGTGGTCATGATGATCACGGTGTTCTTGAAGTCGACCACCCGGCCCTGGGAGTCGGTCAGGCGACCTTCCTCCAGGATCTGCAGCAGGCTGTTGAAGATGTCGGGGTGCGCCTTCTCGACCTCGTCGAAGAGCACCACCGAGAACGGCTTGCGCCGCACCTTCTCGGTCAGCTGGCCGCCCTCCTCGTAGCCGACGTAGCCCGGAGGCGAGCCG
>JBQCHZ010000051.1:0-3020 GCA_051954195.1 Marmoricola sp.
TCGGTGAACCCGCTGCCGACCAGCACCGCGTCGGGCGCGCCGGCGTCGTGGGCCAACAGCTCCGAGGCCGCGGTCGCCACGGGTCCGTCGGAGGTCTCCGGCAGCGGCACCGTGGCCGCCTCCGGCACCGCGACGCCGAGCGCGGCGGTCACCGACCCGACGGTGGCCAGGCGCAGCTTGCCGGCACCGGCGCGCAGGGCGGCCTCGCCGGCGAGCCGGACGGCGCCCGGAGTGCGGCTGGTGCCGCCCGCGACGAGCAGCCGGCCGCGGGCCTCCTTGTCCTCCCCGGGCGCCGGCAGCGCCCAGGCGCGCAGGGTCCCCGGCGTCACGGCGGTCGGGCGCTCAGTGCTGCTCGTCACCACGGCCTCCTTGCGAGCGCTCCCGGGTGACGTCGGCGTCCTCCTCCTCGAGATGCTCGGTCGCTGCGAACCGCTCGCAGTCGAAGCGGTCCCCGGACCGCACGAACGTGCTGACCGAGACGTTGGGGATCTGCACGCGCCGGTCCAGGTCGAGGACCTCCGACTCGTCGAGCCCCTCCAGGACGTAGCGGAAGCACATGATCACGGCCTGGTGGGTGAACAGCCAGACCCGTTCGCCGTCGTAGGCACGCAGGTCCATGAGCAGGCTGCGCACCCGCAGCACGACGTCGGCCCAGCTCTCCCCGCTCGGTGGCTGGTAGTAGAACTTCCCGACCTTGCGGCGCCGGCTCGCCTCGTCGGCGTACCGGGCCCGGATGCCGGTCCCGGTCAGGCCGTCGAAGGCGCCGAGGTCGCGCTCCCGCAGCCGCTCGTCGTAGACCGCCTCCTTGTCGATCGCCGCGAGCGCGGCGCGGGCCGTCTCGGCAGCGCGCTGGTACGGCGAGCTGAGCGCGAGGGTGGGCAGGCGCTCCGGCGGCAGGCGCTCGAGCCACGCGGCGAGGGCCTGCGCCTGCCGGGCGCCGGTCGTGGACAGCTCGACGTCGGCATCGCGCACCTCGAGGTCGAGCACCTCCGCGCCCGAGTCCCTGGCCCGGGCGTCCGCCTCGTTGCCGAGGCTCTGCGCGTGCCGGACCAGCGTGATCTCGGCCGGTCCTGACGTCCATCGAGGCAGCACGGGCGGCCTGTACCCGCGTCCACCACGGCCGAACGCCCCCCGGCGGGAGCCGAGAGGCGTTCGGTGCTCGTGGGCAGGGGCGGGGTCGAACCGCCGACCTTCCACTTTTCAGGCGGACGCTCGTACCAACTGAGCTACCTGCCCGAGCGGGGGAGACGATACAGGAGGGGCAGGGGCGCGCCGCAAACCGGGCTGAGGGCACGGGCGGGTCCGGCGGTCTCGCGGGCCCTTTATGCTGGGGCGTCGCGGGCGGTGCGCCGGCCGCGAGGGCCCCCATCGTCTAGTGGCCCAGGACCCCGCCCTTTCACGGCGGTAGCACGGGTTCGAATCCCGTTGGGGGTGCGCTGCGGCGGGATCGCCACCGGCGACCCGGACGGGGCGGTCGCACGGGTGCGTGCCGCCCGCAGGGCGCGCATCGGGTTGCGGGGACGCAGCCAGCGCTCGGCGGGGTGCTCCACCCAGGTGTAGAGCACCGCGGCGAGGCCCACGGTGAGAGCGGTGAGCACCACCCAGCAGTCGATCACCTGGTAGGTGTGCGACGGCCGCCCGACCAGGTTCAACCACGCCAGGATCAGGGGCTCCTGGATCAGGTAGCAGGCGTAGGACCAGTGGCCCAGGCGGATCGCCCAGGGGCTGCGCGCGCCGGTCCAGCCGCCGTGCAGGTCCCGATCGGCGGCGGCCATCACCAGCAGGACGAACAGGGGTGCGGCCCACCACTGTGAGGCGCTGTAGGGGCCGAGGTTCCCGGAGTCGCGGGTGAGCAACGCCCACGGGATGAGCGCGGCGTGGAAGGCGATCAGGAGTGCTATCGCGCGGCGGTACCCGAGGGGCGCCCGGACGCCCGAGCGCATCGCGACCGCGGCGAGGACACCCATCGCGAACTGGACCACGCGGGCCACCGGCAGGTAGTCGAGCGCCCAGTGCGGCCAGTGCAGCACGACGTAGGCCGTCCAGAGCACGGGCAGGGCCACGCAGACCGACGTCCACAGCCACCGGCGACCACGGACGGTGACCGCTGCGGCGAGCAGGGCCGGGAACATCAGGTAGAAGAAGGCCTCGTCGCTGAGCGACCACGCCGCCCCGTTCGCGCCCTGACTCCACGCGGGAGTCCACGCCTGCAGGAAGACGAAGGTGGTGGCGGCCCGCCACGCCGGCACGTGCGCTCCGATCCCGAAGGAGACGAGCAGCGAGAGCAGGCCCGTGCAGGCCAGCAGCGGCCAGAGGCGGGCCACGCGGCGCCAGGCGAAGTCGGCGAACCTCGCCGGGCGGCGCAGGTAGGTCCACGCGAGGACGAACCCCGAGAGGACGAAGAAGAAGGTGACGCCCGTCCGCCCGAACTCGACCAGGGGGCTGATCAAGGGGAACGTCCCGACGTAGTGCGTCAGGTGGTAGAGCAGCACGAGCGCTGCGGCGAAGAAGCGCAGACCCGTTAGCGACGGCAGCCGCTCCGAGGAGGGCGCCGTCGTGGCCGCTCCGGTGCGCGGCGGCACCTCGATCGCCGTCACCTATGCACCCTAGCCGGGGCGTCCTCACGCCCAGGGCGAGGGAATCGGCGTGCGCCCGCCGGGCGCGGGTCGTCCCCGGCGTCGTCCGTCAGGCCTCGATTGGGAGGGTTGACCCGCCATGGGTTAGCATTCCGTCGCGTTGCCGCAAGGCAGCCACGAGGCCCCGTAGCGCAGTTGGTTAGCGCGCCGCCCTGTCACGGCGGAGGCCGCGGGTTCGAGTCCCGTCGGGGTCGCTCTCAAGCGCTGCAGACGCCCTGGTCATCACACGACCGGGGCGTTCGTCGTTCGTGGGTAGCCTCACCGCATGTACGTCGACCGCGCCGAGTTCGAGCGGCTGGTCGAGGCAGCGCTCGACGACATCCCCGACGAGATCGCGAGTCAGGTCTCCAACGTCGTGGTGCTGGTCGAGGACGACCCGCCGCC
>JBQCHZ010000052.1:0-24316 GCA_051954195.1 Marmoricola sp.
CCGGTGCGATCCGCCAGCACCGGGCGCCCCGACCACTGTACCGCGTGGCGGGCCTGAGGCCCTCACCCCGACCACAGTCGAGTGCGGACACGGTCGCTTTGCCGCCGCCTCCCGCACTCGACCCGATGGCTGTCAGCCGACCGTGCGGTGGCCGGCCCCCGTGGTGGGGCCGACGGGGCCGACCCAGTGCTTGCCGAGCTGGACCCGGGTCGTGGCGGCGTCGCTCGCGGTGATCGTGAACGGCGCGACGCCGGCCATCGCACGGCGCTCGCCGCGGTCGAGGGTCCCGCGCCAGAGCACCACGCCGGTGCGGTCGCGGACGACGACGTGGGCGCGTCCACCGACGGCCTTCACAGCGATCGGGCGGGTCCGGGTCAGCGGCGAGGTGATCGGCTGGTGGTTGGCGGCCAGGCCGGCGGAGTCGCTGACCACGGGATCGCCGAGAGGGGCGGGCGCGTCGGTGAGGAAGCGCGCGACACCCCAGATCATCACCAGGGCCAGGACGGCTGC
This sequence comes from Marmoricola sp., assembly GCA_051954195.1. Taxonomy (GTDB): domain Bacteria; phylum Actinomycetota; class Actinomycetes; order Propionibacteriales; family Nocardioidaceae; genus Marmoricola. The sequence continues at coordinate 511 of JBQCHZ010000052.1, forward strand.
GGCGATCAGGGTCCACCTCGGTCCGCCGGAGGTGGCGCGCATGCCGCCGCTGATGCCGGTCGCGAGCTCGGCCTCGAACACACGACGGGCATTGACCGGGGCGTGGGAGTAGTGCTCGTCGTAGCCGACCACCAGCGCCTCGGCGTCGAGGCCGAGATAGCGCGCGAGGGTGCGCAGGTGTCCACGCGCATAGAAGTCGCCACCGCAGGGGCCGAAGTCGTCGACCTCGATCGCCTCCAGCACGTGCGGACGGATCCGCGTGCGCTCGCTCAGCTCCTCCACATCCAGGCGTGCCCGCAGCCGCGCCTCCCGCACCTGGGGGCCGATCACCGGCTCCGCGACCGCCGCGGGCTGGTCCTCGCCGAGGACGACGGCACCGGCCGTCCGCTCCTCGACGTGCTCGATCCGGGGCAGCGCTGCGGCGTCGGGCAGGGCCGGAGTGGCCGGCCGTGAGCGGGGCGGGTTCACGACCTCAGCGCGGACGACCTGGTGAGCCTCCCGCACGGCCGAGACGGGGGTGACGGTGCGCACCGTCGCCGCGGGAGCGCGCGAGCCGGGTGTGACGGAGGGCCCGTCGCTCCGGTCGCCTCCGGACGCCGGCTGCTCCGCGGTGCGGCCTCCGGCCAGCCGCGCCAGCAGCCGGGCGAGGGCGGGTCGGGCGCCGGCTGCGCCTGCTGCCGGTGCGGCGTCGGCGGGCTCGGGAGTCGTCGCCCTCAGCACGCTCGAGGACGGCACGGTGGAGGACGGCACGGTGGAGGACGGCGTGAGGGCGGCCGGGTGGCGCTCGGTCGCCTCCAGGGCGGCCCGGTCGCGGCCGCGCAGCAGCACCACCTCCGCACGCCCGCCGGCGAGCCGGCGCAGGGTGGTGGCGACGTCGCCCGTGCCGCGGGTGGCCACCGAGAGCGGCACCGTCAGCGGGGCGCCGTGCAGGCGTCGCTGCCAGGCGACGGCCCGCCGCGAGGAGGGCAGCAGGGCCTCGGTGACGTCGGGGAGGTGGCGGGGAACCAGCACCAGGCGGCCGTCGCGGACCGGGCCCTCGCGCTCCTCCACGACGACCTGCGCGAGCGTGCTCCACGGCAGTCCCAGCCACTCCCGTGCGAGCCGGATGCGCACACCCTGCTCGTCCGCGGCGAGCAGCGGGGTGCGCACGTCGGCCAGGGCGAGCAGCTGGCTCACCCCGATCAGGGCCGTGACGGCGCAGACCAGCCAGTCGACCCAGTTGCCGCCGCTGCCGGCGCGGCCCAGCCAGGCGATCGCGGTGGCGGAGGCAGCCAGTCCCAGCACCACCGGGACGCGCACGTCGCGGTGCAGCTCCCAGGAGTCGGGAGCGCCGGGCTCGGTGGGAGCGGTGGCGCCGCCCTCGACGCCTGTCGTGCCGGTCACGGTCATCATTCCCCCTGCAGGCTGGCGATCACGTCGTCGAGGTCGTCGGGCTTGATCAGCACGTCGCGGGCCTTGGACCCCTCGCTCGGTCCGACGACGCCACGGCTCTCGAGGATGTCCATCAGGCGGCCGGCCTTGGCGAAGCCCACGCGGAGCTTGCGCTGCAGCATCGAGGTCGACCCGAACTGGGTCGACACCACGAGCTCGATCGCCTGGACGACCAGCTCGAGGTCGTCGCCGATGTCGTCGTCGAGCTCGCGCTTGGCGCTCTGCGGCGCGGTCACGTCCTCGACGTAGGTCGGTTGGAGCTGCTGGGTGCAGGAGGCGACGACCTGGTGGATCTCCGCCTCGGTCACCCACGAGCCCTGGATGCGGGCGGGCTTGGAGGCACCCATCGGAAGGAACAGGCCGTCACCCTGGCCGACGAGCTTCTCCGCGCCGGGCTGGTCGAGGATGACGCGGCTGTCGGCGAGCGAGCTGGTCGCGAACGCCAGCCGCGAGGGCACGTTGGCCTTGATCAGGCCGGTGACCACGTCGACGCTCGGCCGCTGGGTGGCGAGGACCAGATGGATGCCGGCGGCGCGGGCGAGCTGGGTGATTCGCACGACCGAGTCCTCGACGTCGCGGGGCGCGACCATCATCAGGTCGGCCAGCTCGTCGACCACGACGAGGAGGTACGGATAGGGCGCCAGCACGCGCTCGGAGCCCGCCGGGACCTGCACCTTGCCCGCTCGGACGGCCTTGTTGAAGTCGTCGATGTGCCGGAAGCCGAAGTTGGCGAGGTCGTCGTACCGCATGTCCATCTCACGCACGACCCAGGCCAGCGCCTCTGCGGCCTTCTTGGGGTTGGTGATGATCGGCGTGATCAGGTGCGGGATGCCCTCGTAGACGTTGAGCTCGACCCGCTTGGGGTCGACGAGGATCATCCGCACCTCGTCGGGCGTCGAGCGCATCAGGATCGAGGTGATCATCGAGTTGATGAAGCTCGACTTGCCCGAGCCGGTCGCACCGGCGACCAGCAGGTGCGGCATCTTGGCGAGGTTCGCCACCACGAAGCCGCCCTCGACGTCCTTGCCGAGGCCCGCGACCATCGGGTGATGGTCGTTGCGGGCGACCGAGGAGCGCAGCACGTCGCCCAGCGACACGATCTCCTTGTCGCGGTTGGGGATCTCGATGCCGATCGCCGACTTGCCGGGGATCGGGCTGAGGATCCGGACGTCGGCGCTGGCGACGGCGTAGGCGATGTTCTTGCTGTGCGCGGTGACCTTCTCGACCTTGACCGCCGGGCCGAGCTCGACCTCGTAGCGGGTGACGGTCGGGCCGCGGGTGTAGCCGGTGACCTGGGCGTCGATGCCGAACTCGTCGAGCACCTGGGTGAGCCGCTCCACGACGTCGTCGGAGGCCTTCGAGCGGGCCTTGTGCGGGCTTCCCGGCTTGAGCACCTGGCTGTCGGGGAGGCTGTAGGCGATGTCACCGGACAGCGAGAGCTGCTCGACACGGGCGGGCAGCGGCGTGTGCGGCGGCGCCGCCAGCTCGCCGGTCGGCTCGTCGGCGCCGTCGGCGGCGCTGTCGGAGACGCTCCCGTCGACGCTCGGGGAGCCGGCGTCGAGGGCCGCGTCGTCGAGGGAGGTCGCCACCTCGACGGGGTCCGGGGTCTTGCGCCGCCGGCGCTTGACCTCGCGGTCCTCGAGCACCGGGGAGTCGTACGCCGGGTCGCCCATGTCGGGGTCGAACTCGTCATCGGCGCGACGGCCCCTGATCGCCTTCGGGTCGGGGTCGCCGGTCGTTGCCGGAGTCCGCCCGAGCAGGCGGTCGCGGGCCTCGCGCAGTCGGGCGGGCACCTGGTAGACGGGCGTGGCGGTGACCACCAGCACGCCGAAGGTCGCCAGCAGCACGAGCAGCGGCACGACGACGTACGGCGTGCGGAGCAGGTCGGTGAGCAGCTTGGCAACGACGAACCCGAGCGCTCCCCCGGCCTGCTGCAGGGGCTCGGTGTCGCCGTGCACGGGCCGTGGCGAGCCGTTCGCGATGTGCACGATGCCGAGGACGCCCAGCAAGAACGCACCCCAGCCGATCACCTGGCGGCCGGCCGGGCCGTTCGCCGCGGGGTCGCGCAGGTTGCGCCAGGCGACGTAGCACAGCAGCAGCGGCACCAGCCAGCCCAGCAGGCCGACGGAGCCCGCGACGACGGCCCGCACGAACGACGGGAGCCCACCGGGCAGCTGCCACCACACGGAGGCGGCCACCACGACGGCCAGTGCGAGCAGACCGAGGCCGGCGCCGTCGCGGCGCTGCTCGGGCTCGAGGTCCCGCGCGGTGCTGCCGACGGCGCGCACCCCGGCGCCGACGACGTGCGCGCCGCCCACCCAGGTGGCGGCGACACCGCGGCCCAGGGCTCCGAAGCCGCGGGCGACCGGTCCGGGACCACTGCGCACCGCGCGCGGCGCCGGCCGCCGCGTGCCGCCGGAGCGGGCGCGGCCGGAGCTGCCGGTCGACCGGCTGCGCGAGGAGGAGCCCCCCTGGCCGGTCCTGCTCTTGGTGGCAGTGCCGCGCCCGGAGGTGCTCTTGCTGCGCGACGCCGGCGGGGAAGACGTACGGGTCGCCATGGTGACCAACCTAGTCGACCGTCACTCCCGTCACAGGGACCACAACAGTTCCGCTCCGGTGGCGTGTCGTCCCCAACCCTCCCGCCGTGTCCCCGCCCCTGCGCCTCCGTCCTGCCGACACGCGTGCCGAACGAGCCGCAGGGTACGCAGAAGGCGACGGAATGGTCGTCCATCAGGGAGTTGAGGTCATGACCACGACGACACGCACCACCGACAGCGACACCACCACGCACGACGGGCACCTGAGCATGGGTGACCGCCTCCACGTCCCGCGATCACGCGGCGCCACCAGCGGCACGCTGCTCGTGATCCTGGGCATCTGGGGCGGCCTGGTCCCGTTCCTGGGGCCCGTCTTCGGCTACGCCTTCACTCCAGACACCTCCTGGACGATGACCTGGGGCCGGCTGTGGCTCGAGGTCCTCCCCGCCGCGGCCACCTTCCTGGGCGGCCTGATCCTGCTCGGCACCGGCAACCGCGTCACCGGGCACACCGGCGCCTGGCTGGGCGTGGCCGGCGGGGCGTGGTTCATCGTCGGGCAGACCATCAGCCGGCTCTGGACCGGCGGGAGCCCGCAGGCCGGCATGCCCGCGAGCTCCTCGACGCTGGGCCAGGTGGCCGAGCAGATCGGCTTCTTCACCGGACTCGGCGCCGTGATCCTCTTCCTCGCCGCGGCCGCGATGGGCCGGATGAGCGTCGTCGCCTACCGCGACGTGCGCGCCCTGGGCCGTCGCGAGACCGTGGTGCCCGACCAGCGCGCCGCGCACCGGGCCCCGGTCACCGAGGAGCGCGCCGTCGAGGAGTGACCCCCGGAGCGTGCTCGGCTCGGCTCGGGGCCTGAGGTGCCGTGGCGGCGCCTCAGGCCTCGAGCACGACCGGGACGATCATCGGGCGGCGGCGGTGGGTGTTGGAGACCCAGCGGCCGATCGTGCGACGGATCGTCTGCTGCAGCTGGTGGGTGTCGTCCACGCCGTCGGCCACCGCCCGGTTGATCGCCTCGACGAGCGGGCCCTTGATGGCCTCGAACGTCGCGTCGTCCTCGGCGAAGCCGCGGGCGTGGATCTCCGGCCCGCTGACCACCTTGCCGGTCTGGGAGTCCACGACGACGATGACCGAGATGAACCCCTCCTCGCCCAGGATCCGGCGGTCCTTGAGGGAGGACTCGGTGATGTCACCGACCGAGGAGCCGTCGACGAAGACGTAGCCGCAGTCGACCTTGCCCGTGATGTAGGCACGACCGTCGACGAGGTCGACGACCACGCCGTCCTCGGCGATCACCACCCGGTCGGCCGGCACACCGGTCGCCCGGGCGAGGTCGGCGTTGGCGTGCAGGTGGCGGATCTCGCCGTGCACCGGCATCACGTTGCGGGGCCGGACGATGTTGTAGCAGTAGAGCAGCTCCCCCGCGCTGGCGTGGCCCGAGACGTGCACCAGGGCGTTGCCCTTGTGCACCACCTCGGCGCCGCAGCGGACCAGCCCGTTGATCACCCGGTAGACGGAGTTCTCGTTGCCGGGGATCAGCGAGGAGGCGAGCACGACGGTGTCGCCCTGCTCGAGGTGCACGAAGCTGTGGTTGCGCTGCGCGATGCGGGCCAGGGCCGAGAGCGGCTCGCCCTGGGAGCCGGTCGAGATCAGCACGACCTTGTCCGGCGGCATGTCGGCGAGCTCCTTGGCGTCGACGAGCAGCCCGGGCGGCACCTTGAGGTAGCCCAGCTCGCGCGCGATCCCCATGTTGCGGACCATCGAGCGGCCCACGTAGGCGACCTTGCGACCGTGCCGCTCCGCGGCGTCCATCACCTGCTGCACCCGGTGCACGTGACTGGCGAAGCAGGCCACGATCACCCGCTGCGTGCTGCGGTGGAAGACCCGGTCGAGCACCGGCGCGATGTCCTTCTCCGAGGTGGTGAACCCCGGGACCTCGGCATTGGTGGAGTCGACCAGGAACAGGTCGACGCCCTCCTCCCCCAGCCGCCCGAAGCCCCGCAGGTCGGTGATGCGGCCGTCGAGCGGCAGCTGGTCCATCTTGAAGTCGCCGGTGTGCAGGACCAGGCCGGCCGGCGTACGGATGGCGACGGCGAGCGCGTCGGGGATCGAGTGGTTGACCGCGACGAACTCCAGGTCCCAGGGACCGAAGCTGATCCGGTCGCCCTCGGCCACCTCGTGCTGCGGGGTGTTCTTCAGCCGGTGCTCGCGCAGCTTCGAGGAGATCAGGGCCAGGGTCAGCTTCGAGCCAACCAACGGGATGTCGCCGCGCTCGCGCAGCAGGTAGGGCACCGCCCCGATGTGGTCCTCGTGCCCGTGGGTGAGCACCAGCGCGTCGATGCGGTCCAGCCGGTCCCGGATCCAGTCGAAGTCGGGGAGGATCAGGTCGACGCCGGGGTGGTTCTCCTCGGGGAACAGCACGCCGCAGTCGACGACGAGCAGCCGGCCGGCGTGCTCGAAGACCGTCATGTTGCGCCCGACCTCGCCGAGACCGCCCAGGGCGACCACGCGCAGGCCGTCGCCGGGCAGCGCGGGCGGCGGGCCGAGCTCGAAGTGGGGGTGGCTCACGGAAGCAGACCTGCCTTCTCGAGGCCGGTCCGCAGCGCGGCCACCTCGTCGTCGTCGAGCGCGACCAGCGGCAGCCGGACGCGCCTGTTGTCGAGCACCCCCGCCAGCTCGAGCGCGGCCTTCGCGGTGGTGGCGCCGTAATTGGCGACTCCCATCACCGCGTCGAAGGCCGGCGTCAGCCGCTGGTACGTCGCCAGGGCGGCGGCGTGGTCGCCGCCGAGGAAGTCGGTGATCATCGAGGCCAGCTCGCGACCCGCCACGTGGCCCACCACGCTGACCAGCCCGCAGCCGCCGTGCGCCAGGTAGCTGAGCGTGTTGGCGTCGTCCCCGGAGTAGAGCGCGTACCCCAGGCCGGTCAGCCGGGCGGCGGTCGCGAAGTCGCCCGTGGCGTCCTTGACCGCGACCACGGCGTCGTGGCCGGCGAGCGCGTCGTAGACCGAGGGCGCGATCGGCAGGCCGGTGCGCCCCGGCACGTCGTAGAGCATCGTCGGCAGGTCGCCGGCCTCGACGACGGCGCGGAAGTGCGCGAGCACGCCCGCCGGCGAGGGCTTGTTGTAGTACGGCGTGACGAGCAGGATGCCGTCGGCCCCGAGCTGCGCTGCCTGGCGCGCAAGCTCGACCGAGTGTGCGGTCGTGTTGGTGCCGACGCCGGCGACGATGCTGGCCCGGTCACCGACGGCCGCCTTGACGGTCGCGACGATCTGGCCGTCCTCCTCGATCGAGGTGGTCGGCGACTCGCCGGTCGTGCCGGAGACGACCAGGCCGTCGTGGCCGTGGTCGACCAGGTGCGCGGCGACCGCCGCGAGCGCGTCGTGGTCGACCGAGCCGTCCTCGTCGAAGGGGGTCACCATCGCGGTGAGCATGCGCCCGAACGGCGCATCAGGATGACTCATGGCCCCCAGCCTATCGGCGCAGCCGCTTCACGATGTCGGCCACCAGCCGCTCGGGTGCCGGGCCGACGTCGACCGCGGCGCCGGCCTCGTCGTCCTGCAGTCCCTCGAACGCCGCGAACTGCGAGGGCATCAGCGAGGGCGGCATGAAGTGCTGCTTGCGGTTGCGCTGCCGCTCGATGATCACGTCCTCGTCGCCGACCAGCTGGGCGAACCAGGCCTCGGGGCAGGTGTCGCGGATCAGGTCGCGGTAGGTGCGCTTGAGCGCCGAGCAGGCCACCACGCCGCCGCCCTCCTGGTCGGCCAGCCAGCGCCCCACCTCGAGCAGCCACGGGCGTCGGTCGTCGTCGTCGAGCGGCGTCCCGGCACGCATCTTGCGGCGGTTCTCCTCCGGGTGCAGGTCGTCCCCGTCGCAGAACGTCACGTCGAGCCGGGCCGCCAGCTGCTCCCCGATCGTGCTCTTCCCCGACCCCGAGACGCCGCACACGACGATCCGTGGGGCGCCCTGCGCACGCTGCTCCATGACCTCAACGTAGCCTCGGCGGGGTGAGCTCGCCCGCCGGTCTGCGCCTGAGCACCGTGATCCTGCCGCACCGGCGCTGGCACGAGGGCGGGTCCGCGGCGTGGCGCCGCGCCGAGGAGCTCGGCCTCCACGGCGCCTACACCTACGACCACCTGTCCTGGCGCGAGCCGTTCGCCGACGGCCCCTGGTTCGGCGCCGTCCCGACCTTGACCGCGGCCGCCGTGGTGACCGAGCGGATCCGGCTGGGCACCATGGTCACCTCGCCGAACTTCCGCCACCCGGTCACGCTCGCGAAGGACCTGATGTCGCTCGACGACATCTCCCAGGGGCGGATCACCGTCGGCATCGGGGCCGGCACCGCCACCGGGCACGACGCCGGTGTCCTCGGCGACCCGCCGCGCTCACCGCGCGAGCGGGCGGACCGGTTCGCCGAGCTCGTCCGGATGCTCGACGCCCTGCTCACCCGGCCCGAGACCACCGAGGACGGCAGGTACTGGAGCGCCCACGAGGCGCGGATGATCCCGGGCTGCGTGCAGCGGCCCCGGATGCCCTTCGGCATCGCGGCGACCGGGAGGCGGGGCCTGTCCCTGGCGGCGGCCTACGGCCAGGGCTGGATCACCACCGGCGACGGCCGGTTGTCCGAGGAGAGCACCCCGGCCGCCTCGGACGCTGCGCTCGAGGCGCAGCTGTCCAGGCTGGATGCGGCCTGCGTCGCCGCCGGACGGGACCCGGGCTCGGTGGAGCGGGTGCTGCTGACCGCCTTCACGCCCGAGCGCAACGAGATGCTCGCCTCCCTCGACCGCTTCGTGGACTTCGCCGGTCGCCACCGCGCGCTCGGCTTCGACGAGATCGTGGTGCACTGGCCCGTTCCCGACAGCCCCTTCGCCGCCGACCAGGAGACCTTCGAGCGGATCGCGACCGAGGGGCTGGCTCAGCTCGGCTGAGCGCGCTCCCAGCGGACGATCTCGAACGGCACGTCGCCCTCTCCGTGCGCCGTCCGCGACACCTCGCGCCACTGCGACCGGTCGAAGGCGGGGTAGGTGGTGTCGCCGTCCGGGCTCAGGTGCACCTCGGTGAGCACCTGGGCGTCGGCCACGGCCAGCGCCTCGGCGTAGACACTCGCGCCGCCGACCACGAAGACCTCCTCGTCCACCCCGGACGCCACGTCGAGGGCGGCGTCGAGGTCGGTGGCCACCATGACGCCGACGGCGCCGGGGTCCCAGGCCGGGTCGCGGGTGAGCACCACGGTGGTACGCCCGGGCAGCGGTCGCCCGATCGACTCGTACGTCGCCCGGCCCATCACCAGCACGTGCCCGAGCGTGAGCGCCTTGAAGTGGGCGAAGTCGGCGGAGAGGTGCCAGGGGATGCCGCCGTCCGCGCCGATCACCCCGTTGTCGGCGACGGCCGCGACCAGCGTGATGCTCACGCCGCGCCTCGTGGAGTGGGGCTCATACGCTGATCGGGGCCTTGATCACCGGGTGGGGGTCGTACCCCTCGACGCGGATGTCGTCGAGGTCGAAGGCGTCCAACGCCGGCACCTCCGGGTTGAGCCACAGCGTGGGAAGCGGGCGCGGGTCGCGGGCGAGCTGCTCGCGGGCCTGGTCGAGGTGGTTGAGGTAGAGGTGCGCGTCACCAAGGGTGTGCACGAAGTCTCCGACCTCGAGGCCGGTCACCTGCGCGACCATGTGGGTGAGCAGGGCGTAGGAGGCGATGTTGAACGGCACGCCGAGGAACACGTCGGCCGAGCGCTGGTAGAGCTGGCAGGAGAGCCGACCGTCGGCGACGTAGAACTGGAAGAGCGCGTGGCAGGGGGCCAGCGCCATGGCGGGGATGTCGGCCACGTTCCACGCCGAGACGATGTGTCGTCGCGAGTCGGGGTCGGCCCGGATCTGCTCGACCACCTGCGCGATCTGGTCGACGTGGCGCCCGTCGGGGGTCGGCCAGGACCGCCACTGGTAGCCGTAGACCGGGCCGAGGTCGCCGCGCTCGTCGGCCCACTCGTCCCAGATGCTGATGCCGCGCTCCTGGAGCCACCGCACGTTGGTGTCTCCGCGCAGGAACCACAGCAGCTCGCCGAACACCGAGCGGGTGTGCACCTTCTTGGTGGTCACGAGCGGGAAGCCGGCGGTCAGGTCGAAGCGCATCTGGTGGCCGAAGACCGAGCGCGTCCCGGTGCCGGTGCGGTCGGACTTCTCCACGCCCTCGTCGAGGATCCGCTGCACGAGGTCGAGGTAGGCGCGCACGCCGCGACACTACCGGCTCGTGGCACGATCACGGCGTGCTGATCGGAGTCGTCGCCGGCCTCGTGGCGGCGGTGCTCTACGGTGCGCCGGCCGCGCTCCAGGCGCACGCCTCACGACAGCTGCCGACCGGGCGGTGGTGGGAGGTCGCCCGGGCGGCCATGACCGACCCGGTGCTGGTCGGCGTCGTGTGCAGCGACGCCGCCGGAGCCGGGTTCCATTACGTGGCGATCCAGCGGCTGCCGCTCTACCTGGCCCAGAGCCTGGTCGCCACCTCGCTGCTGTTCACCGCGCTGACCTCCGCACGGCTGCTGCACGAGCGGCTCTCGCGCCGCCAGGTCGGCGGCCTGGCGGCGGTGTGCGCCGGCTTGGTCGTGCTGGCGCTCGGCGCGGGACACCCGGGCGACCACGGGGCACCGGCGACGGTGCTGGCGGGGCTGCTCGTGGGCGCCGGGCTGGTCGCGGTGCTCGCCACGGCGTGCCGCCGGCTCGGCGGCTCGGCCGGCGGGGTGGTCTACGGCGTCCTGGCAGGTGCCTGCTACGGCGCGGTGCCCGTCGGCGTGCGGCTCGTCGTCGCTCCCTACCTGCGCTGGGAGGTGCTGCTCGCGCTGGTCTGCCTCGCCGTGCTCGGCGCCCTCGGCTTCGGGTGCTACTCCCTCGCCATGCAGCGGGCGGCGGTGACGACCTCGGGCGCGCCGCTGAGCGTGACCGAGGCCGTGGTGCCCTCGGTGGTGGGCGTCGCGGTCTTCGGCGACCGGCTGCGGGCCGGCTGGGACCCGGCCGTGGTGGTCGGCGTCCTGCTGGCGCTGGCCGGCATCGTCGCCGTCGCCCGACCGCCCGCGGCGGCCTCGGCCGAGGCAGCCCCCACCGGGCCTGAGAGGCTGACCGGATGAACGCCGACGTGTCCTGCCGGATCGGGTGGGCCGAGGACGCCCCGGCGCTGGCCGCGGTGCAGGTCGCGGCCTGGCGCGCGTCGTACGCCGGCCTGCTGCCGGAGGAGGTGCTGGTCTCTATGGACGCCGACCGGCTCGCCCCCGGCTGGGCACAGAGCCTGACCACGCCGCCCGAGGCGCGCCACCGGGTGCTGGTCGCCCTGGCGGGCCCCCGCCTGGTCGGGTTCGTGCTCACCACCCCGGCGAGCGACCCCGACCTCGACCCGATCGCGGTGGGCGAGGTCACCGATCTCACCGTCTCCCCCGCGGAGCTCGGTCGCGGCCACGGCTCGCGGCTGATGCAGGCCGCGGTCGACACGCTGCGCGCGGACCGGTTCGTGCGGGCGGTGACCTGGCTGCCGTCCACCGCGGACGAGCAGCGCCGGTTCTGGACCGCGGCCGGCTGGGAGCCCGACGGCGCGCACCGCACGCTGGACCTGACCGGGGACGGCAGCACGACAGTGCGGCAGGTCCGGCTGCACACCGCGCTGGCGTGAGCCCGGTGACCGAGGAGCCGCTGGCGCCCGGACGCCGCAGGGAGATCGTCGGCGACGGCCTCGCCGTCGCGCTGGCGACCGGCCTCTACGGCGTCTCCTTCGGCGCCGTCTCCGTCGCGGCGGGTCTGAGCGTCCTGCAGACCTGCGCCCTGTCGTTGCTGGTGTTCACCGGGGCCTCCCAGTTCGCGCTCGTCGGCGTGCTCGCCGCGGGCGGGTCGGCCGTCTTCGCGGCGCTGTCGGGGCTGATGCTCGGCGTCCGCAACACCCTCTACGGCGTCCGCCTCGCGCCGTTGCTCGGCTGGGCCGGCTGGCGCCGGGTGCTGGCCGCCCATGTGGTGATCGACGAGTCGACGGCGATGAGCGTGCTGCGGGAGTCCCGTGTGGCCGCCCGGGTCGGCTTCCTGACCACCGGCGTCGGGGTCTTCGTGCTCTGGAACCTGTTCACCCTCGTCGGGGCGGTGGCCGGCAGCGCGCTGGGCGACCCCCGCGACTACGGCCTCGACGCCGCCGTGGGCGGGGCGTTCCTGGCGCTGCTGTGGCCGCGCCTGGACTCGCGCACCCACCGGGTGACCGCCGTGCTCGCCGCGGCGCTGGCGCTCGGCCTCGTCCCGGTCGCCGCGGCCGGCGTCCCCGTGCTCTGCGCCGCCGCGGTCGCCCTGGTGGTCGGCCTGCGGCGGTCGCCGGCGGGAGCCGGATCATGACCTGGGCGGCGGTGCTGGGCTGCGCGATCGGCTGCTACCTGCTCAAGCTGGCCGGCCTCTCGGTGCCGGCCCGGGTGCTGGAGCGGCCAGTGGTGCGCCGGGTCGCCGACCTGATCCCGGTGGCGCTGCTCGCCGCCCTGATCGCGACCCAGGTCTTCGCCGGCGCGGACCGCTCGCTGGTCGTCGACGGTCGGGCTGCGGGGCTCGCCGCCGCCGCAGTGGCGCTGGTCCTGCGCGCGCCGTTCCTCGTCGTGGTCTTCGTCGCCGCAGCGGTCGCGGCGCTGGTGCGGCTGGCCTGACCGCGACCGGGCTGACCGCGACCGGGCTGACCGCGAGCGGGCTCGCCGCGACCGGACTGACAGCGACCGGACTGCCCACGACGGACTGACAGCGACCGGGTTGGGGAGCCCGCGTGCCCCGCGCGGGCCCCCCGCCTGCGGTCACGGACCGGGCGCTCCCCCGAGGGTGGAGCCACCGTCCGGTCCGGACCTGACACGATCCTGCCCACACCGGGCCGCTGCTGGCGAGGCGAACGCCCCTGCAGGAAGCTGCGTTGCAGCGATCTGCAGAAGTCAGAGGTCGAGGAGCTCCTCGAGCCCCACGGTCAGGCCCGGGCGGCTGCCGATGGCGCGCAGACCGAGCAGCACGCCCGGCGTGAACGAGACCCGGTCGAGGGAGTCGTGGCGGATCGTGAGCGTCTCACCGGCTGCGCCGAGCACCACCTCCTGGTGGGCGACCATCCCGCGGATCCGCAGCCCGTGCACCCGGATCCCGTCGACGTCGGCGCCCCGGGCGCCCTCGAGCGAGGTCGACGTGGCGTCGGGCGTCGGGCCCATCCCCGCCTCGCGCCGGGCGGCCGCGACCAGCTGGGCGGTACGGCGGGCGGTGCCGGAGGGGGCGTCCGCCTTGTCGGGGTGATGCAGCTCGACGATCTCCACCGACTCGTAGAACCGTGCCGCCTCCACCGCGAAGCGCATCATCAAGAGGGCGCCGATGGAGAAGTTGGGGGCGACGAGCACCCCCGAGCGGGGGCTGGCGCCGAGCTGGTCGCGCAGCCGCGCGAGGCGGTCCTCGTCGAAGCCCGTCGTACCCACCACGGCATCGATGCCGTGCTCGATGCAGAAGGCGAGATTGTCCATCACCACGTCGGGGTGGGTGAAGTCGACCACCGCCTCGGCGCCCGCGCCGGTGAGCGTGGAGAGGTCGTCGTCGGCGTCGATGCGCGCGACCAGCTCGAGGTCGTCGGCCGCCTCGACCGCGGCGCAGACCTCGCGCCCGACCTTGCCCAGCGCGCCGAGCACGCCCACCCGCACAGTCACAGCCTCAACCTAGGCCACGGGGCCGCGGGGCCCGACCACCGCGAGGATCTCGGGCTGGGCGAACAGCTGCCGGGCCAGCGTGGCGACGCCGTCGAGGGTCACCCCCTCGATCCGGTCCAGCACCTCCTCGATCGCGAGCAGCCGGGTCTGGAACAGCTCCGACTCCCCCAACCGGGTCATCCGCGAGCCGGTGTCCTCGAGGCTCAGCACCAGGCCGCCGCGCAGCTGGCCCTTGCCCCGCGCGAGCTCCTCGTCGGTGAGGCCGCCCGCGGCGACCTTGGAGAGCTCGGTGCGCACGACCTGCAGCAGCTCCTCGGCCTTGCCGGGCAGCGTGCCGGCCGACACCCCGACCACTCCGGCGTCGGAGTAGCTGGAGGCGAAGGAGTAGACGGAGTAGGCCAGCCCCCGCGCCTCGCGGACCTCCTGGAACAGGCGCGAGGACGACCCGCCGCCGAGCGCGGCGTTGAGGACCCCGAGGGTGTGGCGTCGCGGGTCCGAGCGAGTGATGCCGCTGACGCCGAGCACCGCGTTGACCTGCTCGAAGGGGCGACTGGCGCGCACGGCCCCGGGCCGGGCGCGGCGGGACCGCTCCCGGGTGCGGGGCGCCCGGGGGCGCGCCTCACCGTCGAGGAAGCCGCTGCCCGCGAAGGCCGCCCGCACCCGGCGCACCACGTCGGCATGGGTGATGTTGCCGGCCACGGCGACCGTCATCGCCTCGGGTCGGTAGCGGCGCCGGTAGTAGCCGTGGATCTGCGTGCGGGTGAGCGCGCGGATCGAGTCGACGGTGCCCGCGATCGGTTTGGCCAGCGGGCTGCCCTCCCAGCTCGCGGCGGCGAAGAGGTTGTGCACCACGTCGTCGGGGTCGTCGTCGTGCATGGCGATCTCGTCGAGGATCACCTCCCGCTCGGCCTCCACGTCGGCGGGGGTGATCAGCGAGGAGGTGAGCATGTCGCCCAGGACGTCCAGGGCGATCGGCAGGTCCTCGTCGAGCACCCGCGCGTGGTAGCAGGTGTACTCCTTGGCGGTGTAGGCGTTGAACTCCCCGCCCACCAGGTCCAGCGCGACCGAGATGTCCATCGCCGAGCGGCTGGGCGTGCCCTTGAAGAGCAGGTGTTCGAGGAAGTGCGAGGCGCCGTGCAGGGCCGGGGACTCATCGCGCGACCCGACGCCGACGAAGACGCCGACCGCGGCCGAGCGGACACCCGGGACCTCCTCGGTCACCACCCGCAGGCCCGAGGGGAGGACGGTACGGCGAACGCCGGGGATCAGCGTGACCGCTGTCCCCGGCGCCTGCTCGTGTGCCCCCGGAGGAGTACGTCGCGAGGTCACTCCGCGGCGTCGCCCTCGGCCGCGGGCTTCTCGGCCTCGTCGGCTGCGTCCTCGACGACGGGGACCAGCGACAGCTTGCCGCGGTCGTCGATCTCGCCGATCTCGACCTGGATCTTCTGGCCGACCGACACGA
Organism: Marmoricola sp.; assembly: GCA_051954195.1. Classification (GTDB taxonomy): domain Bacteria; phylum Actinomycetota; class Actinomycetes; order Propionibacteriales; family Nocardioidaceae; genus Marmoricola. The sequence continues at coordinate 15,611 of JBQCHZ010000052.1, forward strand.
CGTCCTCGACGTTCTCGACCCGCTGGCCGCCGGCCAGCGTGCGCAGCTTGCTGATGTGCAGCAGGCCGTCCTTGCCCGGCATCAGCGAGACGAACGCACCGAAGTTCGTCGTCTTCACCACGGTGCCGAGGTAGCGCTCGCCTACCTCGGGCATCGTCGGGTTCGCGATCTGGTTGATCGCGGACCGGGCGGCCTCGGCGGCCTCGCCGTTGGTGGCACCGATGTAGATGGTGCCGTCGTCCTCGATCGAGATCGAGGCGCCGGTGTCGTCCTGGATCTGGTTGATGACCTTGCCCTTCGGACCGATCACCTCACCGATCTTGTCGACCGGGATGTGCACGGTGATGATCCGCGGGGCGTGCACCGACATCTCCTCGGGCTCGGCGATGGCCTCGGCCATCACGTCGAGGATCGTCAGCCGGGCCTCCCGGGCCTGGGTCAGCGCCGAGGCCAGGACCTCGGCGGGGATGCCGTCGAGCTTGGTGTCGAGCTGCAGCGCGGTGACGAAGTCGCGGGTGCCGGCGACCTTGAAGTCCATGTCACCGAAGGCGTCCTCGGCACCGAGGATGTCGGTCAGCGCGACGTACTGCGTCGTGCCGTCGATCTCACCGGAGACCAGGCCCATCGCGATGCCCGCGACGGAGGCGCGCAGCGGCACGCCGGCCTGGAGCAGCGACATCGTGGAGGCGCAGACGGAGCCCATCGAGGTGGAGCCGTTGGAGCCCATCGCCTCCGACAGCTGCCGGATCGCGTAGGGGAACTCCTCGCGCGTCGGCAGCACCGGCAGCAGTGCCCGGCGTGCGAGCGCGCCGTGGCCGACCTCGCGGCGCTTCGGGGAGCCCACCCGGCCGGTCTCGCCGGTGGAGAACGGCGGGAAGACGTACTTGTGCATGTAGCGGCGGTGCTTCTCCGGCGACAGGGTGTCGAGCTGCTGCTCCATCTTGAGCATGTCCAGCGTGGTGACGCCCAGGAACTGGGTCTCTCCGCGCTCGAAGAGCGCCGAGCCGTGCACCCGCGGGATCACGTCGACCTCGGCGTGCAGCGGCCGGATGTCGGCCAGGCCGCGACCGTCGATGCGGATCTTGTCGCGCAGGATGCTCTCGCGCACCAGCTGCTTGTTGACCGAGCGGAACGCCGCGCCGATCTCCTTCTCGCGGCCCTCGAACTGGCCGGCGAGCTGGGTGAGCACGCCGTCCTTGAGCTCGTCGGTGCGGTCGTTGCGCTCGGCCTTGTCGGCGATCTTCATGGCGGCGGCCAGGTCATCGCGCACGGCGGCCTCGACGGCGGCGTACACGTCGTCCTCGTAGTCGAGGAAGATCGGGAACTCCTGGACCGGCTTCGCGGCCACGTTGGCCAGCTCGGTCTGCGCCTCGCAGAGCTGCTTGATGAACGGCTTGGCGGCGTCGAGGCCGCCGGCGACGATCTCCTCGGTCGGCGCCTGGGTGCCGGACTGGACCTTGTCCCAGGTGACCTCGGTGGCCTCGGCCTCGACCATCATGATCGCGACGTCACCGGTCTCGGTGACGCGCCCGGCGACCACCATGTCGAAGACGGCGTCCTCGAGCTGGCTGTGCGTGGGGAAGGCGACCCACTGGCCCTCGATCAGGGCGACGCGCACGCCGCCGACCGGGCCGGAGAACGGCAGGCCCGAGAGCTGGGTCGACATGGAGGCGGCGTTGATCGCGAGCACGTCGTAGGGCGCGTCGGGGTTCAGCGCGAGGACGGTGATGACGACCTGGACCTCGTTGCGCAGGCCCTTCTTGAAGGTCGGGCGCAGCGGGCGGTCGATGAGGCGGCAGGTGAGGATCGCGTCCTCGCCCGGGCGGCCCTCGCTGCGGAAGAACGAGCCGGGGATCTTGCCCGCGGCGTACATCCGCTCCTCGACGTCGATCGTCAGGGGGAAGAAGTCGAAGTGGTCCTTGGGGTGCTTCCCGGCGGTGGTCGCCGAGAGCAGCATGGTGTCGTCGTCGAGGTAGGCGGTCACCGAGCCGGCGGCCTGCCGGGCCAGCAGCCCGGTCTCGAAGCGGATGGTGCGGGTGCCGAAGGCACCGTTGTCGATGACGGTCTCGACCGTCGTGATGTCGTCAGACAAGTGGGTCTCTCTCGTTTCGCGGAAGCGATCCGCGACCCGCGTCTTTCGGCCGGTCTTCGATCGAAGTCCGCGGAGCCGGTGGCTCCGAGGACCACTACCGAGGACCGGGCCCGGCTCGCGGACCGCTGTCCTGTGTCTCTCGTGGTGGTGCGTGCCCGGTCAGGACCGGGCACGCTGCGAATCTAGCCCGAAACGCAGCAGAGGGCCCACCTGGACTCAGGTGGACCCCCTCGCGTCATCGGCGCAGGCCGAGGCGCTGCACGATCGAGCGGTAGCGCGCGATGTCGGTCTTCTCGAGGTAATTGAGGAGCCGGCGGCGCTGGCCGACCAGCAGCAGCAGGCCGCGCCGGCTGTGGTGGTCGTGCTTGTGCTGCTTGAGGTGCTCGGTGAGGTGCGCGATGCGGTGCGACAGCAGCGCCACCTGCACCTCCGGGGAGCCGGTGTCGCCCTCGACGGTGGCGTACTCGGCGATGATCTTCTTCTTGGTCTCAGCGTCGGTACCGATCGACACGTGAGCTCCCTTCTTGATGTCCGTTGCGCGGCGCCCCAGGTCTGAGCTCCTGGGGCACTCTGGATCCGCGGCCGTTCGACGGCAGTCGACCCGGGCCGGCTCTGGGCCGCCCGGGCAACCGCACAAGGCTATCAGCGGGGGGACCCCGCGCCGAAATCGTCGGCTCAGCGGCGGGCGGACTGGTAGCGCTCCAGCGCCTCCTTGCGCTCCTCGTCGTGGTCCACGATCCGCGCCGGATAGCCGTCGCGATAGCCGTCGCGGTGGCGCCACGGCTCGTGCGCCGCTGCCCCCTCGAGGTGGCGCAGCTCGGGCACCCAGCGGCGCACGTAGGAGCCGTCGGGGTCGAAGCGCTTGCCCTGGGTGGTGGGGTTGAAGACCCGGAAGTACGGCGAGGCGTCGGTGCCGGTGCCGGCGACCCACTGCCACCCGTGGTTGTTCGAGGCGAGGTCGCCGTCGAGCAGATGGTCCAGGAAGTACCGAGCCGCCCCCGGCCACCAGGCATGGAGGTCCTTGGTCCAGAAGCTCGCGGTGATCATCCGGACGCGGTTGTGCATCCAGCCGCTCCCCCGCAGCTGCCGCATCCCGGCGTCGACGATCGGGAAGCCGGTGCGGCCCTCCCGCCAGGCCTGGAGCGCGTCCCCGGGGTCGTCGTAGCGCAGGCCCGCCAGCTCGGGTCGCAGGTCGCCCCACGCGGAGTCCGGGCGGTGGAGCAGCACGTCGGCGTAGAACTCGCGCCAGGTCAGCTCGTCGCGGTAGCGCCGCGCCGACTGCGAGCGCCGCGAGGCCAGGTCGGCCAGCAGGGTGCGGGGGTGGACCGCGCCGACCTTGAGCCACGGCGAGAGCTGGGAGGTGCCGGCGACGGCCGGTCGGTCGCGCGCCTGGTCGTAGTCGTCCAGGGCGTCCTCGAGGAAGCGGTGCCAGCGGGCGAGTGCGCCCGCCTCCCCTGCCTGCGGCAGCGGGACGCCCGCGTCGCCGACCGCCTTCTCCAGCATCGCCGCGACCCGGCCGTCGCTGTCGGCGTCGGCCAGGCGCAGGTGCTCCGGCGCCGGCGCGGGCGCCGGGTGGCCGTGCTCGCGCCAGCCCCGTGCGAAGGCGCTGAACACCTGGTACGGGCTGCCCGTCTTGTTCAGCACCGTGCCCGGGTCGACGGCGTAGGGCGTGCCGGTGGCGACCCAGCCGACCCCGGACGCCTCGAGCGCCTCAGCCACGCGCTCGTCCCGGGCGCGGCCGTACGGCGTGGTCTCGCCGCTCACGTGCACGGTGCCGGCGCCGTGGTCGGCGGCGAAGCGCGGCACCACCTCGGCAGGGGCGCCCAGCCGGATGCTCAGGCGGCCGTCGTAGGCCTCCGCGGCGGCCTGGACGCTCGCCGCGAGCCAGGCACGCCGCGGCGCGCCGGCACCGTGCCACAGCACCGGGTCGATGACGAACAGCGCATGCACGTCATCGGCCTCACGCGCCGCGGCGAGCAGTGCCGGGTGGTCGGCGCGGCGCAGGTCGCGGCGCAGCCACAGCACGCTGGACATCTCAGAGCTGCGCGTCGAGGCAGCGGTGCAGCTGCGCGACGGTCCTGGTGGCGATGCGCGGCAGCAGCAGCCGTACCACCGGCGTGCCGAGCCGCGCGAGGCCGGAGAAGTCGAAGCGGGCGTCGTAGGTGACCCGGGTGCCGCTCCCCGACGGGGCGAGCCGGAGCCGGTCGTGACCCTCGAAGGAGTCGCCGTTGCGGCCCTCGAAGTGCACCAGCGCACCCGGCTCGAGCGCGACCGCCTCGTAGTCGAGCTCGACGGTGCGGCCGGCGAACCTCGAGGTGTTGCGGTAGCGCGTGCCGACCCCACCGTCGCCGGAGACCCGCTCGCAGGCGACGGTGCCGGGGTCCCACGCGGTGGCGTTGGTGAAGTCGGCCAGATAGGCGAACACGCTCTCAGGCGATGCCGTGGTGGTGAAGGTGCGCTCGACGCCGATGCTCATGCCGCAGAGCCTTGCAGGGCCGGTCAAGGGGCTGGTCGAGCACAGGTCGGGCACAGGTCGGGCGTGGGCGGGGCCACCTCGAGCCCGGATCGAGCGCCGGCGCGGACCCGCGTCAGTCGACCTGGAGGGCCGCGCGGGTGCGCTCGACGTCGTGGGCCATCTCGGTCAGCAGCGCGTCGACGCCCTCGAACCGCACCATGCCGCGCAACCGCGCCACGAAGCTCACCTCGACCTCGCGGTCGTAGAGGTCGAGGTCGTCGCGGTCCAGCACGTAGGCCTCGACCCGGCGCTCGCGGTGACCGTCGAAGGTGGGATTGGTCCCGACGCTGATCGCCGCGGGCAGCGACGCGCCGTCCGGCAGCGTGCGGAGCCGGCCCGCGTAGACGCCGTCGGCGGGTACGGCCGCCGACCCCACCGGGACGTTGGCCGTCGGGTAGCCCAGCTCGCGTCCCCGCCGGTCGCCGCGCATGACGGTCCCGGTGATCGCGTAGGGGCGTCCGAGCGCCTCCGCGGCGCCCTCGACGTCGCCCTCCGCGACGCAGGTGCGCACGTAGGTGGAGGACCAGACCTGCGGTCCACCGTCGAGCGCGACGCCCTCGGCGGCGAAGCGCCCGTCCGCGGCCAGGGACGCGACGTCGCCGGCCGCGCGGGCGCCGAAGCGGAAGTTCGCACCGACCACGACCGCGCAGGCACGCAGGCCCTCGACCAGCACGCGCTCGACGAACTCCGCCGGCGTCCAGGACGCGACCTCGCGGCTGAACGGCAGCACCAGCACGTCGTCGACCCCCGCGGCGCCGAGCCGGCAGCAGCGCTCCTCGATCGAGGACAGCGGCGCCGGCGCGTGCTCGGGCCGCAGCACCGCCATCGGGTGCGGATCGAAGGTGACCGCGACCAGGCTCGCGTCCTGCGCGTCGGCGACCGTGCGCCCACGCCGGATCAGCGCCTGGTGCCCGCGGTGCACGCCGTCGAAGTTGCCGATGGTGACGACGGTGTCGCCGCGGTCGTCGGGGACCTCCTCGAGCGTTCGCCAGATGCGCACGGCGGCCACCTTACGGCCGTGCCGCTGCGGCGGGTGCGGTGGACCGCCCCACCGGCGCCGCGGTCCGCGGCGCGGCGGGGTCAGACGAAGACCGCCACGGCGCGGGCGACGGCGCCCCGCTGCTCGTAGAGCGCGAGGAAGTCGCCGGCCGGGCCGTAGACCGCGACCGGGCCGGGAGCGGGCAGCGTGACCTCGAGCGCACGGCCCACGCGCACGTCCCGCTCGCCGGCGTCGTCGAGGGTGTAGGTCGCGAACACGCGGGCGCAGGCGTCCGGCAGCGGCAGCACGGCGTACGCGGCGGCGAGGTCGTCGAGGGTGCGGGCCACGTCGAGGCCGAAGGGCCCCACGGCGGTACGGCGCAACGCCGTCAGGTGCCCGCCGACGCCCAGAGCCGCACCGAGGTCGCGCGCGATCGCCCGGACATAGGTGCCGCTGGAGCACCGCACGGAGAGGTCCACGTCGAGGAACGAGCCCTCGCGGCGGGTGCGGTGCACGTCGATCCCCTCGATAGTGACGCGTCGAGCCGGCAGGTCGACCTGCTCCCCCGCGCGCACCCGGTCGTAGGCGCGACGGCCGTCGACCTTGACCGCCGACACCGCCGACGGCACCTGGTCGATCTCGCCGACCATGCCGGCCAGGCGCTCGCGGACGCCCGCCTCGGTGAGGTGCCCCGTGTCGGCGGTCGCGACCTGCTCGCCGTCGGCGTCGTCGGTCGTGGTCGACGCACCCAGTCGCAGCGTCGCGTCGTAGGCCTTCTCGCTCAGCAGCAGATGCCCGAGCACGCGGGTGGCCCGGCCGACGCCGAGCACCAGCACGCCGGTCGCCATCGGGTCGAGGGTGCCGGCGTGGCCGACCTTGCGGGTGCCGGCGAGCCGCCGGACCCGGGCGACGACGTCGTGGGAGGTCATCCCGCCGGGCTTGTCGACGACGACCAGCCCGGGGGTCGGCTCACTCACCGTCGCGGTCGTCCTCGAGGTCGCGCTCACCGTGCTGGTGCTCGTGCTCGTCCCCGTCGTCGTCCTCGTCGTCCTCGCGGGGCTTGCGGTACGGGTCGGGCTCGCCCGCGAAGGTGGCACCCGCGGCAGCGGCCGCCACATGGGCGTCGGACTCCCGGACCCGCTCGAGCAGATCGTCGATCTGCTTGGCCGACTCCGGCAGCGCGTCGTGGACGAACTCCAGCGTGGGCACGTGGCGCATCCCCAGCTGCTTGCCGACCTCGGAGCGGATCAGCCCCCTGGCCGAGGACAGCGCGGCCTGGGTGCTGACCAGGTCCGGCGCCTCCCCCACTCCCGCGCCGAGCACGGTGTAGAAGATCGTGGCCTGCTGGGTGTCGCCGGACACCCGGACGTCGGTCACCGTGACGATGTGCCCGTTCTCCCGGCCGAGCCGCGGGTCCTTGATCCGCCGCTCGAGCATCTCCGCCACGATCACCTGGATCCGGTCGGCGATCTTGCGGACGCGTGGGCTGCTCATGGACCTCTCCTCGCAGCAGGTTTCACGGGTTCACTCGCGAAACCTGCTCTTCCTTCATCAGGTGTGGTGCGCGAAGAGGGGGTTTCGCGGGTGAACCCGTGAAACCCCCTCGCCGCCCGGTCAGGCGCGGGGAATCTCCCGCATCTCGAAGGCCTCGACGATGTCGCCCTCCTTGATGTCGTTGAAGCCGCGGAGCACGAGACCGCACTCGAAGCCCTCACGGACCTCGGAGGCGTCGTCCTTCTCGCGGCGCAGCGACGCCAGGTCGGTGCTCTCGACGACGACGGAGCCGTCGCGGATGAGGCGCACCTTGGCGTTGCGGCGCAGGACACCGCTGGTGACCATGCAGCCGGCGATGTTGCCGATCCGGGAGGACCGGAAGATCGCGCGGATCTCGGCCTGGCCCAGGGTGTGCTCCTCGTACTCGGGCTTGAGCATGCCCTTGAGCGCGGCCTCGATCTCGTCGATCGCCTGGTAGATCACCGAGTAGTAGCGCATCTCGACGCCCTCGCGCTCGGCCAGCTCCGTCGCCTTGCCCTGGGGCCGGACGTTGAAGCCGATGATGATCGCGTCGGAGGCGGCGGCCAGCATCACGTTGGTCTCGGTGATGGCACCGACACCGCGGTCGATGACGCGCAGCGACACCTCGTCGCCCACGTCGATCTTGGCCAGGCTGTCCTCGAGCGCCTCGACCGAGCCGGACACGTCGCCCTTGAGGATGAGGTTGAGCTCCTGGCTCTCGCCCTTCTCCATGGAGGCCATGAAGTCCTCGAGGGTGCGGCGGACGCGGCGCTTGGCCTGCATGGCCGCACGCTCGCGCGCCTCGCGCTTCTCGGCGATCTGGCGAGCCATCCGGTCGTCCTCGACCACGATGAAGTTCTGGCCCGCGCCCGGCACCCCGGACAGGCCCAGCACCATCGCCGGACGCGACGGCGTCGCCTCCTCGATGTTCTCGCCGTACTCGTCGAGCATGGCGCGCACACGGCCGTACGCCGGGCCCGCGACGAGCGAGTCGCCCACGCGCAGCGTTCCGCGCTGGACCAGCACCGTGGCGACCGGGCCGCGACCGCGGTCCAGGTGCGCCTCGACGACCAGGCCCTGGGCGTCCTGCTCGGGGTTGGCGCGCAGGTCGAGCGAGGCGTCCGCGGTGACCACGATCGCCTCGAGCAGCGCGTCGAGGTTGAGCTCGGCCTTCGCAGAGACGTCGACGAAGATCGTGTCGCCGCCGTACTCCTCGGGGACCAGGCCGTACTCGGTGAGCTGGCCGCGGACCTTGGTCGGGTCGGCGTCGGGCTTGTCGACCTTGTTGACCGCGACCACGATCGGCACCTCGGCCGCCTTGGCGTGGTTGAGCGCCTCGACCGTCTGCGGCATCACGCCGTCGTCGGCCGCGACCACCAGCACCGCGATGTCGGAGGACTGCGAACCGCGGGCACGCATGGCGGTGAAGGCCTCGTGACCGGGGGTGTCGATGAAGGTGATGCGGCGCTCGTCGCCCTCGACCTCGGTCGCGACCTGGTAGGCACCGATGTGCTGGGTGATGCCGCCGGCCTCCTTGTCGACGACGTTGGCGTTGCGCAGCGCGTCGAGGAGCTTGGTCTTTCCGTGGTCGACGTGACCCATGAC
>JBQCHZ010000053.1:0-5645 GCA_051954195.1 Marmoricola sp.
CTCCACCCCCAGCACGTCGACGAGGAACTCGCTCAGCTCGTACGTCGGCGGCGCCTCCGCCACCGCCCGCTGCAGCATGATGTCGCCGCTGCGCCGCGCGACCAGCGCGTGCTGGTGCCGCGCCGACCCCGCGCACGACCCGCTCGGCGCCACCACCGCGTCGTAGCCCGCGAACGCCTCGACGTAGCGGCGCACCGCGGGCACCGCCTCGTCGAGGTAGCCGGTGTTCACCATCGGCTGGCCGCAACAGGTCTGCGCCTGCGGGAACTCCACCTCCACGCCCAGGCGGCGCAGCAGCGTCACCACCGCACGACCGGTGCCGGGGAACATCGCGTCGTTCACGCAGGTGACCATCAGGGCCACCCGCCGCCGCGCTCCCGAGGACGTCACGGGGACCATCCTGCACCGTCCGCCGGCACCGGCGACGTCGCCGGGATCGGCCCGTCACGCGGTGCGGCGTCCTAAGGTGGCGCGTGTGGAGGCCGTGACAGCGCCTCCGGGGGCGGGGGCCCCGGACACCGATCCCTGGGCACGTGCTGCCCTGGCGACGTTGTCCGCCCTGCCCGGGGTGCGCCGTGTGGGGCTCGCCCTCGCCGAGGGCGGCGGACGCCGACTGCTCTTCACCGCCAGCGACCGGGCGAGCGAGTCCGACGACGTGGACTGGTGCCACATCGATGCCTACGAGCGGGTCCCGCTCAACACGGCGGTGCGCAGCGGCTCCCCCGTCCACGGCAGTCTCGGCGTGCTGCGGATCAGGTTCCCCGACTTCGTCGACAACCAGCCCGCCGGGACGGCGGCCGTCGCCGCGGTGCCGATCTGCGCGGCGGGCCAGACCCTCGGCGGCTTCGTGCTGTTCCTCTCCGCCGGGGCCCGTCTCGACGCCGGGCAGGTCGAGGAGCTGTGCGGCCTGGGCGAGGACCTGGGCGCCGGCCTGCGCCGCGCGCGCCGCCGAGGCACGGGCCAGGAGTGGGATGCCGGGATGCCGCCCCCGTCGGAGGGCGGGCGGGTCGCGCTGCACGTCGTACCCCCCGAGCTCGCCGCGGCCGCCGGGGCGCGGCGCTTCCTGGACGCGACCCTGGCGGAGTGGGGCGTCCCGGACGACGCCCGGCACACCGCGCAGCTGTGCCTCTCCGAGCTCGTCACCAACGCCCTGATCCACACCCACGGCGGCTGCCAGGTCCGGGCGCTGCTCGAGGACGGGGTGCTGACGGTCGGAGTGCGCGACCGCGGCGCCGGGGAGGGCGTGAAGCCGCGCGCGAACCCCGACCCGGACCCGCTCGCCGTGCACGGACGCGGCCTGCAGGTCGTCGCCGCCCTCGCGGCACGCTGGGGCTCGGAGGTCACCCTCGGCGGGACGACCGTCTGGTTCGTGCTCGACCTCGACCGCTGAGCGGCGTGGTCAGCGCCGCGGTGGCAGCTGGTGCAGCACCACGTCCCGCACCACCCCCGCCTCGGCGGTCAACGTCAGATAGGTGCATGCCGGCTGACGGCGCCGGTCGGTCGGTGAGCCGGGGTTGAGCAGCCGCGGGCCCCCCGGGGCGACCGCGTCCCAGGGGATGTGGCTGTGCCCGAAGACCAGCACGTCGGTCTCCGGGTAGGCGCTCGCGCAGCGCTGCTCGCGGCCCGCCGCCGGTCCGGTCTCGTGCACCACCGCGAAGCGCACCCCGCCGATGTCGGCCCGGGCGACCTCGGGCAGTCGCGTGCGCAGCACCCCGTGGTCGTTGTTGCCGTGCACGCCGACCAGTCGCCGGGCGCGCTCCTCGAGGGCGTCGAGGAGACCCACGTCGACCCAGTCGCCGGCGTGCACCACCACGTCGGCCGCCTCCACCGCCGCCCACACCTCGGCGGGCAGGTCCCGGGCACGCTTGGGCACGTGCGTGTCGGCGAGGAGCAGGACGCTTTCGGCAGCCACGGGTCCGACTTTAGGAAGACCGGAGAAGTCCTTCCCACCGGGCCGCCCGGGAGCATCCGCGCCGTGACCGCGCCCCGAAGGGGTCGTTGAGGGTGCACAGGACCACGGGAGGGACACCATGACCATGCTGACCGCTGAGAAGGCTTCGATGCAGCGCACCCCGGCTGCCACCACCCCGGCGGCGGCCCTCGTCGCTGCCGCCGTCGAGGACTACCGCCATCTGCTGCCCGCCGTACAGCGCGAGCGCCTGCTCGCGGTGTGCCTGGAGGCCCTCGACGGCCACCGGGCCGGCGACCCGGACCCCGGCCCGGAGGTCGAGCGGCTGGCCGGCGACATGCTCGCCGCCCTGTGCCCCGAGGCTCCCTCCGGCGTCCGCGCGGCGCTGGCCTGGATCTGCGGCGACGTCGCCGGCCGCTGAGCGCAGCGACGTCGCTAGATTGCGCGCATGGAGACCCTGCGCACCCCCGACGACCGGTTCAGCGACCTTCCCGACTGGCCCTGGGAGCCGACGTACCTGACGACCTCGGACGGCCTGCGCGTGGCGGTGCTCGACGAGGGCCCGCGCGATGCGCCGGTGGCGCTGCTCCTGCACGGCGAGCCGTCGTGGTCCTACCTCTGGCGCAAGGTGGTCCCCGTGCTGCTCGACGCCGGCCTGCGGGTCGTCGCGCCCGACCTGGTCGGCTTCGGCCGCAGCGACAAGCCCGCCGACCGTGCGGACCACAGCTACGCCGCCCACGTCGAGTGGCTGCGGTCCACTCTTCTCGACCCGGCCGGTCTCGACCTGCAGGAGGTGACGCTGGTCTGCCAGGACTGGGGCGGCCTGCTCGGGCTGCGGCTGGTGGGCGAGCACCCCGAGCGCTTCGCGCGCGTCGTGGCGGCCAACACCGGGCTGCCCGACGGCAGCTACCGGCTGCCCGAGGAGTGGTGGTCCTTCCGTGACTTCGTCGACCGCACCGAGGACCTGCCTGTGGGGCTGCTGGTGCAGTTCGGGTCGGGGACCGAGCTGCCGCCCGAGGTGGTGGCGGCCTACGACGCGCCCTTCCCCGACATCACCTACAAGGCCGGCCCGAAGGCGATGCCCGACCTGATCCCCCAGGACCCTGACAACGTCGCGGCGGCGCCCGCGCTGGCGGCGTGGGAGGTGCTGCGCGGCTACGACAAGCCGTTCCTGTGCGCGTTCAGCGACGGCGACCCGATCACCCGGCACGCGGACGCGCTCTTCACCTCGCAGGTCCCCGGGGCGGCGGGACAGCCGCACACCACGATCGAGGGTGCCGCGCACTTCCTGCAGGAGGACAAGGGCGCAGAGCTCGGAGGCGTCGTCGTCGACTGGCTGCGGGGCCTCGGCGTCGTCTGACGCCGGGTCAGGCGCGGGCAGCGTCGATGGCTGCGGCGAGCCCCGCGGGGTCGGCCACGGTCATCGTGGCGCCCGGGTGCCGCAGCCGGCCCGTGGGGTCGAGCGTCCTCACCGGCTCGACGAACCGCGCGCACAGCGCGCGGTCGCCGTTGGTGGCGAAGGTGACGCCGTGGTCGGCCAGGGAGAGGTGCGCCGGCCCCGCGGTGCGCCACCAGGTGAACCCGCCGGAAAGCTCGTGCCCGGCGATGTTCGCCAGCGGGGTGTCGAGCCGCCAGAGCCCGAACCGGACCCGCAGCCGGCCCCCGCCGACGGTGACCGACGTCGTCGCCGGCAGCACGCCGAAGGGCAGCGCGGCCGCCCGGTAGGACGGGGCGAAGGCGAACGCGAACACGGATTCCGGATCAGCAGCGGGCGACATGGGAGGCCCGTGCCCGGGCGGCGGTCCTCGCATGCGGACCGGCCGAGTGCGCCTCATTGTTCCCACAGGTCGCCTCCCGTCCCAGGTTCGCGGTCGTCCCTCGCACCGGCGGTGGGCGGCGTGGGAGGCTGAAGCGGTTGACACGAGCAAGGGGGATCGATGCCGACCATGGCACCGTGCGAGGACCTGACCACGACCCTGGTCCGGGCCGCCGTCGGCGACTACCGCGGCATCGTGACACCGGCCGAGGAGGAGCGCCTGGCAACGCTCTGCCTCGAGGCGGTGGCCACCGGCAGGTCCCTGCAGGGCTTCGCCATCGGCGAGCGCACCGAGATGATGGCCCAGGCACTGCTGGACCTGCTCACCCCCGGCGTCTCCCCCGGCATCCGCGCCACCCTCGCCTGGATCTGCGGCGACATCGCCCAGCGCTACCGCTGAGGGCCGACGCCGCTGCGCGGGCCCGCTGAGGGCCGCTACCGGGGGTCCGGCCCCGCCTCCAGGGGCGGGCCGTCGAACCTCTCCCGCACGGCGAGCTCCTCGACCGGGCGGCGGCTGAGCCGGCTCACCTGCCTCACCGGTCGTCCCAGCGGGAGGACGCACGCCAGCGCCCACTGCTCGGGGATGCCGAGCAGCTGCTGGACCTCGGGCTCCGCCGCCGCGGCCATCGTGGTGAACGTGCCGCCGAAGCCCGCGGCCCGGGCGGCGAGCAGGATGTTCCACGCCAACGGGTAGACCGAGGCGCCGCCGACGATGCCGACCCGCGCGAGCTCGCTGTCGGTGGCGGCCACCACGGCCAGGTCGACGCAGACCACCAGCACCACGGGAGCCTCGAGCAGCGGGGCGGTGAAGCTGGCGGGCACCGCCGTCGCCGCGACCTCGTCATCGGTGACCCGACTGGGCACCGCGGTGTTCCAGGGGTTCTCCCCGGCGAGCCGCTGCGCGGCGTAGCGACGTGCGGCCGGCTCGGTGAGCCGGACCAGCGCCTCGCGGGTGGCGCGCTCGCGCACCACCACCACCCGGGCGCCCTGGCGGTTCCCGCCGCTGGGCGCGAACCGCGCCACGTCGAGGATGCGGTACAGCACCTCGTCGGGCAGCGGGTCCTGGGTGAACTCCCGCACGGCCCCGGTCGTGCGCATCACCTGCTCGAGCTCCATCGGTCGCTGCCTTCCTCCCATGCCGTCCCGCTGTCGGGGACCGGCTGCCTCAGCCCAGGATCGCCCGTACCTCGGGCGAGGCGTAGAACGGCTCGAGCTCCGCCCGGAGCAGTGCCTCCAGATCGCCGCTCTCGTGCAGCGCGGCCAGCACCGGCGGCGCGAGGGCGACCAGGTCGGCGATCAGGTCCGCTCGGTCGAGCTCGAGCTCGGTGAGCAGCTCTGCCGGCGTGTAGCCGCCGAAGCGGTCGAAGAACGCGGCGACGACCGCGGCGGCGACGCGTCCGACCTCCTCGGTCGCGAGCGTGCCGATGGCTAGCTCGTGGCCGGCGTCGACGACACCGGCGACCTCCTCCCGGGTGCTCGCCGACCGCAGGCCCCGTACGGGTTGCGCAGCGAGCTGGTCCCACGCCTGGAGCACCGCCTCGCGGGTGGTCGGGTCCTGGAGGGTCTCGACCAGGATCCGGGTGAGCCGCCGCACCGCGAACGTGCCGCCCTTGCCCACCGCGTCGCCCACCAGGCCCTCGAACTGCTTGTCCGCGGCGCCCATCACCTTCGAGGCGGCGCTGGTGCCGAAGGACATCAGCGAGCCGAGGCCCGGCACCCGGTCGGCGACCGCCTTGTTGGCCTGCAGGACCTCCCCGACGATCCGGCCCATGAACCGCGACGCGACCGTGCCGACGACGGGTGTCTCGGTGAGCTGCTCGAGCGCCCGCTCGAGCACCGGGGTCAGGGCCAGCAGCTCGTCCACCAGCCCTTCGACGTGCTCGCGCGCGACCGCCTCGCCGAGGGCGAACGGCTCATCGG
>JBQCHZ010000054.1:0-10915 GCA_051954195.1 Marmoricola sp.
GTCTTGCCGCCCCGCTCGACGTAGAGGGCGAGGGCGCCGTCGACGAGCACCACCAGCGCACCGGCCTTGCGGCCCGGGCGGTGGCCGGTCGCCTCCGCGGTCCGCTCCGGCCAGGCCAGGGCGGCGCCGTAGGGGTTGGCCGGGTCGGTGGCGGCCAGGGCGACGGCGGCGGGCTTGGTGCCCGGCTCCGGAGGGGTGAACGTGCGCAACCGGTCGACCGCGCCGGCGGTGCCGAACTGCGCCGCGCCGAGACCCTCGACGAAGTAGCCGCGCCGGCACCGGCCCGACTCCTCGAACGCCGCCAGCACGCGGTAGACCGCGGCGAACCCGCCGGGGGTGCGCTCGGCGACCACCGCGCCGCGGGTGACGACGCCGTGCCGCTCGAGCAGCGCCTCCGCCGTCGCGTGCGCGCGCCGGGTCGGGTCGGCGTCGGGCTCCGGCAGCAGGAACCACCGTCCCACCGTGTCCGGGGGGCCCGACCGTGTCGGGGAGGGACCGCGCCCGGGGCGGCCGAGGCGCGCGCGGGGAGGGGTGCGCCGGGGCCGGTGGGTGCCGGTGCCGGGCCGGAGCCGACCCCGCAGCGGCGCGAAGGTGTCGTTGCCGACCCGGCCGGCCCAGGCCAGGTCCCACAGCGCCGTGGACAGTGCCGCGTCGTCACTGGACCCGACGGCCTGCCCGAGCTGGCGGAAGAAGTACGCCCCGCCGCCGGCGAGCGCGTCGAGCACCGCGTCGTGCACCGGCCCCGCCTCGAGGGTCGCATCGGGCACCGGCAGCGTCAGCTCCGCCGCGTCGGCGAGGTGCAGGGAGACCCACCCGTCGCCGCCGGGGAGCGCTCCCTGGCCGGCCCAGAGCACCTCTCCGGTGGCGGTCAGCTCGTCGAGCATCGCCGGCTCGTAGTCGGCGACGCGCGAGGGGAGCACCAGCGACTCCCAGGCGCTCGCCGGCACCGCGCAGCCCGCCAGCTGCTCGACGACCGACACCACCCCGTCGACACCCCGCAGGCCGCGGGACCCGCCGGTCGCGCCAGGTCGGGACCCGACGTGCTGCCAGGCGGGCAGGAAGCGGGCGAGCGTCGTGGCCTCGACCGGCTCGACCTCCTGACGCAGCCGGGCCAGCGACCGCCGCCGCAGCCGGCGCAGCACCTCGGCGTCGCACCACTCCGCCCCGCTGCCCGCGGGCCGGAACTCGCCCTCGAGGACGCGTCCCTGCGCGGCCAGCCGCACCAGCGTCTGGTGGGCGACCGCGACGCCGAGGCCGAGCCGGGTGGCGACGTCGGCGGCCGTGAAGGGCCCGTGGGTGCGGGCGAAGCGCGCGACGAGGTCGCCCAGCGGGTCTGCCACGGGCTCGGTGAACACCGCGGGGGTCCCGGGCGGCACCGGCACGCCCAGGCCGTCCCGGAGGCGGGCGACGTCCTCGACCACGGCCCAGCGGTCCACCCCGGCAACGCGCACGGCGACGACGCGACGCGCGGCGGCCAGCTCCTCCAGGGCCGGCGGGACGGGCGCGGTGCTGCGCGCCTGGAGCTCCGCGGTGTCCAGCGGGCCGAGTAGGCGGAGCAGGTCGACGAGGCCCTCGGCGTCGCGGGCCCGTCGGTCGTCGGCGCCCTCGTGCGGGAGTCGCTGCAGCTCGGCCTCGACCTCCGCGAGCACGTCCGGGTCGAGCAGCTCGCGCAGCTCCGCACGGCCGAGCAGCTCGGCCAGCAGACCCTGGTCGAGGGTCAGCGCGGCGGCTCGCCGCTCGGCCAGGGGCGAGTCGCCCTCGTACATGAACGCGGCGACGTAGCCGAACAGCAGCGACTGCGCGAACGGCGAGGGGCGGGTCGTGGTGACGTCGACGAGCGTGACGCTGCGCTGCGCCACCCGGCGCAGCAGACCGACGAGCGCGGGCACGTCGTAGACGTCCTGGAGGACCTCGCGCACCGCCTCGAGGATGATCGGGAAGCTGGGATAGCGGGCGGCGACCGCGAGCAGCTGTGCGCTGCGCTGGCGCTGCTGCCACAGCGGTGACCGGTGTCCCGGGTCGCGGCGCGGCAGCAGGAGCGCGCGGGCGGCGCA
This sequence comes from Marmoricola sp., assembly GCA_051954195.1. Classification (GTDB taxonomy): domain Bacteria; phylum Actinomycetota; class Actinomycetes; order Propionibacteriales; family Nocardioidaceae; genus Marmoricola. The sequence continues at coordinate 2,055 of JBQCHZ010000054.1, forward strand.
CTCGCGGAAGCGGGAGGCGAACAGGGCCGAGCCGCCGACCTCGGCGACGACCAGCGGCTCGATCTCGTCGGGCTCGAAGGCCAGCAGGTCGGCGCCCGGGGGGTCCTGGTCGGTCTCCGGGATCCGGCACACGATGCCGTCGTCGGAGGCCATCACCTGGGCGTCCATGCCGTAGCGCTCGCGCAGCCGGGCGCCGATGGCGAGCGCCCACGGCGCGTGCACGGGGGTGCCGTAGGGGGAGTGCACCACCAGGCGCCAGTCGCCGAGCTCGTCGCGGAACCGCTCGACGACGATCCGCCGGTCGTCGGGCACCATCCCGGTCGCCTCCTGCTGCTCGGTGAGCAGGGTGACCAGGTTGGTCGCAGCGCGCTCGTCCAGGCCGGCGTCACGGCAGCGGGCCAGCGCCTTCGGGGCGGGGAGCGCGGTGATCTCGCGGGTGAAGCCACCCACCGCCTCGCCCAGCTCCGCGGGCCGCCCGAGGGCGTCGCCGGTCCAGAAGGGCAGCCGCCCCGGCTGGCCGGGCGCGGGGGAGACCAGGACGCGGTCATGGGTGATGTCCTCGATGCGCCAGCTGCTGGTGCCCAGGGTGAACACGTCGCCCACCCGTGACTCGTAGACCATCTCCTCGTCGAGCTCGCCGACCCGGGCGCCGCCGCTGCCCGTCGCCCCGCCGACGAGGAAGACGCCGAAGAGTCCGCGGTCGGGGATCGTGCCGCCGCTGGTGACCGCGAGCCGCTGCGCGCCCGGGCGGCCGGTGACCTGGCCGGTCACCCGGTCCCAGACGATGCGCGGGCGCAGCTCGGCGAACTCGTCGCTCGGGTAGCGCCCGGCGAGCAGGTCCAGGGTCGCGTCGAACGCGCTGCGGGGCAGGGAGGTGTACGGCGCAGCCCGTCGTACCGTCTCGAAGAGGGCGTCGACGTCCCAGCCGTCGAGCGCGGTGGCGGCGACCACCTGCTGGGCGAGAACGTCGAGCGGGTTGGCCGGGATGCGCAGCGCCTCGATGAGGCCGGTCCGCATCCGTTCCGCCGACACCGCCGTGGGCACCAGTGCGCCGCGGTGCTCGGGATAGAAGACGCCGTGGGAGGTCTCGCCGACCTGGTGCCCGGCCCGGCCCACGCGCTGCAGGCCGCTCGCCACCGACGGCGGCGACCCGATCTGCACGACCAGGTCGACCTCGCCCATGTCGATGCCGAGCTCGAGGCTGCTGGTCGCCACCACGCACGGCAGCCGGCCGCGCTTCAGGTCGTCCTCGATGACCGCTCGCTGCTCCTTCGACACCGATCCGTGGTGCGCGCGGGCCAGCACCGGAGGTGCGCCCTCGGCGGCCCCGGACTGCGCCATCACCTCGGCCGGCGTCCGCGCGCCGGGCACAGCCTCGGATCCCGGTACGACGAGACCGGCCCGCTCGGCCGCGATCTCGTTGAGCCTCGTGGTCAGGCGCTCGGCCAGTCGACGACTGTTGGCGAAGACGATCGTCGACCGGTGCTGCTCGACGAGGTCGACGACGTGCTCCTCGACGTGCGGCCAGATGGACGCGTTCCTCCCGGGGCGGGCGTCGTCGTCGGTGTCCAGCTCGGTCATGTCGTCGACGGGCACCACGACCTCGAGGTCCCAGCGCTTCTCGCTCGGCGGCGCGACCACCTCGACCGGGGCGACGCCGCCGAGGAACCAGGCGACCTCCTCGATCGGTCGCACGGTGGCGGAGAGCCCGATCCGCTGGGCGGGCCGCTCGAGCAGTGCGTCCAGGCGCTCCAGGGTCACCGCCAGGTGTGCGCCCCGCTTGCTGCCGGCCACGGCGTGCACCTCGTCGAGGATGACGGTCTCGACCCCGCGCAGCGCCTCCCGGGCCTGGGAGGTCAGCATCAGGAACAGCGACTCCGGCGTGGTGATGAGGATGTCGGGCGGTGTGGTCTGGATGCGCCGACGGTCCGCGGCCGGGGTGTCGCCCGACCGGACGCCGACGGTGACCTCGGGCAGCTCCTGCCCGAGCCGCGCGGCGGTGTGCCGGATGCCGGCCAGCGGGGCGCGCAGGTTGCGCTCGACGTCGACGGCGAGCGCCTTGAGCGGCGAGACGTAGAGCACCCGGCAGCGCCGTTGCCTCTCCGGCGGCGGTCCCTCGACGAAGAGCCGGTCCAGCGCCCACAGGAACGCCGAGAGCGTCTTGCCCGAGCCCGTCGGCGCCACCACGAGCGCGTGCCGGCCCGCAGCGATCGCCTCCCACGCGCCCGACTGCGCCGGGGTCGGCGCGGCGAACGCCGCCTCGAACCAGGTCCGGGTCGCCGGACTGAACCGCTCCACGCTTCTCATCCTGCCCGACCCCACCGACCGTCGAGTTGCCCCTCGCGCCACCACAAGGGGCAACTCGCGCCACCACGAGGGGCAACTCGCGCCACCACAAGGGGCAACTCGACGGCGGGGTGATATCGGTAAGGGCGGCGAGAGAGAGGTGCGGGATGGAGCTGGCGGGTCGGGTCGTGCTGGTCACGGGGGCGTCGGCGGGGATCGGCGCCGCCGTGGCGCAGCGGTGCGCCGACGCGGGCGCCCGCGTGCTGGTGCACGGCCGCGACCCCGAGCGCACCGGCGCGGTGGCCGAGCAGGCGGGCGGTACGCCGCTGCTGGCCGACCTCGCGGAGCCGGCGGCGGCCGGGCGGCTGGCCGCCGCCGCCCAGGCGGTGCACGGGCACGTCGACGTGGCCGTGCTCAACGCCGGCCTCGGCTGGTCGGGCCCGTACGACGCGATGCCCGCCGAGGTCCTCGAGCAGGTGCTGGCGGTCGACCTGGCCGCTCCGCTGCGGCTGGTGCACGCGCTGCTGCCGCGCATGCTGGCCAGGGGAGTGGGGCACGTGGTGCTCGTGGGATCGGTCGCCGGCCGCACGGGCGTCGCCGGGGAGGCGGCGTATGCAGCCGCCAAGGCCGGCCTCGACGCCTTCGCGGAGAGTCTGGGCCAGGAGCTCGCCGGCTCCGGGGTGAGCGTCTCGCTGGTCCTTCCCGGCGCGGTGGACACCGGCTTCTTCGACGGTCGCGGCCGGGACTACGGCCGTCGGGTGCCCGCACCGGTCCCCGTCGGGCGCGTCGCCGACGCGGTGCTGGCCTCGATCGCCTGCGGGCGGTCCGAGACCTGGGTGCCGGGCTGGCTGCGGACCGCGGCCGTCGTCCGCGCCCTGGCGCCGCGGGCATACCGCCGGCTGTCGCTGCGTTTCGGGGAGGACGTCCGCTCGGGCGCGCACGGAAGGAGCAGCTGAGATGAGCACCGCGGTGGGCGCGACGCTGCTGGGGTTGCTCGCCTCCTTCCTCTTCGCCGGCGCCGCCTACTACCAGCAGCGCGCCGCCCGCGAGACCCGGCGCGAGGGCAACGGCGTGCTGTCTGGCGCCTATGCCCTGATGAACAAGCTGGTGCGCGACCCGATCTGGCTCAAGGGTTGGCTGGTCAACCTGGCGGGCTTCGGCGCCCAGGCGGCTGCCCTGCACCTCGGATCGGTCGCCGAGGTGCAGCCGCTGCTGGCCACCCAGCTGCTGTTCGCGCTGCCGATGGCCTCCCTGGAGTGGCGGCGCTGGCCCGGCGGGCGCGACTGGGCGTCGGGGCTCTCGATCTGCCTGGGCCTGGTCGTGCTGCTGGTGCTGGTGCACGCCGTCCCGACCGGGGCCGAGGTGGACCGCTCCAAGATCGTGCTCGCGGCGCTGTCGGCGCTGGCGGCGATCGTCGTGCTGGTCCCGATCGCCTCGCGGCTGGGTCCCAACGTGATGGTGCTGGTGACCGCGGGCTGCGCCGGCATCTGCTTCGCGATGACCGCGGTGTTCATCAAGCTGACCTCCGACGACCTGATCCACCACGGCGTGGGTGCCACCGCCACCGACTGGGTCGGCTACGCCCTGGCGGTCTCCACCGCCCTCGGCCTGGTGCTCGAGCAGGCCGCCTTCGCCAACGGGCCGTTGCCCTGGGGCGTGGCGACCAAGGAGTCGGTGAACCCGATCGCCAGCTACGCCGTGGGCGTGCTCGCGTTCCCGATCGCGCTGCCCACCGACGCCGGCACCGTGATCGGGCTCGTCGTGGCGGCGCTGCTGCTCGTGGCCGGTGCGACCGGCCTGGCGCACTCGCCCTCGGCGGACCTGTGGATTCGCCGAGAAGAGGACCAGATCGACCCAGAAGATGCGACACTCGTGGAGTGACCAGCAGCACTTCTCGGGAACAGCACGGCCACGCCGCCCAGGGCTGGGCCGAGCACGTCATCGACCTCGGTCAGCTCAGGCCGACGCTGATGAACGGGCTCCGGCTCCTCCTCGAGACGGCCGTGGTGCCGACCCTTCTGCTCTACGGGTTCATGGTGACCGTCGGCGGTGTCGCGGGACTGATCGCCGTGCTCGTGTGGTGCGCCCTCACCGTCGTGGTGCGGATGACGACCGTGCGCCGGGTCCCGGGAACGCTGCTGCTGGCGCTGACCATGCTGGTCGCGCGCACCTCGATCGCGCTGGCGCTCTCCAGCGTCTACGTCTACCTGCTGCAGCCGGTCGCCGGCTCCATGGTGATGGCGGTGCTGTTCATCGGCAGCGCCCTGATCGGCCGTCCGATCACGCTGCGGCTGGCCCAGGACTTCGTGCGGCTGCCGCACGTGCTGGTCAGCGACGAGCGGGTGCACAGGATGTTCGTGCAGGTCTCCCTGCTCTGGGGAGTCTCCCGCCTGCTCGACGCCGGGATGAGCCTGGGCGTGCTGCACTTCGGCATCGCCGCCGGCATCTTCTCCCGCGGCGTCTTCAGCGGCCTCCTGACCGCCCTCTCGATCGGGGTCTGCAGCTACTGGGGCTGGTCGCGGCTGCGCCGCATCGAGGGCGTCCGGTTCCGCTTCGGTCACGTCCCCGCCCCGGCCGGGGCACCCGCCGCCTGACGGAGCCCCCTCACCGGGTGCTGCGCACCGGCGGCATCCGCCGCTGTGCTATCCACGAGGGGTGACCGGGCCCTCGCGCGAGCGCGCTGCCGACCACAGCGCTGCTCCTCCGCTGATGCTGTGGCGCCAGGTCGCGCTCGGGCTGCTGCTGTTCGGCTACTACCTGATCGTCGACAGCCTGCGAAGCCCCTCCCGGGTGGCCGCCGCGCGCCGGCACGGCCACGACCTGTTCGCACTCGAGCAGCACCTCCATCTCGACGTCGAGCGCTTCCTCAACCACGGTCTCGCCGGCCACGACGTGCTCGCCACCCTGGCGAACTACGAGTACGCGACGACGTACATCCTCAGCGCGCTCGTCCTGCTCGGCTGGGTCTGGGTCAGGCGCCGCGACCTGTGGGTGACCACCCGGGACTCCTTCCTGGTCCTCAACGTCCTGGCGATCACCTGCTTCGCGCTGTATCCGGCCGCGCCGCCGCGGATGCTCTCCGGGCTCGGCTTCGTCGACACGGTGACCCGCGGCGGCACCGTCGGGTCGTGGGGCTCGAGCTGGGTCAGCGGCGCCAACCAGCTCGCCGCGATGCCGTCGCTGCACATCGGCTGGGCGCTGTGGGTCAGCGTGGTGCTCGCCCGGATCAACGGCAGCCGCTGGGTGCAGCTGGTCTCGGCGGTGCACGTCGCGCTCACCGCGTACGTCGTGATGGCGACCGCCAACCACTACCTCCTCGACGTCCTCGCGGCGGTGGTCCCGGTGCTCATCGGGGTCCGGGTGGCCGCCTGGTGGCACCGGTTCCCGGGCGAGGTCGTCGCGCCGGCCGACGCGTTCTTCCTGCACGTGGAGGAGACCGGAGCCGCCCACCACGTCGGCGGCGTGGTCCTGCTCGGCGCCTCGGGCGCCCGGCCGACGCTGGCCCAGGTGCGCGACCTCGTGCGCGGCGAGCTCGCCGGCCTGCCCCGGTTCCGCCAGCGGGCGGTCCGGCCGGGTCGGTGGCGCCGCACGCGCTGGGTCTTCGTGGACCGGGTCGACGTCGACGCCCACGTCACCGAGATCGGACCGGTTGGGGGACCCGACGGGCTGCGCCGGGTGCTCTCGGAGCTCGCCGAGCAGCCGCTCCCGCGCGACCGGCCGCTGTGGCGGATCGTGATGGTGCGCGACGTCGCTCCCGACGAGGCCCCGCCGACCTCGGCGCTGGTGCTGCTGGTGCACCACGCGGTGGCCGACGGCATCGGCACCGTGCTGCAATCGCTGCGGCTGTTCCGTCCCCGGGCCGACGTGCTCGTGCCCGAGGGGGCAGGGCCCGGGCCGCTGGTGCGGGCGGCGGCGATCACCACGGGCCTGGCGCAGCTGGCCACCGACGGCGGCTCCGCGCGCCTGGGCGGGCAGTCGCCGCGGCGTGACTTCGCCACCTCCGACGTAGCGCTGGAGGAGGCCCGGCGGGCCGCCGCGGCGCTCGGCACCCGGGTCACCGACCTCGTGCTGGCACTCGTTGCGGACGCCGTGCGCCGGCTCGCGCCCGCCACCGCCGACCGGATGGACGGCACGATGCGGTGCTCGGTCCCGCTGATGGTGCGCACGCCGGACACCGGTGCCGAGGGCAACGCCACGGCCGCGGTGATGATCGACGTCCCCGTCGACGAGCGACCCTTCGTCGACCGGGTGGCGGCGGTCGCCGCCCAGTCACGCCGGCTCCGGCGGCCCACCCGGGCACTGGCCTCGCGCTTCGTGATGGCGACCGGGCTGCGGCTGCTGCCCGAGCCGGCCGTGGGCTGGTTCGCCCGCACGGTCTACGGCGACCGCTTCTTCCACGGGGTCGTCTCCAACATGCCGGGCCCCACCGCGACCATGACCTTCGTCGGCGAGCAGATGCCCTCGGTCTACCCGATCCTGCCGGTCGCCCCCGGGACCGTGGTCAGCCTCGGCGCCCTGAGCTGGGCCGGCCGGCTCGGCTTCGGCATCGCCACCGACCCGGCACTGCTCGACGCGGGTGCGCTGGCGCGCTCCCTGGCCGCCGAGATCACCCGGTGGGCCGGGACGGCGCCCAGCGACCCGCCGCCCGCCACGGCGACGGAGGTCGCGCAGGGGCTCGGGGAGGAGCAGACCCGCGCCTGAGCCGCTCAGCGCCAGGCGAGGGCCAGGAACAGCCGGGCACGGGTCCGGGGGTCCTCCAGGTCGTCGCCGAAGAGCGCGCGCAGCTGGGCCATCCGGTAGCGCACGGTCTGCGGGTGCACCCGGAGGTCCTCAGCGATCGCCGCGTTGTTGCCCTGGTGCAGCAGCCAGCTGGCCAGCGTCTCGGCCAGCCGCTCCCGGGCGCCCTCGCTGAGCTCCTCGAGCGGCGTCAGCACCTGGCGGCGCAGCGCCTCCAGCAGGCTGCGGTCACGCCCGACGATGATCGTGTCGAGGTGCTCCGCGGCGAAGACCGGGTCGCCGTGCAGCAGGCCCTGCTGGCACAGCACCGCAGCGATCCGGGCGACGTCGCAGCTGCGCGGCAGCGCGTCGAGGGGGACGCCGTAGCCGACCACCGCGCCCGTGCCGCGCAGCTGCGCGGTCAGCTGGCGCCGCCGGCCGACCGGGTCCGGCACGATCGCCCCCCGCAGCCCCTCGCGGTGCACCGGCAGGCAGTCGGCGCCGAGGCCGTCGACGACACGGGAGGCCGCCTCGTCGGCCGGGTCCACGAGCACGACCGCCGCGAGCGTCGGGAGCGCCCAGCCGGCGCGGGCCGCCGCCGCCGCGACCGCCTCGGGACTGGCGCGCCCGGACAGCAGCAGGTCGACCAGCTGGTCGCGGTGGTGCTCGCGTGCCCGCTGGTCCTCCAGCTGCGCGGCGAGGTAGCCGCGCGTCGCCGCGAAGGAGAGCTGGTTGACGAAGACGAACACGGCGTCGCCGAGCGAGGCGACCGTGGGGGCCGGGAAGCCGATCTCCACCGCCGCGGAGGAGACGTGCCGCCAAGCGATCCGGGCACCGAGCTGGAAGGCGGTGAGCAGCCGGGTCAGCTCGACCCCGTCGAGGAGCTGTTGGCGACCGATCTGCTCGAAGACCAGGTGCGCGGTCTCGTCGCCGGGCTGCGGGCTGTCGTCGTAGGCGCGCTGCGGCGGGTCGTCGGTGATCTCCACCAGCCGGTGCACGAACAGCCGCGCCGCCTCGACGACGCCCTGCTCGTCGGTGGCGAGGAAGTCGGCGTACTCCGGCCACCGGTCCGCCAGCCGGTCGCGCACCTCCTCCAGGAGATCCGGCAGGCGAGCGATGATCACCGTCTCCAGACGGCTCCGCTCCGCGGCATCGACACTCATGACTGCTCCTGTGCCCCGGCTGCTCCCGGGGCACTTGTTGATCGGTGACAAATTCAACGGTATTCATCGTGGCCCTCCGGTCAAGACTTGTCGCGCCGGCGCGCGCACAGTGGAGGGGTGAGACCCGTCGATGCGTCCGTGACCGGGCCGTACCCCGGTCGCTCCGCCGCACGCGAGGACCTCACCGCACGGGCCGCCGCGGAGAACTTCCCGGTGGCGCTGCGGGTCCTCCCGGCGGCGCTTCGCGCCGAGCTCACGGCGGTCTACGCATTCGCCCGCAGCACCGACGAGCTCGGCGACGGTGCCGGGTCGCCCGCGGACCGGACGGCGGCGCTGCACGCGTGGCGTGACGACCTCGACCGCATCTGGGCCGACGGTGCCGCACCGGCCGCGGCGGTGCTCCGCGCCCTGGAGCCCGTCGTACGGCGGCACGCGTTGGCGCCCGAGCCGTTCCGCGACCTGGTCGAGGCCAACCTCGTCGACCAGCAGGTCACCCGCTACGCCGACTGGGACGCGCTGCTGGGCTACTGCCGGCTCTCCGCCGAGCCGGTGGGACGGATCGTCCTCGGCCTGTTCGAGGTCGACGACCCGGTCACCACGCTGCTCTCGGACCGGGTCTGCTCAGCGCTGCAGGTCCTCGAGCACTGCCAGGACGTGGGCGAGGACCATCGCGCCGGCCGCATCTACCTGCCCGCC
>JBQCHZ010000055.1:0-9209 GCA_051954195.1 Marmoricola sp.
TGACGCAGCCCCGCCACATCGACGGACTGGTCGCGGCGCGCGACCTCGAGCTCACCGACGAGGAGACCGCCGAGCTCGAGACGCTGGCCCGCAACGCTGACGTCGACACCCGTGGCTGGTGGGAGCAGGACCTGCAGGCGACGGTCCACGATCGCTCGGGCGGCGATTCCTGACGTGCGCGCCCGTGCGAAGGTCGGTGACCTGCTGGTCGACCGACCCGCCCACGGCTCCCTGACCGATCGTGAGGGCGTGCGCCCTCACATGGCCTCCTTGATGCCCCTCCGGATGAGCCAGGCGTTGACCGGCATCGCGGTGAGGAAGCCCAGGCACATGCCGACCTGCATGAGGAACCAGTAGGCCGCGCTGTCGGGATGCAGGTGGTCCGGGGCGGGGAAGAACACGAAGGAGGTCAGGGCCATCCATCCGAACAGGCCGACCTCGAAGGCGGTGAGCGAGAGGATGTCGGCCTTGGCCGCCGCGACGATGCCGTCGCGCAGTCCGAGCCCGCGCATGGGCGCGATCGCGAAGAACTGGAACGCCAGTCCGAGCAGGACCGCCAGCACATAGTCACCGAGGTATTCGGCGAACAGCGTGTGGTGTGCGATCTCGAGGCCGAGGGCGAACACGGTGAACTCGGCGATGATGTCGCCGAGGGTGCATCCGGCTCCGCAGTGGCTCACCCCGACCGCTGTGGTGGCCCAGCCGGGCTTGGTCGGCGGCGTGGATCGACCGTGGTCGTCGAGCCAGCGCTGGGCAGAGGGCCGCCCGAACCGGTGGTATCCGAGGACGGCGAGCGGACCGGCGTAGAGCCCGGTGACGATCCACACCGGCTCCATCACCCGCATCCGCTGCCGGTAGCCGGCTGCATAGATGTCGACCGCGATCCACGCCGCGCTCGCGAAGCCCAGACCGAGGCCGATCCACGCGACGACGGTCAGCCAGTGAGCCGGCACCAGTGCTCCTCATGTCGGGACAGTCGCGTCTCAGCCGACCAGCGGCGGGACGCAACGCTACGGAACGTAGCGTATCGTCGGGTTACCCGCCGTGCGGGTCCTGACACCTCCGAGGAGTGCCACGTGGCGAAGCACCAGCCCGACCCCGCCCCCGACGGGCTGACCTCGACGGTCCTGGCCGAGCGCCACGTCGGCGTGGAGCGGCAGGCCCTGACCGCGGCCCTGGAGGAGTTCGAGGCCAAAGGGGTCAAGGGCCTCACGATCGAGGGCGTCGCTGCGCGGAGCGGACTGGCCAAGACCACGTTGTACCGCAGGTGGCGCTCCAAGGAGGACCTCGCGCTGGCCGTGCTCCTGGAGATGGCGCGGCTGGCCACCGGGACGCCGGCGACGGGTGATGTGCGCACGGCGGTGACCGACTACATGACCGCGGTCGTGCGGATCCTGCGCGAGACCCTGATGGGTCCCATGATGCGCGGCCTCGCCTCCGATGTGGCCACGGACGAGCGGATGGCAGCGGCGTTCCAGCGCGAGGTCATCGCCCTGCGACAGGCGCACCTGGCCTCGCTCGTCCGGGCGCCGGACGGCTCCAGCCGGCTCCGCGAGGGAGTCGACGCCGCCCTGCTGCAGGAGCTGCTCTTCGGCCCGATCTACTACCGACTCCTGTTCTCGGGGGGCCCGCTCGAGGACGACCTGGCCGCCCGCGTCGTCGCAGCAGTGCTTCCCGGAGTGCTGGTGAGCGAGCGGTGACCGACGCGACCCCCGCCCTGCCGACCCCGGACCGCCCGGCGACACGCAGCACCGGTGGAGCCCTGCCCGTGCAGCACGGGCGCCGGGCGCTCCTCACCTGGGCACGGACCTCCGACACCGGCCTGCTGCTCGTCGCCCTGCTCATCGGAGCCGGAGGAGGCGCCGGAGCAGTGATCTTCCGGTGGCTCATCGTCAGCTTCACGACGCTGCTCTCGGGCCACCACGACTACTCCGCCGCGGGCCGCGTCGCCAACCCGTCGGTGCCGGCGCTCGGGGCCTTCTTCGTCCTCCTCACACCGGTGGTCGCGGGCCTCCTCTACGGACCGCTCGTGTACTTCTTCGCTCGGGAGGCACGCGGCCACGGCGTGCCGGAGGTCATGTACGCCGTGGCCCAGCGCGGCGGGCGGATCCCGGCGAAGGTCGCGCTGGTCAAGGCGCTCGCCTCGGCGCTGTGCATCGGCGGCGGTGGCTCCGTCGGCCGCGAGGGGCCCATCGTCCAGATCGGCTCCGCGCTCGGCTCCTCCATCGGACGGGTGACCGGCCTCAACGAGGAGCGCATCCGCGTCACGGTGGCCTGCGGCGCGGCAGCCGGCATCGCCGCCACCTTCAACGCGCCCCTGGCCGGCGTGTTCTTCGCGATGGAGCTCATCCTGGCCGACTTCGCCGCGCGATCCTTCGGCATGGTCGTGCTCGCATCGGTCACGGCCAGTGTGGTGGGCCGCGCCGCGTTCGGCGACCAACCGTTCCTCGCCCTCCCGGCGTTCGAGGTCTCGCACGTGTGGGAGTACGCCGCCTTCGCGGTGCTGGGCCTCCTGGCCGGCGCTGCCGGTGTGCTGTTCACCGGCGTGCTCTACGCCATCGAGGACCTCTGCGACTGGGTGTGGCGCGGACCGGAGTGGGCCCGTCCCGCGGTGGGCGGGCTGGCGTTGGGCGCACTGCTGCTCGTCGTACCGCAGATGTACGGCGTCGGCTATCCGGTGCTGTCGCGCGCCGTCGACGGACACTATGCGATCCCGTTCCTCCTCGTTCTCCTGCTGGCCAAGATGGTCGCCACGAGCCTGACCATCGGCATCGGCGGCTCCGGAGGCGTCTTCGCGCCCAGCCTCTTCATCGGCGCCATGCTCGGCTCGGCGTTCGGCCAGGGACTCGCCACCGCCGTGCCGTCGTTGCACGGACAGGAGGGGGCGTTCGCGCTCATCGGCATGGGCGCCGTGTTCGGCGGCGCCGCACGAGCTCCCATCACCGCCGTGGTGATCATGTTCGAGCTCACCGGCGAGTACTCGATCATCCTCCCCCTCATGGTCGCGATCGTGCTGGCCACCGGTCTGAGCAACATTCTCAGTGCCGACACGATCTACACCCTGAAGCTCCGCCGCAGGGGCGTCGACCTCGGCCGCAGCCGGCCCGGCCTGGAGGAGTCCCTGCGGACGCCGATCGCCGACCTCATGGGACCGGTCCCCCCACCTCTCCGCGACGACCTCCCTCTGGCCGATGCCGCCGAGCAGCTCCGCACGGCCCCGGACGGCATGCTCCCCGTCGTCGACGATGACGGCGCCTATCGCGGCGTCGTCACCGCGACGGCGGTGGCGGACCTGCTCACCACCGCGTCGGGACCGCAGCGACGGGTCGGGGATGCGACGGACACCGTCCCGACGACCCGAGCCACCGACCCTGCCCGGGACGCCGTGGCGATCCTCGACCACTCGAGCGCCACCGCCGTGCCCGTCCTCGACGACGCCGGGGGCCTTCTCGTGGGTTGGGTCCGCATCCCGCAGCTCCTCCAGCTGCTGCAGTCGCCCGCGCAGGGCTAGGGAGTTCCCGGGGCGCCGCAGGCCTGGAATGACAAGGGGCTCCGACCGGCGTTCCGCCGGTCAGAGCCCCTTGTCGCAATCGTGTCCGAGGGGGGACTTGAACCCCCACCCCCTATACGGGGACTAGCACCTCAAGCTAGCGCGTCTGCCTATTCCGCCACCCGGACGAGCGCGCTCACCCTAGCAAAGCGGGAGCGCGTGTTCCCAATCGGGCGGTGTCGCTCAGGAGACGTTGTCGCGCAGCCAGTCGCCGAGCACCTGCGCGCTGGCGTCGACCACCTCGGGCCAGCTCATCGCGGCCGCGTCGGCGTTGTCGGAGACGTGCTTGACCAGCCGCACCGGGACGCCGAGGTGGTGGCAGGTCCAGGACACGGCGTACCCCTCCATGTCCACCAGGTGCGCCGCCTCCGCGAGCCGGCTGCGCACCCCGGCGTCGGTGACGAAGACGTCACCGGAGGCCAGGACCACGTCGCTCCCGCCGGCGATCTCCAGCCACTCCATCGGGTCGTAGCCCAGCTGCCGGAGTGCGTCGGCGGAGAGCTCGTGGTTGAACACCGCACCGGGCAGGTGCAGGCCGGTCATGCCGTCGCGCAGCGCGCCGGCCGTGCCGATGTTGACCACGTGGTCGACGCCCGGTGTCCCCGTCAGCGCACGCGCGAGCACCGCCGCGGCCCGGGTCTTGCCGACCCCGGTGATCACCACGGGCAGACCGGCGGGCACGTGCGCGGCCTCCTCGGGCGTGGCCGAGACGACGAGGGTCGACACCGCCGTCACCAGCCGGCCGGGAGCGGCCGGCCCTCGGCGTAGCCGGCCGCCGACTGCACCCCGACGACCGCACGCTCGGCGAACGCCGCCAGGTCCCGCGCTCCGGCGTAGGTGCACGAGGAACGGACCCCCGAGCAGATCTCGTCGACGAGGTCCTCGACGCCGGGACGCGCGGGATCGAGGAACATCCGGGAGGAGGAGATGCCCTCCTCGTAGAGCGCCTTGCGGGCGCGCTCGAAGGTGCTGTCGGCGCTGGTGCGGTGCGCGACCGCACGGGCGGAGGCCATGCCGAAGCTCTCCTTGTAGAGCCGGCCGTCGGCGTTACGCTGCAGGTCGCCGGGCGACTCGTGGGTCCCGGCGAACCAGGAGCCGATCATCACCGCCGACGCGCCGGCCGCCAACGCCAGCGCGACGTCGCGGGGGTGACGCACTCCCCCGTCGGCCCAGACGTGCTTGCCGTGCTCGTGCGCCGCCCGGGCACACTCCAGCACCGCGCTGAACTGCGGCCGACCGACACCGGTCATCATCCGCGTCGTGCACATCGCACCCGGCCCGACACCGACCTTGACGATGTCGGCGCCCGCCTCCACGAGGTCGTGCACGCCCTCGGCGGAGACGACGTTGCCGGCGACCACGGGCACGCTCGGCGCCTCGGAGCGTACGGCGGACAGCGCCTCGAGCATCCGCTCCTGGTGACCGTGCGCGGTGTCGACCACGAGGGTGTCGATGCCGAGGTCGAGCAGGCGTCGCGCCTTGCCGGCGACGTCGCCGTTGACACCCACCGCGGCGGCGACCCGCAGCCGGCCCCGGTCGTCGAGCGCCGGGCGGTAGATGGTGGAGCGCAGCGCACCGATCCGGGTGAGCACGCCGAGCAGCGCGCCGTCGGCGTCGACCACCGGCGCGAGCCGGTGCCGCGAGGCCGCGAGGACGTCGAAGGCCCCACGGGCGTCCACGTCGGCGGTCAGCGTCACCATCTCGGTCGTCATCACCTGCTGGACCTGGGTGAACCGGTCGACCCCCGTGCAGTCGGCCTCGGTGACCACGCCGACGGGCCTCCCGCCGTCGACGACCACCGCGGCGCGGTGCGACCGCTTCGGCAGCAGCGCGAGCGCGTCGCTGACCGTCTGGGTCGGCTCCAGCACGATCGGGGTCTCGAAGAGCGGGTGCCGGTGCTTGAGCCAGTCGACGACCTCGGCGACCACGTCGAGCGGGATGTCCTGCGGCAGCACGGCGACGCCGCCCCGCCGGGCCATCGTCTCGGCCATCCGGCGCCCCGAGACGGCGGTCATGTTGGCGACCACGAGCGGGATCGTCAGCCCGGTGCCGTCACCGGCGGACAGGTCGACGTCGTACCGGGAGGCCACCGCCGACCGGCCCGGGACCATGAAGACGTCGTCGTAGGTCAGGTCGTAGGGCGGCTGCTGCTCGTGGAGGAAACGCACGAGGGTCCAGCCTACGGGCCGGACCCTCGTGCGAGCGAGTCCTCGCGCTACTTCAGCTCGGCCGAGCTCAGCCCCAGGATCCGCCGCGCCACGATCAGCTGCTGGATCTGCTGGGTGCCCTCGAAGATGTCGAGGATCTTGGAGTCGCGGGCCCACTTCTCCAGCAGCTCGGCCTCGCTGTAGCCGAGCGTGCCGCACAGCTCCACGCACGACAGCGTGACGTCGGAGCCGACGCGGCCGGCCTTGGCCTTGGCCATCGACGCCTCCAGCGAGTTCGGCCGACGGTTGTCGGCCATCCAGGCCGCCTGCATCATCAGCAGCCGCGCTCCCTCCCAGTCGGCCTCGAGCCGGAGGAACGTCGCGGCGGCGGCGTGCTGCAGGTGCCCCGGCCGGTCGTAGTCGACGCTGACCCCGGCCTGCTCCAGCAGCTCGCGGGTGAGGTCGAGGGAGGCCCGGGCGCAGCCGACCGCCATCGAGGCGACCAGCGGCCGGGTGTTGTCGAAGGTCGCCATCGCCCCGGCGAAGCCCTGCTTGGTGTCGATCTCCGGGGAGCCCAACAGGTTCTCCGCCGGCACCCGGCAGTCGGTGAAGGTGATCGCGGCGGTGTCGGAGGCCCGGATGCCGAGCTTGTGCTCGAGCCGCTCCACCGTCATGCCGGGAGTGCCCTTCTTCACCACGAAGGACTTGATCGCCGCCCGGCCGAGGGCCTTGTCGAGGGTCGCCCAGACCACGATGCTGTCGGCACGGTCGCCGGAGGTGACGTAGATCTTCTCGCCGTTGAGGACGTACTCGTCCCCGTCCTTGGTGGCGGTGGTCTTGATGTTCGCCGAGTCCGAGCCGGTCCCCGGCTCGGTGATCGCCATCGCCGCCCACGTCCCCGCGAACCGCTCGAGCTGCTCGTCGTCGGCGACCGAGGCGATCGCGGAGTTGCCCAGGCCCTGGCGCGGCATCGAGAGCAGCAGCCCGGTGTCGCCCCAGCACATCTCGGCGATCGACTGCACGGAGGCGAGGTTGGCGCCGTTCTTGACGCCCTCGTCGCCGGCCTTCTCGTCCCGGCGTACGCCCGCGGCGCCGGCGCCCTCTGCGGCGCCGGAGTCGGAGAGGCCGTCGATCATCGCGGCCAGCATGTCGAGCTCCTTGGGGTACGCATGCTCGGCACGGTCGTACTTGCGGGAGATCGGCCGCAGCATGTTCATCGCGACCTGGTGCGCCTGGTCGACGAGCGTGCGGTGCTTCTTGGGTGTCTCGAGATTGATCATCAGTCTTCTCCTTGTCGGCGCCGGTCCTCAGACCAGCACCGCTCCTTCCGAAATCCCGACGGCACGCAGGTCGCGGTACCACCGCTCGACCGGGTGCTCCTTGACGAACCCGTGGCCACCGAGCAGCTGCACGCCGTCGAGGCCGATCTGCATGCCCCTGCTCGCGCAGAGTTGGTGGGCCAGGGCCACCTCACGGCTGAAGTCCTTGCCCTGTGCCGCCCGGGAGGCCGCCCGGTAGGTGAGCAGCCGCATCGCCTGGAGCTCGATGGCGATGTTGGCGACCATGAACGCGACCGACTGGCGGTGGCTGATCGGCTCGCCGAACGCCTCGCGCTCGTTGACGTACGGCGTCACGTAGTCGAGCACCGCCTGGCCGGTGCCGACGGCGATGGCGCACCAGGCGAGGCGCGAGAGCCGGACGCAGTCGGCGTAGGTGCTGCCGTCGCTCGCACCGAGCAGCGCGGTCTCCGGCACCCGCACGTTCTCCAGGTGCAGCCGGGTGAGGCCGGCGGCACGGATGCCCATCGACGGGTCGGCCTCGACGCGCACACCGGGCGTGGAGGACTCGACCAGGAAGAGCGCCGGGCTGCCGTCCAGGGAGGCTCCGACCACGAACAGCTCCGCCTCGGCGCCCCGCGGCACGAACGACTTCACGCCCTGCAGCACGAAGCCCTCCCCGTCGCGGGCGGCGGTCGCGGCCGGCCGCAGGACGTCGAAGAGCACGGTCGGCTCGGCGAGCGCCAGGGCCGCCGCCGGTACGTCGTCCCCGGCGAAGGCGGGGAGGTAGGTCTGCTGCTGCTCCTCGGTCCCCCACAGCGACAGTGCCGTGGCGACCGCACCCGGAGCCAGGGTGGCCACCGCGAGGCCCGGGTCGCCGTGGGCGAGCGCCTCCGCGACCAGGGTCCCGGCCATCGCCGAGCGCTCCTCGGAGATGCCGCCGAGCGCCTCGGGGACGCCGAGGATCGGCAGCCCGATCTCCTGG
Organism: Marmoricola sp.; assembly: GCA_051954195.1. Lineage (GTDB taxonomy): Bacteria > Actinomycetota > Actinomycetes > Propionibacteriales > Nocardioidaceae > Marmoricola. Next base: position 7,960 of record JBQCHZ010000055.1, read on the forward strand.
CCGGCAGCGAGCACCTCGCCCGGCGCCGCGCACGCCTCGTCGGCGGCACTGGCCGCGGGGCGCAGCACCTCCACGGCGAGCTCGGTCACCACGTCGACGAGCATCTGCTCGTCCTCGGTCGGGGTGAGGTCGAAGACCGCCGTGGGGTGGGCCGACCGCACGCGAACGCCGTCGGCCCCCGGGGAGCCCTTGCGCGCGAAGGTGCGGCTGGCCGCACCGACGGCCTTGAACCCGTTCCGGGTGGCGGTGAAGACGACCTGCTCCGTCGGCTTGCGCAAGCCGAACCGGTCGAGGACCTCGCTCTGCGCCAGCTTGTTGAGCGCGGCGACGGCGTACCCGATGGGGTCTCGGGTCTCCTTCGAGGACAGGCCGTGGCGGCCTCCGGGGGCCACCGCGTCCTTGACGTTCTTCATCAGCGACATGCAGGTAACTGTAACTACGAGTTACACACTGCGCCACGGTGCGGGACCGTGGCGCCGACCACACCGGTGCGGCCGCCTCCCCGGTCCTCCTACGATCGACCCCATGGACGCGCCGCCGGAGACCACGCTGCCCACGGACGGCCGGGTGCGGCCGATGGTCCGGTGGGGCGAGGACGTCATGCACCGGCCGGCTCGCCGGGTGGAGCACTTCGACGACGCACTCGCGGCCCTGGTGGCCGACATGGCCGCCACGATGTACGCCGCCGACGGCGTCGGTCTCGCCGCCTGCCAGGTCGGGGTGGACCTCGCGGTCTTCGTCTTCGACTGCCCCGACGCGGACGGCGTCCAGCACCAGGGTGTCGTGTGCAACCCGGTGCTCGAGCTGCCCGAGGTCGGCGAGCGCCGCCTCGACGACGACGACGAGGGCTGCCTGTCCTACCCGGGTGCCTTCGTGGCGTGCCCCCGACCCGACCGCGCCCGGGTGAGCGGCCAGGACCAGCACGGCGCCGCGGTCACCCACGACGGCACCGGCCTGCTGGCCCGCTGCCTCCAGCACGAGACCGACCACACCCGCGGCACCGTGTTCGGCGACCGGATCAGCGACCGGGCCCGCAAGAAGCTGCGCAAGCAGATGGAGGCGAGCGCCGAGGACTACCCGCCCGGGTGGCCGGTCTCTCATGCCAGTTGAGTGCGGAAGTCGTCGCTGTGGCGACGGTTTCCGCACTCGACCGGCGTGATCAGCGAGCTCGCGCCACGTAGCAGGCGACCGCGCCGGCGGCGGCGACGTTGAGGGAGTCGACGCCGGCCGCCATCGGGATCACCGCGCGG
>JBQCHZ010000056.1:0-52757 GCA_051954195.1 Marmoricola sp.
GACCCCATCCCGTGAAGCGTGGATGGACCACCGATGCGCTTTCCGAGCACGATCGATCCCGCAGCCGGCCCGCAGACCTGCTCCGCGCTCGGCTCCCCCGTCATCAGAGCCCTTGACCGTGCCGCAGCGCTGCGTGAGCCACCGACGAGTCAGCACACCTACAGCCCCAGCTCCCGCGCGATGAGCATCCGCTGCACCTCGCTGGTGCCCTCGCCGATCTCGAGGATCTTGGCGTCGCGGTAGAACCGGGCGACGGGGTACTCCTCCATGAACCCGTAGCCGCCGTGCACCTGGGTGGCGATGCGGGTCGCGGTGACCGCCGACTCACTGCTGTAGAGCTTCGCCACCGACGCCGCGCGCTTGAACTCCGCGACCGACGGGCCGCCCCCGGCCGTCATCGCGTCCTTCATCGCCGCCGCCTGGTAGGTCAGGGCCCGGGAGGCCTGGAGCATCACCTCGAGGTCGGCGATCTGGAAGGCGACGGCCTGCTTGCGGCCGATCGGGCCGCCCATCGTCTGCCGCTGCCCGGCGTACTCCACGCACGCGTCCAGGCAGCCCTGGATCAGCCCCACGGCGAGCGCCGCGATCGCGACGCGGCCGTCGTCCAGGGTGGCCAGGAACTGCGCGTAGCCGCGGCCCCGCTGCCCGAGCAGGTTGCTCTCGGGGACCCGGACGTCGGAGAAGCTCAACGGGTGGGTGTCGCTGATGTGCCAGCCGAGCTTGTCGTAGGCCTTCTCGGCCGTGAAGCCCGGCGTCCCGCTCGGGACGATGATCGCCGAGATCTCGGGCTTCTCCGACCCGTCCGCCCCCGTCCGGGTGCCGGTGCGCGCGGTCACGGTCACCACGCTCGTGATCTCCGACCCGGAGTTGGTGATGAACTGCTTGGCGCCGTTGAGGACCCACTCCCCGTCGACCAGCTCGGCCTTGGTGCGGGTGGCGCCCGCGTCGGAGCCGGCGCCGGGCTCGGTGAGACCGAAGCCGGCCAGGCGACGGCCGGCCACCAGGTCGGGCAGCCAGGCCTGCTTCTGCTCGTCGTCGCCGAAGGTGAGGATCGGGTTGATGCCGAGGCCCACCGCCGCCTCGAGCGTGATCCCCATCGACTGGTCGACGCGACCGAGCTCCTCGATCGCGACGCACAGGCTCACGAAGTCGCCGTCGGCGCCGCCGTACTCCTCGGGCGCGGTCAGGCCCATCAGGCCCAGCTCGCCCATCTGCTGCACGACGTCGACCGGGAAGTGGTGCTCTCGATCCCACTGCGCCACGTGCGGTGCGATCTGCTTCTCGGCGAAGTCGCGCGCGACTGCGCGGAACTGCTCGTGCTCAGGAGAGAGGGCCATGCACCCGATCGTAGTTAGCGATCGTTAACCGCGCTACTCCGGCGTCGGGCGCCCGGGCACGGCGGCTACGCTCCGCACATGTTCAAGATCCTGCTGGCGCTGCACCTGCTCACCGCCGTCTTCGCCATCGGCCCCCTCGTCGGAGCGGCCACCACGGCGGCCCGAGGACTGCGGAGCAACGACGCAGCGGCGACGGCGTCAGCCGCCCGGACCCTCACGATCTACTCCTACGCCTCGATCCTGGTCATCATCTTCGGCTTCGGGCTGCTCTCATCGAAGACGCCGTACGGCGACCACGGCGCGCCGGGCGACTTCGGGGACCTGTGGGTCTGGCTGTCGCTGGTGCTGTGGGTCGTTGCGCTGGGGATCACCCTCGGGCTGGTGGTGCCCGCACTGCGCCAGGCGACCGCGACGGTGGGCGCTGCGGGCGACCTGCGCTCGCTCTCCGCTCGGGTCGGCGCCGGCGGCGGTGTGGTCGCGCTGATCTTCGCGGTGATCGTCTTCCTGATGGTCTACCAGCCGGGCAGCTGAGGTCCGAGCACGACGGAGCCGGCGCCATCGGCGTGACGGAGCCCACCTGGGCGGCACCCGTCGTGGCGAGGTAGGTTAGGCGAACCTAACCCCCTCAGCGGAAGGTTCGTCTGATGAAGCGCCTGCTCGTCGTCGCCGCCGTAGCGGTCCTCGGCCTGACCCTGCTCACCGGCTGCGGCTCGAGTGGTCCTTCGATCACCGTCTACAACGCCCAGCACGAGGAGCTGCTCAAGGCGGTCATCCCGACCTTCACCAAGGACACCGGGATCGAGGTCAAGCTCCGCAACGGCGAGGACCTCGAGCTCGCCAACCAGCTCGTCCAGGAGGGCAAGGCCTCACCCGCCGACGTGTTCCTCACCGAGAACTCCCCCGGCATGTCGCTGGTCGACAAGGCGGGGCTGTTCGCGCCGATCGAGCCGAGCACCCGGGCACTGATCCCGAGCCGCTACCAGCCCGCCGACCACGACTGGACCGGGTTCATCGCCCGGTCGACGGTGGTGGTCTACAACCCGTCGATGATCAGCAAGGCGCAGCTGCCGAGCTCGATCATGGACTTCGCGAAGCCGCAGTGGAAGGACAAGATCGCCTTCTCGCCCACCGGTGCCGACTTCCAGGCGATCGTGAGCGCCGTGCTCGCGACCAAGGGCGAGCAGGCCACGGCGGCGTGGGTCAAGGGCATCGCCGCCAACGGCAAGACCTATCAGGGCAACAACGTGGTCCTCGACGCCGTGAACTCCGGCGAGGTGCCGGCCGGGATCATCTACCACTACTACTGGTACCGCGACCAGGCCGAGTCCGGTGAGCACAGCGACAACACCCGGCTGGCGTTCTTCGGCAACCAGGACCCGGGAGCGTTCGTGAGCGTGTCGGGCGCCGGGGTGCTGAAGTCGAGCAGCCACCCGAAGGAGGCCCAGGAGTTCGTCCACTTCCTGGCGAGCAAGAAGGGCCAGCAGCTGATCGCGGACTCCTACGCCCTGGAGTACCCGCTCAACCCGAAGGTGTCCCTGGGGCAGGGCGTCAAGCCGTTCTCCTCGCTGGAGCCCCCGAAGGTGGAGCTGTCGGCGCTGAACTCCCAGAAGGTCATCGACCTGATGCAACAGGCAGGTCTGCTCTGAGCCCAGACGTACGCCGCCGCGCCCCCGGGGGGCTCCTGGTCGCCGGTGCCCTCGTGGCGCTGCTCGCCCTGGTTCCCCTCGGGTTCGTCGTCGTGTACTCCGTGCTGATCGGGCCCCACGAGGCCTGGCAGCTGTTGTGGCGACCGCGGATCGGAGAGCTGCTCGCGCACACGCTCGGCCTGCTCGCCGCCGGCGTGCTCGCCAGCATGGTGCTCGGCGTCGCCGCGGCGTGGCTGGTCGAGCGCACCGACCTACCCGCACGGCGACTGCTGCACGGCTTGCTGGTCGCACCACTGGCCGTGCCGGCGTTCGTGAACTCCTACGGGTGGGTCTCGCTGACGCACGCCGTGCAGTCCTACGCCGGCGCCGTCCTGATCGTGACGATGTCGTACTACCCGCTGGTCTACCTCCCGGTGGTCGCCGCGCTGCGTGGCCTGGACCCGGCGCTCGAGGAGACCGCGTGGTCGTTGGAGCACGGACGTGCCCGCACCTTCTTCCGCGTGGTGCTGCCCCAGCTGCGTCCGGCGCTGCTCGGCGGTGCCCTGCTGGTGGGTCTGCACCTGCTCTCGGAGTTCGGCGCGCTGCAGCTGCTCGGCTTCTCGACCTTCACCACCGCGATCTACGACCAGTACCGCTCGACGTTCAACGGGGCGGCCGCGAACATGATCGCGGGTGTCCTCGTGCTGTGCTGCCTGGTGCTGCTGCTCGGTGAGCTGCGGCTGCGGGGGCACCGCCACTACGCCCGCACCGGACACGGCGCACCCCGCCCGGTGGAGCGGCAGCGGCTCGGAGCCCTGCGTTGGCCGGCGCTCGTCCCGGTCTGCGCGCTCCTCCTGGCGGCGGTCGGCGTCCCCACCTACAGCCTGGTGCACTGGCTGGTGACCGGGGCCTCCACCCGCTTCGAGTGGGACCTGCTGGCCCGCTCCACCGGGACCTCGATCGCCCTCGGCGCGGCCGGAGCGGTCGCGGCCACCGTGCTGGCGCTGCCCGTCGCCTGGCTCGCGGTGCGGCACCGGACCGCCGCGAGCACCACGGTGGAGAGGAGCACCTACATCGGCAACGCACTGCCTGGGATCGTGGTGGCACTCGCCTTGGTCACCGTCTCCATCCACGTCTTCCCGGCGCTCTACCAGACCACGGTGGTGCTGCTGGCCGCCTACGCCATCTTGTTCCTGCCGCGGGCCGTGGTGACCGTGCGCGCCGCCCTCGAGCAGGCACCGGTGGTCCTCGACGACGTCGCCCACAGCCTCGGCGTGAGCGGCCTGCGGACGGCCTGGCGGGTGACGATGCCGTTGATCGCCCCGGGGATCGGCGCCGGCGCAGCGCTGGTGTTCCTCGCCGTCGCCACCGAGCTCACCGCCACCCTGATGCTCTCGCCCACCGGCACCGTGACGCTGGCGACGGAGTTCTGGTCGCTGTCGTCCTCGGTCCAGTACGGCGCGGCCGCGCCGTACGCCCTCCTCCTGGTGCTGGTCTCGGTGCCCGCGACGGTGATGCTCAGCCGCAGCGCGACGGCGTCCGAGCGCGACCACCGGCGTTCCCGGACGCCGGCCCTCGCGGAGGCACCCGGCATGATGGTCGGCGAGGAGGCCGTCGGGTGAGCACGCTGCGGGTGGAGAAGGTGAGCAGGTCCTTCGGCGACCTGCGCGCCGTCGACGACGTCTCGCTCGTCGTGCCGCACGGGACGCTGACGGCGGTGCTCGGGCCCTCCGGCTGCGGGAAGACGACGCTGCTGCGCCTGGTCGCCGGGTTCCTCGAGCCCGACGGCGGGACGATCGCCTTCGACGACCGCGTCGTGGCCGGCGCCGGCCGCTCCGCGACACCCCAGCAGCGTCGGGTCGGGTACGTCCCCCAGGAGGGGGCGCTGTTCCCCCACCTCGACGTGGCCGCCAACATCGCCTTCGGGCTGCCCCGTCGCGAGCGCCGCTCGGCCCGCGTGGGCGAGGTGCTCGACCTCGTGGAGCTGCCGAGCAGCTACCTGACCCGGCACCCTCACGAGCTCTCCGGTGGCCAGCAGCAGCGGGTCGCGCTGGCGCGCGCTCTGGCTCCGCAGCCCGCGGTGGTGCTGCTCGACGAACCGTTCTCGTCCCTCGACGCCTCGCTCCGTGAGAGCACCGGCCGGGCGGTCGCCCGGGCGCTCCGCGCCGCCGGCAGCACCGCTGTGCTGGTCACGCACGACCAGAGCGAGGCGCTGTCACTGGCCGACCAGGTCGCGGTGATGCGCACCGGCCGCCTCGTGCAGGCGGGCACACCGAGCGAGGTCTACCTGCACCCCGTCGACGCCCACGTGGCGCGCTTCGTGGGCGGCGCCAACGTGCTGCCCGCGCGCGGCGAGGGCGCGACCGCGCGCTGCGCGCTCGGCGAGGTCCGGCTCACCGGCGCCGAGCACGGCGACGTGCTCGTCGTGGTCCGCCCCGAGCAGCTGATGGTGCACGCCGGAGCCGGGACTGGTGCCCCCGCCCTCGTCCGCGAGGTCAGCTTCTACGGTCACGACGCCGACGTACGACTGGAGCTGGCCGACGGCGCCACGGTCGTCGCCCGAGTCAGCGGTCACCGACCGCCTGCTCCGGGAGAGCAGGTGGCGCTCGCGGTGGACGGCGCCTCGGTGGCGCTCGCGAGCGAGGCACCGGCGGAGACCGGCGCCACGTTGCCAAGGTAAGGCTCACCTAACTAGGCTGCTCGAGTGCTCCCCGCTCCGGCCGCCAGCGCCGCACCCGTCGTCACCCGCCCGCCGGTCTTCGACCTGCAGCGGTACGCCGGGTCGCCCGCACTGCTCACCTCCGCCGGCGACCTCACCTACGGCGACCTCGACCGGTCCGCCGCAGAGGTCGCTGCACCCTGGGGGTCGGGCCGCCGCCTGGTGCTGATCGCGGTGCGCAACGAACTCGCCTCGGTCGTGTCCTACCTCGCCGCGCTCAACCACGGGCACGTGCCGCTGCTGGTGCCCGGCGACCGTCCAGTGGCCGCCGAGGAGCTGCGCCGCCGCTATCGCCCCGACGTCGTGTGCGCGGGCGAGCAGCGGGTCCTGGCGGAGACCGAGCCGGTCCACGACCTCCATCGTGACCTCGCACTGCTGCTGAGCACGTCGGGGTCCACCGGCTCGCCGCGACTGGTCCGGCTGTCGCGGGAGAACCTGCGCAGCAACGCCACCGCGATCGCCTCCTACCTCGAGCTCGGAGCCCACGACCGAGGGATCACCTCACTGCCGCTGCACTACTGCTACGGGCTCTCGGTGCTGCACTCCCACCTGGCCGTCGGCGCCGCCGTCGTGCTGACCGACCTGTCCGTGGTCGACGACTGCTTCTGGGAGCTGGCCCGGCGCACCCGCACCACCTCCCTGGCCGCAGTGCCCTACACCGTGGACCTGCTCGAACGTTCCGGTTTCGCCGACCGGCCGCTCCCCTCGCTGCGCCGGCTCACCCAGGCGGGTGGACGGCTGGCCCCGGACCGGGTCCGGCACCTGGCGGCCCTCGGCGCCGAACGGGGCTGGGACCTGCACGTGATGTACGGACAGACCGAGGCGACCGCCCGGATCGCCCACCTGCCGCCGCACCTCGCGTCCCAGCGGCCCGAAGCCGTCGGCGTGGCGATCCCCGGCGGCTCCCTGACCCTGGAGCCCGTCGCCGGCGAGCCCGACGACGTCGGCGAGCTGGTCTACCACGGCCCCAACGTGATGCTGGGCTACGCCGAGTCCCCTGCCGACCTCGCCAGCGGGCGCGAGGTCACCGCTCTGCGCACCGGTGACCTCGCACGGCTGCGCGACGGGCTCGTGGAGATCGTCGGACGGAGCAGCCGGCGGGCGAAGCTCTTCGGGCTCCGCCTCGACCTCGACCGCCTCGAGGAGCTGCTGGTCCGCGAGGGCCGAGCGGCCGCACTGGTCGCCGACGAGGACCGGCTCCACGCGTTCGTGGCCGAGGCGAGCGCCACGGAGCCCACCCGGCAGCTGCTCGCCACGCTGGCCGGCGTACCGGTGAGCGCGGTGCAGGTCCACCAGCTCGCTGCGGTGCCACGGACCGCGAGCGGCAAGACCGACCACGTGGCGCTCCTCGAGCTCGCGGCGCTCGCCCACCTCGACCCGGCGACCGGGCATCCGACCGCGGCAGTGCGCGACCACGTCGCACTGGTGCTCGGTCGGCCGGATGCCGGCCCCGAGGACACGTTCGCCGGCCTCGGCGGCGACTCGCTGAGCTACGTGGAGGCCGCGACTCGCCTCGCTCCCCTCTTCCCCGAGGGACTGCCCGTCGGCTGGCACACCACGCCGCTGGAGGTGCTGCAGCGGCGCGCCGAGCAACCGTCGCCCGGCACGCTCGCCGGCCGACGCCGTCGTGTGCTGCCCTCCGGCTGGATGCGGATCGACACCACCATCGTGCTGCGCACGGTCGCCGTGCTGCTCATCCTTTGCAGCCACGCCGACCTGGTCGACCTCCAGGGCGGCGCGCACGTGCTGCTCGCCGTGGCCGGCTTCAACTTCGCCCGCTTCCAGCTGGCGGCGACGGGGCGCGCCGACCGGTGGCGGCACGGGATCGGCGGGCTGTTGCAGCTCGCACTGCCGTCGATGCTGTGGATCGGTGCGGTCGGACTGCTGCTCGGCGGCTACCGTCCCGCGACAGCGCTGTTCCTCAACGGCCTGCTCGGCAGCGACCGCTGGGACGACCAGTGGCAGTTCTGGTTCCTCGAGGCCCTGACCTGGACCATCGCGGCCACCGTCGCGCTGCTCGCCGTACCGGTGGTGCACCGTCTCGAGCGCTGGGCACCGTTCGGCTTCGCGCTGGCCGCCCTCGCGGTGACCGCCACCCTCCGCTTCGTCCTGGTCGGCGGCGTGGAGGCCGGGCCCACCGAGCGTTACAGCGCGCCCGTGGTGGCGTGCTTCTTCGTGCTCGGCTGGGCGGCCGCCCGCGCGCGCACGGCGCCAGCGCGGCTGCTCGTCGGCTGCGCGGCCGTCCTGCTCGTCGCCGGCTTCTTCGGGGAGCCGCGCCGCGAGGTGATCGTGGTCACCGGTGTGCTGCTGCTGTGGGTCCCGACCGTGCCCCTGCCCCGAGCAGTGGTGCGGCCGATCAGCGCCGTCGCTGCTGCCTCCCTGTGCATCTACCTCACCCAGTGGCAGGTCTACCCGCCGCTGGAGGACGCCGGCCTGCCGGTCCTCGCCGTGGCGGCGTCCCTCGCCGTGGGCATCGCGTACGCGGCCGCCACCCGCCCCCTGCAGCGCACGCTCTCCCGAGCCCTCTGGCGAGCGCGGCGCAGAGGACGTTCGGAGGCAGCCTCTCGGGCAGCTTCCCGGGCGTCGTACCAGCACCCAAGACCTGCTCGAAGGTCGGCGGCCACAGCCCCCTAGACTCCGCTCGGAGCAGATCGCGACGTCGAGGAGGACCCCGGGGTGCCTGAGGTGAAGCCGGAGATCAAGCCGCTGCAGAAGGTGCTGATCGCGAACCGCGGGGAGATCGCCGTACGCGTGATCCGCGCGTGCAAGGACGCGGGGATCGGCTCGGTCGCCGTCTACGCCGACCCCGACCGCGATGCCCTGTTCGTGCGGCTCGCCGACGAGGCGTACTCGCTGCACGGAGCGACGCCGGCCGACTCCTACCTGGACATCGAGAAGATCATCGCGGTCGCGAAGGAGTCCGGCGCGGACTCGGTGCACCCCGGCTACGGCTTCCTGGCCGAGAACGCCGACTTCGCCCAGGCCGTCATCGACGCCGGGCTGATCTGGATCGGTCCCCCGCCGGCCGCCATCGAGGCGCTGGGCGACAAGGCCAAGGCCAAGCACATCGCCGAGCGCGCCAACGCGCCGCTCGCGCCGGGCACCAAGGACCCCGTCAAGGACGCCGACGAGGTGGTCGAGTTCGCCAAGGCGAACGGCCTCCCGGTCGCCATCAAGGCGGTCTTCGGTGGCGGTGGCCGCGGCCTGAAGGTCGCTCGCACGCTCGAGGAGATCCCCGACGCCTACGAGTCCGCGGTGCGCGAGGCGGTCGCGGCGTTCGGTCGCGGCGAGTGCCTCGTGGAGAAGTTCCTCGACAAGCCGCGGCACGTCGAGACCCAGTGCCTGGCCGACCAGCACGGCAACGTCGTGGTGGTCTCCACCCGCGACTGCTCCCTGCAGCGGCGCAACCAGAAGCTCGTCGAGGAGGCGCCCGCACCCTTCCTCACCGAGGAGCAGGTGACCGAGCTCTACGAGTCCTCCAAGCGCATCCTGACCGAGGCCGGCTACTACGGCGCCGGCACGTGCGAGTTCCTGGTCGCCCAGGACGGCTCGATCTCCTTCCTCGAGGTCAACACCCGGCTCCAGGTCGAGCACTGCGTCTCCGAGGAGGTCAGCCGGATCGACCTGGTGCGCGAGATGTTCCGGGTCGCGGCCGGCGAGGAGCTCGGCTACGGCGACCCCGAGATCATCGGGCACTCCATCGAGTACCGCATCAACGCCGAGGACGGCGGCCGCAACTTCATGCCGGCGCCCGGGACGCTGACGGCCTGGAACCCGCCCCAGGGCCCGGGCGTCCGGGTCGACGGCGGCTACGAGAACGGCGAGACCGTCCCGGGCTCCTTCGACTCCCTGATCGCCAAGCTGATCGTCACCGGCCGCGACCGCACCCAGGCGCTCGAGCGCTCGCGCCGTGCCCTGGACGAGTTCGTGATCGACGGCATGCCGACGGTTCTGCCGTTCCACCGGACCGTCGTCGACGACCCGGCCTACGTCGGTGCCTCGAACCCGACCGGCGAGGGCGAGTTCACCGTCTTCACCCAGTGGATCGAGACCGAGTTCGACAACCGGATCGAGCCGTACGCCGGCGCCGGCGCCGACGCCCCGGAGGCCGAGGAGCGTCAGACCGTCACCGTCGAGGTCGGCGGCAAGCGGCTCGAGGTCGTGCTCCCCGCCGGCCTGGGCGGCATCGGCAGCGCGCCGGCCGGAGGGGGCGCGAAGAAGCCGAAGCGCTCGGCGGGCAAGAAGGCGGGCGCGGCGGTCTCCGGCGACGCGGTGACGAGCCCGATGCAGGGCACGATCGTCAAGGTCGCGGTCGAGGAGGGTGCGACGGTCGCCGAGGGCGACGTCATCGTCGTGCTCGAGGCGATGAAGATGGAGCAGCCGCTCAAGGCGCACAAGGCGGGCACCGTCACCGGGCTCACCGCCGAGGTCGGCGCGACCGTGGGCAACGGCGAGGCCGTCTGCGAGATCAAGGACGCCTGAGGCCCGCAGGCACCCCGGCGGGCGCCGGGGTGCACCGGCTCAGCGGCTCAGCGGCTCAGCGCCAGCGACCCAGGTCCGGCAGGGGTCCGTCGGCGACGCTGAGCCCGCCCCCGCGGCCCCGTCCGGTCACCCACCAGGCCAGGTCCGCCGCGCGACCGCTCACCAGCGGCCCGTCCTCCCCGCACTCCCAGGTGCGCCCGAGGTCGTCGGCGCGGACCCGGAACGACGCCCGCGTCGCCCACTCGGGCACGACCCGGTCGAGCACCTCGACCACGAAGTCCGCGGGCCAGTCGCCGTGGTCGTAGCCGGCGTCGAGGTCGGCGTGGTGGATCTCCACCTCACGCCGGCGCATAGCCGGCACGTCCCGCGCGGCGAAGGCGGGGCCGCCCGGGACGCGCGGGATCGCGAGGTGGGCGTCGTCCTCGCCGACCATGGCGCGTGCCTCGTCGAAGCGGGTGCTCGAGGCGAGCAGGCGGTCGCGCAGCGCGCTCGCCGGCGCGGCGGCCAGCTCCTCGATGTCGACGTCCCGCTGCTCCTGGGAGGGGTACATCGCCACCACCGCTTCGCGGGCGATGCCCTCGAGCGATCCCGCGAGCCCCTCCGCGTTGAGGGCGAGGTGCGCGACCACGTGCGCGCGGCTCCACCCGGGCAGCAGCGAGGGCTCCCGGAGCCGGTCGTCGTCGAGACGGTCGACGGTGCGGATCAGCGCGTGTGTGGCCGCGGCGAGCGAGTCGGTCATGGCGCCATCGTGGCGCACCGGCCGGCGCCCCGCGACGACGGGATCACGCCCCGAGGGTGAACCACCGGCTGCGCAGGTGGTAGACCGAGCGCAGGTCGTCGCCGCTGATCGTCACCGAGCCCCCGGTGCCGTCCAGCCGCACCGTGTCGACCCAGCCGCCCCACTCGCCCGCGCCCTCGCGCTTCGTCACCGCGATCGTCTCCAGGGTGCCGAGCCGGGGATAGCGGCGCTCGAGGGCCGCGGCGTCGGCCGGGACGGTCCAGTGGTGGTAGCGGGTCGCCGCACTGCGGTCGTAGGGGTCGTCCTGCGCCACCAGGTACGGCACGTCGCCCGCGACGCTCTGGCCGCCGTTGGACGCCGAGAACTCGGTGAACGCCGGGTGACCGGCGTAGGCGAGGTAGCGGCCCGCGGTCTCCCGGACGGCGCTGTCGCCGCCGGCGGTCTCGCTCTGCACCCCGCCGTACATCTGCCAGGAGGTGGTGTCGCCGATCTGGAACCAGCTGCCGCGGTGACTCTCGCGCTGGGCGAGCGCATAGCTGCGCGCGGCGACCGCCTGGGCGCGCACGGCCTCCGGCTCCCAGGAGGTGGGCATCTCCGCAGGCACGACGCCGCGGAGGTAGGCGTCCAGGCCCAGCACGTTGACGGTGTGCCGGTCCCGGCTCTCGGCGGTGGGCCGGGCCGAGCGGAGCGCGCCGCGGTAGTCGCGGGCGCCCGAGGGGGTGATCAGCGTCAGGACGTGGTCGCGGGAGCGGAACTCACCGTCTCCGCGCAGGTAGTGCCGGCCCCCGAGCCGCTGGTCGTGCCAGCCGTGCGTGCGGTACTGCAACACGGTCCGACCGCTCCGCACGATGAACCTCCACCGCGTCGCGTGCGGGCGGTCCGGCACCGGGTACGCCGTGCCGGTCCCCCGGTCGACGGCGAGCAGGCCGCTCTCGGCGCGCACCTTGAGGTCGCGGGTGGTGTCGCCGGTCAGCCACACCGCGATGCGCGCGCGGCTGGTCGACACGGTCGTGCCGGGGTAGTAGAACGCCATGATCTGGCGCCAGTCGAGCCCCTCCTGAGCGGCGCCGTCGGCGCCGTACTGCGACATGCCGCGGCCGTGCCCGAACCCGTTGCCGGTGATCGTGAACATGCCCGAGGCGGGCACGGGAAACGTGTCGGCGGCTCGCGCGGCATCGGCCCCGGACGCCGTCCCCACGAGGAGGACGGGCGCGGTGAGCGCGACGGCGGCGAGGAGGCCGAGGACACGACGGAGGCGCCGCGGGGCGGGCCCGGGACCCGGCGCGGAGTTTCGGAACGGCACGGTCCGCAGCCTAGGGGGCGCGCCAGGGGCGGTCGACCGGTTCGCCGGAATCAGCCGCCCCGATGCACGGCTACGGCTTGTGCTGGTGGTGCAGGCGGCGTGCCGCCTCGGCCACCGACCCGCTGTTGGACGGATACACCGTGAACGCCTGGGCCACCTGGTCGGCCGTCAGCGACTCCGCCACCGCGAGTGAGACCGGGTGGATCAGCTCGCTGGCGCGGGGTCCCACGACCACGCCGCCCACCACGATGCCGGTGTCGGGACGGGCGAAGAGCTTCACGAAGCCGTCGTGGACCCCCTGCATCTTCGCGCGGGGGTTGCCGCGCAGCGGGAGCAGCACCACCTCGGCGTCGATCTCGCCGTTGTCCACCGACTGCTGGGTCCAGCCGACGGTCGCGATCTCGGGGGCGGTGAAGACGTTGGAGGCGACCTTCTTGAGGTTCAGCGGGGCGACGGCGTCACCCAGGACGTGCCACATCGCGATCCGGCCCTGCATCGCCGCCACCGAGGCCAGCATCAGCACGCCGGTGCAGTCCCCGGCGGCGTAGACGTCGCGGGCAGTGGTGCGCGAGACCCGGTCGACGACGACGAAGCCGCCGCTGTCGGTGGCCACACCGCACTCCTCCAGGCCCAGGTCCTCGGTGTTGGGCAGCGAGCCGAGCGCGAGCAGGCAGTGCGACCCCTCGACGGTGCGGCCGTCGGTCAGCGTCACCGTGACGACGTCGCCGTCGCGGCGGACCGAGGCCATCCGGGAGCGGTTCAGCACGGTCATGCCACGCCGGATCAGCACGTCCTCGAGGACCGCAGCGGCGTCGGCGTCCTCGCCGGGGAGCACCCGGTCGCGGGAGGACACCAGGACGACGTCGATGCCGAGCGCGTTGTAGGCGCTCGCGAACTCGGCCCCGGTGACGCCGGACCCGACCACGATCATCCGGGTGGGCACCTCGGTCAGGTCGTAGACCTGCTCCCAGGTGAGGATGCGCTCGCCGTCGGGCTGCGCCGCCTCCAGCGTCCGCGGACGGGCTCCCGTCGCGAGCAGCACGGCATCGGCCTCCACCACCTCGCGGCCACCGTCGTGGCGCTCGACCGCGACGCGCGTGGTGTGGCCCGGACCGGGCTCCAGGCGGCCCCGACCGGTGATCACCTGGACACCGTCGCGGGCCAGCCGCTTGCCGATGTCGGCGGACTGCTCCAGCGCGAGCCGCTTCACCCGCGCGTTCACGCGGGCGAGGTCGACCGCGACGCCGTCGTCGCCGATCAGCACCCCCAGCTCGTTGGCGCCCTCCACCTCGGTCATCAGCTCGGCGGTGGCGATCAGGGTCTTGCTCGGCACGCAGTCGGTGACGACCGCCGAGCCGCCGAGCCCGTCGCTGTCGACGACGGTGACGTCCGCACCGAGCTGGGCCGCGACCAGCGCGGCCTCGTAGCCCCCGGGGCCGCCGCCGACGATCACCACGCTGCGCCTGCCGCGGACCCCCGCCGAGGTCTCCGGACCGTCGGCCCCTGCTCCCACCGTCGTCGTCACGGGGTCATTGTCGCGCACCGGCCCTGCCCTACGCTGAGGGGCCATGACGCTCTACGCCGCCTACGGGTCGAACCTCGACCCCGCGAGGATGGGCGAGCGGTGCCCGCACTCCCCGCTGCGCGCGACCGGCTGGCTCCAGGGCTGGCGGCTCACGTTCGGCGGCGAGGAGCACGGCTGGGACGGCGCCCTGGCCACGGTGGTCCCGGACCCGTTCGAGCAGGTCTTCGTCGCGGTCTACGACGTCACGGGCGAGGACAGCGCGGCGCTGGACGGGTGGGAGTCCGCCGACACCGGCCTCTACCGCACCACCCGGGTCCGGGTGGCGACGCTGAGCGAGGAGCTCGTCGTGTGGGTCTACGTGCTCGATGCCTTCGAGGGCGGCCTGCCCTCGGCGAGCTACCTCGGCATGCTCGCCGACGCCGCCGAGGCGGCCGACGCGCCCCACGACTACGTGGCGGCGCTGCGCGCGCGGCCGTGCCGCTCGGTCTTCGGCGGCTGAGGATTGAGGGGCCCCTCGGCGGGCATCCTCGTGGAGGAGCCGACCGAAGGAGGCGCCATGTCCGACGACGACGTACGCGCGACCGCTGAGCCCACCGCCGATCTCCCCGATGAGGAGGTCGCCCGGATCGAGGCCGAGCGCGAGCAGCGCCTGGCCTCCGAGAACCGTCCCGAGGGCGCGGAGGTCGACAACACCGCGCGAGACTTCGACTCCGAGGCGGGGGCCTTCACCGACTCCCCCGGCTACGACCCGAACGACCGCCCCTTCGACGACGCGGCCGGCGAGAGCGGCGCGGCACGCGCCGCGCACGGCCGCGGTGCCGGCGCGGAGGACGACGTACCGGACGACACGCAGGCCTCTGAGCAGGAGGCCTGAGCAGGAGGTCCGAGCAGGAGGCGCCTGGGCCGCGGGCGTCGAGGGACCGGCTGCTTGAATGGGGCCATGGCTGACATCACCCTCGGCGGCAACGCCACCCACACTGTCGGAGACCTCCCCCGCGTGGGCGAGAAGGCTCCGGACTTCACGGTCACCACCGCGGAGGTCGACGACGTCACCGCGGCGGACTTCGCCGGCAAGCGCGTCGTGCTGAGCATCTTCCCCAGCGTCGGCACCGGCGTCTGCGCCGCGAGCGAGCGGCGCTTCAACGAGCTCGCCGGGAGCCTCGACAACGCCCAGGTCGTCTCGGTCTCGATGGACCTGCCGTTCGCGCTGAGCAGCTTCTGCGCGGCCGAGGGCATCGACAACGTGACCCCCACCTCGGCGTTCCGGTCCAGCTTCGGCGACGACTACGGCGTCCGGATCACCGACGGCAAGTTCGCCGGCCTGCTGGCGCGCGCGATCGTCGTGCTCGACACCGACGGGACCGTGCTGCACACCGAGCTGGTCCCCGAGATCGGCCACGAGCCCGACTACGACGCCGCGCTCAAGGCGCTCGGCTGAGTCCTGCGCACCCTTGGGTGCGGGTGTTGACTCGGGTCCATGACTGATCTCGGCACCCGCGCCCTGGGCAGCGACGCTGCCTCGTTGACCGTCTCCGCCCTCGGCCTCGGCTGCATGGGGATGTCGGAGTTCTACGGCACCGCCGAGGAGTCGCAGGGCATCGCGACCATCCAACGCGCGCTCGACCTCGGCGTGACGTTCCTCGACACCGCCGACATGTACGGCCCGTTCACCAACGAGAAGCTCGTCGGCAGGGCGCTCGCGGGCCGGCGCGACGAGGTGCAGCTGGCGACCAAGTTCGGCAACGAGCGCCGGCCCGACGGGAGCTGGATCCGGGTGAACGGCACCCCGGACTACGTCCGCCGGGCGTGCGACGCGTCACTGCAGCGCCTCGGCGTCGACCACATCGACCTCTACTACCAGCACCGCGTCGACAAGACCGTGCCCATCGAGGAGACGGTCGGGGCGATGGCCGAGCTCGTCGAGGCGGGCAAGGTGGGCCACCTCGGTCTCTCCGAGGCCGGCGCCGAGACGATCCGCCGCGCCCCCGCCCCCCACCCGATAACCGCGTTGCAGCCCGAGTACTCGCAGTTCACCCGCGACCTGGAGGCGGAGATCCTGCCGGTGCTGCTCGAGCTCGGCATCGGCCTGGTCCCCTACTCCCCCCTCGGACGGGGCCTGCTCACCGGCAAGCAGGTGTGGGACACCGAGGACGCCGCCGACGGCCGCAACGAGCGGTTCCCACGGTTCGCCGGTGAGAACCTGCGGACCAACCTGCAACTGGTCGACAAGGTGCGGGCGCTCGCCGAGGAGAAGGGCTGCACCGCGGGCCAGCTGGCGCTCGCCTGGGTGCTGGCCCAGGGGCCGCGGCGCGGGCTGGGCGTCGCACCGATCCCCGGCACCAAGCGGGTGCCGTACCTGGAGGAGAACGTGGCCGCCGCCGCGGTCGAGCTCACCGAAGCCGATCTCGACGCCCTCGAGCAGGCGGTGCCGGCCGGCGCGGTCGCCGGCCAGCGGTACGGCGACATGAGCAGCATCGACGCCTGACCTACCCACGGGTAACCTCCCTCCCATGACCTTCGTCGCCTGCACCGTCGCCGACGGCATCGCCCACGTCCGGCTCGACCGGCCCGAGAAGCTCAACGGCCTCACGCTGGAGACGCTGACCGAGCTCGCTGACGTCGCGCACCGGCTGCGCCGGGACCGCTCGCTGCGCGCCGTGGTGCTCAGCGGCGAGGGGCCCTCGTTCTGCGCCGGCCTGGACTTCGCGACGGTGCTCAAGGCGCCGCGGCGGCTGGCGCTCGGCTTCGTGCCCCACCCGCTGCGCGGGACGAACGTGTTCCAGGAGGCGTGCTGGGCCTGGCGCCGGCTGCCGGTGCCGGTCATCGCAGCGGTGCACGGCCACTGCTACGGCGGCGGTCTCCAGATCGCGCTCGCCGCGGACTTCCGGATCGCGACGCCCGACTCGCAGTGGTCGGTGCTCGAGGGCAAGTGGGGGCTGATCCCCGACATGACCGGCGTGCGCAGCATCGCCGAGCTCGTCGGCATCGACACCGCCAAGCGGCTGACGATGACGGCACAGATGCTCAGCGGCAAGGAGGCGGCCGACCTGGGCCTGGTCACCGAGCTCGCCGGCGACCCGGTGGCGG
Source organism: Marmoricola sp. (assembly GCA_051954195.1). Classification (GTDB taxonomy): domain Bacteria; phylum Actinomycetota; class Actinomycetes; order Propionibacteriales; family Nocardioidaceae; genus Marmoricola. Next base: position 16,818 of record JBQCHZ010000056.1, read on the forward strand.
CGGCCTTCGACCTGGCCGAGCAGCTCGCCGCGCGGTCCCCCGACGCCCTCGCCGCCGCCAAGCGGCTCTTCAACGACACCTGGACCGCCTCGCCCCGACGCACCTTCGCCCGCGAGCGGATCGAGCAGGCGCGGCTGCTGGTCGCGGCGAACACCAAGGCCGCCCGCGAGGCGGCCTTCGGCAAGGTCGCCCCGGTCTTCGGCCGTCGCGGCGGACCCCGCTGAGGCCCCGGGCCGCCGATGCAACCCCGGCGCCACTGACGGCGTAGAGAGGGTCATGAACACGACCCTGACCCGCGGCAGCCTGCTGCTGACCGCCGCCCTGCTGGGCCTGGCCACGATCACCCCGGCCACCACCGCCGAGGCCACCTCGACCGCCGCCACCACGACCCCGGCCACCCACACCCGGGCCACGCCCTCCACCGTCGCGGGGTCCGCCCGCGTCGCCGACCCCCATGACCTCGCCCACGGCGTGGACCTGCGCTCGGTCGCGGTGCGGCACGCCGGCTCCCGGCTCGTGGTGACCACGACGCACGCCGACCTGCGGCGCGACCCCGCCACCGGCTCCGGCGGCGCGGTCTACCTCGACACCGATCCCGGTCGCCCTGGCCCGGAGTTCGTGCTCGTCGGCGGCTACTACGCCGGGACCGACTACCAGCTGCTGCACACCGAGGGCTTCGGCCGGCACGCCTGGGGCCGACCGGTCGACGGCAGCTACCGGATGAGCGTCGACTACGGGCGGGACACCGTGCGGACCTCGATCGCGCGGGCAGCGCTGGGGCGGCCCGCTGCGGTGCGCGTGGCCGTGCGCGTCTCGGGCACCCGGGCCGACGGGCACCCCGCGGGTGTCGACTGGCTCGGCGCTCCCCGCAGCCTCACCCCTTGGGTGACGCGCGCCTGAGCCGACCGCGACGACGGCGGGCCCGAGATGACCGATTCGTCGGACGCTCGGGTCCGCGTCGCCGTACGCTCCTCGACGTGGAGAGGGAGGCTCCGGTGTCGTGCGCGTCCGCAGGGCACGACGAGGACGCGGCGCACCGGGCGATCCTGAGCAACCTGCCGTTCACCGTCGTCGCCACCGATCTCGGCGGCATCATCACGGCGGTCAACCCGGCCGCCGAGCAGCTGCTCGGCTACCCCCGCGAGGAGCTCGTGGGCGCCCCCCTGGCCCTGCTGGGCAGCGACGCCGAGGCCGGTCGCGCCGACACCGCGCCGGACGCGACCCGCGAACGCGAGGCCGGCTACCGCCGGCGCGACGGCGGCGTCGTTCCGGTGCACGAGACCAGCACGCCGCTACGGGCCCCCGACGGGACGGTGCAGGGGCGCCTGACCGTCGCCTACGACATCACCAAGCGGCGTGAGGCCGAGGCCTTCGCCCGCCACCTCGCCCAGCACGACCTGCTGACCGGACTCCCGAACCGCGCCCGGCTGCTCAACCACCTCGTCCACGTGATCGGCCGGGCGGAGGAGGACGACACCCAGGTGGTGGTGCTGGTGCTCGACCTCGACCACTTCAAGGACGTCAACGACACCCTGGGCCACCACGTGGGCGACGAGCTGGTGCGGCGCATGTCGGAGCGGCTGCGCGGCCGCGTCCGGGAGTCCGACCTGATCGCGCGGCTGGGCGGCGACGAGTTCGCGGTGGTGCTGGCCGACGTCGAGGAGCCCGCCGAGCTCGAGGCACGGATCCAGAGGCTCGTCGAGGACGTCTGCGCACCGATCGTCGTCTCCGGTCACGAGCTCGTCGTCACCGCCAGCATGGGCGCGGTGAGCTATCCCGCCGACGGCGACCCGGCGACGCTGCTGCTGAAGGCCGACATGGCGATGTACCACTCCAAGGCCAACGGCCGGCACACCTTCTCCTGGTTCGAGCCGTGGATGCTCCAGGAGGCCAACGACAAGGTCGCTCTCGCCGCGGCGCTCCGGCACGCGCTGTCCGAGGACGAGCTCGAGGTCGCCTACCAGCCGCTGGTCTCCCTCGACGACGACACCGTCGTCGGCATGGAGGCCCTGGCCCGCTGGCACAGCCCGGTGCACGGCACCGTCGGCCCCGACCGGTTCATCCCGGTCGCGGAGGAGAACGGCATGATCCTCGAGCTCGGCGACCGGGTGCTGCGCCGTGCGTGCGCGGACGCCGCGGCGCTGGAGCAGCAGCTGGGCCGGCCGCTGCGCCTCTCGGTGAACGTCTCCCCGCGCCAGCTCCGCAGCCGGCAGTGGCTGCCGATGCTGTGCGCCGCCCTGGAGGAGACGGTCCTGGACCCGACGCACCTCGAGCTCGAGATCACCGAGGGGATGATGATGGACGAGCCGTCCCGGGTCCTGGAGACCCTCGCGACGGTGCGCACGCTGGGGGTCGGGGTGGTCATCGACGACTTCGGCACCGGCTACTCCAGCCTGGCGTACCTGACCCGGCTCCCGATCGACAAGATCAAGATCGACCGGTCCTTCGTCCACGACCTCGCCACCGGCGGTGCCGGTACGGCGATCGCCGAGGCGATCATCGCGATGGCGCACCACCTCGGCCTGGTCGTCCTCGCGGAGGGCGTCGAGACAGAGGAGCAGCGGTCGTTCCTCTCCTCGCGCGGCTGCGACCAGGCTCAGGGCCTGCTGTACAGCGCGCCGGTGCCCGCGGAGCGCTTCGCCACGGTCGCCGGCGGCCTCACGACGTCCCGCCGAGCGGGAGTCGCCTGACCTCCGCCAGCCGGTCGACGCCGCCGTCGTGCTCGATGCGCAGCAGTGACAGCGCCTCGACGGTCCACGGAGCGCTCTCACACTCGCGCAGCGCCGCCCGCACCCGGGAGAGCGAGCCCGCGGCCTCCGGGCCGGCTCCTGGGGCGGCCCGGGCGACGACCACCGCCGGCCGGAAGCGACGGCGGTCCACGAACAGCCCCAGCCCCTCCGCGGTGCGGGTCACGCCGCGCGCCACCTCGCGCAGCTCCTCGACCTCTCCGCCGAGGGCGACCGCCACGACGCCGGCCTGGTCCGTCTCGTCCAGGCCGGCGACCCGCACGCGCGGCGCCGGCCACCCGGCCGCCGCGTCCTCGAGCCGGTCGCCGAGGCGGTGCACCTCGCCGGTCGGCAGGTTGCCGAAGGCCGCGATCGAGATCTGCACCTGCCCCGTCGCCAGCGGAGCGACGTCCGGCTCGGCGGTCGTCGGTGGGACGGGCACGGCCGCGCGCCCGAACAGCCGCCGCCGAGGACGTACGTCGGGCGCCGGCACCGCCTGCGCCGCAGCCGCGACGCGGGCCGTGACCGCCTCCGCGACATCGGTCGGCACCAGCACACCGAGGTGGACCTGCATGCCTGCAGCCTAGGCGCGCGACCGGGTCGGTCGCCTGCGCAACGCCTCCGTCTCAGAGGGCGAGGGCGAGCGCGAGCGCCGCCGCCAGAGCCACCACCGCGGCAACCTCGGGCCACGCGACCGAGCGCTGCACCCGGCCCTCGCCGCGCGCGGCGTCCCGGATGCGGTCCGCGACCTGCTGCTCGAGGAAGTCCGGCAGGTTGCCGCCGACGGCGACGTCGCCCGGCGGCACCCGGTCGCGGGAGGGGCGGCGCTCGTCGCGCACCATCCGCAGCGTGCTGCGCCCCACCGCGTTGCCGACGTAGCGTCGCTCGCCGACGAAGACGTGGGTCGCGGACCGCACGGTCACCCGATCGATCAGGCCGTAGGGGACCGCGGTGTCGAGGAACCCGTTGCGCAGCAGCAGCGCTCCCCGGCGCAGCACCACCCGCGGACGCAACAGCACCGCCCAGACGAGGCTGATTGCGAGCAGCGCGCCGAGCACCAGCGGCACGGTGTCGCCGAAGGTCGGGTCGGTGAGGGCGACGACGAGCACCACCAGGGCCAGCACGATGCCGAACCACCCGCTGACCGTGCCGCTGGTGGGGCCGAACGCCGGCTCGTCGACCGTCCTGATCCCGGACGGACGAGCAGGGCCGGCCGGACGCCGGCCGCGCAACGACAGCATGGCGCCAGCCTACGACGGCCCGCCCCGGACGACCGCGTCCTCGGACCGCCACGGTCCGCATGCGTGGCCCCCGGCATCCTGCCCGGTCGCCGCGGCGGAGGACGACCGGGACGATAGGTTCTGCTGCGTCCCGCCCCAGCCCCTGACCGGCCCGAGGAGTCGCAGATGCGCACGTTCAGCACGTTCGAGGAGATCGAGGCCGCCGCCGGCCAGGAGATCGGCACCACCGACTGGGTGGAGATCACCCAGGAGCGGGTCGACCGGTTCGCGGACGCGACCGGCGACCACCAGTGGATCCACGTCGACGTCGAGCGCGCCCAGCAGGGACCGTTCGGCGGGACGATCGCCCACGGCTACCTCACGCTGTCGCTCGTCCCGTGGCTGGGGGCGCAGGTCTTCACCCTCGACACCCCGGGGCCCAAGCTCAACTACGGCCTGAACAAGGTCCGCTTCCCGAACCCAGTGCTCGTCGGCTCCCGCGTGCGGGCCCGCGTCTCGGTGGGATCGGTCGCCGACGTCGCCGCCGGCAAGCAGCTCACGCTGGGCTACGTGATCGAGATCGAGGGCCAGGACAAGCCCGCCTGCGTGGCCGAGACCGTGGTGCTCCTCCTGCCCTGAGAGCTCAGGCAGGGGCGGTGAGCGCCTCGACCGCGACGGCGGCGAGCACCTGGGCGCCGATGCCGATCGACCGCTCGTCGACCCGCAGGTCGCCCTGGTGCAGGTCGTAGGTCGGACCTCCGGGCGTCCGCGTCCCGAGCCTGCCCATCGCGCCGGGCACCTTCTCCAGGTACCACGCGAAGTCCTCACCGCCGAGGCTCTGCGGGCTCGCGGCGGCGCCGTCCTCGCCCACCACGCCCGCGACGGCGCGGGTGAGCAGCCGCGTGGAGACGTGGTCGTTGACCACCGGCGGCACACCGCGGGTGTAGGCGATCTCCGCGGTCACGCCGTACGGCGCGATGATCTGCTCGACCGTCTCCCGCACGATGCCCTCGGCATCGGCCCAGGCGAGGATGTCGAGCATCCGCACGGTCCCGGCGGCACGCCCCACGGCCGGGACGACGTTGACCGCCGAGCCGGCACGCACCAGCCCCCACACCACGCTCACCCCCGAGCGGGGGTCCATCCGCCGGGACAGCACCGCGGGCAGCTCGGTGACGAGCTTGGCGAGGGCGAAGGTGAGGTCCTCGGTCAGGTGCGGCCGCGAGGTGTGGCCGCCCGAGCCGCGCAGCTGCACGTCGAGGGAGTCCGCGGCGCCGGTGAGGGCGCCGTCGCGCAACCCGACCGTGCCCACGTCGAGGCCCGGGTCGCAGTGCAGCATGAAGATCCGCTCGACGCCGTCCAGCACGCCGGCCGCGATCGAGGTGAGCGCTCCGCCCGGCATGATCTCCTCGGCCGGCTGGAACACCAGCCGCACCCGGCCGGGCAGCGCCTCGCCGAGCGAGGCGAGCGCCAGGCCCGCTCCGAGCAGTGCGGTGGTGTGCACGTCGTGGCCGCAGGCGTGCGCGACACCGGCGACGGTGCTGCGCCAGGGGTCGTCGGTCCGGTCCTCGACCGGAAGGGCGTCGAGGTCTGCGCGCAGCGCGACCACCGGTCCCTCGGGCCGTCCGACCTCGGCCACCAGGCCGCCGCGCGGCAGCGGGGTGCTGGCGATGCCCGCCCGCTCGAGCCGGCTCGCGACCTGGGCCACGGTGCGCCGTTCGTTCCACGCCAGCTCGGGGTGCGCGTGCAGGTCGCGGCGGAACGCCACGAGCTCGGGCCCGCAGCGGTCGACCTCGGCGCGGACGGCGGCGGTGAGGTCGGGGACGGGCACGGTGCCCGATGCTATCCGGCCCGCCGGCGGTCCCTGCGCGGCCGGGTCAGCCCTCGTTGTGCCGATCGGCGTCGTAGGCCGCCAGCAGCCGGTCGGCGGCCACCGGTGCGACGAGCTCGCCGGCGAGGAGGGCCTCGCGGACCTGCGGCCGGATCTCGCGCACGCCGGGCGAGCGCAGCAGCCGCTGGTCGAGCTCGTCGCGGACCAGCGCCCAGGCGAACTCCAGCTGCTGCTCGGCGCGCTTGGCGAGCAGGCCCCGCTCCCCCAACGACGCCCGGTGCGCGAGCACCTTCTCCCAGACACCGCCGACCCCGTCGCCGGTCAGCGCCGAGCAGGTGAGCACCGGAGGCACCCAGGTGTCGGGACGGCCGTGCACCAGGCGCAGCGCCCCGGACAGCTCGCGGGCCGCCGAGCGGGCCTCGCCCTCGCGGTCGCCGTCCGCCTTGTTCACCGCGATCACGTCGGCGATCTCGAGGATGCCCTTCTTGATGCCCTGGAGCTGGTCACCGGTGCGGGCCAGCGTCAGGAAGCAGAAGGTGTCCACCATGCCCGCCACCGTCACCTCCGACTGCCCCACGCCGACGGTCTCCACCAGCACCACGTCGTAGGAGGCCGCCTCGAGCACGAGCATCGCCTGGGTCGTCGCCCGCGCCACGCCACCGAGGGTGCCCGCGGACGGCGAGGGCCGGATGTAGGCGTGCGGATCGGCGGCGAGCTGCTGCATCCGGGTCTTGTCGCCGAGCACGGAGCCGCCGGTGCGTACCGACGACGGGTCGACGGCGAGCACGCCGACCCGGTGGCCGGCTGCGGTCAGCATGCCGCCCAGGGCCTCGATGAAGGTGGACTTGCCGACGCCGGGCACGCCGGAGATGCCCACCCGGACCGCCGGCGCCGCGTCGGCGGCACCGGTGAGCTCGACGAGCAGCTCGCGGGCCGCCGCGCGGTGGTCGCTGCGCGCGCTCTCCATCAGCGTGATGGCACGGCTGATGGCGGCGCGCCTCCCGGCGCGGATGCCCTCGACGAGCTCGCCGGGTGACGAGGCCATCAGTGACCGAGCTGGGCCGACAGCTTCGCGAGCAGCTCCAGCGCCGCCTCGGAGATCACCGTGCCGGGCAGGAACACCGCCGCCGCACCCATCTCCTGCAGGGTCGGCACGTCGTCGGGCGGGATCACGCCGCCGACGACGATCATCACGTCGTCGCGGCCCTGCTCGGCCAGCGCCTCCTTGAGCGCGGGCACCAGGGTGAGGTGGCCGGCGGCCAGGGAGTTGACGCCGACGATGTGCACGTCGGCGTCGACCGCCTGCTGGGCGACCTCCTCGGGCGTGGAGAACAGCGGCCCCACGTCGACGTCGAAGCCGAGGTCGGCGAAGGCGCTGACGATGACCTTCTGGCCGCGGTCGTGACCGTCCTGGCCCATCTTGGCCACCAGGATGCGCGGGCGGCGGCCCTCGGCCTCGGCGAACGCGTCGGTCGCGGCGAGCACCTTGTCGTTGGTCTCGCTCGAGCCGGACTCGCGCTTGTACACCCCCGAGATCGTACGGATCTCCGCCCGGTGCCGGCCGTAGACCTTCTCCAGCGCCTCGGAGATCTCCCCGACGGTCGCCTTGGCCCGCGCGGCATCCACCGCGAGCGCCAGCAGGTTGCCGTCGAGGTCGCCCCCCGCGGTCGGCCCGGCCTCCGCCGAGGCGGTGAGCGCCTCCAGGGCCCGTCGTACGGCGTCGTCGTCGCGCTCGGCGCGCAGTCGCTCGAGCTTGGCGAGCTGCTGCTTGTAGACCGAGGCGTTGTCGACCTTGAGCACCTCCAGGCGGTCCTCGTCGGCCAGCCGGTAGCGGTTGACGCCGATCAGGGCCTGCTGGCCGGAGTCGAGCCGCGCCTGGGTGCGGGCTGCCGCCTCCTCGATGCGCATCTTGGGGATGCCCTGCTCGATCGCCTTGGCCATCCCACCGGCCTGCTCGGCCTCGGCGATGTGCGCCCAGGCCTTGGCGGCCAGATCGTGGGTGAGGCGCTCGACGTAGTACGAACCGCCCCAGGGGTCGATCGACCACGTCGTGCCGGACTCCTGCTGGAGCAGCAGCTGGGTGTTGCGCGCGATCCGGGCGGAGAAGTCGGTCGGCAGCGCGATCGCCTCGTCGAGCGCGTTGGTGTGCAGCGACTGGGTGTGGCCCTGGGTGGCGGCCATCGCCTCGATGCAGGTGCGCTGGACGTTGTTGAAGACGTCCTGTGCCGTCAGCGACCAGCCGCTGGTCTGGCTATGGGTGCGCAGGCTGAGCGACTTCGGGTTCTGCGGGTCGAAGTCGCGCACCAGCCGCGCCCACAGGGCGCGGGCCGCGCGCATCTTGGCGACCTCCATGAAGAAGTTCATGCCGATCGCCCAGAAGAACGACAGCCGCGGCGCGAACTGGTCGATGCCGAGCCCCGCACCCAGGCCGGCCCGGATGTACTCGACGCCGTCGGCGAGCGTGTACGCGAGCTCGAGGTCGGCGGTCGCTCCGGCCTCCTGGATGTGGTAGCCGGAGATCGAGATCGAGTTGAACCGCGGCATCCGCTGCGAGGTGTAGGCGAAGATGTCGCTGATGATCCGCATGCTCGGCTGCGGCGGGTAGATGTAGGTGTTGCGGACCATGAACTCCTTGAGGATGTCGTTCTGGATGGTCCCCGCGAGCTGCTCCGGCCTCACCCCCTGCTCCTCGGCCGCGACGATGTAGAGCGCCATCACCGGCAGCACGGCGCCGTTCATCGTCATCGACACCGACATCTGGTCCAGCGGGATGCCGTCGAAGAGCGTGCGCGCGTCGTAGATCGAGTCGATCGCGACGCCGGCCATGCCGACGTCGCCGACCACGCGCGGGTGGTCGGAGTCGTAGCCGCGGTGGGTGGCGAGGTCGAAGGCGACGCTGAGGCCCTTCTGGCCGGCGGCGAGGTTGCGCCGGTAGAACGCGTTGGACTCCTCGGCGGTGGAGAACCCGGCGTACTGCCGCACCGTCCACGGCTGGGTGGTGTACATCGTCGGGTACGGACCCCGCAGGAACGGGTCGAGACCCGGGTAGGTGTCCAGCGCGTCGAGGCCCTCGAGGTGCTCGGGGCCGTAGACGGGGAGGATCGGGATGCCCTCCGGTGACTGCCACGGGTCGCGCGCGACCCGGGCCTCCGGTACGCCGGCCGGCGTCAGCGGCTGGTCGGCGAAGCTGTCGGGAACGCTCACTGCAGCTTCTCCCTCGTCCGGGTCAGGAACGCCAGTGCGTCGATGCCCATCGCGGCGTGGTCGTCGGTGCCCTCGAGGGGCCGGCCTGCCACGACGATCCACCTGGCCCCCACCTGGCGCAACGCCTGGGCGAGGGCGGATCCCCACGCGGCGTAGGCCGCGTCGGAGCCGGTCAGGCACACGACCGGCTCACCGCGGTAGTGGGCGAGGACGGCGTCGACGTCGTCGTGGCGGCCCTCGTTGACCACGTCGATGCCGCCGGCGGCGAGGAGGTTCGTCGCGAAGGTGGCCCGCGCGGTGTGCGCCGCGACGGTTCCCATCGTGGCGAGGAAGACCGCCTGCTCCACGGGGTCCTCACGCAGCGCCTCGAAGGCGTGGCCGTAGGACCGCACCGCGATGCCGCCGTCGGGCCACGGCTCGCGCCGGGGCAGCGTCTCGTGCAGGTTCGGGAACTCCGAGAGGCCCGTCAGCGGCCGCTTCCGGGTGGCGACCTGGCGGTCCCGCTCGGCGACCACCTCCGCGATCCGGCCCCGCAGGCCGGCCAGTCCCTCGGCGGTACCACCCGCGCCGTCGATGCGGCCCAGCTCGGCCCAGCCGGCGACGGCGAGGTCGTCGGTGAGCCGCTCGACGAGGTAGGACCCGCCGGCGGGATCGGCGACCGCAGCGACGTGCGACTCCTCCACGAGCAGGGAGGACGTGTTGCGGGCGATGCGCCGGCTGAAGGCGTCGGGGAGCCCGAGCGGCGCGTCGAAGGGCAGCACGGTGACGGCGTCCGCGCCGCCGACGCCGGCGGCGAAGGTGGCCACGCAGGCGCGCAGCATGTTGACCCAGGGGTCGTAGCTGCTGAGCATCGGCCGGCTGGTCACGGCGTGCAGCCGCATCCGCCGGCCCTGCTCCGGCACGCCGGACAGCTCCAGCACGCGGGCCCAGAGGCGCCGAGCCGCGCGCAGCCTGGCGATGGTGGGGAACTGCTCGTCGCTGGCTGCGAGGCGGAACTCCACGAGCGCTGCGGCATCGGCGGCGTCCCGCCCGCCGGCGGTCAGGGCGCGCAGGTACGCCGCGCCCACGGCCATCGCGTAGCCGAGCTCCTGCGCATCGGAGGCGCCCAGGTCGTGCACGGCCGTGGCGTCGACCACCACCGCCAGGCAGCCGATCTCCTCGGCGAGCGCGGCGACCTGCTCCAGCCCGGCCAGGTCCGGCGCAGCACCGGCCCTCGTCGCGGCACCCAGGGGGTCGGCACCCAGGTTGGTGCCGTCGGCCAGGGCCGTCCCCCGGGCCAGCCCGGCGAAGGCCTGTGCCGCGGCGAGGGCGTCGGTCGGCGCGTCGAGCACCACGGGCGCGGCGTCGAGCAGCACGTCCTCGAGCGCGGTCGGCAGGTCGCCCACCGGCACGCCGTACTCCCCCACCTGGAGCCACACGGAGGTGGCGCCGTTCTCGAGATCGGTGAGCACGGCCTCGTGGGTGGCCCGGGCGTCCCCGCCCGCGAACAGGGGACGGTTCTGCCAGGGCTCGGTGCGCCCGGGACGCCCCGCCGTGGCGACGTCGTCGAGGAGGTCGGGCGTGCCCAGGGGGCTCACCGCGATGCCGTCGAGGGTGCGGCGGGTCAGCAGGTCCCACACCGCGGTCGCCGGGTCGCCCTCACCCAGCCGGCCGGACTTGCGCAGGACGGCGGCGGCGGCCTCCTCCCACGCGGAGCGGTCGGGCGGCGCGCCGGTCTCGAGCGAGAGGCCCGGACCACCTGGAGACGAGGGCATGCTGCGCAGGATAGGGATCCGGGGCCGCGACGACCATCGACTGTGACCCCTGTCTCCGGCCCCGGCAGCCGGATCGACGGCGAGACGTCATCTGCCGCTCATGCCGTCGTCACGCCACGGACACCGACGACCCGCAGGCTCCTTCTCATGAGGCCGACGAGATACGCCGTGGTCACCGAGTCGTTCGCACCCCGCCTCGACGAGGTCGCCGACACCGCACGCCACCTCGTCGACGGGTTCGCCCGCGCGGGGGACGCGGTCCTGGTCGTCACGCACGGCTCGGGCGCCCCGTCCTACCGCGGCGTGCCGGTGGCGCGGATGCGGCGCCGGGTCCCGACCCGGGAGGTGGCGGCGACGCTGGACGGGTTCGGTCCCGACGGCGTCGACGGCGAGGACCACCACCCCGGCCTGCGCGATCCGTCCCTGCGCGCCGCCTGGGCGGGCGACGCCGACCTCGTCGTGGGTCACGTGGGCCCGTTGGACCGGCACAAGGTCGTCTCCCGGCTGCGCCGCGTCGCCCGGCTCGACGGGGTCCGGCTCGTGGTCCTGGGCACCGGCCCCGGGGCACGCGAGCTGCGCGACGCCGGTGCCCGCACGAGCACGGCGGTCACCGGACTCGACCTGGCGCGCGCACTGGCCAGCCTCGACGTCCTGGTCCAGGCGCGCGGTCACGACCGGGCGGTGCCCGGCGTACGGCTGGCTCTCGCCAGCGGCGTGCCGGTCGTGGGGTTCGACGCGGGCGGCACCCGGGACGTCGTCGTCCACCGGCACAACGGGCTCCTCGCCGCGCCGGGCGACGACCGTGGCCTGGCGTCTCTGGTCCAGCAGCTGCGCGCCGACGAGCCGTTGCGGCGCCACCTCGCCGGGGCCTCCCGGCCCTCCGCCGTCCGGAGGACCTGGGCCGAGGCGCTGGCGGAGCTGCGCCTGGACCACCTCCGGCCCCGGCCCGAGCCGGTGCACCTCCGGCCTCCCGGATGACCCGGTCGGCCGGGGTCCGCTTCCTGTCCTACGTCTGACATCTCACACCCGGGAGCGCTGCCGGTCGGCTACTACGGGACGGTAGGTTGACCTTCGTGGCAACGCAGACCTCGACCACGACGCTGCTCCGGGGCGCCCGCGCTTCGCAGTCGTCGATCTTCCTCAAGATCCTGATGGCCGTCACCGGCTTCATCTTCGTGCTCTTCGTGCTCGCGCACATGTACGGCAACCTCAAGGCCTTCGCCGGCCACGACGCCTACGACGTGTACGCCGAGCACCTGCGCACGATCGGCACCCCGTTGCTGCCGCGCTCGGGCTTCCTCTGGGTGCTCCGTGCGGTCCTGCTGGTCTCGCTCGTGGTGCACGTGTGGTGCGCGGTGGTGCTCTGGCGCCGGGTGCGGGCGGCCCGGCCGGTGAAGTACCAGGTGAAGAAGAACGTCCACTCCAGCCTCTCCTCCCGCACGATGCGCTGGGGCGGCCTGGCGCTGCTGCTGTTCATCGTCTGGCATCTGCTCGAGTTCACGATCGTCAAGATCAACGTCGGCTCCGGTCCCGCGACCGACAGCAAGGACCCGTACCTGCTGGTGATCGACAGCTTCAGCGTGTGGTGGATGACCGTGATCTACCTGCTCGCGATGCTCGCGCTCGCCTTCCACCTGCACCACGGCGTCTGGTCGGCGTCGGAGTCGCTCGGGTGGACCGGGACGGCACGGGCCCGCCGCAACGCCAAGGCACTGGGCTGGATCGCCGCGATCGTCATCGCCGGCGGCTTCTCGCTGGTGCCGTTCTTCATCCTCGTCGGCGTCATCTCCTGAGAGGGGGCACCCCATGACCATCACCGAGAACCCGGCCCCGGGTACCGAGGCCACCGACGGCGACGCCGCGGGCTACTTCCGCAACGGTGCGCCGATCCACGACACCAAGGCGCCCGCCGGGCCCATCGCGGAGAAGTGGAGCGAGCGCAAGGCGCACGCGCGCCTGGTGAACCCCGCGAACCGGCGCAAGATCGACGTGATCATCGTGGGCACCGGGCTGGCAGGGGCCTCCGCGGGCGCGACGCTCGGCGAGGCCGGCTACAACGTCAAGTCGTTCTGCTACCAGGACTCTCCGCGCCGCGCACACTCGATCGCGGCGCAGGGCGGCATCAACGCCGCGAAGAACTACCGCAACGACGGCGACTCGGTCTACCGGCTGTTCTACGACACCGTGAAGGGCGGCGACTTACGCTCGCGGGAGTCGAACTCCTACCGCCTGGCCGAGGTGTCGGTGAACATCATCGACCAGTGCGTCGCCCAGGGCGTGCCGTTCGCCCGCGAGTACGGCGGCCTGCTCGACAACCGCTCCTTCGGCGGCGTGCAGGTCTCCCGCACCTTCTACGCCCGCGGCCAGACGGGCCAGCAGCTGCTGCTCGGCGCCTACCAGGCGCTGGAGCGCCAGGTCGCGGCCGGCACCGTGCAGACCTTCACCCGCCACGAGATGCTCGAGCTCGTCGTCGTCGACGGGCGCGCCCGCGGCATCGTCGCGCGCGACATGGTCACGGGCGCGATCGAGACCCACATGGCCGACGCCGTGGTCCTCGCCTCCGGTGGCTACGGCAACGTCTACTTCCTCTCGACCAACGCGATGGGCTGCAACGTCACCGCGGCGTGGCGGGCCCACCGCAAGGGCGCCTACATGGGCAACCCCTGCTACACCCAGATCCACCCCACCTGCATCCCGGTCACCGGCGAGACGCAGTCCAAGCTCACCCTGATGAGCGAGTCGCTGCGCAACGACGGTCGCATCTGGGTGCCGAAGAACCGCGAGGACTGCGCCAAGGACCCGCGGGAGATCCCCGAGGAGGACCGCGACTACTACCTGGAGCGGATCTACCCGGCGTTCGGCAACCTGGTCCCCCGCGACATCGCCTCCCGTCAGGCGAAGTACATGTGCGACGAGGGCCGCGGCGTGGGTCCGGAGGTGGACGGGGTGCGCCGTGGCGTCTACCTCGACTTCGCCGACGCGATCAAGCGGATGGGCCGCGAGGCCATCGCCGCGAAGTACGGCAACCTCTTCGACATGTACGAGCGGATCACCGCCGAGAACCCCTACGAGGTTCCGATGCGGGTCTACCCGGCCGTGCACTACGTGATGGGCGGCCTGTGGGTCGACTACGACCTGGAGAGCAACCTGCCGGGCCTGTTCGTGGTGGGCGAGGCGAACTTCTCCGACCAGGGCGCGAACCGGCTCGGCGCCTCGGCCCTGATGCAAGGCCTGGCCGACGGCTACTTCGTGCTGCCGACCACCATCGCCAACTACCTGGCCGACGCGCCGTTCCCCAAGGTCGACGCGGGCGACCCCGCCGTGGTGGAGGCCCAGCAGGCCGTCACCGAGCGGATCACGCACTTCCTCACCGTCAACGGCACCCGCAGCGTGGACAGCTACCACAAGGAGCTGGGCCACATCATGTGGGAGTACTGCGGGATGGAGCGGACGGCCGAGGGCCTGCGCAAGGCGATCGACCTGATCCGCTCGCTGCGCGAGGACTTCTACCGCAACGTCAAGGTCCTGGGCACCGCGGAGTCCATCAACCAGTCGCTGGAGAAGGCCGGCCGCGTCGCCGACTTCTTCGAGCTCGGCGAGCTGATGTGCATCGACGCGCTCAACCGGGCCGAGTCCGCCGGCGGGCACTTCCGCGCGGAGTCGCAGACCGAGGACGGCGAGGCGCTGCGCCACGACGAGCAGTTCGCCTATGTGGCGGCCTGGGAGTGGGGCGGCGAGGACGGCAAGCCGATCCTGCACAAGGAACCGCTCTCCTATGAGGCCATCGAGATGAAGGCTCGCTCCTACAAGTAAGGGCTATTCGTGAAGATCACGCTCAACATCTGGCGTCAGGCGGACGCCGCCGCCGCGGGCGGCATGCACACTTACGAGCTCGACGGCGTCTCCGAGGACATGTCGTTCCTGGAGATGCTCGACCTGCTCAACGAGAACCTCAACGCCCGTGACGAGGAGCCGGTCGCCTTCGACTCCGACTGCCGCGAGGGCATCTGCGGGATGTGCTCGCTGATGATCAACGGCGAGGCGCACGGTCCCGAGGTCACCACCACCTGCCAGCTGCACATGCGGTCCTTCAAGGACGGCGACACGATCACGATCGAGCCGTGGCGTGCCGAGCCGTTCCCAGTGCTCAAGGACCTGTGCGTGGACCGGTCGGCCTTCGACCGGATCATCCAGGCCGGTGGCTATGTCTCGGTGAACACCGGGTCGGCACCGGAGGCCAACAACCTCCCCGTGGAGAAGGCCAAGGCGGACCGTGCCTTCGACGTCGCCACCTGCATCGGCTGCGGCGCCTGCGTCGCGGCGTGCCCCAACGGGTCGGCCTCGCTGTTCCTGGGCGCGAAGATCACCCACCTCGGCGAGCTCCCCCAGGGGCAGCCGGAGCGGTACTCCCGGGTCGCGAGCATGGCGGCCCAGCACGACCACGAGGGCTTCGGCTCGTGCACGAACATCGGCGAGTGCGCCTCGGCGTGCCCCAAGGAGATCCCGCTCGACGTGATCTCCCAGCTCAACAAGGACCTGCGCACCGCGATCCGGCACGGTCACTGACCCGTCCGGCTCCGCTCGGCTCCAAGGGCTCCCGCTCCGGCGGGGGCCCTTCGGCGTTCCCGGGGCGGCACCGGAGGACCGGTGGATGGGCCGGGGACGGGGCCGGGGATGAGCCGGGGACGGGTCGGTGTCAGCCGGTGAGCGGGAACGTCGCGTCGGTGGTCCACCCGAGGCGCTCGTCGTGGCGGTAGAGGTGGAAGGCGTCGGCCTCGAAGAGGCACTCGAAGTCGGCCAGCTCACCGAACGCCCGGTCGAGGTCGGCCTCCGGCACGTGGTGGGCCACGGTGACGTGCGGGTGGTAGGGGAACCTGAGGTCGGCGCGGAGCGGGCCGCTCCGCACCAGCGCGGTGAGCTGCTCGCACGCCGAGATGCCCTCCACCACGACGACGAAGACCACCGGTGAGACCGGCCGGAAGGTGCCGGTGCCGCGCAGGTGCACTGGGAACGGCGCCACCCGGCCGGCGACGGTGCGCAGATGCTCGGCGATCGCCTCCATGTCGGCATCGGCTGCCTCCGTGGGCGGCAGCAGCGTCACGTGCGTGGGGATCTGGCGGGCCGACTCATCGCCCAGCGACACCCGGTAGTCCTGCAGGCGCCGCCCCCACGGCTCGGGCACCGCGAGCGAGACGCCGATGGTGGGCATACCGGCGAGCCTAGGGCACCCGGCCCTAGCGGGCGCTCGAGCCGATCCGGATCAGTCCGACGCGGTCGTAGACGTCGGCCAGCGTCCGGCTCGCCACCACGCGGGCCTGGTCGCTGCCCTGCTCCAGGATCCGCTCCAGCTCGGCGCGGTCGTCGAGCAGCGCCAGCGTGCGGTCGCGGAAGGGCGTCACGAACTCCACCACGACGTCGGCGAGGTCCTTCTTGAATTCGCCGTACCCGCGGCCGGCGTACTCGTCCTCGAGCTGCTCCACGGTGCGCCCGGCCAGCACGGAGTAGATGGTGAGCAGGTTGGAGATGCCGGGCTTCTCGACCGGGTCGAAGCGCACGTCGGAGCCGGAGTCGGTCACCGCGGAGCGGATCTTCTTCGCCGACACCTTGGGGTCGTCGAGCATGTCGATGATGCCCCCGGGGCTCGAGGCCGACTTCGACATCTTCGCCGTGGGGTTCTGCAGGTCCAGGATCTTGCCCGTGCTCTTGAGGATGTACGGCTCGGGCAGCGGGAACGTCTTCTTGTAGCGGTGGTTGAACCGCTGCGCCAGGTCGCGGGTCAGCTCCAGGTGCTGACGCTGGTCCTCGCCCACCGGCACGTACGCCGGGCGGTAGAGCAGGATGTCGGCCGCCATCAGCATCGGGTAGGTGAACAGCCCGACGGAGGCGGCCCCCTCGCCGCCCTTGGCCGACTTGTCCTTGAACTGCGTCATCCGCCGGGCCTCGCCGAAGCTGGTCAGGCACTGGAGCACCCACCCGAGCTCGGTGTGCTCGGGGACGTGGGACTGCAGGAAGATCGCGGAGCGGTCGGGGTCGACGCCGGAGGCGATGAGCTGGGCGACACAGCGCACGAACCGCTCGCGGAGCTCCCTGGGGTCCTGCTCCACGGTCAGGGAGTGGAGGTCGGCGATGAAGAAGAACGCCTCGTGCCCGTCCTGGAGGTCCGCCCACTGCCGCAGCGCGCCGAGGTAGTTGCCGAAGTGGAACGACGCGGCGGTCGGCTGGATGCCGGAGAGCACGCGCGGCAGCGCGGCGGGAGCGGTGGGCATGGACCGATCCTCCCAAACCGGTTTGCCGCCGCGCCAACCGGTTGACAGGGTGCACCGCATGGCCGCCCCCACCGTCGTCCCCCGACTCTCCGACGGCACCGTCACGCTGCGGGCGCACACCGAGGACGACGTGCCGCGGGTGCTCGAGCAGTGCCGCGACCCGCTGAGCGTGGAGTGGACGACCGTGCCGACGTCCTACACCCGTGACGACGCCAAGCGCTTCGTCCGCGAGGCGATGCCGGGAGGGTGGGCCGGCGACCAGGAGTGGGCGTTCGCGGTTGAGCACGAGGGCCGCTTCGCCGGGACGATGTCGTTGCGCAACGAGGGCGAGGGCCGCGCGGAGGTGGCCTTCGGCGCGCACCCCGACGCACGGGGAACCGGCGCCATGGAGCGCGGCCTGCGGTTGCTGCTGGAGTGGGGGTTCGCCGCTCCGGCCGAGGGTGGCCGCGGCCTCGAGACGGTCATCTGGTGGGCGAACGAGGGCAACTGGGGCTCGCGCCGGCTCGCCTGGCGGGTCGGCTTCGACATCGCCCCGGGCTCGGTGCGCCGGTGGCTGCCCCATCGCGGCGAGCTGCGCACCGCCTGGGTCGGCACCCTGCTGCGGACCGACGAGCGGTCGCCCCGGCACCCGTGGTTCGAGACCCCGGTCGTCGAGCTCGACGGCCTCCGGCTGCGGGCGCTCGCGGACGCCGACGTGCCCCGCGTGGTGGAGGCGTGCACCGACCCGGTCTCGCGGCACTGGATGCGTCAGCTGCCCGACCCCTACCTCCCCGAGCACGCCCGCGCCTGGCTGGACCGCCAGCGGCTCGGCATGGCGCGAGGCGAGGCCGTTGTCTGGGGGATCGCCGACCCTGCCACCGACCTGCTGCTCGGCGTGGTCAACCTGTTCGCCCTCGACGCGGAGGACGGGCAGGCCGAGCTGGGCTACTGGGTGCATCCCGACGCGCGGGGACGGGGCGTTGCGACCGCCGGTGCCCGGGCAGCGGCCCGGCACGGCCTGGTCGACGCAGCGGACGGCGGCATGGGTCTGCTGCGCGTCCACGCGATCGCCGCCGTGGCCAACGAGCCGTCCTGCCGCGCGCTGCGCTCGGCCGGCCTGCGCGAGGTCGGTGTGGAGCACGCAGCGATGCGGATCGCGGGCGAGCCGGCCGACGCGCTGCGCTTCGAGATCGTCGCCTCGACCGCCTGAGCGGGTCAGCGCAGCGCGCGCAGCGCGATCGGAAGGCCGTCCTTGGGGAACGGCAGCGAGTGGTTGTCGATCGGTGCCACGTAGCCGGGATCGACGCTCCAACGGTGGTGGCGCAGCATCCGGTGCAGGATCGCCTTGACCTCCAGGCCACCGAAGTGCAGCCCGATGCACTTGTGGACACCGCCGCCGAAGGGCGTCCAGGCGTGCCGGTGGTTGCGGTCCTCGCGTCGCTGCGCGGAGAAGCGCTCGGGGTCGAAGCGGGTGGGCTCGCTCCAGTACTCCGGCATCAGGTGCGACCACTGCACCGCGACGATCACGCTGGTGTCCGCGGGGATGGTGCGGCCCTGCACCACGGTCTCCTTGACGGTACGGCGCATCAGCACCGGCACGGGCGCCCGCAGACGCAGGGACTCCTTCATCACCAGGTCGAGCGAGGGCAGCGCCTCGAGCTCCGCGCGGGTCGGCTCCGGACCGAGCGCGGCTGACTCCTCGCGGCACCTCTCCTGCCAGTCCGGGTGCTGGCCGAGGAACTGCATCATCGTGCTCGCCGTGATCGTCGAGGTGTCGTGCGCGGCCATCATCAGGAACACCATGTGGTTGACGACGTCGTCGTCGCTGAAGCGCTGACCGTCCTCGGTCTCGATGTGGCACAGCACCGAGAAGAAGTCGTCGGTGGCGCTCGCCCTCTTGGCGGGCAGGTACTGGCGCAAGAAGTCCTCGAGCAGCCGGCGGCCGCGGTAGGCGCGCCCCCAGCGGGTCAGCGGCACGTCGGCGCGCACGATGCCGGCCGCGGCCTGGACGCAGGCGATGAAGGCGCGGTTGACCTCCTGCATGCGCGCGGGCGACGCGTCGGCGACGCCGCCCATGAAGATCTCGGCCGCGATCCCGAGGGTGAGCTGCTTGAGGGCGGGGTGGACGCGCATGGGGCCGTCCCAGCCCGCCGTACCGGCGGCGACGGCGGGGTGGACCCGGGCGAGGTAGCCGTCGAGCCGGGGGGCGGTGAACGCCTCCTGCATGATCCGGCGGTGCACGTGGTGGTCGTCGAAGTCGCGCAGCATCAGGCCGCCGTGGAAGAACGGCCCGACGATCTCGCCCCATGCCGGACCGTTGGCATAGGCGCGGTCGCCGTTGACCAGGGCGGTGCCGCAGGCGTCCGGTCCCAGCAGCATCACGGCGGTGCGTCCCATCGAGCGCATCGGCGCGACCGGTCCGTAGGTCTCCCACTGGTGGCGCATCAGCGCGAGCGGGTCCTTGGCGTAGTCGAGGGTCCGGCCCAGGAAGGGAAGGCCGCGGTCACCGGGGAGCACCTCGGGCAGGGGCAGCGTCGCCGTCATGCGCCACAGCGTCGATCAGGAAGGGCGTCCTGTCAACCTTTCGGCGCAGGTCCGACCGTGCCGTGAGAGGGTGCGGCCATGCCGGGACAGTCGGGCCGCTACCGCGGGGTGAGCGCCGCGGACCGGGCCGCCGAGCGGCGCTCCCGGCTGCTCGACGCGACGCTCGCCGTCTGGGCCGACCCGGGATCGAGCACCACGATGACCGGCATCTGCGCCGTGGCCGGCCTCACGGAGCGCTACTTCTACGAGAGCTTCCGCAACCTCGACGAGGCGCTCACCGCGGTGCTCGACGCGATCGCCGACGAGATCGAGCGGACGACCGAGGCGGCCGCCGAGGATGCCGGTGCCGACCCGCGCACCCGCGTCCACGCGTCGGTGTCCGCGTTCGTCCAGCTCCTGGTCGACGACCCGCGCAAGGGTCGGGTCGCGATCATCGAGTCGGCGGGGGTGCCCGCACTGCGACACCGGCGCACCCAGCTGCTGCGACACTTCGCGCACCGCACCGCCCAGGACGCCCACGAGCTGGTCGGCCTGCCGCGCCGCGACCCGCGTGAGGAGGAGATCGCCGGCCTGCTGTTCATCGGCGGGATGGCCGAGCTCATCACCGCGTGGCTGGACGGGGCACTGGACGCGTCGCCCGACGAGCTCGTCGCCCAGGCCTCGCGCGCGTTCCTCGGCCTCTACGCCTGAGCAGCGTTCTCCGCCGCCCGCCGCTCCCCCACGTGCAGGCGGGCCGACACGGCCAGGACGGCCAGCCCCCCGATCGAGAGCCCGACGCCCACCAGCGCGGGCGCACGATAGCCGGCGCCGGCGGCGACCACGACGCCGCCCAACCACGCACCGAGCGCGTTGGCCAGGTTGAGCGAGGCGTGGTTGAGCGCGGCGCCCAGGGTCTGGGCCGGGCCGGCGACGTGCATCAACCGCAGCTGCAGGTTGACCACGAGCACCGACGACAGTGTCGAGACGACGAAGACGGCAGGGAGGGCCCACCAGCCGTGCGGGGTGGCGGCCCAGAAGAGCAGCAGCGCGAGCGCCGTGCCGACGGACCCGACACCGAGCGAGCGCATCACCGACCAGTCGGCGAGCTCCCCGGCCACCCAGGTCCCGGCGACCATGCCGAGGCCGAAGGCGAGCAGGAACACCGGGACCGCGCCCTGGGCCAGGCCGCCGACGTGGGTGATCGTCGGTGCGATGTAGGTGTAGACCGCGAACATCCCACCGAAGCCGATCGCCCCGATCAGCAGCGTCAGCCAGACCTGCGGCACGGCGAAGAGCGACAGCTCCCGGCGCCCGGTCGCGGCCGGATCACCGGGCAGCACCGGGACGAAGGCCCTGATCAGCAGCAGCGTGGCCACCCCGAGGACGGCGACCAGACCGTAGGCGGCCCGCCAGCCGGCGTGCTGGCCCAGCCACGTCGCCGCCGGCACGCCCACCACGTTGGCCACCGAGAGGCCGATCATCACCATCGCGACCGCACGGCCGCGTCGCGCCGGTGCGGCCAGCGACGCCGCGACCAGGGAGGCGACCCCGAAGTAGGCGCCGTGCGGCAGTCCCGAGGCGAACCGGGCCACGAGCAGCTGCCCGTAGCCGCCCGCGAGCGCGCTGGCGCCGTTGCCCAGCACGATGGCCGTCATCAGCGCCAGCAGCAGCCCGCGGCGGGGCAGCCGGGCGCCGACGTAGGCCAGGACAGGCGCGCCGACGACCACGCCGAGTGCGTACGCCGAGATCGCGTGGCCGGTAGCAGGGATCGACTCGTGGACGCCGTCGGCGATCTGGGGCAACAGCCCCATCGAGACGAACTCGGTGGTCCCGATGGCGAAGCCGCCGGTCGCGAGCGCCAGCACCGCCGCGCCGAAGCGCACCGGGCGACCCGACGAGGTGCGCGTCGCAGCGCTCGCGGTGGGGACTGCCGTCGAGGTGCTCACCCCGGGCGCAACACGGCCCCCGACGGTCTGCTTCCCGCCGGGGGCCGTGATGTCGCTCTCGGATCGAGCGGGCGTCGCGGTCAGAGACCTGCGAGCGCCTGGTTCAGCGTCGCGGACGGCCGCATCACCTCGGACGCGAGCGCCTCGTCGGGCTGGTAGTAGCCGCCCACGTCGGCCGGTCGGCCCTGGACCGCGAGCAGCTCCTCGACGATCACCTGCTCGTCCTGGCCGAGCTTCTCCGCGAGCGGCCGGAACCGCTCCGCGAGGGCCGGGTCGTCGGTCTGCGCCGCGAGCTCGCGGGCCCAGTAGAGCGCCAGGTAGAAGTGGCTGCCGCGGTTGTCGATGGTGCCGAGCTTGCGGCCCGGCGACTTGTTCTCGTCCAGGAACGTGCCGGTCGCGCGGTCGAGGGTCGCGGCGAGCACCGTCGCCCCGGCATTGCCGGTGACCTCGGCGTACTTGGCGAAGCTCTCCGCCAGCGCGAGGAACTCACCCAGGCTGTCCCATCGGAGGTAGTCCTCCTTGAGCAGCTGCTGGACGTGCTTGGGCGCCGAGCCGCCGGCGCCGGTCTCGAAGAGTCCGCCACCGTTGATCAGCGGCACCACCGAGAGCATCTTGGCCGACGTGCCGAGCTCGAGGATCGGGAACAGGTCGGTGTTGTAGTCGCGCAGCACGTTGCCGGTGACCGAGAT
This sequence comes from Marmoricola sp., assembly GCA_051954195.1. Lineage (GTDB taxonomy): Bacteria > Actinomycetota > Actinomycetes > Propionibacteriales > Nocardioidaceae > Marmoricola. The sequence goes on from JBQCHZ010000056.1 coordinate 38,956, forward strand.
GGTGTTCTCGCCCTTGCGGATGCGCTCGACCGACAGCTTCGTGGCCTCCACCGGCGACATGACCCGGATGTCGAGGCCGTCGGTGTCCCCGACCAGGTCGGCGTCGCCGAGGTACTCGTGCACCTTCGCGATCAGGTTGGCGTCGTGGGCGCGCGTCTCGTCCAGCCAGAACACGGCCGGATCGCCGGTGGCGCGGGCCCGGGTGACGGCGAGCTTGACCCAGTCCCGGATCGCGACGTCCTTGGTCTGGCAGGCGCGCCAGATGTCGCCGGCGTGGACGTGGTGCTCGATGAGCGCCTCACCCGCGCTGTCGACCACCCGGACGGTGCCGTCGGCGGGGATCTCGAAGGTCTTGTCGTGGGAGCCGTACTCCTCGGCGGCCTGGGCCATCAGCCCGACGTTGGGGACCGAGCCCATCGTCGCCGGGTCGTAGGCGCCGTGGGCGCGGCAGTCCTCGATGACGGCCTGGTAGACGCCGGCGTAGGAGGAGTCCGGGATCACCGCGAGCGTGTCGTGCTCCTGGCCGTCGGCGCCCCACATGTGGCCCGAGGTGCGGATCATCGCGGGCATCGAGGCGTCCACGATGACGTCGGAGGGGACGTGCAGGTTCGTGATGCCGCGATCGGAGTCGACCATGGCGAGCTCGGGGCCGTCGGCGAGGTCGGCCTCGAACGCCGCCCGGATCTCCGCACCGTCGGGCAGCGTGTCCAGGCCGGCCAGGATCGCGCCGAGTCCGTCGTTGGGGCTCAGTCCGGCGGCCGACAGCTGGTCGCCGTACTTCTCGAAGACGTCGGCGAAGAACGCCTTCACGACGTGGCCGAAGATGATCGGGTCCGACACCTTCATCATGGTCGCCTTGAGGTGCACCGAGAAGAGCACGTCCAGGTCGCGGGCCCGCTGCACCTGCTCGGCGAGGAAGGCATCGAGGGCGGCGGCGTCCATGAACGTGCCGTCGACGACCTCGCCGGCGAGGACCGCGATCCCGTCCTTGAGCACGGTGGTGGTGCCGTCCGCCGCGACGTGCTCGATGCGGAGCGTGTCGTCGGCGGGCATCACGACCGACTTCTCGTTGCTGCGGAAGTCGTCGTGGCCCATCGTGGCCACCTCGGTGCGGGAGTCACCGCTCCAGGCACCCATCGAGTGCGGGTGCTTGCGCGCGTAGTTCTTCACCGACTCCGGCGCCCGGCGGTCGGAGTTGCCCTCGCGCAGCACCGGGTTGACCGCGGATCCCTTGATCCGGTCGTAGCGCGCGCGGGCGTCGCGCTCCTCGTCGCTCTGCGGGTTGTCGGGGTAGTCCGGGAGGTCGTAGCCCTTGCCCTGCAGCTCCTTGACCGCGGCCTTGAGCTGCGGGATGGACGCCGAGACGTTGGGCAGCTTGATGATGTTGGCGCCCGGCGTCTTGGCCAGATCGCCCAGCTCGGCGAGGGCGTCGCCGATGCGCTGGTCCTCGCTGAGCCGCTCGGGGAAGCTCGCGATGATCCGCCCCGCGAGCGAGATGTCGCGCGTCTCGACGTCGACCCCCGCCGCGCCGGCATAGGCCTGGACGATCGGAAGGAAGGAGTACGTCGCCAGCAGCGGCGCCTCGTCGGTGTGGGTGTAGATGATCGCTGAGTCCGTCACGTCCGCCGACTCTATCGGCTGCTCGCCGCGGCGGCGCGGGCGTGGCCGTCGTGACGTCCCGGCGGTGCGCTAGTTTCGGTCCACACCGTCCCCTGCTCGAGGAGCGTCCCGACGTGACTGACCAGACCCCGCTCAAGGTGGCCGTGACCGGTGCGGCCGGTCAGATCGGCTACAGCCTGCTCTTCCGCCTCGCCAGCGGCTCGCTGCTGGGAAGCCGCCCGATCGAGCTGCGGCTGCTCGAGATCACCCCGGCCCTGAAGGCTCTCGAGGGCGTCGTCATGGAGCTCGACGACTGCGCCTTCCCGACGCTGGCCGGCGTCGAGATCGGCGACGACGCCGAGAAGGTCTTCGACGGGGTCAACCTCTCTCTGCTCGTCGGCGCACGCCCCCGCGGCCCGGGCATGGAGCGCAGCGACCTGCTCGAGGCGAACGGCGCGATCTTCACCGCCCAGGGCAAGGCGCTGAACAAGGTCGCCGCCGATGACGTCCGGATCGGTGTGACCGGGAACCCGGCGAACACCAACGCGCTGATCGCGATGACGAACGCCCCCGACATCCCGCGGGAGCGCTTCTCCGCGCTGACCCGCCTCGACCACAACCGGGCGATCTCGCAGCTCTCCGCGAGGACCGGCGCCCCGGTGAGCGCGATCCGGAGGATGACCATCTGGGGCAATCACTCCGCGACGCAGTACCCCGACCTCTTCCACGCGGAGGTCGACGGGCGCAACGCCGCCGAGGTGGTCGACGACCTGGGCTGGATCGAGAACGACTTCATTCCGACCGTGGCCAAGCGCGGCGCGGCGATCATCGACGCGCGCGGCGCCTCCTCCGCCGCCTCGGCCGCCTCGGCGACGGTGGATGCGGCCCGCGACTGGCTGCTCGGGACACCGGCCGACGACTGGGTGTCGATGGCGGTCGTCTCCGACGGCTCCTACGACGTGCCGGAGGGCCTCATCTCCTCCTTCCCGGTCACCACGAAGGACGGCTCGTGGGAGATCGTCCAGGGCCTGGAGATCAACGACTTCTCCCGGACCCGGATCGACGCCTCCACCGCCGAGCTGGCCGAGGAGCGGGAGGCCGTGACGGCACTGGGCCTGATTTGAGGGCCTGACCTGAGTCCGGGTCCGGCCCGACGGCTCGCACGGGAGGACCTTTGTCCCGACTTGACGTCGGAAACGGGCGTAATGTCCGATTTTGCAGAGACGTGGACTAGTCCGCTCCTACGGTGGCGACATGCCTCGCCTGATCCGTACCGCCGCTGCCGTCCTCGCCACGCTCTGCCTGGTGCTGCTCACCCCGATGGCGGCCCACGCACGGCCGGTCAAGCGGGCCAAGAAGCCAGGGGGCACCACGACGACCACCACCACCACCACGCCCGTCGGCGCTCGAGCGATGTGGGTGTGGACCCGCCCCACGCCGAGCACGCTGGTCAGCTTCGCCCAGCACAACGGCGTCACCGACCTGTTCCTCTCGGTGCCCTCGAACCTGCCGAGCAGCAGCGCACTCACCTGGGTGCGCTCGGTCGCCGCCCTGGCCGCGCCGGCCGGCATCCGGCTCGACGCCCTCGGCGGCGACGTCGCCTGGCTGGGCCACCCCGACCAGGCGGTCGCCTGGCAGCACGCGGCGCTGTCCACGGGGCTGTTCGCCGGCTCCCACGTGGACCTCGAGCCGTGGCAGGACGCGCGGTGGGGCACCAGCTCGCAGCCGCAGGCGGTCCGCGACTACCTCGCCGTGCTCGACCAGCTCCGCGCCGACACGACGCTCCCGCTCGAGGCGGACGTGTCCTTCTGGCTGTGGACGATCAGCACCGACGCCGGCCAGCCGCTCGACGCCGCCGTCCTGGCCCGCACGGACGGCTACACGATCATGAGCTACCGCAAGGCCGTGACCGGTGCGGACAGCATCACCGACATCGGGGCCCACGAGCTCGCCACCGCGGCGGCGATGGGCAAGCGCAGCCGGCTGGGGGCCGAGACCAACTACCTCGGCAGCGACGCCACCTCGACCAAGCAGACCTTCTACGGCACCACCAAGACCACGCTGGCCACCGCCTTGAACACCGCCAACAGCACCGAGGCGGCCGTCAAGGGCTACGCCGGCATCGCCGTCGAGGACTACGACGGCTGGAACGCCCTCGCCGGCTGAGCGGCTCAGGCGGGCTGGTTGGGGATGTTGGCTGCGAGCACGATCAGCACCACACCGACGCCGACCAGCGCGGCCGTGTCGAACCAGCGCCCCCGGACCCGCAGCATGCCCGAGCTGCGCTCGCTGAGCGTCACCCGGAAGAGGGCGGCCAGGAGCAGGGCGGAGCCGATCAGGGTGATGCCCCGCCGCCACGGCCCGAACGCCACCACGAGGAGGCCGGCGGCGCACAGGCCCACCACCAGCAGGTAGACCGCTCCCCCGAGTGTCGACGGCTTCCGCTTCGCCGGCGGCTCGGGCGCCGGTCCCGGTACGCCGGGCACCGGACCGACCGCCGGCCCGGTGAGCGGCCGCGGCGGGGGCTCGACGGGCGGCTCGGACACGCGCCCTAGCCTGCCACCTCCGCCCGCGCGTCGCCCCGCACGGCCCGGCGCGTCGGCCTTGTCGGGCCCGTGCCGCCGGCCGGTCGGGCGCAGTCGAGACCCAGGACCCGTCCCTAGCGCAGCTCCTGGACGATCTCGCCACCGCGGCCGTCCACGGCCACGGTGGCCAGCGCTCCGTTCACCAGGGGCAGGTGGGGCGCGACGTGACCGATCTCCAGGTCGAGGACGATCGGCAGGCCGAGACGCCCCAAGGCGTCGAGCACCGCCTCATCCTGGGTCATGCCGGCGGTGTCGGGAGCGCGGGTGCGGCCGACCAGGATCGCCTGGGCGTGCTCGAACCAACCGGCCAGGCGGAGGGCGTGGAGGTTGCGGCAGATGCTCAGGGCGCTGTCCTCGGCGGCCTCGAGGTAGACGATCAGTCCTTCGTCCGCGTGCTCCTCGCCGAACGCCGCGACGTCGCCGTACGGCGTACCGGCGAGGTTGGCGACGGTCTCGATGCATCCGCCGATGAGTCGCCCGCTGACGTCGAGGGAGTCGGCTCCGTGGAGTCCCCACCGGCCCTTCCCGATCTCCCGCCAGCGCACTGCCGTCGGGTCGTCCTCGAACGGCCACGACTCGGCGACCAGCCCCGACGCGCGCTGCACGTGAGGACCGAGGCCCGATGCGAGAGTCATCCACGACAGGAGACCGTCCGGCACCGCGTACGGCGTGTCGACGAGGTTGTCGCCGTGCAGGGTGGCCCACCCGAGGCGGGTCGTCACCGGCAGGAGGATCGTCGACAGGTCCGAGTAGCCCACCAGCCACGTCGGCTCGGCGGCCGCCAACCTCGCCCAGTCCAGCAGATCGACGAGATCGATCGCCGTCTCGCCACCCCAGGGAGGCAGCACGCAGCGGACGCCCGGGTCGCAGAGCATCTCCGTGAGCTCGGCGGCCCGTCGCTCGGCCGGAGCCGACGTGACGCCCGACCCGTCCATGCAGTCGCCGACCACGACGACGTAGCCCTGGTCGCGCAGCCACTCGACACAGAAGGCGACGCGTTCGGCGCCTGCGCCCTCGGCCCCCGCAGAAGGCGCAGTGACCGCGATGGTGTCGCCGGGTCGGAGCGGAGCAGGAAAGCGGATCATTCCCCGATCCTGCCAACCCGGTGCGCGCACAGAGGCATGAGGATCAGACATGGTTCTCGAGCGGTTGTCACGGATGCGCCCGTGGTGGAGGCGTGCGGTGGTGGAGCTCCCGAGGACCCCTTGGTCGAGCTGCAAGGAGCGGGAGCGGCGAGCCACGGGAGCAGCAGCTCCGGTACGCCGACACCCCTTGTGGACAGCGCCTTCGGGCCGGCTCGGAGTGTCGGTGGCGACCCCTAGTGTCGGGATATGGCAGCACACCGCTTCGAGGCACTCGCTGGGTCTCCGGTCGAGGTGCTCGATGCTGTCGCTGCGGCCGATGCTGCTGAGCGGCGGGAGGCCGCAGCCAAACTGGGGGCGGTGCTGGCGTGGGCGCATGCGCACCCGGCGGGCGCGGAGGATGCGGCGTCGTGGGCGATCGACCACTCCCTGCTCGACGACGAGGACGGTCTCGACCGGTTGGGTGGTGCGGGGACGCCGGCGGTGGCGGAGTTCGCGGTCGAGCAGCTCGCCACCCGGCTACGGATCTCCTCAACCGCGGCGATGGGACTGGTCGCCGACGTCCTCAACCTGGCCCACCGCCACCCCGCCCTGTGGGACCGCGTGCAGACGGGCGCGTGTCCGGCGTGGACCGCGCGGCGCATCGCGGACGCCTGCTCCACCCTCCCCGTCGAGGCGGCCGCATGGGTGGATGGGCAGGTGGGTCACCTGGCCGGGCGATGCACCCAACGGCGTATCGACGCCGCACTCGCCTACGCGGTCGCCAAGTGGGACCCGAAGAAGCTCCGGGAGGCCGAGGAGCAGGCCCGCGACGCCCGCCACCTCGACCTCGAGCTGCCCGGGCAGAACTGCCGCCCCAGCAACGTCGCCACCGCCGCCATCCGAGGCCAGCTATCCCCGACCGATGCGCTGAAGTTCGACGCCCTCGTCGCAGCCCAGGCGGCCCGGCTTGCCGAGCAGGGCGACACCTCCAGCCTCGACATCCGCCGCGCCAAAGCACTCGGGGTGATCGCTGATGCGTTGATGACCGGCGAGCTCGACCTCGCCACCATCGACCACGCCGAGGGTCGCGGTCCCGCGAAGCGGCGCTCCTCCCTCCCAGCAACGCTGTTCGTGCACGTCCGCATCGAGGACCTGCTCGCCCACCTGTCCGGTGAGGACCGGATCGGCCGCATCGAGAAGCTCGGACCAGCGACGCTCGACCTGTTGGCGCAGTGGCTGGGGGACACCGACCTGCGGATCCGGCCGGTGCTGGACATGGGCCGCACCGACGCCGTCGACGCCCACGACCCACCGGCGTGGATGCGGGAGCTGGTGATCCAACGGGACCGGCACTGCGCGTTCCCCGGCTGCGACCGCGACGCGCGAACGTCCGATCTGGATCACGTCGATCCCTACGTGCCGATGGACGAAGGCGGGCCACCGGGCCAGACGTCCCCGGCGAACCTCGCTCCGTTATGTCGCAGGCATCACCGATGTAAGACCTTCACGGCGTGGCGCTACCAGCGGCTCCCTGACGGCGACTACCAGTGGACCAGCCCCGACGGCTCGACGTACCGCACCCTCATCTGAGCACCCGCACAAGCCTGACACCTCCGACCCGGCAGGCGAGCACGCCTGCCGGGCCACCGTCACGCTCCGGGGAATGGGTTCTCCACTGCGCGCGACCGGCCGAGCGACCGACCAGCGGGTGCGCTCAGGCGGTCTGCTCGGCGCGCAGCACGATGTTGGACAGCAGCATCGCCCGCGTCATGGGGCCGACGCCGCCCGGGTTCGGGGAGACCCAGCCGGCGACGTCGTAGACGTCGGCGGCGACGTCGCCGGCGAGCTTGCCGTCGACGCGCGAGACGCCCACGTCGAGCACCGCGGCACCGGGCTTCACCATGTCGCCGCGAATGATCCCCGGCACGCCGGCGGCGGCGACGACGACGTCGGCCATCCGCGTGTGCGCGGCGAGCTCCCGTGTGCCGGTGTGGCACAGGGTGACGGTCGCGTTCTCGGAGCGGCGGGTCAGCAGCAGCCCCAGCGGACGGCCGACCGTCACGCCCCGGCCCACGACCACGACCTCGGCCCCGTTGATCTCCACGCCGTGACGGCGCAGCAGCTCCACGATCCCGAACGGCGTGCACGGCAGCGGCGCCGGCTTGCCGAGCACCAGCCAGCCGAGGTTCTCCGGGTGCAGGCCGTCCGCGTCCTTCTCGGGATCGATGGCGCCGAGCACGGCGTTCTCGTCCATCCCCTTCGGGAGCGGCAACTGGACGATGTAGCCGGTGCAGGCCGGGTCGTCGTTGAGCCGGCGTACCGCCTCCATCACCTCCTCCTGGGACGCCGTGGCGGGCAGGTCGACGCGGATCGACTCGATGCCGACCTCCGCGCAGTCCTTGTGCTTGCCGTTGACGTACCACCGGGAGCCGGGGTCGTCGCCGACGAGCACCGTCCCGAGTCCGGGGTGGATGCCGCGCGCCTTGCGCGCGGCGACCCGCTCGGTGAGCTCGGCCTTGATGGCCTTCGCGGTGGCGGTGCCGTCGAGGATCTGTGCGGTCATGGAGCGCTCCTGGGGACGAACGGGCTCAGTGGAAGAAGTGCCGGGTGCCGGTGAGGTACATCGTCACGCCGGCGGCCTTGCAGGCCTCGATCGTGAGGTTGTCGCGCACCGATCCGCCGGGCTGGACGATCGCGGTGACCCCGGCGTCGATGAGCACCTGCGGGCCATCCTCGAAGGGGAAGAAGGCGTCGGATGCGGCGACCGAGCCGGCGGCCCGCTCCCCCGCCCGCTCGACGGCGAGCCGGCAGGAGTCGACGCGGTTGACCTGCCCCATCCCGACGCCGACCGAGGCGCCGTCCTTGGCGAGCAGGATCGCGTTGGACTTCACCGCCCGCACCGCGCGCCACGCGAACGCGAGGTCGGCGAGGGTCTGCTCGTCGGCCGCCTCTCCGGTGGCCAGCGTCCAGGCTGCGGGGTCGTCGCCCTCGGCCTGGAAGTGGTCGGAGTGCTGCACGAGCAGGCCTCCGTCGATCTGCCGGATCTCCGTCCCGCCGCCGGCGTGGCCGCCGGTGCGCAGGATCCGGATGTTCTTCTTGCCCTGCAACACCTCGACCGCACCGTCCTCGTACGCGGGGGCGACGATCACCTCGGTGAACACCTCGGCGACCTGCTCGGCCATGGCCACCGACACCGCGGTGTTGGTGGCGATCACGCCGCCGAAGGCGGACACCGGGTCGCACGCGTGGGCCTTGCGGTGGGCCTCGGCGACGTCGACACCCACGGCGATGCCGCAGGGGTTGGCGTGCTTGATGATCGCCACCGTCGGCTGGTCGCCGTGGTCGTACGCCGCACGGAGCGCGGCGTCGGTGTCCTGGTAGTTGTTGTAGGACATCTCCTTGCCGTGCAGCTGCTCGGCGTCGGCCAGGGAGTCGCTCCGCGAGGGGTCGACGTAGAGCGCGGCCGCCTGATGGGCGTTCTCGCCGTACCGCAGGATCGCCTTCTTGTCCCAGGTGGCGCCGATCCACGCCGGGAAGCCGGAGCCGTCGGAGGAGTCGGTCAGCACGCTGCCCATCCAGCTGGCCACCGCGACGTCGTAGGACGCGGTGTGCACGAAGGCCTCCGCGGCGAGCGCCTTGCGCTGCTCGAGCGTGAACCCGCCGGCGCCGACGGCGGCGACCACGTCGTCGTACCGCTCGGGCGAGGTGACGATCGCGACGCTGGGGTGGTTCTTCGCAGCGGCGCGCACCATCGAGGGGCCGCCGATGTCGATCTGCTCGACGCACTCGTCGACCGACGCCCCGGACGCGACCGTCTGGGTGAAGGGGTAGAGGTTGGACACGACCAGGTCGAAGGGGGCGACACCGAGCTCCTCGAGCTGCTGCACGTGCGACTCCAGCCGGCGGTCGGCGAGGATCCCGGCGTGCACCTTCGGGTGCAGCGTCTTGACCCGGCCGTCGAGGCACTCGGGGAAGCCGGTCAGGTCCTCGACCTTCGTCACCGGCAGGCCCGCGTCGGCGATCAGCTTGGCCGAGCCACCGGTGGAGACCAGCTCCACCCCGGCGTCGTGCAGGGCGGCGACCAGGTCGGGCAGGCCCGCCTTGTCGTAGACGGAGACCAGGGCGCGGCGGATCGGGATCCGGCCGTCGGCGGCGGTGTCAGCAGTCATGGGTGCACTCCTCATCGAGATCGATGAGGCACCCAGGCGGTCGATGCGCTCGCTGTTCACTCCCCGGTGGTTTCCCACCCGCGCCAGTCGTGTGGCACCACTGTAGGAGAGGATCAGCCCCCGAACCGAATCCGGCGGCCCTCGACCCGCATGCCCTCCCGTGCGATGCGCCCCACGGCATCGACCAGCATCTGCCGCTCCGCCCCCTTGATCCGCTCGTGGAGCGTCTCGACGTCGTCGTCGTCCTCCACCGGTACGACGGTCTGCGCGACGATCGGTCCGGTGTCCACGCCGGCGTCCACGACGAACAGCGTCGCGCCGGTGACCTTCACGCCGTAGGCGAGGGCGTCGGCGGGACCGCTCGTGCCCGGGAAGGCGGGGCACAGGGCCGGGTGGGTGTTGACGACCCGCCCCGCGAAGCGCCCGAGGAACGCCGGCCCGACCAGCTTCATGAAGCCGGCGAGCACCACCAGGTCGGGGTCGTGCTTGGCGACGGCCTCGGTCAGCGCCTCGTCCCAGTCGGTGCGGGAGGGATGCTCCGTGAGCCGCTCGACGAACGTGCCGACACCGGCCCGGTCGGCCCGCGCCAGCCCCTCGATGCCGTCGCGGTCGGCGCCCACGGCGACCACCTCGGCGCCGTAGGCGGGGTCGGCGCACGCGTCCAGCAGCGCCTGCAGGTTGGTGCCGGCGCCGGAGACGAGGACGACGAGTCGGGCGCGCTGGGGGGTGGCCACGGGGCGTCAGGCTACGCGGCGGCGCTGCCACGCGGTCACGGCGAGTCCGCCGAGCAGGGCGCCGGTGCTCATCCCGCCCACGGCGGTCACGAGCAGCGCACCGACGGGAACGCCGATGTCCGTCAACCGTCCGGTGCCCAGCGATCCGCCCGAGGCGGCGGCGAGGACCACGAGCACCACCGCACCCAGGGCGCCGACCGCGAAGGCACGCAGCCCGGCGGAGTCCCACGCCGTGACGGCGTAGCGGTGCTGCGCCACACCGGCCGCGACGGCGGCGCACACCGGCGGGACCGCGAACAGCGCCACCGACCAGCCGGGCTGGCTGCCCTGGCCGGGCAGGGCCGCGAGCAGCGGGAACACCGGCAGCGGGCCGAGGGTGACCGACGTCGCGGTGACGGTCGTCCCCACGCCCAGGGCGAAGCCGGGGCCGGTCAGCCAGGCGGCGCCGAAGAGCACCGCGTTCGGGGCGAGCAGGGCGGTGACCACGACGAGCATCACGGCGTCACCGGTGGCGAACCCGAGCGCGGAGAACTGGGTCGCGGCGTCGTTGAACGAGACCAGGAGCGCCGCAGCCACCAGCACCGCGGCGCAGGCCAGCACCGCGGCCACCGCGGCGACCGCACCGACGAGCACCGCCCGGACGTGCCCGGGGACGGCCTGCCAGGTGCGGCGCAACCGGCCGGTGCCGGCAGCGAGCCCGAGCCCACCGGCGACCGCGCCGAGGCAGGCCGCTCCGAGGATCGCCCGGGGGAGGCTGGCGGCGGCGCCGCCCTCGGTGGCGAGCAGCGCCACCACCACGGCGAGCACCAGGTGGACCAGCGCGACCATCCCGACGGCCACCCCGAGCGATCCGTCGTCGACGACGTCGCGGGCGGCCCACCGGCCGGTGCGGAACGCGACGACCAGCAGCAGCCCGGTCAGGCCCAGCGGGCTGACCGCGACCGGGATGCCGGCCACGTGGAGGTCGGAGCCGATGCCGAGCAGCCAGGCGTCCGCGCCGACCCGCAGGGCGTCGGTGGTCTCGCCATGGGCGCCCGCGTCGGCGAGGAACCAGCCGATCAGGGCGACGGCCATGCACAGCAGCAGGCCGACGCCGACGCTCGTCGCGCCGGCGATCGCGCCCGCCACGACGAGCGGCCGCGGAGCGGGCTGCGCAGCCGGAGAACGCGGCGCGGGACGGGTCCTCGTGGTGCTGCTCATCGTGGGCATCCTCGCTCACCGCGGGTTCGTTCGCGGGCATGCCACGCGGGTAACCTCGACCTCCTGATGCGCCCGCTCCGTCGTCCCCGACCCGATCCGGCCGCCTTCGACGCCTTCTACCTCGGCTCCCGTCGGCGGCTGCTGCTGCAGTGCCTGGCACTGACCGGCGACCTCGACGCCTCCCGCGGTGCGGTCCGCGACGCGTTCGTCGCCGCGCAGCAGCACTGGCGCAAGGTCGGTCCGCTCGAGCACCCCGAGGACTGGGTGCGTCCGCGCGCGTGGGCGATCGCGCAGCGGCGCAGCGTCGCCCGGATCTGGCACCGCGAGAAGGGCCTGACCGCGGCGCAGACCGCCGTCCTCGACGCGCTCAGCGCACTCACCGACCTGCAGCGCCGCACGGTGCTGCTGGCGCACCTGGCGGCGCTGTCGCTGCCCGGCATCGGCCGCGAGCTCGGCCAGACCCAGCCGGTCATCGAGCAGGCCCTGCAGCAGGGCACGGGAGCGCTGGCGCTCGCCCTGGACTGCGACTCCGCCCTGATCCGCGCGCGGCTCGAGTCCCTGGCACCGGTGGTCACGAAACCGGGGCTGCCCCGCGTCACCGTCGTGCGCCGCAGCGCGCGTCGACGGCACCGGGCCCAGCAGCTCGGCGCGTGCGTCCTCGGCGTCGCGCTGGTGCTCGGTGGCGGATGGTTCGTGACCGCCGAGGGCGACCTGGGTCCGGGCGGCGGCGCCCGCGCGGCCGAGCGTGCCCGCGCCGTCGAGCACCCGGTGACCGCTGCGATGCTGCTCACCGCGGCCGACCTGACCGGCCTGCCCCATCAGCGCGGCTGGCAGGTCAGCGACACCGGCGACAACACCGCGGGCGACGGGCTGCACACCCCCTGCCAGCGCGCCCGCTTCGCCGACGACCGCGGGGTCGCGGCGTGGGTCCGCACGCTCCGCGCCGCCGGCCGGTCGCCGGCCCGGGTCGTGCAGACCGTCGAGGTCTCGGCCACGCCCCGCGCCGCGGCACGTGCCTATCGCACGACCCTGGACTGGTACGCCGACTGCAGCGCGGCCGGTGGCCAGCTGCTCCGGTCGTGGACGGTGCGGGCGCTCGGCGACCAGGCGCGTGCCGTGCAGGTCCGCCTCGGTCCCCGCCAGCGGACATGGACCGTCGTGGTCGCACGCTCCGGGCAGCTCACCACCAGGACCGCGCTGGGGTCCGCGACGCGCTCGGCGCCCCCGGTGGACCCGCTGGTCGCCGCCTCGGATGCGGCCCTGCAGCACCTCTGCGCGGCCAGCGCCGCGGGGAGCTGCCCGGCGCCCGGTGCCCGGGCCGTGGCGTCGCTGCCGCCGCGGGGCGACGTCCCGGGGATGCTCGCGGCCGTGGACCTGCCGGCGGTGCCGGGGGTCCGCCAGCCGTGGGTCGGCACCGCGCCCGGCCGAGCGGTACCCAACCTGGCCGCCACGACGTGCGACCACACCAGCTTCGAACGCCCTCGCAGCGCCCGCTCCCGGACGTTCCTGGTCCCCCAGGGACACCTCCCCGACCGGTTCGGGCTGACCGAGACCTACGGCCGCTTCGCCTCGGTCCGGGCGGCGCGCACGTTCATCGGCGAGGTGCGCGACAAGATGGCGCGCTGCGCCGACAAGCAGCTCGGCACCACGGTGCGCCACCACGCGGAGGCGATGCGCGGCCCCCAGGACTCCAGCTGGTCGCTGTGGCGCGAGACGGTCCAGATCAACGACCAGGAGGCGACGGTGGGCTACTGGATGGGCGTCGCGCGCGTCGGGCGGTACGTCGCCCAGGTGACGCTGACCCCGGTCGATCACCACGACGTCGACGAGCCGGCGTTCACCGCCCTGGTGGTGCGTGCCCGCGACCGGCTCCGGGAGCTTCCGTGACCTCCACCCCACCGCCTCCACCGAGCACGGGCCGCGCCCCGGCCCCCACCCGGGCCGACGCCGCGGCGCTCGACGAGGGCTCGCCGCTGCGGCACACCCGCGACCGGTTCCTGCTGCCCGAGGGCGTGATCTACCTCGACGGCAACTCCCTCGGGGCGCTGCCGGCGACGGTGCCCCGGCGGATGCAGCAGGTCGTGTCGCAGGAGTGGGGCACAGGCCTGATCGGCTCGTGGAACACCGCGGACTGGATGGGCCTCCCCCGCCGGATCGCGGGCCGTCTGGCGCCCCTGCTGGGCGTCGACGCCACCGATGTGCACCTGGGCGACTCCACGAGCGTGACGCTGTTCAAGACGATGGTGGGCGCGCTGCGGATGCGCCCCGGGCGGCGGGTGATCGTCGTCGAGCCGGGCACGTTCCCCACCGACGCCTACGTCGTGTCGGGCATCGCCGACCTGCTCGGCGTCGAGCTGCGCTGGTGCGACCCGGCCGACCCGGCCGCCTCCCTCGACGACGACGTCGCCGTGCTCGCGCTCACGCACGTCGACTTCCGGAGCGGGGAGATGT
>JBQCHZ010000057.1:0-5289 GCA_051954195.1 Marmoricola sp.
GGGGGGGGGGCCCCCCCCCCCCCGGCGGTGTGGTTCAGAGCTCGCAGAGCCTCACTGGGAGACGCCGATCGAGCCCAGGTCCGGGTACATCGCCGACGCCGGGTCGGTGGTGTAGCCGGTGATGCCGGAGCCACGAAGCATGTAGAAGTTCGTGATCTCGAGCGGGATGTAGGCCGTGTCCTTGCCCAGGACGATGTCGGCCTGCTGCAGCGCCTTCGTCTGGTCGGCCAGGCTGGCAGCGCCCTGTGCCTCGTCGACGAGCTTGTTGAAGGCGTCGCTCTTGTACCGGCCGTAGTCCTGACCGTTGTTCTGCGGGGTCAGGTTCGGGCGGCTGTCGAACAGCGGTGCGGTGACCGTGATCGCCGACGGCCAGTCAGCACCCCAACCGGCCCAGATGACGTCGGCCTTCTGGTCGGCCTTCTGGATGTCGGTGTAGTAGGTGTTCTGGTCCGCGACACCGTCGAGGGTGGTGTTGAAGCCGGCCTTGTCCCAGGTCTGCTTCAGCGCCGCGGCCTGCTTGTTGCTGGTGTCGGTCGCGGGGTAGGTGAAGGTGATCGGGTAGGGCATCTTCACGCCGGCCGACTGCAGGAGCTTCTTCGCCCCGGCCGGGTCACCCGAGAGCGGGATGTCCTTGAAGGCCGGGTTCGGCTGGTAGCCGACGACGGCCGGGTTCACGATCGACTTCGCCGGGCTGTAGGCCTTCTCGCCACCGCCGGCGGTGATCCAGCCCTGGGCGTCGGTCGCCATGGCGAGCGCCTGGCGCACCTTCGGGTTGGTCATCGTCTTGAAGTTCGGCACCAGGTAGTCCACGAACGGCGACTTCACGTTGACGGCGCGGTTGGCGACGTTGCCGGTGATCTGGCTGTAGAAGGTCGGCGGAATGCTCTGCCCGGTGGCGCCCGTCTTGGCCGGGCCGCTGTCGGAGATGAGCAGCTGCGTGATCGTCTCGCTGGTCTTGCCGATGTCGAAGATGATCTTGTCCGGCAGGGCCTTGCGGATCTCCGGGTTGTCGGTCTTCGCGTCGTAGTTGGTGTTGCGGACCAGCGTGCCGCCCTTCTCCTTGTCCCAGCTGCCCTCGAGCTTGTAGGGACCGTTGGAGAAGATCTGGTAGTTGGACTTGTCGCCCTGGTCCATCGACTTCTTGTACGGGTCCATCATGTGGAGCGCCGCCACCGCGAGCGGGAAGTCCGGCCACGGCTTCTTGAAGTGGTAGGTGATGGTGTTGCCGTCGCAGGTGATCGCCTTGTTGAAGGCCGCGACGTCGTTGTTCTTCGTCGTGTACGGACCCTTGTAGGCCGGCAGACCGGTCTTGGGGTCGGTGGGCACGTCGAGGTAGGTCAGGATGTAGTTCGGGCCACCGGTGATGACGTCGGTCGCGAACGTGCGCGACGCGCCGTACTTGAAGTCCTCACAGGTGATCGGCGAGCCGTCCTGCCACTTCACGCCGTCCTTGACCGTGAACTTCCAGGTCTTGGCGTTGTCCGACGGGGTGCCGGTGTCGGTGGCCAGGTCGGGGACCGGCTTGTTGGCCACGGCCGGGTCGGTGGAGACCGGGAACGCGACCAGCTGGCGGTAGACGGTCCGGGTCCAGTTGGAGATGTCGCGACCGACGTAGGTGCGCTGGGGGTCGGTGTGCTCGAGCGCGGACCGGATGTAGTAGGTCAGCGTGCCGCCCTTGCCGCCGGCCGCCGTGCCATTGCCGTTGCTGCCGCTGCCGCCGTTGTTGCCGTTGTCGGAGCTGTTGCCCCCACAGGCGGCGAGAGCGACCGACATCGACGCTGCAGCCGCAACCGCGAGCGCCTTCTTTCGATAGCTAGCCATTACTTCTCCTCATCAGTGTGACGCGCCGTCGAGCGGCGGCACATTCCGGCAGCTCCTGTGCTGCCGAAAAGCTTGGTCGGGGCCGTTGCGAGCAGGCAGGCTCACCGGTCTCCCTTGGGGTCGAGCGCGTCGCGCAGGCCGTCCCCGAGCAGGTTGAAGCTGACGACGATGATCGCGATGAGCAACGCCGGGAACAGGAAGTAGGCGAAGTCCGCGACCGCGTAGTTGCTGGAGTCCTTGAGCACGTTGCCCAGCGTCGGCGTCGGCGGGTGGATGCCGACCCCGAGGTAGCTCAGCGCCGCCTCGGTGGAGACGTAGGCCGGCATCGTGAGGGTGAAGGAGACCAGCACCGGGGCCCAGATGTTGGGCAGGATCTCCTTGAAGTACAGCCGGCGCCGCGACGCGCCGAAGAGACGGGCCGCCTCCATGAACTCGCGCTCGCGGATCGTCAGCACCTGGCCGCGCACCAGGCGCGCCACCGGGGGCCACCCGAAGATGCCCAGGACGAGCACCTCGTAGACGGCGTTCGGCAACGCGTCGGCCTGGGTGCCGGGCAGGAACTTGGCGAAGAGCGCGACGCCCGTCGCGGAGAGGGCCAGCAGCATCAGCGTCTGCGGGAAGGACAGCGTCAGGTCGATGAACCGCCCGATGGTGGCGTCCGTCCAGCCGCCGGTGAACCCGGAGATGATGCCGAGCACGGTGCCGACGGTGAGGGAGACGATCGTCGCCGAGAGCGCGATCATCAACGAGAACGTGATGCCGTACCACAGGCGGGACAGCGCGTCGCGTCCCGTGCCGGGCTCCAGCCCGAGGGGGTGGTGGGCGTTGGCACCGCCGAAGCTGCCCTTGGGGACGGTGTTCGGGTCCAGCAGGTTCTGGTGCAGCGTGTAGGGGTCGAGCACGCCGGTCTTGACCAGGATCGGTGCCGCGATCGCCGCCAGGACGTAGAAGACCACCACGCCGAGCGCGACCATCGACGGCTTGTCCTTGCGGAACCGTCCCATCGCCAGCTGCGTCGGCGACTGGCCGGCCACCGCGGTGCTGGTGACGGGCTCCTCGGGAGTCGTCGTACCTGCACGCTCGAGCTGGGACTCCGCTGTCATGGTCACCTCGTCGAGAAGATGGTCGGTCTGACGTGTGTCTCACGCCGCCCGGACGAGATCGTCGCCCCGAGCGCCGTCCGCGACTCTAGGCGACGTAGGCCACACGGACGATCACCGACCGGTAACGATCCGGACACGACCCGACACGCGGGAAGTGTCCGACGGATCACTGCTGCGCCCGGACGTCCTCCGCGGGAAGCGCGTCGACACCGGCTTCCTTGCGCTGACCAGCGGTGATCGGCGCAGGGGCGGCGGTGAGCGGGTCGTAGCCGCCACCGCTCTTGGGGAACGCGATGACCTCCCGGATCGACTCCGCACCCGAGAGCAGGGCGACGATCCGGTCCCAGCCGAACGCGATGCCGCCGTGCGGCGGAGCGCCGTAGGCGAAGGCGTCGAGCAGGAAGCCGAACTTCTCCTGCGCCTGCGCCTCGCCGATGCCCATCACCTCGAAGACGCGCTCCTGCACGTCGCGGCGGTGGATACGGATCGAGCCGCCGCCGATCTCGTTGCCGTTGCAGACGATGTCGTAGGCCCAGGCCAGTGCGCTCGCCGGCTCGCGGTCGAAGGACTCCAGGTCCTGGGGGCTGGTGAAGGCGTGGTGCACCGCGGTCCACGCGCCCTCCCCCACGGCGACGTCGCCGGCGGCGGTGGCCTCGTCCGCGGGCTCGAACAGCGGCGCGTCCACCACCCACAGGAAGCTCCAGGCGGCCTCGTCGATCAGGCCGCACCGGCGGCCGATCTCCAGGCGCGCCGCACCCAGCAGCGCGCGGCTGGACTTGGCCGGGCCCGCGGCGAAGAAGACGCAGTCGCCGGGCTGCGCGCCGACGTGGGCGGCGATGCCCTCGCGCTCGGCGTCGGAGATGTTCTTCGCCACCGGCCCGGTGATCTCGCCGTCGTCCTTGATGAGCAGGTAGGCCAGCCCCTTGGCGCCGCGCTGCTTGGCCCACTCCTGCCATGCGTCGAGCTGCTTGCGCGGCTGGTTCGCACCGCCCGGCATCACCACGGCGCCGACGTAGGGCGCCTGGAAAACGCGGAACGGCGTGTCGGCGAAGTAGGCGGTGCACTCGACCAGCTCCTGGCCCATCCGCAGGTCGGGCTTGTCGGAGCCGAAGCGGGCCATCGCCTCGGCATAGGTCATCCGCGGGACGGGCGTGGTGATGTCGTGGCCGATCAGCGCCCACAGCGCCACCAGGACCTCCTCGGCCAGCGCGATCACGTCGTCCTGGTCGACGAAGCTCATCTCGATGTCGAGCTGGGTGAACTCCGGCTGCCGGTCGGCGCGGAAGTCCTCGTCGCGGTAGCACCGGGCGATCTGGAAGTAGCGCTCCATGCCGGCGACCATGAGCAGCTGCTTGAACAGCTGCGGGCTCTGCGGCAGGGCGTACCAGTTGCCGGGCCGCAGGCGGGCCGGGACCAGGAAGTCGCGCGCACCCTCGGGCGTGGACCGCGTCAGCGTGGGGGTCTCGATCTCCACGAACTCGCGGCGCAGCAGCACGTCGCGGGCGGCGTTGTTGACCTTGCTGCGCAGGCGGAGGGCGGCGGCCGGTGCCGGGCGCCGCAGGTCGAGGTAGCGGTGGCGCAGGCGTGCCTCCTCGCCGACCTCGACGTGGTCGTCGATGGGGAACGGCAGCGGTGCCGCCTCGTTGAGCACCTCGACGCGCTCGGCGATCACCTCGATGTCGCCGGTGGGGATGCCGGCGTTGGTGTTGCCCTCGGGACGGCGGGCGACCTCGCCGGTCACCGCGACGACGTACTCGTTGCGCAGGCCGTGGGCCACCGACTCGTCACGGATCACCACCTGGGCGACGCCGCTCGCGTCGCGCAGGTCGATGAAGGCGACGCCCCCGTGATCGCGGCGGCGTGCCACCCAGCCGGCGAGCGTCACGGTCTCACCCGCCTGCTCGAGCCTGAGGGTGCCGGCGTCATGGGTGCGGATCACGGGTGCTGCCTCTCGCTGGGGATGTCGTGGTCTGAGGAGGTGGAAGGGCGAGCCTGGCAAACCGGCCGCTCCCGGCGCTACGGCTTTGCGGTGTCCTGCCTCGCGATGCGCGGGCGCAGGTCGGCCTCGGGGGGCGACCAGGTGTCGGGGTCGATCGGGCTCTGCTCCCCCGAACGGATGTCCTTGGCCTCGACGGTGCCGTCGCCGCCGGCGAACAGCACCCACGGGATGCCGCGGCGCTCGGCGTAGCGGATCTGCTTGCCGAACTTCTGCGCCGTCGCCACCACCTCGCAGGCGATGCCGCGCGCCCGCAGTCGCCCGGCGAGCGCGTCGCCACGGGCCCGGTCTTGGGCGGCGACGCGCGCGCGCCGGGCGGGCCCGGGGGGCGAGGGGGGTGCGGCGGGGTCGCCGCCCCCGCACAAGCGC
>JBQCHZ010000058.1:0-81841 GCA_051954195.1 Marmoricola sp.
TCCGGCGCTGTTGCACCGCTGAGCCCACCGCCTCGACGTACGACGGCCGGCCACGCCTTGTGTGTCGTGGCCGGCCGTTGCTTCGTCCCGATGCGGCGCGTGTGGTCGCGCCGGGGGTCACCAGTAGTGCGCGCGCGGACCGACGGTGCGGCCGGTGGATCCGAGGACCCACAGGATGGCTCCGACGACCACGAGGATGATGCCGATGATCCACAGGATCGAGATGTTGAAGATCGCTCCGAGGATCAACAGGATGACACCGAGGATGATCATCTCCGGCTCCCTCTCTGCCCGGACGGCCACCGTAGGCCGTCACCTGGGGACGTGCCCGGTGCCGAGCCGGTGAAACGCTGCCCCGCCGCTGCGGTCAGGCGGGTCAGGCAGGGAACTTCACGCCGGTGTTGGCGTGGCAGCGGTAGCCGAAGGGGTTCTTGGCCAGGTACTGCTGGTGAGCCGGCTCGGCGTAGTAGTAGGGCGGCACCGGCTTGATCTCGGTGGTGATGTCGCCGATCCCGCGCCGGGTCAGCTCCTCCTGGTAGCGGGCGGTCAGGTCGCGGGCGACCTGCTCCTGCTCGGGGGTGGAGAAGTAGATGGCCGAGCGGTACTGGGTGCCGACGTCGTTGCCCTGGCGCATGCCCTGGGTGGGGTCGTGCACCTCGAAGAACTGCTTGACCAGGTCGGCGTACGCCACCTTGGTGGGGTCGTAGACCACCCGGACGGCCTCGGTGTGCCCGGTGCGGCCGGTGCAGACCTCCTCGTACGTCGGGTGCGGGCTGATCCCGCCGGCGTAGCCGACGGAGGTCGACCAGACGCCCGGGACCTGCCAGAAGATCTCCTCCGCGCCCCAGAAGCAGCCCAGGCCGAACACCGCCACCTCCAGGCCCTCGGGTACCTCGTCGGTCACGACGGGAGCATCGAGCACGGTGTGCTTCGCGGGCAGCGGGAACGGGTAGTCGTCGTGGCCGGGCAGGGCGTTCTCCGGCTCGACCAGCTGGGTCTTGTGACGGTTGAACAGCATCGCGACTCCTTCGTGCTCGGGGGCTCGTGGGGTCCAACAGCGCCGGCCGCCGGATCGTTCCCGGCCGGGTCTAGGGTCGCTGCCATGACCCAGCAGCACTCCAGCCACTCCCGGGACAAGACCGGCTTCGAGACGCGTGCGATCCACGCCGGCTACGAGCCCGACCCGACCACCGGTGCGGTGATCCCGCCCATCTACGCCACCAGCACCTACAAGCAGGACGGCGTGGGCGGCCTGCGCGGCGGCTACGAGTACAGCCGCTCGGCGAACCCCACCCGCACCGCGCTCGAGGGCAACCTCGCCGCGCTGGAGGAGGGGGAGCGGGCCTTCGCCTTCGCCAGCGGCCTGGCGGCGGAGGACACGTTGCTGCGCAGCCTGTGCCGACCCGGCGACCACGTGGTGATCCCCGACGACGCGTACGGCGGCACGTTCCGCCTCTTCGACAAGGTGGCCAAGGTCTGGGGGCTGGAGCACACGCCCGCCGCGGTCTCCGACACCCCGGCGGTCCGCGCTGCGATCCGTCCCGGCGTCACCAAGCTGGTGTGGCTCGAGACGCCGACCAACCCGCTGCTCACCATCGGCGACATCGAGGAGCTCGCCGCGGTGGCGCACGACGCGGGCGCGCTGCTCGTGGTCGACAACACCTTCGCCTCGCCGTACCTCCAGCAGCCGCTGACCCTCGGCGCCGACGTCGTCGTGCACTCGACGACGAAGTACTGCGGCGGTCACTCCGACGTCGTGGGCGGCGCCCTGGTGGTCCGCGACGCCGAGGTCGCCGAGCGCGTCGGCTTCCACCAGAACTCCATGGGCGCCGTCGCCGGGCCCTTCGACTCCTGGCTGACCCTGCGCGGCCTCAAGACGCTCGCCGTGCGGATGGACCGGCACTGCGACAACGCCGAGCGCGTCGTGGAGTTCCTCACCGGCCACGAAGCGGTCGCCGAGGTGATCTACCCCGGCCTCGAGAGCCACCCCGGGCACGAGGTCGCCTCCCGACAGATGCGCCGGTACGGCGGGATGGTGTCCTTCCGTGTCCGCGGCGGGGAGGAGCAGGCGCTGCAGGTGTGCGAGCGGGCGGAGGTGTTCACGCTCGGGGAGTCGCTCGGCGGCGTGGAGTCGCTGATCGAGCACCCGGGACGGATGACCCACGCGAGCGTCGCCGGCAGCGACCTGGAGGTGCCGGCCGACCTGGTCCGGCTCAGCGTCGGCATCGAGACCGCCGAGGACCTCCTCGCCGACCTCGACCGGGCGCTGGGGTGACCGGCCGCCGCCGGTGAGCCGGCTGGCGGTGTGCGTCGACTACGGGTCGACGTTCACCAAGGCGCTGCTGATCGACCTGGAGGCCGCGGCCGTGCTCGCCACGGCCGAGCACCGCACCACCATCGACACCGACCTGCTCGACGGGTTCGACGCGTGCCTCGCGGCGCTGGCGCGGCAGGTGCCGGGGGCGGCGGCTGCGCCGGTGCTCGCCTGCTCCTCGGCGGGCGGCGGTCTGCGCATCGCGGTCGTCGGCCAGGAGGACCTGGTCACCGCCGAGGCCGGCCGGCGGGTCGCGCTGTCCAGCGGCGGACTGGTCGCCGGTGTGCTCAGCCACCCCTACCCGCCCGGAGTCTGGGACCGGCTCGCCGCCGATGCCCGGCCCGACGTGGTGCTGCTGACCGGTGGCACCGACGGGGGAAACGCGGCACCGCTGCGCGCCGGCGCCGCCGAGCTGGTCTCGGGGCGCTGGCGAGGGCCGGTCGTCGTGGCGGGCAACGTGGTCGCGCGCGACGACGTCGCCGCGGTGCTCACCGGCGCGGGGTTCCCCGTCGTACCCGCCGACAACGTGGTGCCGCGTATCGGTGAGCTGGCCCCCGGCTCGGCCCGGGCGGCGATCCGCGAGATGTTCCTGGCCCACGTCATCGGCGGCAAGCAGCTGAGCAGCGACGAGCGGTTCGCGGCGATGGTGCGCGGCGCCACCCCCGACCTCGTCCTGACCGGCGTCGAGGTCCTCGCCGGCGAGGTCGGCGGTGGGGGCGTCGCCGTCGTCGACGTCGGCGGTGCCACCACCGACGTGCACTCCGTGGTGCCGCTGGACGCCGAGACCGCCGAGCTCCGGCGCGACGTGGTGGCGGTGACGCCGGTGACCCGCACGGTGGAGGGCGACCTCGGGATGCGGTGGAGCGCGCCGACGACGGCGGCCGGTGCCGTCGCCGCGGACCTGGGGCCCGCGACACTGCTCGAGGCCGCCGAGGTCCGCCGGGCCGATCCCGGCTTCCTGCCGGGCACGCCGGAGGAGGCGGCCGAGGACCGCCTGCTCGCCGCCGCCGCGATCACCCTCGCCGTCCGCCGCCACGTCGGGCGGGCGCGCGTGGTGGTCTCGCCGGAGGGCCGGGTGGTGGAGCGGTCCGGCAAGGACCTGCGCGAGGTGGACCTGCTCGTCGGCTCGGGCGGCGTGCTGCGTCACCACGCCGGCACGGAGGCGCTGGCCGTGCTCGCGGCGGCCACCGGGACCAGCGCCGAGGGCTGGCAGCAGCCGCGCTCACCGGCCCTGGCCGTCGACGAGCACCATCTGCTCGCCGCGATCGGCCTGCTCGCCGAGGACGAGCCCGACACGGCGGCCCGGCTCGCCCGCAGCCTGGTGCCCCGCCACTAGCCTGACGCAGGTGGCGAGGGGATCGCGGCACACGCCGCGCAGCTGGTGGCGGAGCCGACGCTCGGAGGACGCCGTCGAGGAGGCGGCGCGCGAGGTCGCCCGGGAGGAGGCCCGGGAGGAGGCCCGGGAGCAGGCAGAGCGCACGGCGCGTGCCACCGCCCAGCGGGAGTCCGACGAGCGGGTGCGGCAGTGGCTCTCCCAGCAGTGGGCCGAGATCCGCGCGGCCCGGCAGCCGGCGGAGCCGCGCATCGACGCCGGTCCCTCGAACTTCGCCCCGGGCCAGGTCCCCTACGGGGTCGACCTCGCGGCCGCGTGGGCCTGGCGCTTCATCGTGATCACGATCGCCGGGCTGATGATCCTCTACGCCGTGCGCTTCTTCGCGCTGGTGGTGCTGCCGCTGGTGGTGGCGCTGTTCCTCGCGGCGCTGCTGCTGCCCGTGGTGGACCTCCTCGAGCGACGGGCCCGGCTGCCCCGCAAGCTCGCCTCGATCACGATGGTCATCCTCACCCTCGCCGTCGTGGCGCTGCTGCTCACCTTCGTGGGTCAGCAGGTCAGCTCCGGGGTCGACGACCTGTCCGGGCAGGTCGTCAACGGCCTCGAGCAGATCCGAGACTGGCTGCGCACCGGCCCGCTGCACGCCTCGGACTCCCAGATCAACGACTTCATCCAGAACGCCCAGGACCTGGTCAAGAAGCAGGGCGAGGACATCACCGGCAAGGCCGCCGAGGTGGGCACGGCGGTCGGCCACGTCGTCGCGGCGTTCTTCATCGTGCTGTTCTCCTCCTACTTCTTCCTCGCCGACGGCCGGCTGATCTGGGCGTGGATGGTCCGGCTCTTCCCGCGGACGGCGCGGCTGCGTGCGGACGCGTCGGGGCGGGTGGCGTTCCGCTCGCTCACCCAGTTCGTCCGCGCCACCGTGCTGGTCGCCGGGACCGACGCGATCGGCACGATGATCGGCGCTGCCATCCTCGGGCTGCCGTTCGTCGGCGCGATCGGCGTGCTGGTCTTCCTCGGCGCGTTCGTGCCGCTGATCGGCGCGACGCTGTCGGGGACCGTCGCGGTCCTGGTCGCGCTGGTGGCCAAGGGTCCGATCGTCGCGCTGATCATGCTCGGTGTCGTCATCGCCGTGCAGCAGCTCGAGGCGCACATCCTCCAGCCCTTCCTGATGGGCCGCTTCGTCTCGGTGCACCCGCTCGGGGTCATCGTCGCGATCGCGATGGGCGTGGTCGTGGCGGGCATCGCCGGCGCGCTGGTCGCCGTGCCGCTGGCCGCTGCGCTGAACTCCGTCGTGCAGTACCTCGCCGAGCAGACGCGGGTGGGCGAGGACGCCGAGCAGGCGGCCGCCGAGGATCCCGGCCCGGACCCTGCCCTGGCCGACGCCGACCGGGACCCCGCCGCGATCGACACCGGGGGCGTGGAGTCCCTCGAGGAGGACTGAGGCCTCCCACCCCTACGCTGCCCTCATGACGATTCCTCGGGTGACCCTCGACGACATCGTGTCCGCAGCAGACCTCCTCGACGGTGTGGCGATCCGCACCCCGATGGAGGAGTCGCGATGGTTGTCCTCGCTGGCCGGCGGACCGGTCCACCTCAAGTGCGAGAACCTGCAGCGCACCGGCTCGTTCAAGATCCGCGGCGCGTTCGTGCGGATGAGCAGCCTGACGGCGGAGGAGCGGGAGCGGGGGGTGGTGGCGGCCTCGGCCGGCAACCATGCCCAGGGGGTGGCGCTGGCCGCCCAGATGCTCGGCATCCGCGCCACCGTGTTCATGCCCGAGGGCGCGCCGATCCCCAAGCTCAACGCCACCAAGGGGTACGGCGCCGAGGTGGTCTTCCACGGCGCGACGATCGACGAGGCGCTGGTCGAGGCGTTGGCGTTCTCCGAGCGCACCGGGGCCGTGCTGATCCACCCGTTCGACCACCCCGCGATCGTGGCCGGGCAGGGCACCTGCGGCCTCGAGGTGCTCGAGCAGGTCCCGGAGGTGCGCACGGTGCTGGTGCCGACGGGCGGGGGCGGGCTGATCGCGGGGATGGCCACCGCGATCAAGGCGCTACGACCCGACGTCCACCTGGTCGGGGTCCAGGCCGAGCGGGCCGCGGCCTACCCGCCGTCCCTGGCCGAGGGCCGGCCGCTGCCCCTGGCGGCGATGAGCACCATGGCCGACGGCATCGCGGTGGGGCGGCCGGGTGACGTGCCGTTCGCGGCGATCGCGGCGTGTGTCGACGAGGTCGTCACGGTGAGCGAGGAGTCGATCAGCCAGGCGCTGGTGCTGCTCCTCGAGCGCGCCAAGGTCGTCGTCGAGCCGGCCGGTGCGGTCGCGGTCGCCGCGCTGCTCGACCACCCGACCCGGTTCGGCCTGCCGGCGGTCGCGGTGCTCTCCGGCGGCAACGTCGACCCGCTGCTGCTCGGCAAGCTGATCCGCCACGGCATGTCCGCCGCCGGCCGCTACCTGCAGCTGAGGGTGCGGATCCCGGACCGTCCCGGCGGGCTGGCGCAGCTGCTCGGCGAGCTCGCGGAGGGCGGCGCGAACGTCCTGGAGGTCGTCCACGAGCGGCTCTCGAGCGCCCTGGACCTCGACGAGGTCGCGGTGGCGCTGCAGCTGGAGACGCGCGGTGCCGACCACGCCGAGGCGGTGATCAGCCGACTGCGCGGACGCGGCTACCGGGTGTCCCAGCCGATGTGACCGGCTGTGATCGCGCTCAGCCGGTATCGCTCAGCCGGTGTAGGGCACGGCGGCGACGATCTCGACCTTGAGCCGCTTGCCGTTGGGCGCCTCGTACTCGACGGTGTCGCCCACGGAGTGCCCGAGGATCGCGGACCCGAGCGGCGACTGCGGCGAGAAGACCTCGATGTCGTCGCCGGCCATCTCGCGGGCGCCGAGGAGGAAGGTCTCCTCCTCGTCGTCGCCCTCGAAGCGGTAGGTGACCTTCATGCCGGGCTCGACGACGCCGTCGTCGGCCGGGGTCTCCCCGACGCGGGCGCGCTCGAGGATGTGGGCCAGCTGGGCGATGCGGCCGTCGATCTTGCCGAGCTCCTCGCGGGCGGCGTGGTAGCCGCCGTTCTCCTTCAGGTCGCCCTCCTCGCGCGCATCGCTGACCCGCTGGACGACCGCCGCACGCCCCGGCCCGCGCAGCTGCTCCAGCTCCGCCTGCAGCTCGTCGTACTTGACCTGGGTCAGCCAGACGGCCTCGGTCTCGGTGTGCTGCGTCATGGGCGTACTCCTGTCGTGCTCGGCTGTCCGTGCTCTCACACGGTGGATCAGGAAAGAATCGCGTCCGGCGGCGGAGCGCGCGATGCGGCTCGGCCCCGGACGGGTGAGTGGCTGAGTCTAACAACGGTGCCCGAAAGCCGCCGGTGAATGCGTCAGCGCGGGCGCGACTGCCCCGGCGCCGTGCACCCGACGGACTCGATCGCGGTGGGCCGGCGCTCGGTGCGGATGGTGCGGGTGACCTCGAAGGACCGCGAGGGCGGGTCGCTGATCGTGAAGTGGACCTCGCCGACGACGGTGTGGTCGGCCGCGGTGGCGCGCAGCAGGCAGGTCGGGTGGACGTCGGTGCCCGAGATCCGCACCTGGATGGTGGCGGTCGAGGTGTGCTCCCCGATGCTGGAGGACTGCAGGCCCGAGGTGACGTCCGCGTTGCTCTGCGCCGCGATCGCCCAGACCAGCCAGGCCAGCGCCGCGGCGGCGATCACGGCGCCCGCCAGCAGCGGCCAGCGGGACCGGCGGCCGCGGCCGTACCGGTCCTGCAGCAGGGTGCGGGTCGCCTCGTCCACGGTGTCCATCGAGGACGATCCTAGGATGGCGGCCATGTCTGCTCCGCGGCTGCGCCTCATGCACGTGCACGCGCACCCCGACGACGAGTCCAGCAAGGGTGCGGCGACCACCGCGAAGTACGTCGCCGAGGGCGTCGACGTGCACGTGGTGACCTGCACCGGCGGTGAGCGCGGCTCGATCCTCAACCCGAAGATGGACCGGCCCGACGTGCTGGCCAACATGACCGAGATCCGCCGCCAGGAGATGGAGCGGGCGCGCGACATCCTCGGCGTGCGGCAGGACTGGCTCGGCTTCGTCGACTCGGGCTGGCCCGAGGGCGACCCGAAGCCGCCGCTGCCGGAGGGGTGCTTCGGGCTGATCGACCCCCAGGTCGCCGCCGAGCCGCTGGTCCGGCTGATGCGCTCGTTCCGCCCGCACGTCGTGACGACGTACGACGAGAAGGGCGGCTACCCGCACCCGGACCACATCCAGTGCCACAACGTCACCGTGGCCGCCTTCGACGCCGCCGGCGACCCCGACCGGTTCCCCGACGCGGGGCAGCCGTGGCAGCCGCTCAAGCTCTACTACCACCACGGCTTCAACCGCCCCCGCACGGTGGCGCTGCACGAGGCGATGCTCGAGCACGGTCTGGAGTCGCCCTACCTCGAGCGGCTGGAGAAGTGGAAGCCCGACCCGGCGCACGACGCCCGGATCACCACCAAGGTGCCCTGCGCGCCGTACTTCGGCGTGCGCGACCAGGCCCTGCTCGCCCACGCCACCCAGATCGACCCCGACGGGTTCTGGTTCGCGGTGCCGCGTGAGCTGCAGGAGAAGGTGTGGCCGACCGAGGACTACGAGCTCGCCCGGTCCCTGATCGAGACCGAGCTGCCCGAGGACGACCTCTTCGCGGGCATCCGGGAGCGTCCGGACCTGGTCTGAGTGCGGACCCGGGTGAGCCCGACGTCACCTGTGCCGGCGCCCGCCTGCGTGGGAGGATGGGGGCATGGTCGCTCACCTCGCCCTCCTGTTGACCTTCTGGGTCGACAAGACGCCGGCGCCCAACGACGTCAAGGCCGGCTGGGGCGCGTTCGGCATCTTCATCCTGCTCGGCCTCGCCGTGGCGTTCCTCGGCTGGAGCCTCTCGCGGCAGCTGAAGAAGGCGCAGCGCTCGGCCGACGAGGGCCGCTACGACCCGTCGACCAAGAAGCCGCGTCGCACCACCATCTGAGCCGTCACGACGTGGTCGGCGACTGACCGGCCTGGGGGCTGAACCCGCCGTCGGTGGCTGAGGTGCCCGCCAGCACGCGCTCCGCTGTCCCGTCCCCGGAGCCGCTCGGCAGCACGTGCACCAGCACCGAGGAGCCGGTCTTCAGCTCGGTGAGCGTGACGGTGGCGCCGTCCTGGAGGATCTGCGTCGCTGCGGTGACCTGGTAGGTCTGGGTACCGCTGGTCGTCTTCACCGTCACGGTGCCGTCGCCCACCGCGGTCAGCGTTCCGGTGACGTGCTGCTCGCCGTCCATGCCGCCCATCGGTCCCTGCATGCCCTGACCCTGCATGCCCTGGCCCTGCATGCCCTGCATGCCGCCTTCGGCGTTGGGCGGCCCTCCCTGGAAGCCGCCCGGGAGCTGGTTGCCGAAGCGCCCGGCGACCTGCACGTCGGAGCTGCCGCCGTTGTGCCCGAGGGCGTAGCCGCCTCCGACACCGACGGCCGCGACGACCGCCACACCGGCGACCGCGCCGGCGAGGCGCTTGCGGTCGCCCCACCACGAGGCGGTGGCGGCGGGTGAGGCCGCCGCGGTCTCCGCGGTGGGCGTCCCGTCCTGGCTCGGGGGCGTCGGCGGGACCTGCGGCTCGACGGCCGGCGGGACGTGCTGGTCGTCGTGCTGACCGTCGTGCTGGTCGTGCTCGTTCATGGTGGTGCCTCCACGGGGATCGGTGTCGTGTGCCCGACGATGACGCCGCCCGGTGGGTGACCGCTGTGCCGATGTTGTGCCGAGCCTGTGAGGCCTACGTGCAGGTGCGGGCTCAGACGCAGGCTCAGACGGAGGCGAGGAATCCGAGCACGCGCTCCTGGAGCAGGGCGGCGGCAGCGGCGTCGTACGCCTCGAGGGAGGAGTCGGCGAAGAGGTGCTCCTCGCCGGGGTAGAGGAACAGCTCGGCGCGCGGCGCCGCCTCGGCGAGGGCCCGGGCGGCCGGGAGGTCCTCGTCGAAGAACTCGTCGCCCTCCTTGCCGTGGATCTGCACCGGGACCTCCGCGGGCCACTCCGTGCCGTACTCGGCGACGGGGATGCAGGAGGAGAACAGGAGCGCGCCTCGTGCGCCGGGCCGGGTCTGCGCGAGCCGCTGGGCGAAGGTCACGCCGAAGGAGAAGCCGGCGTAGATGAGATCGGCGCCCAGCTGCTCGGCTGCGGCGATGCCGCGTGCGTCGATCGTGTCGGAGCCGCACTCGCGTGCGAACGCGAAGCCCGCCTCGATGCTGTCGAAGGTGCGGCCCTCGAACAGGTCCGGCGTGTGCACGGTGTGCCCCGCTGTGCGCAGCGCGTCGGCGAAGGACCGCACGCCGTCGGTCAGTCCCTGGATGTGGTGGTAGAGCAGCACGTCGGCCATGGTGGTGTTCCCTGTCCGGTCGTCGGTCCCGAGCGGGCGTCCCCCGAGGCTAGTGGGTGCGGCCCTCGCCCCCCGCGGCCGAGACTGCCACCCGGTGCCGAATCTCCTGACCTCTGTGCTGATCCGGTCACGGCGCGCCTGCGCTGGACGTACCAGGCTGAGCGGGAGAGTCCCAGCAGCCGTCACGGAGAGCAACCGTGACGACGAGCGGGACGTGGTCGGAGACGCCGCCGGCCGTCTTGAGACCCGACCAGTCGGCGAAGGTGCCGACCGCGACGTCGAGCACGTCCAGGTCGGTGAAGCAGTGGTCGATGTGGAAGGGCTTGGCCTCGTTGCGGTGCAGATAGAAGGTCGGCGTGCGCTCCTCGCCCTGCGCCTCGCCGGTCGACCGGTGGTAGGCGGACGCGAGGCCGCGCTCGGCGAGGCGATCGACGAGGACGCTGTGGTTCCGCCGCCGTTCACCGTCCCAGACGGCGTTGGAGTTGTAGTCGCCGATCATCACCGTTCGGGGTCTGAGGTCGCGTTCGAGATGATCGAGGGCCAGGTGAGCCTGGCCGACGTACGCCGCATCACGTGGTGAGGCGGCCAGCGTCCACACGGCCCAGAGGTCGATCGATTCTGCCGCCGGAGTCGTCACCGTCACCGGCACGACATGGGCGTACGGCGGTTCGGGGTCCTCGGGTCGCGCCGCCACGACGTAGCCAGGCCTGGTGAAGACGAGGACCCCCTTGGGGTGCCCGGGCCGGGCTGCGTACACCGTCGACGTGCCCTCAGGCAGGACCGCGGCGTATCGCTCGACCGACTCCGCCTCCTGGATGACGTAGACGTCCGCATCCATCGCGAGAGCCCGATGAAGCTTGTGACGGAACGCTCCGGCGCAGTTCCAGCTGGCGATCCGGAGTGAGGCGGAGGGTTGTGATGGCACGGCTGGAGTCTGCCGTGCGCCTCCGACAAGCGCTCCCGTCGTGGCCGGTGTGTACTCGCGTCGGCCACTAGCGTGGAGAGCGTGCCGAACCATCTGAGCTCCGCCACGTCGCCCTACCTGCTCCAGCACGCGGACAACCCCGTGGACTGGTGGGAGTGGGGGCCGGAGGCGTTCGCGGAGGCGCGGCGGCGCGACGTGCCGGTGTTGCTCTCCGTCGGCTACTCGGCCTGCCACTGGTGCCACGAGGTTCCTCGGTTGGCGGCTGTTAGCGGTCGTTGACGAAACCGCAGGTCAGAAGGGGTGTGGCGGTTCGGACCGGTTCAGCGAAGATCGCCGTTGAACAGCGTTTCCGGGGCGTCGTGCATCACTCTCGTGCATCACTCGGGAGTCCTCAGAGGTATCGGCGGACCGCGCTTGCGAACTCGGGGACGCCCGCGTCGGCCAAGCGGACGAGGAGGTCTTCCATCTCCAAGGTCGGGCTGGAGTAGTCGTTGATCAGCTGCCGCAGCACGCCGACCGTGGGTCCTGGATAGAGGTCGAGCTGGTCGAGGAGGAACTTGTCCGGGTGGACGATCTCTATGTCGTACGCAGAGACGCTCGCGTCGGGGAAGTCCTTGAGGTTGAAGGTCACCAGTACCTCGCAGTTCGCGCGGATTCCCGCGGCCAGGACGTGGCGATCCTTTGGGTCGTTCGTCATCGTTCCGATCAGGTCGTCGAAGCCGCTGACCGTCGCGTCTGGGAAGGTGCGCCGCATCGCGTCGATGCGCCTCTCGGCGTTCGCCGCCGGTATACCGTGCTCGGCCAAATTGTTGGACAGTTCCTCGAGGATGCGCTCCGACCACAGCGGGCGGAACAGTCCGCGCTCGGCCATCCCGAGGATGACGTCGTTGAGGTGGAACCCGAAGAGGACGTTCGTGTCGAACAGCGCCGGGAACGTTGCCATCAGCCCTCGTTGTCAGGGTGTCGCTTCAGCGAAGGCACGCCTTTCGGCAGCTTGTTGTAGTGCTCGATGGAGTCCTTGGCGAGTTCACTCAAAGTCGCGCGCCGCTCGCTCTGGGCGCGCTCCTGGTAATCGACGACGTCGCGAAGCGTCACCCGGCGGTGGCGCCCGGCCATCTCGAAGGGGATCGCTCCGGACTGCAGGATCTTGACGAACGTCGGGCGAGACATGCCGAGGAAGTCGGCGGCCTCTTGGGTCGTGAGCTTTGCGGAGTAGGGCAGGATCGAGATGCCGTCGCCGAGTGCCAGCACGTTCGCCGCTTCCTCGAGCACCTGAAACAGCTCTGCCGGGATCGGCACTTGCTTGCCATCTGGGCCCACGAGCATGGCCTGGCCGGGCTGACCGACGGCGATATTGATTCCATTGAGCACCTGCGCGAACTGGAGCAACTCCTCGCGCTCGTGATCAGGAAGATAGGTCTTCGACTGCCGCAGGCGAGCGGTCCGGTCCACGGTTGCCATGCCGCCACCCTACTCGAAATATTCGAAACCGAATGGCGGGGTGCGGACCGATCAAAGCCCGCCGAGTAACTTGGCCTTCGCGTTGGCGAACTCCTCGTCCGACAGGATCCCTTCCTGGTGGAGCGCGGCGAGTTCGCGGAGTCGGTCCGCCAGACTCGCCGGGGATGCCTGAGCCGCAACGACTGCCTCGGGTTGGACCGCGGACGGAAGGGCAGCTGCACCGGTATCAGCGCTTGAGGATCTGTCGATGCCGAGAATGGCGTTGCCCGCGGCTTCGAGCGCCAGCCCGACGTCGACGTGGCTCTTCTGGGCAGTCTTGAGCCCCACGCTGTTCGGGACCTGATTGGAGACCGTGTAGATCTGACGGTCCGTCGTGATCGTCAGGTACGACGTGCGAGAGCCCTGGCTTGCGACGTGTGCGATCCCCGCAGCCGCCAAACCGGGTGCACTCGTCTTCATCAGATGCTTCGTGCCTTTCAGGAGACCCGCAACGGCAGGGCCGATCGCATTCTCAAGACCGGAGCCACCTTGTGAGGCCTTATCCGACTCCGATGGCGTGAACGTGATCGACCTCAACTTCTCGTACGGCGTCTTCTTGTGAATTCCACCGCCGCGCAGATTCGCGGCCATCTGCGATCGCGCATTCGCGACGCTCGGGCGCTCGGGCTGCTCGCCAGACGCAACCCGGACGTAGCCGCCCTCATAGATCTCGACGGTCGACAGCCCGAAGGTTCCGCTGGTGACGAGAGCTCCGGCCGCGGCTACATCCTCGGCCCACTTTCGCTCCTCTGCCTCCTTTGCTCCTCGCTTCTCGGCTGACCGATCAGCGGAGGCCTTCTTAAGCCTGGCGAACGCCCCTTCCTTCTTGTCGGCCGTCGAAGCGGCATCGGCGCCAGGGCCTTGGCTGTGCTCCGTCCACGCGGTCCCGTCCCAATACCGCGTCACGCCATGACCGTCCGGATACCACCCAGGGGGAGTCTGCTCGCTCACGCCGACATTTTGGCATCGGATGCCGACAGAACCGAGGGCTTCCGGAGATTGGTGGCCAGTTGCAACAGCCCGCTCGGCGGGCAGGCGCCATCGGTTCCCGACACCACGAGGACCAGCGGTGTACGCGGCGGCAAGTTGGTGTCGGCGCCGCGTACACCGTCTGCAGAAGGCGTTCGCGCCCGCCGGGTCATTCGCTGCTCGCACGCCGCCCGCACATGTCGGGATTCGGCAGCGCATCGCTCCAGCGAGTGCGACGCTATTTCCGACTTGGAGGGGGCGCATGACCGATTGGATCGTGCGCCGGTGGGCGCGCTACGGCCACGAGCGTCTGTACGCCGAGACGCCCGGTGGGACCGCGCTTGGCTACCTCGATCTCAAGACGGGTCGCTACCACTCCGACGACTTGAGCAACTTGCCTCTCCTCGAGAAGGCGATCGGCGATCATCTCGCCGTCAAAGCGCCCACGCAGACCGAGCCCGCTACTCCCGCGGAGACGCCTGCACCGGTCGCTGCTGCGGTTGCCGAGCCGGGGCCGCCGACTTGGGAGGACATCAGCGGTCACCAGGCCGGGAGCGCAGTTCGCGAGCAGGCACTCGCTGCGCGTGAGGCGCAGGGCAAGGTCCGGCACTTCCTCGCCAAGGTGCTCGACGTGAAGACCGAGGAGCGTGCCTGGCGGGTCGGCGCTGCGGGAGAGCAGGCCGTCGCCGCACAGCTCGCCAAACTCGGTCCCGAGTGGCGCGTCCTGCACTCGATCGAGGTCGGCAACCGTGGCTCGGACATCGATCACGTGCTCATCGGT
This sequence comes from Marmoricola sp., assembly GCA_051954195.1. Lineage (GTDB taxonomy): Bacteria > Actinomycetota > Actinomycetes > Propionibacteriales > Nocardioidaceae > Marmoricola. Next base: position 14,185 of record JBQCHZ010000058.1, read on the forward strand.
CCCGGCGGCGTCCTGACGGTGAATGCCAAGAACCACCCGAACACCAGCATCTGGGTCGGCGGCGATACGTTCATGGTCAACGGCCAGCGCGTTCCCTACGTCCGCAACAGTCGCCACGAGGCCAAGCGCGCTGGACGCCTGCTATCCGAGCGGGCCGGGTTCCCGGTGAACGTGCTCGGTGTGATCGCAGTGATGGGTGCCCACAAAGGCTTCACGATCAAGAAGCAACCGGAGGATGGCGCCGTCGTCATCGTGCAGCGTCGGCGGATCGCTCAGTACGCCCAGGGCCTGCCGAGACGGATGACAGAACGCGAGATCGAGGCGATCTACGACGTCGCCCGCCGTTCAACGACCTGGCGGGAACGCCCGTAGGGGCGGCCGATCTCTCGAGAATCGTCAAGGCTCCTGCTGCGATCGATCAGTGCTGTCAGGTGGAGGGGCCGGCCACGTGTAACGGCCGCGTACGGGCATCCGCGAGTGTGGCGGGCTCAAGGCTCTTCAGCCAGCCCTCGTAGTTCTCGGCCAGGAGCCTGCAAATTTTGGCCAGGTCGTCGACTGAGGTGGAAAGCCGCATGAACGGAATGTAGGGCCGACCCTCGGCGTCCAGACTGACGAATACGTGTCCCTCCGCTTCGTGGACGTTCAGACGACCGTGTGGGTCCCCGTCACGCTGGAATTTCTTGAGACTTCTTTCGATCTCCCCGCGCTGCCTCGACGCCTTGTCGTCGCTCTTTGCGAGGCGCATTCGGTAGGGGTACTTGATGACCGCTTTGCCTGTGTTCCTTCTGCCCTGCTGGAGGTCGACCCACGGTGAGTCTACGAACATGAACCGGCTGATCTGGCCTCCGTCGTCTGGCACGCTGAGGTATCCCGTGAGTGGAAGTTCGCCGCCTGGGCTGCACGGGACCGGGTGGCTCAGCGAATTTCGCAGATGCTCCAACACCTCGGTTCCGCCGAGCTCATGTAGAGAGAGTGTCGCGTCCTCCTGATCGCGGCTGAGATAGGTCGTGTCCTCGAGGAAGATCAGGTCGCGAAGCTCGGCGAGGTCAGGGGAGAGGTCGCTTTCTTGTTGCTTCAGGGCGCTTTGGAGCTCCCACGCGGCGCTGAGCGCGGTCTGGGCGACTGAAAGTGTCAGCGTGGCCTCGAATCTCTGGGTCGGTGGCCATTGTCCCGAAACGAGTTTGTACTGATCCAAGGCCTGCACCGCCCGGGATACGACGTCCGAGAAGACGATGCCCCAGTGCGTCTTATGCTCCATCTCGACCCCTGACAGCCTGACTGATACCCGCGACGCGCGCTTGAGCCGCCCGAGCCTGGTCGCGCCGAATCAGCTCCATGAGCACCGCCAGAGCGCGAGCCGGACCTTCTGCCTCTTCGACGTGTTCGGCGTAGCAGGGGCCGCACAAGACGAGGCCTCGGTAGCCCTCCGACGTGCTGTTCGGAAAGTCGACGTACTTGACCCATTCGTTGTGATGCCAGCCGCGAGGAAGGTTCGGGAGCCCGCACTGGTCGCACGTGCGACCGTCGCGGGTCGGACTGCGATTGGCATTCATGGCCGCGCGTTTCGGGGTATCGAACAGGGCTCCGTCTCCGTCCGGATCGGTGGGTCGGTAATCACCTGTACGGCTTCCCATGCTGGCCCCCAGCGCTCGTCTCTTCGCTGCTCTGGCTAGTCCACCACAGTTCCGTTCGAGCGCCTCTGGACTGGTTGTCTCAGCGGCGCATGCGCTCTCGCCTGACCTCACCCCGCCCGCCGCCGTCGCTTGGGCTGCGGGAGTAGGTCACTGACGCTCACCTCCTCTCGCGCCGGAGCCACGAGCTCTTCCAGGGCGGCCGCGGCCAGCGAAATGCGCTTCTCCTCCGACGCTAATAGCTGATCGAGGCGCCAGCGATCAGGATGGGTCATGACCGGCGCCGGCACCAGCGAGCGGTCCTTGAGGTTCTGGTAGCCGTTCGTCTTGCCCCAGCCGTAGCGCGCGAGCACGTCGTGTGCAGACAGGAAGACGTTGCGCGGGTCGTCCATCTCGCTCACACCGCCTTCGGCCGACGGAGCTCTGGCTTGGATGCGAGTCGTTGTGAGCGAATCCAGGCGCGCAGGTCGCCGACGGTGGTGTAGAGCCGCCGGCCGATCTTGAAGAACTCGGGTCCGGTTCCCATCTGCCGCCACCAGCGGACGGTGTTCGGTGAGGTCGTCAGGATCTCGGCGACGTCGTCGAGGGTCAGCAGCTCGTCCTCATGACGAGCGTGGAACGGGACGTCGTTCGTGTTGCTGTGCATGGGTCCTCCTGGTTGGCGAAGGACCGCGAGAGTTGCGGTCAATCGTCAGGTGCGTGAGCCGCGCCAATCGGAGGACCAAATACGCTCGATCAGACATATCGTGGGTCAGTGGACCGGTCGTTCCTGCTCAGGACGGCGCGCCGGGCGAGGGGCCTGACGCAGGTCCAGCTCGCTCAGACCTCGGGTACGTCGCAGGCGACCCTGTCGGCGTACGAGCGCGGGTTGAAGTCGCCGTCACTCAAGGTCGCCGCCCGGATCCTGGCGTCGACGGATCACGAGCTGGCCCTGCGCGCCCGGATCGACTGGGTCGAGCACGAGGCGCCGGGCATCCCGATGTTCTGGGCTCCGAGCATGCTGTGGGCGGTCGAGCCGCCGACCTGCTTCGCGATGCTGGAGATGCCCGATCAGATCCGGCATACCGGGATGCGCACCTGGAACATGCGCGACCGCGACGGCCGCCGCGGCGCCTTCGAGCAGCTCGTCCAGTTCGCGCTGCCGCAACAGATGATCCGCTGGATCGACGGCGGCCTCCTGATCGACCTGTGGGACGAGCTCGACCTGCCTGATCCGGTCCGCCACGCGTGGCAGCCCGCGATCGGGCTCGCCACGGAACCGATGGCCGTGGACACGCTGCGGTTCTTCATCTACGACAAGGATCCGGAGACCGCCCCGACGGCACGGGTGCGTGGGTACGACGTGGTCCCACCCCATCCGCCTGCGCCATCACCGCCCGGGCCGCGGAAGCAGCGGCGTACCCGCTTCGATCCGCGGCTCCCGGAGGCCGACTGAGGGCGGTGGCAAACCCGAACGAGGTCAGGCTTGCTCTGCGACTTGACGGCCCAGTTCGGTCAGGGTCCAGAGACCGCTGGCCCCGTCTGTGAGCAGACCTTCTCGGACCATATTCGCGCGCTCATAACTTGCTCTGTTCATCCAATTTTGTTCGAACGGGCGGCTCTTGGGGGATGAGCGGTCCTCAGGTGTCCACGATGAGCCGAAGCGGCCGTCCAGTTCCGCGAGCACCACTTTGCGGGGTGCGCTCCCCTTATCGAAGTCACGAAGTACCCGAAGGATGCGCTTGCGGAGGATCTGTTGCGACGTGAGTGCCATGGGTGTTCAAGTCCTTCGTCCTCATGCTTCGCGGATGCTCTGGAGGAACGCTCCCGAGCCGTCGGCGAGCATCCAGAAGGACCAGCCATTGCGGTGAGGGTTAACGTCCGGCTTGTAGTGGGCGACGACCGCGCGAGCGGCGCTGCTAGGTGACTTGAACGATTCGCCAGAGAGCGGCCCGTCAGCGATATCGATGCGCGTTGTCAGCCTGTTGAATCGAGCACTCGTCCTGTGGCCCTCGTAGTCGGCGAATATGAGCACCGTGTCGTCGTTGTTCACCTCTGTTGGGCCGGCGTCGCTGGCAGCCTTGCTTTGCTGGACGAGTCGCGCCACCACCTGGCTATGCGTCATTCCGGTCAGTCGTGCGGCGAGATGCAAGGCGTCGTACGTCGCCTGATCGACGGTGATGGTTGCCATTAGGGCCTCTTCCGCCGGACTCTAAATGCTCAAAGTTGCTCAAGTAAGAACTTAGGGCAGCAAATGGAGCTGAGTCAAGTCGCCTGTCCCGTCTCACCATCGGTCTAGCTCGCGCAGCCCGTTCAATGGCTAAGCACGAAGTCGTTTCGTAGTCCAGATCCACGGACGGTTAAAGACTCAGGCCCGGGCCGCTACGTGACGGTGGGCGATACACCGGTTCGGGGAAGGGGCGCCGCACGACGGGTGGCGCCGGCCGACGGCGTGGTGCCTTCGGCCCGTACCGCTCGATCGCCTCGCCGGCCAGGATGCGCGCCTGCGCGGGCCCCAGGTCGGCGCGGTCGCGGCCGAACACTTCGATCCACTGACGGCGCGCGTCCTCGACCGACTCCGCGACCAGGTGGGCGACGTTGCGGTCTCGACCCCGCGTCATCCCGACGTACGCCGAGGCGGCGCCGGTGTGGTCGCCGATCAGCACGTGGCTGACGTCGACCGTCGAGCCTTGGGCGCCGTACGCCGAGGTGGCGTAGGCGAGCTCGACGTGCTCGCGCACATAGGAGGACGGCAGCACCCGATGTCCGGACTCGCCGGACACGACGAGTCCATCCGAGCCCGCGGACATCACCTTCCAGGTCTCCCGGTTGGCGACGTTGAGGGCGGTGTCGTTCTGCCGCGTGGCGATGGTGTCCCCGGCACCGACCCGCTCGCCGGAGGCAGTGGCGATGGCATCGGCGGCCTGCCCGGCGTCCACGCGCACACGATGCGCGAGCAGGTTGATGCGCGACACCTGTTCACGGGTGTCGGCCACGACCAGCTCGCCGCCCACAGCCTTGACGGCGAGCCGGTCCAGTCGCTCGACGTCAGTGGGGTGGATGACGACGTCGCCGCGCTCCACGAGCGAGTCGAAGACCTCACCGGGCCGCTCACCCGAACGCATCCGAAGCGACAGCTCGGCGTAGACCGGATCGGCGAACCGGTGGACGCCGCCGTACTCGACGCAACGGTCAGGCGCATAGCGCACGGCGAGATCGAGTACGCCGCCGCGACCGACGGCAGGCAGCTGGTGCCGATCCCCGACGAGTGCGACGGACGCGCCACGCGCGTTGGCGAGGGCGAGCAGGGCACGCGCACTGTCCTGGTCGAGCATGCCGGCCTCGTCGACTACGAGCAGCGTGCGGCGGTCGAGTGGAGGAGCGGAGCGGGAGGGCTCGGTGGAGCGCCAGTGGCCCTCGTCGTCCCATCGGAAGCCGTGCTCGTGCAGCAGCTTGGCGACGGCGTACGTCGCGGCGCTGACCTCGCCCGCCGCCACCTGCGCGGCCTTGCGGGTCGGGGTCACCACGATCATCCGTCCGCCGCGTGCCTCGACCTGTTCGCGCGTGGCCGCGAGCCGCCGGGTCTTGCCCGCGCCCGCGGCACCCTCGATGACCGTGAGCCTCTCGCGCTCGCCGCCGCCGATCATGCGAGCGACGAGGTCCTCCTCGACCGCGATGACCTCCGGTGAGGACAGCGCCCGAACGTGCTCGGGCACGTCGTCGCCGTTCAGCAGCGGCACGCAGGTGGCGACAGCGCGCGCCGTGATGTCCTCGGCGAGCTCACGCCGTACGCCGCCCCGGGCAACCACGCCGGCAGCGGCGATCAGCTTCTCGACCTCACCGCGGATGTCGGCAGCGTTCCAGGCAGACCGGCGCACGCCGAGCCGGCCGACGGCTCGATCCGCCATCGCGTCGCGGTCCAGCGAGCCAATCGGCGTTGAGGTCGGCCTGGCGCGGCGGACGGGCGCCCGGAATCCGAGCTCGAGCAGCTCCTCGATCCAGCGGTCGAGGAGATCGGCGCCCGACACCGGGACGACCTTGTCGGGGCGCGCGTCCGCCCACGCCAGCCGGTCCCAGCCCTGCCGGATCGTCGGCCCGGGCTCCTCGCCGGGATGGTCGCGTCGCCACTGGGCCTCGTAGCGGTCGACGTTCGCCTCGATCTGCCGCGACCGGGAGCTGAACGCTCCCGTGTAGCCGGCGAGCTGGGTGATCTCGCCGGTCTCGGGGTCGAGGTCGTAGCCGTGCTCCACCAGCGCCGTCCGGAACCCCGAGTGGGTCATCACCGCGGAGTGACCGATCCCGTTGATCGCCTCCAGGCTGTCGCGCACCCCGACGGTGTGCAGCCCTCGCCACTGGCCAGCCGCGAAGACCCGCGAATTGATCTGGAGGTGCAGGTGGCGGTGGGGGTCCCCGGCCCGTGACGTGAAGTGGCGTACGACGGCCGCCTCGATCTGCTCCACCGGGACCTGAACCTGCCGGCCTCGCGGTCCGACACGCGTCGTCGCGTGGGAGGCGAGCCAACCGATGATCTCCTCCGCCGCGGCCACCTGCGCGTCGTCGTACGCCTCGGCGATCTCGGGGTGAAGCGCGGCGGCGAGCGACCAGGTTTTCGGCCCGTTGACCGTCACCTCGACGAACCGCACGCCCTTGTCGTCGGTCCGCAGCCGTCCCTTGGCGGCGCCGGTCTCGACGTCGTATCCGGCGACCCACTGCTCGTAGGTCTCGCCGTCCATGTCGGCTCGATGCTCGATGCCCTCCGGGGTCGCGACCATCCGCATCGCGACGCCGCTGCCTTCGGCGAGGTAGTAGTCGTCGGCGCGGGATCGGTCGGCCTCGACGTAGTGCCGAGCGGCTGCCGCTGCGCCGCGGTAGACCTTCATCCCGCCATGCACTCGAATCCGCCTCCGTCGACAATCGTCAACAACCACGAAACCGCAGGTCAGCCCCGGTTTTCACCCGGGCCAGGTATCCCTATCTGCGTAGCATTCGTGCCGCTCAGAAGGCAGGGTGAGACGGGCGATTGGGAAGAGGGATCCGGGAGCCGTTGGTGGTCGTGAGTGAGCGGCGAGGGCGGCTGTCGATGAGGGGAGGGGCCGGGAAGGCAGGTTGATGATGGGCGGTGTGGTCCGTATGCCGCCCGGGTGTCGGAACTTCCGGGCAGGATGGCGTCGTGGAGACCTTCAAGCGGACCCCGCTGCAGTTGTTCAACCTGCCGCAGAACTTCGTGATCCCGCTCTTTCAGCGTCCCTACGTGTGGAAAGAGGCGGATCAGTGGGAGCCGCTGTGGAAGGACATCCGCCGAGTGGCTGAGCTCCGGATATCAGAACCTCACCTGAATGCCACTCACTTCCTTGGCGCTGTTGTGCTCCAGTCCCACGAGTCCCAGAGCAAGCGCCTCACGACGTGGAACGTGATCGACGGGCAGCAGCGGCTGACCACCCTTCAACTGTTGGCCGACGCCGCCAGTGCTCTGCTTGCCTACGCTGGTCACGAGCGGCTTGCGGGCCAGCTCGAACGCCTCACGCACAACGATGAGATCTACATCGAGGATGGCGAAAGCAGGCTCAAGGTCCGCCATCTAAACAAGGACCAGGCTGCGTTCGATGAGGTGATGACTGCCGAGCCGCCCGTGGACCATGCGGACCTGAAGCACTGCGACTCCCAAATCGCTGAGGCGCACAGTTACTTCTCCACCGTGGTCGCTCAGTGGTTGGGCGTGGTCGAGTCCCACGAATACGCGACGAAGGCGAAGGAACTGACGGACGTCCTCCTCGACGGGCTCCAACTGGTCTCGATCGAGTTGGAGGCAGCGGAAAACTCCCAGGAGATTTTCGAGACCCTGAACGCGCGGGGCACTCCCCTCACAGCGGCGGATCTGGTGCGCAACTTCGTCTTCCAGCGCCTCGACGCCGAGGGGGGAGACACTGCGAGGGCCTACAAGGAGGACTGGCCCTTCGAGACGAAGTTCTGGATGAAGGACGTCAGCGTGGGCCGCAACTTCGTCAGCCGCAGCTCGCTCTTCCTCAATCAGTGGCTCGTGGCACGCACCGGTGAGGAGGTGAGTCCCCAAGCGACCTTCAACCGGTTCAAGTCCTACGTCGAATTGGAGTCGGGCCACAAGATGGCCGACCTACTGCCCGTCATCAAGGAGCAGGCGCAACAGTACGAAGCCTGGACCGAAGCAGCCGCTCGGCCCGGCGGAAGTCTCGACGCCGCTGAGATGGCCGTCTACCGGATGCAGGCCGGAGGAATCGAGATCCTCAAGCCCCTGCTCATCTGGTTGCATGAGCCCGGCCGCGATCTGGCTCAGGACTCCATCGACAAGATTATCCGAGTCGCCGAAAGTTGGGTTGTGCGACGTCAGCTTCTTCGGTTGTCGGGCAGCGACCTCGGCCGCATCGTTGCCGACGTCATCTCCGCCAATGCAACTGCGCCGGGCAGCGAGCTCGTCGACCGAGTCAATGGCCATTTCGCCCGCCTCAACGTCACCAGCACCTACTGGCCAGGTGACGAGGAGATTCGCCGAACCCTCACGACGGAGGCCGCCTACTCGCGTTTCCCGCGCGGGCGGCTACGCATGTTCCTCGAAGCTATCGAGGACGACTATCGCGCCGAGACGAAGCAACCACAGCTCGAGCGAAAGGGCTACCCGATCGAGCATCTCCTTCCGCGCAGCTGGAAGGACACCTGGCCGGTCAGCACACCGGAGGAGGCCGACGAGCGCCAAGGGCGAGTGCATCGCCTCGGCAACTTGACTCTGCTGACGAAGTCGTTGAACTCGAAAGTCTCGAACGGACCTTGGCCTGCCAAGCGGTCAGCGCTGCAAGACCACAACACGATCACCCTCACGGGCCGCGTCATCAAGCGGACCGAGTCGGAGCCCTGGGTCGAGTCGCTCATCGACGAGCGCACCGCCGAGCTGATCGACCGACTGCTCCGGGTGTGGCCGATCCCCGACGGGCATCACGGCAAGGTCGTCGACCCCCAGACCAAGGCGGGCGACTGGGTCGAGCTGAAGCACCTGATCGGGGCAGGACTGCTCGCTCCGGGCGACAAGCTCGTGGCGACGCACCGTGACTTCAAGGGCAAAGAGGCGACCCTGGCCGCGGACGGCGCGATCGAGCTGGACGGGAAGCGCTACACGTCGCCGTCCGCCGCAGGGCACTCGCTCCGCAAGCGAGCAACGAACGGATGGTACTTCTGGGCAGTGGCCGATGGACGACGGCTGCGTGACGTGCGTACGGAGTTTCAGAACTTGGTCCCGGCCGACGAGCAGTCGGAGCTGGAAGCGTGACGGTGGCCGGAGAGATCGTCGAGGAGCTGTTGGTGAAGTCGCGGGATCGGGTCAAGGCCTATGGAGAGGTCTTCACGCCGCGGCACATGATTGACCGGATGCTCGACTTGGTGCGAGACGAGCTGGAGGCCGGTCCAGGCTTCGTCGACAAGACGTTCCTCGAGCCCGCAGCAGGGGACGGCAACTTCCTCGTCGCCATCCTGCACCGCAAGCTCCGAGCGTTGACGGTTCACTTTCCGCGAGAGTCCTGGCGGACTGAGTCTCTCTTCGCGCTCGCTTCGATCTACGGGATCGAGCTGCTCGAGGACAACCACGCCGACGCTCACGACGCCGTGCTCGAAGAGTTCGAGCGCTTCCATGTAGGCCACGGCGTCCCCTGCGACCCGAGCACCGACCTGATGCAGGCGGCGACCTTCCTCGTAGAGACGAACATCATCCGCGGCGACACACTCAGCGGTCACCTGGTCGACGAGAAGGGCTCCGAGGTCGGCCGCGAGCGCATCACGTTCTCGTGGTGGCACCGCGTGGCTGGCGAGGTCGGGATGGTGCAGCGTGAGGTCTTCACACTCGACTCGCTCCGCAAACAGCCGCATGCGCAAGGGGATCTCTTCGAGCTGCTCGAGCTCGGCCGAAAGAACCCGTACGTGCCATGCCCGATCGACCAGGTGCACAAGGAGGCCATCCGCTGATGGGCAGCCCGAACGTCGAGACGTTCCGCGAGGTCGTCCCGTACATCTACTCGTGGAGGACGCCCGACATCCCCAAGTACGACGGCTGGGAGAAGATCGGGTACACCGAGCAGGAGTCCGCTGACAAGCGCATCAACCAGCAGGCGTCTCAGCTCAACATCACGAAGATCAAGGTCTGGGCGTATAGGGCAGCGTTCATCACCGAGGACGGCGGGACCTTCCGCGACAGCGACTTCCACGCCTTCCTAAAGCAGCAGGGAATCCAGCGCGAGTACGACCCGAACGCCTCCCCTCACCGGACGGAGTGGCACAAGTTCGCCGGCGCGCCAAAGACCAGCCAGCAGTACTTCTTTGACTTCGCCTCGAAGTCCTTCACCACGCCCCTCGCTGGCCCGCAGGATGACTACACGCTGCGCCCCGAGCAGCGGCAGGCGGTCTGCCAGGCGATGACAGCATTCGGGTCGCAAGGGTCCGGCGAGGTCTTGTGGAACGCGAAGCCGCGATTCGGCAAGACGCTGGCGACTTACGACCTTATGCGGAAGATGGACATCCAGCGCGCCCTGATTGTCACCAATCGCCCGGCGATCGCCAACTCCTGGTTCGACGACTACCAGCGGTTCGTCGGCCACCAGACCAGCTACCAGTTCGTGTCCGACTCGCCTTCGCTTGCTCAGCGCAGCCCAATGACACGCGAGCAGTGGAAGGCGTACTCGCTCGAGCACGTCGACCAGGATTCCCGCATCATCGAGTTCGTGTCGCTCCAGGACCTCAAGGGGTCGCAGTACTTCGGCGGCTCTTTCGACAAGCTCAAGCACATCGCCGACACTGACTGGGACTTGCTCGTCATCGACGAGGCCCACGAGGGCGTCGACACGACGAAGACCGACGTGGCGTTCAACCAGATCAAGCGCGAGCACACGCTGCACTTGTCGGGCACGCCGTTCAAGGCGTTGGCGTCGGGACGCTTCGGCGAGGACCAGATCTTCAACTGGACCTATGAGAACGAGCAGACGGCCAAGGAGAAGTGGACCGACGCGGCGGAGGACAACCCGTACGTCCAGCTCCCGACTCTCAACCTCCTGACCTACCAGCTCTCCCGCATGGTCACTGACCGGCTCGCCGAAGGGGTCGCCCTCGACGACGAGGCAGAGAACGTCGACTACACGTTCGACCTGGCGGAGTTCTTCTCGACCAAGGACAACGGCTACTTTGTCTACGAATCTGACGTCGCAAGGTTCCTGGACGCGCTGACGACGCAGGAGAAGTACCCGTTCTCCACGCCGGAGTTACGCGACGAGATCAGGCACTCGTTCTGGCTGCTCAACCGGGTCGCCTCCGCGAAGGCGCTAGAGCGGATGCTCAAGAAGCACCCCGTCTTCAGCGAGTACACGGTCATCCTCGCGGCCGGCGACGGACGACCCCACGCTGATGAGAACGGCCTGGACGAGGATGCCGACGACTCGGTAACTGTCGGAAGATCGCTCGACAAGGTCCGCGCGGCCATCGCGAGGGCGGAAGCCGACGGTGGCAAGACGATCACGTTGTCGGTAGGTCAGCTCACGACGGGTGTCACAGTGCCCGAGTGGACGGCGGCCATCATGCTGTCCAACCTGTCCTCGCCCGCGCTGTACATGCAGGCGGCGTTCCGTTCACAGAACCCGTGCACGTTCACACGTGGCGACAAGGTGTTCCAGAAGAAGAACGCCTACATCTTCGACTTCGCCCCCGAGCGCACACTGACGATCTTTGACGAGTTCGCGAACAACCTTGCACTGCACTCGCCGGTCGACGTGGGTGAGCGCAGGGAGAACATCCGTCGGCTGCTCAACTTCTTCCCCATCCTCGGTGAAGATACCGAGGGCCGCATGATCGAGCTCGACGCCGCCCAAGTGCTCACGTTCCCGCAAGTGTTCAAGGCCCGCGAGGTCGTTCGGCGGGGCTTCCTGTCGAACCTGCTGTTCGCGAACGTGACCGGCATCTTCCGGGCTGTGGAGCACTTCCAGGACATCCTCAACCAGCTCCCCGTCGCCAAGGAGAAGAAGGTCGAGAAGGGCAAGCCGGTCGAGGTCCCGGTCCCGCCACCGACCACGGACGCAGACGGAAACGTTCAGGTCGACGTCGGCACAGTAATCAACCCGAAGGTCGCCGAGCTGGGCAAGCCGGTCTACTCCGACGAGGACGTGCCGCCGCTGGACCCGGCAACGACGAAGGCGGCCGAGGCGGCCAAGAAGGTTGCCGCGATCGTCACGGAGAAGGCACGCGAGACACGGAGCAAGGCCGCAGCGGAGTACGGCATGACGGCCAAGCAGGTCGAGAACGACGAGAAGGCCACCGAGGCGCAGGTGAAGGCCAAGGTGGAGCGCGCTTACGTCGACCATCAGATCGCGCTCAGCCACATCGAAGCCGAAGCAAAGGAAGCGGCGACCGAAGCCGAGTTCCGGGCGGTCGAGGCGAAGAAGGCCGAGGCGAAGGCCGAACTCGACGCACAGGTGTTGTCGATCTTCCACGACACGCTCGACAACGTCACCGAGACTGTCGTCAAGCGTGAGGAGACGAAGAAGGCCCAGAAGCAGGTCGACAAGACGATGGATGCGGCCCGCGACCACCTGCGCGGGTTCGCACGGACGATCCCGATGTTCCTCATGGCCTATGGCGACCGCGACATCACGCTCGCCAACTTCGACAACTACACCCCGGATGACGTGTTCCACGAGATCACGGGGATCACCGAGGAGGACTTCCGCAAGCTCCGCGACGGTCGGGACGTCACTGACCCCGAGAATGGCGAGGTCATCCGCGTCCCGGGACTGTTCGACGACGAGGTGTTCAACCAGGCGATCCAGGAGTTCCTCAACAAGAAGGAGGAGCTTGCGGACTACTTCGACCCGGCGCTGACGGAGGACATCTTTGCCTACATTCCGCAGCAGAAGACCTCGCTGGTGTTCACGCCGAAGCCGGTGGTGCAGATGATGTGTGACGCGCTGGAGGCTGAGAATCCGGGCATCTTTTCCGATCTCGACAGAACGTTCGCCGACCTATTCTCGACGGCCGGCCTGTTCCTGATGGAGATCGTGCGCCGGCTCGACAAGGGCCTGGCCGACACTATCCCTGACCAGGACGAGAGGCTGCGGCACATCCTCACGCAGCAGGTGTTCGAGATGAGCCACAACGCGATCCTGCACGACATCACGCTGGAGGCCGTCAGCGGCGGCGTTCCGGAGCGCCGGGCCTGGCTCGTGGATTCTGGTCACTTCCAGGTCGGGAACCTCGCCGGCATGACGTCCGAAGAACGGGACAAGACTCTCGCCGAGATGCTGGGAGACAGCTGACATGACCAAGAAGTTCGATGTCGTCATCGGCAACCCTCCCTACCAAGTGGAGGCAAGGGGAACCGCAACACATGCCATGCCGATCTACCACTTGTTTATGGATGCGGCCTATGAGGTCGCAGAGAAGGCGGTGCTCATCACCCCGGCTCGATTCCTGTTCAACGCTGGCTACACGCCCAAGGCGTGGAACGAGAAGATGCTGGCGGACGAGCACCTGATGGTGGCCCACTTCGAGCCCGACTCAAACGCTCTGTTTCCGAGCCTTACGGACACGATCAAGGGCGGCATTGCCGTCACCTACCGTGACTCGGAGCGCAAACTCGGCCCCATCGTCACCTTCTCCGGGCACCCCGAGCTCAACTCGATCCTCCACAAGGTGACCGAGGCTGACTTCGAACCGCTGGGGACCCTTGGCATCACGAGCTCTCGCTCGTTCCGCTACACCGCGAAGATGCACGAGGACCATCCGCAAGCGTTGGCACTCATGTCGGCCGGCGAACAGTTCAAGATCAACACAAGGACCTTCGACCAGCTCGCGTTCCTGTACTCCAAGGAGCGGCCGCAGGACGACCATGTGTATTCGCGCGTTCTGGGGCTCGACGGCAGGGCACGTGCCTACCGCTGGATTCGCAGCGACTATGTGGCCGGCCCTGACAACTTCGACAAGTACAAGGTTGCGGTCCCTAAAGCCAACGGGTCAGGTTCGACAACTGACTTCTTTGGCGTCGCCTTGACCAACCCGACGGTGCTTGAGCCAGGCGTCGCGGTCACGCAGACGTTTTTGACAATCGGCGCCTTCGCCACCGAAGCCGAGGCGCAAGCATGCCTGAAGTTCATCAAGTCCAAGTTCGCCCGAGCGATGCTCGGCGTCCTGAAGATCACACCAGACAACCCAGCGAAGGTGTGGAAGTACGTCCCCGCCCAGAACTTCAACCGCAGTTCAGACATTGACTGGACCAAATCGATCCCCGAGATCGACGCGCAGCTCTACGCCAAGTACGGCCTCGATGACGACGAGATCGCCTTCATCGAAGCCAACGTCAAGCCGATGGAGTGATCTGCGAGGTCTCTGGAGTCGTCCTCTGCTGCGGTACAACGAGGACGACACCCGGCGGCCAAGGCACCGCGGGAGTGGTTGCGGGTGGAGACGGGTGCCGAGAGCGAGGTTTCGCCCGCGACACGCCCACTCGAAACTGGTTCAGTCTGACGCGCCATCTACTGGCAGCGCGTATAGTCCCTGCCATGACGGAGCGTACCGACATCATCGCGCGGCTGTCCGCGGCGGGAGTCATCGACGGGTATCAGTGGGCGTACACGTCTGCAGTCGCTCGCACTCTCACGGACTACTCGGAGGAGGCTGGACACGATGCAGCCTGGCTTGGCCTGACCTGCCACACCCTGTTCTGCGATCGGCTCGACCGCGTCTTCTCCTGTGGTCGGTATGCCCTGGACCCTGACGCTGATGCAACGTCGGGACTCGATCTTGTTCGGGCAGAGCTCTTCGAGCGGGAGATCGAGACTATGCCTTCGATTCCCGCGGGCCTGGTCACCCGCGCCGACCTCAATCAGAGTCCTGGTTGGCGATTTGACGATCTCCGCTTGCTGGTCGCCTCGGCGCCGTGGGGAAAGATCGACAGCTTGCCGTGGTCGCAGAAGGGCTGGACGAAGCAGGTCGTCGCCAGCCGTCCGGCTCCGGAGCCAGGGCCGAGCCTGCTGGACATGCTGTCGGAAGAGGACCGCGGCGATGTCGCGGCGAAGGTTGAGGAGGAGCTGGATCTGACGACCTTCGTTGTGGGGCATACTCTCGATCCGGTGCGGGGCCGGCGCCAGTTGGTCTTGGGACGCTCTCGCCTCAACGTTGGTGGCGGTGACGCCTGGCACTGGTATGAGGACCTGTACTCGGTGCCACCGTCAGGCGGTGCGGGCAAGCCGGTGGCGTCGCCGCCGCCTGCTCCCGACGACGTGCCCGATGCGCCGGTGAAACTGCGTAAGAAGGGCACCGGGGAGAAGAAGGTTGACGGTCAGTCATGACCGGGTCGATGTCTGCAGCGGACGCTGCAGTGCTGTTCGACGGTGCCCGCTTGACGCTGGCGAGGCAGCTGGCCGGTATGAAGAAGAGTGAGCTCGCGGCGGTGCTCGACAAAAGCCCGACCGCGATCGCCGGGTTTGAGAGTGGAAAGCGGCCGAGTGCGACGACAGTGGCGCAGCTCGCCATGCGGCTCGGGGTTAACCCGGCGTTCTTCGCGGTCTCTGGTGATGGCGTCGCTGACCTGATGGGACCGCCGCACTTCCGGTCGCTCCGGGCAACCACTCAAGTGGCGCGGGACCAGGCAGTGGCGTTCGGACAGCTCGCGGTGGACATCACGGCAGGTATGGAAACGCACGTTGAGTTCCCCGAGGTAGACGTTCCCCGCGTCCCGGTCGACGGTGAAGACACTGACGATGAAGCACCCGCCCATGCAGCGCGGGTGGTACGGGAGGCGTGGGGGATGCCTGATGGTCCGGTCGGGCATCTGGTTCGCCTCATGGAGAACCACGGTGTGTTGGTGGTCTTTAGCCCCCCGCAGACGTCGTCGGTCGACGCCTATTCCTTTGACAGCCAGAAGCGTCCGGTCGTGGTCTTGAACCCGCTCAAGCGGGACTACTACAGGCAGCGCTTCGACCTCGCACACGAACTCGGGCACATCGTCATGCACACCGACGCCGAGCCCGGTGGACGTGTGGTCGAGGCGCAGGCGCACGCCTTCGCCCGTGAGCTGCTGGTGCCCGAGGGCGAGGTGGCGCCGCTGCTCCCGCACAGCATGGCCGGCGGAGGCTGGAACACCTTGGCGCAGTTGAAGGAGCAGTGGGGCGTCAGCATGCAGGCACTGCTGCTCAGGGCGCGCTACTTGGGCATTCTCGGCGATGTCTCGTACCGCAACGCCATGATCCAAGTGTCGAGCCGGGGTTGGCGTCGTCACGAGCCCGGCCGGGTGCAGGTGCTTGAGCAGCCGTCACTGCTGCCGAAAGCGTTGGAGCTGCTCGGCGCGGAAGGCATCGACGAGTCGGTCCTTGCGGCTCAGTGTCGTGCACCGCTTGAGCTATTCCGCGCGGCGACCAGCCGGACGCCGCTCGGCGATCCGACGGTCCAAGAGAACGAGGACGCGGGAAAGCGTCGAGCGGTCATACCTTTGCTGCCGGTTTCGCTCGCGACCGGCGACCTGGAGACCGTCTAAGGCCGGCGCAGCCATCATCAGCGAAGGAGATGAGGCGAGTGGAGCTCGCCCAGCCTGATCTGTACTTCTCGGAGTACTTCAAGGTCAGCACGGAGAAGCTCGATACCTACGGTGCCTTCGACATCAGCGTGGTGTCGGACCTGCCGCTGTTCATCGATCCGTTCCTGCTCTTCAACAGCGAGAAGCCGGAGTACCAGGCGCTGCACGAGCAGATCCTGAAGTACCTCTTCTTCTTGCGGGACAAGGCCGCGCCAGGTCTTGATCCGGCGCTCATCCGCGCGTGGTACCGGTTCAAGGAGGTCAAGCAGAACTGGCTGGGCTTCACGCTGCTCGGCAACAACGGCAGCGGGCTTGGCCAGGGATTCGCATCCCTGCTTCACGAGTCGCTCGGGGACATCCTGCGCGGCTTTGGGAACGAAGAGATCACTGCCAGCGCGCACCTGGAGAAGCTGGCCCTGATCCGACCCGGCGTGGGACGGGACAACATCAGCGACTTCGCGACCAACCTCATCAAGGACTACTTGCTGGAGTACACGCAGACGTTCGCGAAGAAGCACCTGGCTGCAAGTCAGCGGGATACCTTCGCGGTGCCCCGTGCCGCCTTCAACTATGCGACGGAGTCGTGGGAGACGCGGCGGTACGAGCTGCCGCGGCTCGGCTCGGACTTCGTGCTGCTGACGCCGAGCGACATCCTGACGCGAGACGAGACCTGGATCTGCCACGCTGACCTGGTCCGCAAGTTCAGCAGCCTGCCGGAGGCGCTGCCTAACGAAGAGCTTCGGGCGCAGGTGAGCAACTACTTCCGCTCGCGGCTGAGTGAGAAGCCGACCGCCAAGGAGATCGCCGAGGCGGTGTCGAGGACCGTGCGGGTCTATCCCGAGCTCATCGACTACTACATCAAGCGCAAGGAGGAGACCGGCGACCAAGCTGTCGCCACAAGCGTCCAGAAGGTCGATGACACGTATCAGGTGCTCAACAGTCAGGTGCGGCTGGCCATCGCCGATCTCGAAGCCAAGACGGACTTCTACGCCAGGCCGACCAACAGTTTCGACGAGGCGATGGAGCGTGTCCTGATCTTCAAGGACTACGTCGAGAACAACGATGGCTACCGGCTCGTCAACAGGGGGAAGGGTCCGCCCTTCTCGCGTGAGGAGGAGGTTCAACTCTTCTTCGGGTTGATGTGGTGGCGGACGGAGTTTGACATCAACAGGGAGCCGAACAACGGCAGAGGCCCGGTGGACTTCAAGGTGAGTTTCGGCGCGAGAGACAAGTCCCTGATCGAGTTCAAGTTGGCCAGCAACACGGCGCTCAAGCGGAACCTGGAGAGGCAGGTCGAGATCTACGAGAAGGCCAACAAGACCCGGCAGTCCATCAAGGTCATCGTCTGTTACACGGCGGCCGATCAGGAGCGGGTCGACAAGGTGCTCAAGGAGCTGAAGCTCGACAAGGAGGCATCGGTGGTCGTGATCGACGCCAGGAGCGACAACAAGGTGTCGGCGTCGAAGGCATGATCGTTCGCCTCCTTGAGCATCGGCGTTGCGTCCCGGCAGTCCGAAGTTGGGCTCAGTTACAGCGCCTCTAGCTTGCTCACCGAGCCGCGGAGGGCATCCTCGCCCGCCCGAACGTAGTGGTTGAGGACGGTGGTGAGCTTGTCGCCGAGGTATTGCGCGACGACCTCCCAAGGCTCGCCAAGCTCGTCGTGGAACCACTTCGTGGCGGCGTGGTGGCGGAGGTTGCGGTAGACGATCGTCTTCGGCCAGGCGTTGTCGGGGTCGTTCACCTCCACCCACGCCCGGACGCGGTGCCAGCGCTCGTTGTGCATCTCCGGCTTCACCGGCAGGCCAGTCACCGTGTCGACGAAGAGCCAGAGCTCGTCCTCGGGTGGCACCGAGTAGTTCCACCAGGCGAGGCTCCGGTCCTTCTCGCGGGCGGCGAGTGAGGCGCGGCGTTGGCGCTCCGCCTCCTGGGCGTTGATGACCTGCTGGAGGGATGCCTTCGGGGGCAGATCCAGCAACTCCTTTACCCGAGACAGGAACTCGTCGTGCATGAGCGATCTCGGGAGTGGGACCTCGTGGAGGACGTGGTTCTTCACGGGGCCGCGGAAGCCAGGTGCCTTGCGGGGCGTGATCCAGGAGCCGTTGACGTGGACGTAGCCGTGCTCGAAGAAGACGTCGATCGCGCGGAGTGCGTTCTGCTCGCCGAGACGGAGGCCGCCGAAGCCGGCGACCCGGATCTTCGTACCGAACAGCGGGAGGCGGGTCATCAAGGGGTCAGTGCCGTCGGGGCCGCACAGCTTGTCTGCCGCGGCGGCCATCGCCTTCACCTGCCGGGTCTCCGGGCGCAGGCGCGGGTCGACGTACTGCGCGGTCGCTCCGTGCAACACGTTGGTGCGCCCGATCTCCAGCCCATCGAGTGGGTCGATGCTTCGGTCGAGCCAGCCCAAGCGCCACGCCAGCTTCCGCATCGCCGCCAGCTGACCGCGCAGGTCCTCCCGTCCGCGCTGGGAGAAGAGCGTCTTGCTGCCCTTCTCCATCACCTTGCGGCTGTGCTCCACGCGCCACTTGGTCACCGGCACGTCGCCGATGGTCGGCAGGATGTGGGCGTTGAGCCGGGACACGCGCCCCTCCATCGTGCGCGGTTGCTTCCCGCGCTCGATGCTGTCGTTGAGGTACTCGTCGCCGAGCATCCGGATCGTCCGCGTGGCGCGGACGTCGGCGCCGGCGGGCGTCTCCTTGTCGGTGTCCAGCGCAGCCTCGGCCTGGGCGAAGATCCGGCGCGCCTCCTCCTCGGAGGCGGCGCGGCGTAGCACCCGCTTCCACGGCTCACCCTCGCCGGCCGGCGCCTTGAAATACACCTGGTACTTGTTGGTGCCCACACCGGGGGCGTAGAGGCGCACCCTCCACGGGCGCGTGCTGCCGCCGAGTGTTCGCGGCTTGCCCTGCGCGAGCAGCTTCGGCTGAGAACGCGTCGCCACGAGACCTCCTACGCTGGAGAAGCCATCGTACGCTGGTTTCGTGCATCACTCTCGTGCATCACTCAAGGAAAAGTGATGCACGTGTCACTCGTCAGGAGTCACAGAAAATGGCCAACCGCCTCGCCTCGGCAACGAGCCCGTATCTGCTCCAACACGCGGAGAATCCCGTGGATTGGTGGGAGTGGGGACCCGAGGCATTCGCTGAAGCGAGACGTCGTGATGCACCAGTTTTGCTGTCCGTCGGGTATGCCGCCTGCCACTGGTGCCACGTGATGGCGCACGAGTCGTTCGAGGACGAGGCGACCGCCGCCTACCTCAACGACCACTACGTCAGCGTCAAGGTCGACCGGGAGGAGCGGCCGGACGTCGACGCGGTCTACATGCAGGCGACGGTCGCGATGACCGGCAACGGCGGCTGGCCGATGACGTGCGTGCTCGACCACGACGGCGTGCCCTTCTTCGCCGGCACCTACTTCCCCGACCGGCCGCGGCACGGCCAGCCCAGCTTCCGCCAGCTGCTGGAGGCACTCAGCGACGCGTGGCGTGACCGCCGCGACGAGGTCGCCACCAGCGCTGCGAGCATCCGCGCGCACCTCAACCGCGAGGCGCAGCTCGCTGCCGGAGTCGTGGACGCCGACGTGCTCGCCGCCGCCGTGCAGGTCCTCGCGCAGGAGCACGACGCCGCCCGCGGCGGGTTCGGCGGCGCGCCCAAGTTCCCGCCGAGCATGGTGCTGGCCTTCCTGCTGCGCCACCATGCCCGCACCGGATCGGCACTCGCCCTCGACATGGTCACCAGCACCTGCACGGCGATGGCCCGCGGCGGGCTCTACGACCAGCTCGGCGGCGGCTTCGCGCGGTACTCCGTCGACGGCGACTGGGTGGCGCCGCACTTCGAGAAGATGCTCTACGACAACGCCCAGCTGCTCGGCGTCTACGCCGACTGGTACGCCGCCACCCAGGACGAGCTGGCCGCCCGGGTCGTGCGGGAGACCGCGACCTTCGTCCTCGAGGAGCTGGGCGTGCGGCGGCCGCAGGCACCCCGGATCGCCTTCGCGTCGTCCCTGGACGCCGACTCCGACGGTGCCGAGGGCACCTACTACGTGTGGACGCCTGCGCAGCTCGTCGACGTGCTCGGCGAGGAGGACGGCCGGTGGGCCGCCGAGCTGCTCGCCGTGACGGAGGCGGGCACCTTCGAGCTCGGTGCCTCGACGCTGCAGCGTCGGCAGGACCCGGAGCCGGCTGAGCTGGAGCGCTGGCTCTCGGTCTGGCAGCGGTTGCTCGAGGCGCGGGGGAGCCGCACGCGTCCCGCACGCGACGACAAGGTCGTCACCGCGTGGAACGCGCTGATGATCTCAGGCCTGGTGCGCGCGGGTCTCGTGCTCGGCGAGCCCCGCTGGATCGAGGCGGCGGGCACCGCCGCCGACACCCTCGAGCGGCTGCACGTGGTCAACGGCCGCCTCCGTCGAGCGTCCCGCGACGGGGTGGTCGGCGCGCCAGCCGGCGTCCTGGAGGACTACGCCTGCCTGGCCGACGCCGAGCTCGCGCTGCTCGAGGCCACAGCCGCCATCGCGCACCTCAACCGGGCCACCGAGCTGCTCGAGGTCGCGCTCACGCACTTCCGCGCTCCCGACGGTGGCTTCTTCGACACCGCCGACGACGCCGAGCAGCTGGTCTCCCGGCCGCGCGACCCCTCCGACAACGCCAGCCCGAGCGGCTTGTCGGCGATGGTCCACGCGCTGGCCCGGTACGCCGCGATCACCGGCTCGGCCCGGCACCGGGAGGCGGCGGAGCAGGCGCTGGCCACCGTTCGGCAGCTCGCCGAGCGGGCCCCCCGGTTCGCGGGCTGGTCCTTGACGGCCGCCGAGGAGATGCTCGACGGGCCGGTCGAGATCGTCGTGGTGAGCCCGGCCGGCGAGGCGGACCCGCTCGCCCGGGCAGCGCGGCGCGCGATCGGCGCGGTCACGCTCGTCGTCCGCCCCGACCAGGTCGAGCCCGCCATCCCCTTGCTCGAGGGTCGTGCCCTTGTCGACGGGCGCGCGGCGGCCTACGTGTGCCGCGGCATGGTCTGCGACCGGCCGGTCACCGAGGTGGCCGAGCTGATGGCGCTGCTGCGCGGACGCTGAGGCGCCCGGGCGGTCAGGCGCCCTCCAGGCACCCGAAGGCGGTGCGCAGGTAGGCGTCGGAGCGCGGGGAGCTGGTGTAGTGCGGCTCCATCCGGTTCATCGCGTACGCGACCGTCGTACGCCGGTCGAGGTCGTTGACCACGATGGAGCCGCCGTAGCCGGTCCACCAGCACACCCGTCCCTGCGGTACGGCGGGCGCCGGCGCCGGCTCGGGCAGCGCGTAGCCGATGCCGAACCGGACGGGCACCAGCAGCACCAGGTCGGTGCCCTCGGCCTGCACCTCGAAGATCCGGTCGACGGTCGCCGGTGAGAGCAACCGGACGCCCCGGACCTCGCCGCCGTGCGAGACGACCGACTGGGCGAGCGCCATCGCGCGGGCGTTCCCGTGCCCGTTGGCGCCCGCGACGGAGACCTGCCGCCAGCGGGAGCTGTTGCACAGGCCGGTCACGTCGAGCAGCGGGTTGGTGACCGTGGGCAGCAGGAAGTTGCCCGGGGGCAGCGCCTTGGGGTTGATCCCGCTCGAGGTCGGCGGGATCAGGTCGGCGCAGCGCTCGAGCGCGGCGTCCGGGACGCCGAGGTGGAAGTCGGCCCCCAACGGCTCGGCGACCAGCGTCCGGAAGCACTCGGACAGCGGTGAGCCCGTGGCGCCGCGGACCAGGCCGTCGAGGAGGTGGCCGTAGCCGACCATGTGGTAGCCGGACGCGGTGCCTGGTTCCCACCACGGCTCCTGGGCGGCGAGCATCGCCTCGGAGCGCTCCAGGTCGAGCAGGCCGTCGACATCGAGCCGGTCGGTCCAGCCGGCGTAGCCGGAGGTGTGCGCGAGCAGGTGCCGCACCAGGACGTCGTCGCGGGCGAACCCGGTCCAGTAGGAGGCCACCGGCGCGTCGAGGTCGATCGCGCCGCGGTCGGCGAGCACCAGCACCGTGAGCGCGGCCATCACCTTGGTGACCGACCAGACCTGGACGATCGTGTCCGCCTCCCAGGGGTGGCCCGGCCGCGCCTGCCCGCCCCACAGGTCGACCACCAGCTCACCGTCGCGCACCACCGCCACCGACGCGCCGACATCGGTGCCCTCGGCGAGGTTGGCCTCCAGCAGCGCCCGCAGCGGGGCGAACGCCGGGTCGCAGGTGCCGTGCGTCAGCTCCGCGCCCGGGGTGCCCATGCGGCTCAGCGTAGGTCGTAGGTCGCCAGCGACACGGCGACGTAGTGGCACACGAACGCGGCGATCGTGAAGGCGTGGAAGATCTCGTGGAAACCGAACCAGCGCGGCCACGGGTCGGGACGCTTCAGGCCGTAGACGACGCCGCCCACGGTGTAGAGCACGCCGCCGGAGGCGACGAGGACGAGCACGGCCACCGCGATCCCGCTGCCGAAGGGCCGCGCCCCGTCGACGAAGTCGGGGATGAAGAAGATCGCCGCCCAGCCGAGCGCGACGTAGAGCGGCGTCGAGAGCCAGCGCGGCGCGTCGGTCCAGAAGACCCGGAAGAACACGCCCCCGACGGCACAGATCCACACGATCAGCAGCAGCGTGGTGCGGGCCGCGCCGTGCAGGAACAGGATCGCGAAGGGCGTGTAGGAGCCGGCGATCAGGACGTAGATGCTCGCGTGGTCCATCCGGCGCAGCAGCGCCCACATCCGCGGCGACCACGTGCCGCGGTGGTACACGCCGGAGACCGTGAACAGCAGCAGCGCGCTGCCGGCGTACACGATCGCGCCGACGCGGGTCTCGGTCGTGGGGGAGAGCACGATCAGCACGATGAAGGCGGCCAGCGCGACCGGGACGGCGCCGGCGTGGAACCAGCCCCGCAGCTTCGGCTTGACCTCGGCGATCTTGTCCGCGACCACCTCGGTCGCCCGCTCGAGCTTGCGGTCCACCGTGGCGGCGACCTTGTCCGGCACCGAGTCGGAGGCGGTGCGGCGCTCGGTCACAGGCTCCAAACTACTGCACCCCGCCGACGACACGGGCCGCCGTTCGCTGGCCCCCGCGGCGGGCCACGCGGCGTAGCATCGGCGATCGTGGCGGACTGGAAGCATGCCGTGCGCCGGGTGCTCTACCCGGCGTACGAGGCACGCGTGGCCCGTCGCCTGCCCGCGGACCGGATCCCCGCCCACGTCGGGGTGATGCTCGACGGCAACCGGCGGTGGGCCCGGGCGGTCGGCGCGGACAGCGCCCACGGCCACCGCGCCGGCGCCGCCAACATCGAGCCGCTGCTCGGGTGGTGCGAGGAGGTCGGGGTCGGCGTCGTCACGCTGTGGCTGCTGTCGACCGACAACCTCAACCGCCCCGCACCCGAGCTCGAGCCGCTGCTGGCGATCATCGAGGAGGCCGTCGACAGCCTTGCGGCCCAGCGGCGCTGGCGCCTGCACCCCGTGGGCGCGCTCGACCTGCTCCCCGACGGCACCGCTGCCCGCCTCAAGGCGGCGGCGGAGGCGACCCGCGACGTCGACGGGATGCTGGTCAACGTCGCGGTCGGCTACGGCGGGCGCCGTGAGATCGCCGACGCTGTGCGGTCCCTGCTGCTGGAGAAGGCCGCCGACGGGATGACGCTGGAGCAGCTGGCCGGCGAGGTCGACGTCGAGCACATCGCCGAGCACCTCTACACCCGCGGGCAGCCCGACCCCGACCTGGTGATCCGCACGTCGGGGGAGCAGCGGCTCGGTGGGTTCCTGTTGTGGCAGAGCGCGCAGAGCGAGTTCTACTTCTGCGAGGCGTACTGGCCCGACTTCCGCCGCGTGGACTTCCTGCGCGCGATCCGGGCCTACGCCCAGCGCGAGCGCCGCTACGGCGCCTGAGCCGACCCGCCCCAGCCGCGCGACCCGCGGATGGGCGTGTCGTGCACGTCACCTCCGCGGCCGGACGTAGCGTGCTGCTGTCGCTCCCGGGGAAGGGAGCGACACCGGCGAAGCAGGAGCCACGTGAGCGATCACCGTCCTTGCCCGACCAGGAGTCCGCACCCGGACCCCTGTGGAGGAGCCCGGTCCGAGCGCACCAGCTAGGGCCGGGGCGCTGGGTGCGCGTGCCGGTCCGTGAGGAGACCATCGTGGCAACCCAGTCTCGCGTCGAGGCGGCCCGTCCGCGCCGTACCTATGTCCTGGACACCTCCGTGCTGCTCGCGGACCCCGGTGCTCTGCGTCGCTTCGAGGAGCACGAGGTCGTGCTGCCCGTCGTGGTGATCACCGAGCTCGAGGGCAAGCGCCACCACCCCGAGCTCGGCTACTTCGCGCGCGCCGCGCTGCGGGCGCTCGACGAGCTGCGCGTGCTGCACGGACGGCTCGACGAGCCCGTGCCGGTGGGCGAGCACGGCGGCACCCTGCGCGTGGAGCTCAACCACACCGACCCGGGCGTGCTGCCCTCGGGCTTCCGGCTGGGCGACAACGACACCCGGATCCTCTCGGTCGCGCGCAACCTGGCCGACGAGGGCTTCGTCGTCACGCTGGTCTCCAAGGACCTGCCGCTGCGCATCAAGGCCTCGGCGGTGGGTCTGGACGCCGCGGAGTACCGCGGCGAGCAGATCCACGAGTCCGACGCCGGCTGGACGGGGATGACGGAGGTCGAGGTCGCCGCGGCGGACCACGACGAGCTGTACGCCGCAGGCGTGGTCGATCTCGACGAGGCCCGCGAGCTGCCCTGCCACACCGGCCTGGTGCTGCTCTCCGAGCGCGGCAGCGGGCTGGGCCGGGTCGGTGCCGACAAGCGGGTGCACCTGGTCCGTGGCGACCGCGAGGTCTTCGGCATCCACGGCCGCTCGGCCGAGCAGCGGGTCGCCCTCGACCTGCTCCTCGACCCCGACGTGGGCATCGTGTCGCTGGGGGGCCGGGCCGGCACCGGCAAGTCGGCGCTGGCGCTGTGCGCCGGGCTGGAGGCGGTGCTGGAGCGACGCCAGCACCAGAAGGTCGTCGTCTTCCGGCCGCTGTTCGCCGTCGGCGGCCAGGAGCTGGGCTACCTCCCGGGAAGCGAGTCGGAGAAGATGTCGCCCTGGGCGCAGGCCGTCTTCGACACCCTCGGCGCCGTGACGACGCGCGACGTCGTCGAGGAGGTGCTCGACCGGGGGATGCTCGAGGTGCTCCCGCTGACCCACATCCGCGGCCGCTCCCTGCACGACGCGTTCGTCATCGTCGACGAGGCACAGTCGCTGGAGCGCAACGTGCTGCTCACGGTGCTCTCGCGCATCGGGCAGAACTCCAAGGTCGTCCTCACCCACGACGTGGCCCAGCGCGACAACCTGCGGGTCGGCCGCCACGACGGCGTCGTGGCCGTGGTCGAGCGGCTCAAGGGCCACCCGCTGTTCGCACACGTCACGCTGACCCGGTCCGAGCGGTCGCCGATCGCGGCCCTGGTCACCGAGATGCTGGAGGGCGTCACGCTCTGAGCGACCCGGGACGGGTGCCGTCCGGTGGCCTCGGGCCGCCGGACGGCCCCTTTCCCTGGGAAGTTCGTCCCATTCCTCAGGCTCAGGTTGCGGAATGGTCACGATTGGGTCAAGGTGGACCCGCTTCCCCCGCTCCGTCGAGCGACTGACGCCCCCGACGTCGATCGAAAGTTGCGCTGTGCCCTCAACGAAGTACGTTCCGAAGCATCGGAGCGCACCCGTCAAGCCTGCCCGCACCCTCGCCGCGAAAGGAGTCCGCAGCTCGGCCGTGCTGTCCGGCGTCGCCGTCGCAGCCACCGGCATCGCGGTGACCACCGGCGTGCTCTCCAAGGGCTCCCCGACCGACAACGCCGCGATGGCGCTGAGCGCGGGACCGGTGCACCACCTCACCGCGGCCGAGCTCGACGCGCGCACCCAGCACGCCTCGCGGTCCTCCGACGACCGGCGTGCCGAGGCCGACCGGGTCAAGCTCGCCGCGCTCTCGAACGCCTCCGGCGCCGCGGTGGTGCACTCGGAGGACCTCAGCACCGCGGACCCGCGCACCATCGCGCGGGCGCTGCTGCCGCAGTTCGGCTTCTCGAGCTCGGAGTTCTCCTGCCTCGACGCCATCTACACCGCCGAGTCGGGGTGGAACCCGCGTGCGGACAACCCCTCGTCGTCGGCCTACGGCATCCCTCAGGCCCTGCCGGGCTCGAAGATGGCCTCCGCCGGCTCCGACTGGGCGACGAACCCCGAGACGCAGATCCGCTGGGGCCTGGGCTACATCAAGGACCGCTACGGCACTCCCTGCGCCGCGCTGTCCTACCGCAACGGCCACGGGTACTACTGAGCCCGGAGCGCTCCGCTGAGCCTGGACCGCGGAGGTCTCAGGCCGCGGTGACCCGGAAGACCGGGTGCCGAGGAGCGATCGCGTGCAGGTCGTCGTCGGAGGAGTCCGGACCGACGCCGTCGAAGAACGCGCCGACCTCGAAGCGCCACCGCCGCAGGTAGGCGCGCAGGATCACCGGCTTCGCGTCGTCGGCGACCTCGATCGCCGCGAACGCCTCGACCCGACGGCCGACGACCAGCCGGCCGCCGCCGGCCGCGCGCATGTTGCGGGTCCACTGCACGTGCCCGCGCGGCGCGACCAGGTAGCGCTCGCCGTCCAGCGTCAGCACGTTGACCGGCGTGCGCCGCCACTGGCCGCTGGTCCGCCCCCGCACCTCCAGCACCCGCGAGCCCCAGAGGCTGATCCCGCGCCGGGTGAGCCAGGCCACGATCGGGTTGAGGACGTGGCGGGTGAACGAGTCCGGAGGACGGACATGGTCGGGTGTCGCGGTGGCCATCGAAGCTCCTGCATCGGATCGGTGTTCTGAAAAGAGAGCGGTGCTCTCTTTTCCAACCATGCCAGAGCGCCTGAGCCGCGTCAAGAGCAGTGCTCTTGTTCGAGTCCGGTGCTCTCGTCGTGTGCGAGAATGCCAGCCGTGATGGAAGGAGCCCGCGCTCGCGCCCGCCGCGAGGTGACAGCCGCGATCACGACAGAGGCCCGGCGCCAGCTGGCCGTCACCGGGGCCGGCGGGCTCTCGCTGCGTGCGGTGGCACGTGAGCTCGGCATGGTCTCCTCGGCCCTCTACCGGTACTTCCCCAGCCGCGACGAGCTGCTGACCGCCCTCATCGTGGAGGCCTATGACGCGCTCGGCGCCGACGCCGAGGAGGCGCTGGCGGCGACCGTGACCGCATCGCCGCTCGAACGGTGGGTGGCGGTGTGTCGGGCGGTGCGTCGTTGGGCGCTGGGGCACCCCGAGGAGTACGCGCTGGTCTACGGCTCACCCGTGCCCGGCTACGCCGCCCCACAGGACACGGTGGCACCGGCGTCCCGCGTCGGGCTGGCCCTGGTCGAGGTGCTGCGCGACGCCGGTGCTCGTGGTGCGCTGGTGGTGCCCGCCGGAGCGGGGCACGGGGAGCTCCCGCCGGCACTGCACGCCGACGCCGCACAGCTGCTCCACGCGCTCGGGGCCTCGGCGGGCGAGCTGCCCGTCGCCCTGGTGCCCGCGATGGTCGCGGCCTGGGCGCAGCTGTTCGGGCTGGTGAGCTTCGAGCTGTTCGGGCAGCTCCACAACGTCGTGGAGGCGCGGGATGCCTTCTTCGACCGCGCCGCCACGGGGCTGGCCGCCCAGGTGGGACTCACGCCGGCCTGATCGAGCCGGTGAGCGGATCGGGGTCGGCCCGGGTCAGGGGTGGGTCATCGACTCCACGTCGAGCGCCTGTTCGAGCTGCTCCTCGGTGATCCCGCCCCGCTCGACGTAGCCCATCGCCCGCACCTGCTCGCGGATGGTGCGGCCCTCGGCCAGGGCCGCCTTGGCGATCTTCGCCGACTCCTCGTAGCCCAGGTAGCGGTTGAGCGGCGTGACCACCGACGGGGAGGACTCCGCGTAGGTCCGCATCCGCTCGACCTCGGCGGTGATGCCCGCGACGCAGCGGTCGGCGAGCAGCCGGGTGGCGTTGGCGAGGAGCCGGATCGACTCCAGCAGGTTGCGCGCGAGCACGGGCATCATCACGTTGAGCTCGAAGCTGCCCGCGGCGCCGGCCACGGTCACCGTGGTGTCGTTGCCGATCACCTGTGCGCACACCATCAGCGTCGCCTCGGGCAGGACCGGGTTGACCTTGCCCGGCATGATGCTGGAGCCGGGCTGCAGGTCCGGGAGGTGGATCTCGGCCAGGCCGGTCGTCGGGCCCGAGCTCATCCAGCGCAGGTCGTTGCACACCTTGGTCAGTCCCACCGCGATCGTGCGCAGCTGGCCGGACAGCTCGACGAGGGCGTCCTGGCCACCCTGGGCCTCGAAGTGGTCGCGTGCCTCGGTGAAGGGCAGGCCGGTGTCGCGGGCGAGCTCCTCGATCACCTGCGCGGCGAAGCCCGGCGGGGTGTTGATCCCGGTGCCGACCGCCGTACCGCCCAGCGGCAGCTCCAGCACCCGCGGCAGCGTCGCCTGCAGCCGCTCGGCGCCCATCCGCAGCACCGCGGCGTAGCCGCCGAACTCCTGGCCCAGCATCACCGGCGTCGCGTCCATCAGGTGGGTGCGGCCCGACTTGACCACGCCGGCGAACTCCTCGGCCTTCGCCGCGAGGGCGTCGCCGAGGTGCTCCAGGGCGGGGACCAGGTCGGCCGTCGCCGACTCCGCCGCCGCCACGTGGATGCTGGTCGGGAAGGTGTCGTTGCTCGACTGACTGGCGTTGACGTGGTCGTTGGGGTGGACCTCGGTGCCCGAGCGGCCGGCCAGCGTCGCGAGCACCTCGTTCATGTTCATGTTCGAGCTCGTCCCCGAGCCGGTCTGGAACACGTCGACGGGGAAGGCGTCAGGATGCTCGCCGGCGATGACGGCATCGGCGGCGGCCACGATCGCGTCGGCGCGGTCCTGGTCCAGCACTCCCAGGTCGGCGTTCGTGAGCGCCGCGGCCCGCTTGACCCGCGCCATCGCGACGACCAGGGCCGGCTCGATCGGCGTCCCCGAGATCGGGAAGTTCTCCACCGCGCGCTGGGTCTGCGCGCGCCACAGGGCCTCGGCGGGGACCCGCACCTCCCCCATGGAGTCGTGCTCGACGCGGAAGTCCCCGTGGTCGCCGCCCCCGTGCTCGGTCACGCCTGCGTCGGTCATGGCTGGGTCGATCATGGATCGGACGTTACCCAGCGGTCGGCTCGGCACGCGAGAGGTAGAGCAGGTACTCCTCCCGGCGGCCCTGCAGCGTGACGGGGTGGACGATGCGCCGGCACCCGCCGAAGGTGTCGCTCAGAGCGGCCTCCAGCTCCGGTGCCTCGTTGGCCGCCCAGATCACGACGGCGCCCCCGGGGCGCAGCACCTCGCGCACCTCGCGCAGGAACGGCGCCCGGTAGAGCGCCGCGTTGGCGTCGTGGACGAGGTAGCCGGGCCCGTTGTCGACGTCGAGCAGCACCAGGTCGTACGTCGCCGACGGGCCGGACCCCACCACGGCACGCACGTCGTCGACGACCACGTCGAGCCGGTCCTGGTCCAGCAGTGCGGGACCACCGGGGATCGTGCCGGCGCGCATCCAGGCGACCAGGGCCGGCTCGATCTCGGCCACCACCAGGCGCCGCACCCGAGGGTCGGCCAGCACCGCCCGGGCCGTGAAGCCGAGCCCGAGCCCGCCGACGAGGACGGCGGCGGGCCGGTCGACCAGCCGCAGAGCCGCGGTGGCCAGCGCCTCCTCGCTCCCGGTCTCGGCCGTGTCCATGACGAAGACGCCGTTGACCCGCAGCTCGACCACGCCGTCCCCGCGCTCGCGCAGCAGCACCTCACCGCGGGGCGACGCCGCGCGGGCGACCTCGTCGTAGGGCATCGGGTGGACCTCCGGGGTGGCTGATGGGCGCACTGGTGGGCGTGTCGGGACCCTAGCGTCGGGTACGCCAGGGCCATGACTGATCAGAAGCCGTCCGAGGGTGGCCAGGTCTCCACCAGCTCCAACCTGGACCCCGACTCCGACGACACCCCGATCTCCCCGACCGACGCCACCGAGGGCTACCCCGTCAGCGAGTCCGGCTACCCCGACGAGCCGGTCGAGGCCGGTCCCAACGCGATCACCAACAAGCACCGCGCCGAGGAGCCTGAGGACCCGCAGTAGCGCTTGCCTGGGATGGCGCCGCCGGGCCGCGCTCCGGGCCGCGCTCCGGCGCCGCCGTCGGGCCGGCTACTGGGCGGAGCGGACCCGGATGCCCGACAGCGGCACGGTCACCTCGCCGGACGGGTCGGTGAAGAAGTCGTTGCCCTTGTCGTCGACCACGACGAACGCGGGGAAGTCCTCGACCTCGATCCTCCAGATCGCCTCCATGCCGAGCTCGGCGTACTCGAGCACCTCGACCGAGCGGATGCAGTCCTGCGCCAGGCGCGCGGCCGGGCCGCCGATCGAGCCGAGGTAGAAGCCGCCGTGGCGCCGGCACGCCTCGGTGACCTGCTGGGACCGGTTGCCCTTGGCGAGCATTACCATCGAGCCGCCGGCGGCCTGGAACTGCTCGACGTAGGAGTCCATCCGCCCGGCCGTGGTCGGACCGAACGAGCCCGACGCCATGCCGTCGGGCGTCTTGGCGGGCCCGGCGTAGTAGACCGGGTGGTCGCGCAGGTAGGACGGCATCTCCTCGCCCGCGTCCAGCCGCTCCTTGATCTTGGCGTGCGCGATGTCCCGGGCCACCACCAGCGGACCCGTCAGTGAAAGCCGGGTCTTGACCGGGTGTCGCGACAGCTCGGCGAGGATCTCCGGCATCGGCCGGTTGAGGTCGATCGGCACGACGGCGCCACCGGAGATCTCGTGCGCCATCCCTGCGTCGGGCATGTACTGCGCCGGGTCGGTCTCGAGCTGCTCGAGGAACACGCCCTCGGCGGTGATCTTCCCCAGCGCCTGCCGATCCGCCGAGCACGACACCGCGATCGCGACGGGGCAGGAGGCGCCGTGGCGGGGGAGGCGCACCACGCGGACGTCGTGGCAGAAGTACTTGCCCCCGAACTGGGCGCCGATGCCGGAGGACTGGGTCAGCTCGAAGACCTGCTGCTCGAGCTCGAGATCGCGGAAGCCGTGTGCCGCGGGGGACCCCGACGTCGGCAGGTTGTCCAGGTAGTGCGCCGAGGCGTACTTCGCGGTCTTGAGGGCGAACTCCGCCGACGTGCCACCGACGACGATCGCGAGGTGGTACGGCGGGCAGGCGGCCGTGCCGAGCGAGCGGATCTTCTCGTCGAGGAACTCCAGCATCCGCGTGGGGTTCAGGACGGCCTTGGTCTCCTGGTAGAGGAACGACTTGTTCGCCGAGCCGCCCCCCTTGGCCATGAAGAGGAACTTGTACTCCGGTGACCCGTGCTCGGGAGTGGCGTAGAGCTCGATCTGGGCCGGCAGGTTGGTGCCGGTGTTCCTCTCCTCCCACGTGGTGATCGGCGCCATCTGGGAGTAGCGCAGGTTCAGCCGGGTGTAGGCGTCGTACACGCCGCGGCTGATCCACTCGGCGTCGTCGGCGCCGGTGAGCACGCCCTCGGACTTCTTGCCCATCACGATCGCGGTGCCGGTGTCCTGGCACATCGGCAGCACGCCGCCGGCGGAGATGTTGACGTTCTTGAGCAGGTCCAGAGCCACGAAGCGGTCGTTGCCCGAGGCCTCCGGGTCGTCGATGATCCGGCGCAGCTGGGCCAGGTGGGCAGGGCGCAGGAAGTGGGCGATGTCGTGCATCGCCTCGGCGGTGAGCCGCTGCAGCGCGGTCGGCTCCACGCGCAGGAAGGTGCGACCGGCCGCCTCAACGGTCGAGACGCCCTCGGTCGTCACCAGCCGGTAGGGCGTCTCGTCCGGACCGGTCGGGAGGAGGTCGGAGTAGCGGAACTCGGCGGCGTTGCTCACGGGCGTGAGGGTAATCGGCCGCGCCGAGGGGTCGGTCAGGAGCCGCCGTTGAGCCGCTGGAGCATGCGGTTGTAGGCCGCCAGGGCCTCCTCGCCGTCGGGGTCGATGTCGCCGGTCAGCTGCTCGCCGCCGGTGCCGACGTGCTCGATCAGGGCTTGGCGGCGGGCGGACTCCAGCCAGGTGCCGAAGGTGCGCTCCTGGCCGTCGCGGCGGGAGAGGAAGGCGACGAGGACGCCCACGGCGATGAACATCATCAGCCCGTCGCCGGCCGCCCACATCAGGCCGCCGGCCGTCTGCAGGTCCGCGACGGCGTCGGGAGCCCACCCGGGCCGCATGCCCATCATGGTCGGGAACAGGTCGCGGCCGGTCTGCAGCAGCACGATCCCGACGACGGTGTCGGGCACCATCGCGACCAGCAGCAGCCCGATCCGCACCAGGTGTGGCAGCTTCCAGCGGATCGGCTCGTCGCCGATCAGCGGCACCAGCAGCCACACGCCCGCCACCACGTAGACGACCTGCTCGCCGGTCATCAGCGTGTCGCTGGTCGCCATCGCGTCCATGAAGCCGGTCAGGTGGGTGCCGACGATGACGAAGGCGTAGACGGCCAGCCCGACCAGCGGGTGGGTGAGCACCGCGACCGGCCCGGACCGCAGCACGTCGAGCGCGGCGTCGCGGGTGGTGTCCTCGAGCCCGTCGACGACCGCCCGGAGCGGGCTGCCCAGCACCAGCAGCACCGGCACCACCATGATCAGGGTCAGGTGCAGGACCATGTGCATCCAGAAGACGGCCATCGCGTAGGCGTCGATCGCCGAGGCGATCGTCGTCTCCAGCAGTGCCACGCCGACGACGAAGGCGACGATCCGCCAGGCCGCGAGGGGCCGGCCCCGGCGGCGCGCCGAGCGCGCGGCGGCGCCGTACAGCAGGAGCAGGAGCAGGCCGGCGACGACCCACCCGACGTGCAGGTCCCACGTCGTGGCGAAGCTGTGCCAGCCCAGGGGCGCGAGCGCGCCCATGTGCATGTGGTCCACGCCTGGAACGGTACGCCGGGCGCCGTGGCCGGCCCGGCTCAGGCTCGATCGGCGGTGCGCCGGATCACATCGACGAAGACGGGGTGCAGCGCGCGCGGCAGGTCGTGACCCATGCCGTCGATCAGGACCAGCTCCGCGTCGGGGATCGCCGCGGCCGTGGCACGGCCGCCGGAGACGTGCACCATCCGGTCCCGGGTGCCGTGGACGACCGCCGCGGGCACGCGCAGCGCGCGCAGCCGCCGGGTCCGGTCGGGCTGGGTCAGGATCGCCATCATCTGCCGCAGCACCCCGGAGGCGCTCACCCCGCGGTCCCACGTCTCGCCGGCACGGGTGCGGGCGGCGTCGGCGTCCTCGGGGTAGTCCGGCGACCCGATCGCGCGCCCCATCAGCACCGAGGTCGCGACGTACTCCTCGCGGCTTGCGGCCCGCCGGGCGAGGAGCCGGGGGAACAGCGCCGGGTGCTGCCAGCCGACGCTGCGACGGCCGGTGGTGGACATGATCGAGACCAGGCTCGCGACCCGTCCGGGGTGCTCCAGGGCCAGGGTCTGCACGATCATGCCGCCCATCGACACCCCGACCACATGGGCCCGGTCGATGCCCAGGTGGTCGAGCAGCCCGGCGGCGTCGTCGGCGAGGTCGCTCATCGTGTACGGGACGTGGCGCGCACGGCCGAGGAAGGCCCGGGTCAGGTCGCTGCGCCGCACCCGGCCGGTGCCGCGGTCGGACCGGCCCACGTCGCGATTGTCGTAGCGGACCACCTCGAAGCCGGCCCGGGCGAGGTCGCGGCACAGCGCGTCGTCCCACCAGGTCATCGGTGCGCTCAGCCCCATCACCAGTAGCAGCGGCTCGGCCGTCTCGGTGCCGGCGGGCCGGTAGGTCTGGTAGCACAGCTCGAACCCGCTGCCCACCGGAGCCCGCAGCTCCTCGGAGACGACCACGTCGTCGGCGGGGGAGGCGGGGCGCGGCGGGGGGCCGGAGGCGGGTCCGGAGGGGGCAGGGGGCACGCGGGGGAGTCTACGAAAGGGCGCTGAAGGTCCCGATTCCGGCGAGTTCGCATGGAAACGGGCGGGCGGCGGGTACGTTCCGATCGTGAACCCACCAGCAGCGGCCGCCCAGCGGGGCGCAGCCCTCGGGGGATTCCTGCGGCCCGAGGGCTACGACGGCCCCCGCGGCCTCGTTGCGCTGTCGCGGGAGGGCAGCACCGCCGTCGAGGTGGCACGCCACCTCGCCCGGCGCAGGACCGACCGGCGCAGCGCCCGCGCCCTGGCGTACGCCGGACCGCACCGCCGCGCAGCCGTCGAGCCGGTGCTGCTGGTGCCGGGGTTCATGGCGGGCGACCTCACGCTGCGCGGCATGTCGGACGCGCTGCGTTCCGCCGGCATGCGCACCTACCGGTCGCAGATCCGCGTCAACGTGGGCTGCACCCGCGAGGCCGCCGACCGCCTCGAACGGCGGGTGGAGGCGATCGCCGTGCGCCGCGACCGCAAGGTCAGCATCGTCGGCCACAGCCTGGGCGGCATGCTCGCCCGCGGGCTGGCCGCCCGGCGCCCCGACCTGGTCGCCGGCATCGTCACGATGGGGAGTCCGGTGCTGGCCCCCGGCGCGGTGCACCGGCTGCTGGTGCTCAACGTCGAGCTGCTCAACCGGCTCACCGCGGCCGGCCTGGGCGGCCTGATGTCGGCCGACTGCACCGGAGGCGAGTGCGCCCGACTGAGCTTCGAGGAGTCGCAGCTGCCCCTGGAGCCGGGCGTCGGATTCACCGCCATCCACAGCAAGCGCGACGGCGTCGTCGACTGGAGGGCCTGCCTGGACCCCGGTGCCGACGAGCAGGTCGAGGTGCGGACCAGCCACTGCGGGATGGCCGTCGACCCGGTGGTCATCGCCCACGTCGTGCGTGCGCTGCGCGCTCAGCAGGCGGCGCGCGGAGCGGCCGCGGTCACGGCCAGCGCGGAGGAAGCGCTGCGCGCAGCGGCGGTTGCGCCCCTCGCTGGGCGCAGGTGAGCGCCGCGACCTGGTTGGCCGCACCGAGCAGCACCCGCAACCGGTCCGGGTCCGCGGGCATCCCGGGGCCGTAGCCGCCCAGAGCGCCGGACTCCAGCAGCACCGTCAGCAGCCCGGCCATGAAGGCGTCGCCCGCTCCGACGGTGTCGACCACCGTGACGGGGACCGGCTCGACGGTCACCTCGAGGTCGCCGGCGAAGGCCGTCGCGCCGTGCCGGCCGCGGGTCAGCACGACCAGCTCGGTGCGCTCGCCGGCGAGCAGCGACCGGGCGATGTCGCCCGGGTCGGCGCCCGGATGGAGCAGCGCCACGTCCTCCTCGGAGACCTTCACCAGCCGGCAGCGCTCGGCGAGCGCCTCGACGTCGCGCCAGGTGCTGTCGCGGTCCTCGACGAAGGCCGGCCGCAGGTTGGGGTCGTAGCTCACCGCGACGTCGCGGGCCCACGCCTGGTCGACGAGATCGAGCACCGAGGTGCGCCCCGGGTCGAGCAGGGTGCCCAGCGAGCCGACGTGCAGGGCATCGCAGGCCGGCAGCTCCTGGGGCGGCAGGGTCCAGGTGAGGTCGAAGTCGTAGGTCGCGTCCTGCTGGTGGTCGAGCCGCGCGGTCGCGGTCGCCGTGCGCCCGGTCGCCGAGGGAGCCGCGACGATCTCGCAGCCGCTGGCGGTGACCGCCTCCACGACCGCCTCGCCGCGGTCGTCGTCCGCGATCTCGGTGATCAGCAGGCACGACACATCGAGCCGCCCCAGCGCCACGGCGACGTTGAGCGGGGAGCCGCCGACCCGCTCGACGGGCTCGCCCCCGGCCTCGTCGGGCAGCACGTCGACCAGCGACTCGCCGACGACGACGATCATGCCGGGCTCACCTGGCCCGTCATCGGGTGAAGTCGACGTCGGCGTAGGCGGAGAGCTTGCTGAGCTTGTGCTCGGAGGCGATGGCGCGGATGGTGCCGCTGCGCGAGCGCATCACCAGCGAGTGGGTCTCGGCGCCGTGCGCGTGGTAGCGGACGCCCTTCATCAGCTCGCCGTCGGTGATACCCGTGGCGACGAAGAAGCAGTCGTCGCCGGCGACGAGGTCGTCGGTGGTGAGGACCCGCTCGAGGTCGTGGCCGGCCGCGACGGCGCGCTCCCGCTCGGCGTCGTCCACGGGGTGCAGACGGCCCTGGATGACACCGTCGAGGCACTTCATCGCGCAGGCGGTGATGATGCCCTCCGGGGTGCCGCCGATGCCGAGCAGCAGGTCGATCCCGGTGTCCGGCCGCGCCGTCATGATGGCGCCGGCGACGTCGCCGTCGCTGATGAACTTGATCCGGGCGCCGGTCGCGCGGATGTCGGCGACGAGCTGGTCGTGCCGGGGCCGGTCGAGCACGACCACCGTGACGTCCTCGGGCCGGCTGCCCTTGGCCTTGGCCACCTGGTGGATGTTCTCCGCGACGGGGTAGCGGATGTCGACGAGATCGGCAGCAGCCGGCCCCGCGACGAGCTTGTCCATGTAGAACACCGCGGACGGGTCGTACATCGAGCCCCGCGGGGCGACGGCGAGCACCGAGACGGCGTTGGTCATCCCCTTGGCGGTGAGCGTGGTGCCGTCGATCGGGTCGACAGCCACGTCGCACGCCGGGCCGGTGCCGTCGCCGACCTCCTCGCCGTTGTAGAGCATCGGGGCGTGGTCCTTCTCGCCCTCGCCGATCACGACGGTGCCGCGCATCCCGACGGTGGAGATCATCACCCGCATCGCGTTGACCGCGACGCCGTCGGCCCCGTTCTTGTCGCCACGGCCCACCCAGCGGCCGGCCGCCATGGCGGCCGCCGCGGTCACGCGGACCAACTCGAGGGCGAGGTTCCGGTCGGGCGCAGCCTTCGCCACGGTGAGGGACTCGGGCATGACGCTCTCGGACATGGCCGCATCGTAGCCACAGCCCGGGGCACGCAAACGCCGGCCGAAGGGCGGGGCGGCGCTCAGCGGAGCAGCCGCGACCACCCGTCGAGCACGACCACACCGAGCCCGATCGCCGGTGGCGTCGCGAGCAGCGCGGTGGTGTGGAAGCCGCGTGCCGGCACCGGGTGGCCGCCCGCGAGCACGGTGCGGCGCCACAGCAGGTTGGCCAGGGATCCGGTCCAGGTCAGCGACGACCCCACGTTGATGCCGATCAGCAGGGCCAGCAGGGCCGTGGTCCCCAGCGGTGCCACCACCGGCACCAGCAGCAGCGTCCCCGGCAGGTTGTTGACCAGGTTGACCACCAGCGCCCCGATGCCGGCCACGAGCAGGAGACCGGCGAGGTCGGCGTGTGCCGGCACGGCCGCCTCGAGCAGGTCCCCGAGAGGGCCCCGGCCCAGGGCCGCCACCACCAGGCCCAGGCAGAGCACGAAGACGGCGAACGCCGGCTGGGCGCTGGCGACCACCCGCGCGGCCGCCGGTCGACCCCGGACGGCGTCGCGTCCGACGAGCAGCACCGCCGCCGCGGCCGCCACCCAGGCGGGCGCGATCCCGAAGGGCGAGGCCGCGACGAACCCGGCGAGCATCAGGGCGACGACCACGAGGGAGAACACCGGCAGCGGCGGCGGCTGTCGCTGCGTGACCGGGCGGGGCCCCATCTCGTCGCGGTGGCCCGCCCGCAGCACGACGTACTCGACGGCGAGGACGACCAGCCAGCTGGGCAGCATCAGCAGCGCGAACCGGCCGAAGGTCAGGTGCAGGCGCGGGAGCGCGAGGAGGTTGGTGAGGTTCGCGACGGGGACCAGCAGCGAGGCCGAGTTCGCGAGCCGCACGCAGGCCAGCTCGCCGGCCCGGAAGCCGGTGGCCGCCACGGCCAGCACGACCGGCGTGAGCAGGACGACGGTCGCGTCGAGGCTGAGCACCACCGTGACGACGGCGGCGACGACGAAGGTGAGCGTCAGCAGGCGGCCGCCGGTGCGCACCCGGGCGAGGCGACCGCCGAGCGCGGTGAAGACGCCGTCGAGGCGGCAGCGGTCGGAGACCACGAGGATCGCCAGCAGGAAGGCGACGACGGGACCCAGGGCGTCCAGCTCGTCACGGGCGACCGCGACGGGCAGGGCGCTGACCGCCCCGGTGGCCGCGACCGCCAGCAGGCCGGCGCCGGCCTCCACGACCCCGCGTGGCTGCCGGAAGGCGACCAGGAGGAGCGCGACCAGCGCCACGAACGGCACCAGGTCGCGGATCACGGGGCGAACCTACCGGCGGCGCGCGACCACCGGCTTGACAGACTGGTGCCGTGGCAGAACCGCGCAAGCCCAACCGCTACGAGCTGCCGGTGGGCAACATGGTCGGGGCGATGGTGGTGGTCCTGCTCGTGGTGGGGGCCTTCGTCGGGTGGCGGGCGCTCAACCGCGACAACTCCGGCGTCGCCGTGCAGGCCGTGGACTACCAGAACTGGCTGCGTGCGGCCCGCGACGACCACCGGCTCCAGACGCTCGTCCCACACCCGCTGCCGGCGCAGTGGGAGGCGACCAGCGCGTCGTACCGCGCGGGGGTGTCGCCGCACTGGCACCTCGGCGTCCTCACGCCCGACCGGCAGTACATCGGCATCGAGGAGGGGCTCACCCCGGCGCAGGAGCAGGTCAGCCAGTACGTCGACGCCAACGCGCAGCGGGGTCCGGTCGTGACCATCGACGGGCAGGCGTGGCGCAGCTGGACCGACGCCGGTGGCGACCACGCGTTCGTCCGCTCCTTCCCGGCTCCGCGCGGCGGGGTCAAGGAGACCGTCGTCGTCGTCGGCACGGCACCGGTGGCGACGATCCGCTCCTACGTCGCCTCGCTGGGCTGACCCGGCTGAGCGGGCTGGCCCTCGACGACCTCGTCGAGCCGCGCCCGCGCGCCCTCGAGAGCCTCCTGGCACACCCGCGCCAGCTCCTCGCCTCGCTCCCACAAAGCGAGGGACTCAGCCAGCGTGGTGCCGCCCTGCTCGAGCGTGCGCACCACCTCGACCAGCTGGTCGCGGGCGTCCTCGTAGGACAGGTCGTCCACGTCGGTGCTCATCGGGTCTCCTCCTGCTCCGAGCCGGGACGGACCAGCGGCACCGGCTCGACGGTCGTGGTAGTCGCGCCGAGCCGCCCGTCGGCGAGCCGGACGTGGATCTGCTGACCGGGCTCCACGGCGGCGACGCTGTCGAGCGCCACACCGTCGGCGTCGGAGAGCACGGCGTAGCCGCGGCGCAGCGTCGCCAGCGGCGAGAGCGAACGCACCCGGGCGACCTGGTGGCCCAGGTCGTCGACGGCCCGGTCGAGCCGGTGCCCCATGCACCGGCGCGCCCGTGCACGCAGCTCCTCGACCTCGCGCACCCGGTCGGCGAGACCGGTGCGCGGGTCGGCGAGCACCGGGCGGCTGCGCAGCTGCTCGAGGGCGGCCTGCTCGCGTGCCAGCCGCCCGCGCACCGCGTGCCGGAGCCGCTCGCGGGCCTGGAGCACCCGCTGCGCCTCCTCGGCGACGTCGGGCACGACCCGTCGTGCGGCGTCGGTCGGGGTGGAGGCGCGCAGGTCGGCGACGAGGTCGAGCAGCGGAGAGTCCGGCTCGTGACCGATCGCGGAGACGACCGGGGTGGTCATCCGGTGCACGCAGCGCAGGACGGCCTCGTCGGAGAACGGCAGCAGGTCCTCCAGCGAGCCCCCTCCGCGAGCCACCACGACCACGTCGACGTCGGTGTGGCGCTCCAGGGCGTCCAGCGCCTCCATCACCTCGCGCGCACAGTGCATCCCCTGCATCGCGGCGTACCGCACCTCGAAGCGCACCCCGGGCCACCGACGGCGGGCGTTCTCGACGACGTCGCGCTCCGCGGCGCTGCCCGAGGCGGTCACCAGGCCCACGCGACGGGGCAGGAACGGCAGCGGCCGCTTCCGCTCGGCGGCGAACAGGCCCTCCTCGGCGAGCAGCCTGCGGCGGCGCTCGATCCGCGCGAGGAGCTCGCCCTCGCCCACGAGCCGGATCTCGCGGACCGCGAGGGAGAGCGTGCCCCGGGCCGGGTAGTACGACGGCTTGGCGTGGACGACGACCTGCGAGCCGTCGACCAGCGGCGCGGGCAGCGAGTCGATGACCGCTCGCGGGCAGGTCAGGGTCAGCGAGATCTCCGCGAGCTTGTCGCGCAGGGTGAGGAAGACCGTCTGCGACCCCCCGCGGCGCGACACCTGGGTGAGCTGGCCCTCCACCCACACCGCGCCGAGCCGGTCGATCCACCCGCCGATCGCTTGGGCGACCTGGCGGACCGGGGCCGGCTGCTCCGGTGAGGTGTCGAGTGCCACCCGGGGAGCGTAGACGCACCGGCCGACATCGACGGCCGCCTACCATGGAGGCATGCCCACCGACCTCGGCAACCCGTCCGTCCTCGCTCCCGACGAGGCCGACCGTGCCGTCCTGCTGGCCGCGCCGCGCGGCTACTGCGCGGGCGTCGACCGCGCCGTCGTGACGGTCGAGAAGGCGCTGGAGCTCTACGGCGCACCGGTCTACGTCCGCAAGCAGATCGTGCACAACAAGCACGTCGTGTCCGACCTGGAGCTGCGCGGGGCGGTGTTCGTCGAGGAGCTCGACGAGGTGCCCGAGGGCGCCACGGTGGTCTTCTCCGCCCACGGGGTGTCGCCCGCGGTCCACGAGCAGGCGCGCGAGCGCCGGCTCAAGACGATCGATGCCACCTGCCCGCTGGTCACCAAGGTGCACCACGAGGCACGGCGCTTCGCGGCCGACGACTACGACATCCTGCTGATCGGCCACGCCGGGCACGAGGAGGTCGAGGGCACCTCCGGGGAGGCGCCGAGCCGCATCCAGCTGGTCGAGGGCCCCGACGACGTCGACGGACTGGTGGTGCGCGACCCGAGCAAGGTGGCGTGGCTGTCCCAGACGACGCTGTCGGTGGACGAGACGATGGCGACCGTCGAGGCGCTGCGCGCCCGCTTCCCCGAGCTGCTCGACCCGCCCAGCGACGACATCTGCTACGCCACCCAGAACCGCCAGTCCGCGATCAAGGAGATCAGCGCCGGGGCCGACCTGGTGATCGTGGTCGGCTCGGCGAACTCCTCCAACTCCGTGCGCCTGGCCGAGGTGGCACTGGAGGCCGGTGCCCGCGCCGCGCACCGCGTCGACGATGCGGGGGAGATCGACGAGGCGTGGCTCGAGGGCGTGCGCACGGTCAGCGTCACCTCCGGTGCGTCGGTGCCGGAGGTGCTGGTCGACGGGGTGCTGGGCTGGCTGGCCGAGCGCGGCTACCCCGACGCCCGCGCGGTCCGCACGGCCGAGGAGTCGCTGATCTTCGCGCTGCCGCCGGAGCTGCGCCGCGACATGCGCTCCGCGACGAGCAGCTGAGCCGATGGCGCGATTCCTCGACGTCCACCCGGTCGACCCGCAACCGCGGGCGCTGGACCAGGTGGTCGCCCTGCTGCGCGACGACGGCCTGATCGCCTACCCGACCGACTCCGGCTACGCCCTGGGCATCCAGCTGGGCAACCGTGACGGTCTGGACCGGATCCGGCGGATCCGGCGGCTCGACGCCAAGCACCACTTCACGCTGGTGTGCCGCGACTTCGCCCAGCTCGGCCAGCTGGTGCAGGTGGACAACGCCGCGTTCCGGGCCGTGAAGGCGGCCACTCCGGGGCCGTACACGTTCATCCTGCCCGCGACCTCCGAGGTGCCGCGGCGGCTGATGCACCCCAAGAAGCGGACGGTCGGGGTGCGCATCCCCGACCACACCTTCGTCCGGGCGCTGCTGGAGCGGCTGGGCGAGCCGCTGCTGTCCTCGACGTTGATCCTCCCCGGTGAGACCGAGCCGATGACGCAGGGCTGGCTGATCGCCGAGGAGCTCGACCACCAGGTCGACGCCGTCATCGACTCCGGCGACGTGCTCGCGTCGCCGACGACCGTCGTCGACTTCTCCGACGGTGTCCCCGAGGTGGTCCGGGTGGGGGCCGGCGACCCCGACCGGTTCGGCTGAGCGGCCGCCGCTCAGCCCAGGGCGGGCCGGTGCGGGGGACGGCGGGTGCGGGCCCGCTGCAGCACCCGGTGCCGGACGGCAAGCACGGCCGCCACCACGAGGTAGCCGGTCAGCAGCGCCCCCGAGCAGTCGGCGAGGACGGCGATCACCGCCGGCCAGAAGCCGTCCCCGGCCGGCGCCACCTGGCCGCGGTCGACGAGGGCGGCCAGGACCGCGGTGCCGAGCAGCAGCGGCGGCGGCAGCACGCCGACGGAGAAGAAGTCACGCGGGTGGACGGCGAGCGCCGCCGCCGCGCACACCAGCACGAAGCCCACCGCGAACAGCGGTCCCAGCCCGCGGCCCACCACCAGGTCGGCCGTCAGGAGTGCGGCGCAGGCGAGCGCGGCGAGGCGGGTGACCCGTCCTCCGGACCACCGGCCCTCCTCCCACAGCGTGGGTGCGCGCACGAGCGCACCATAGTCCGCGCGGGATCAGTCCTGCAGGAGGCGCGCCGCCGCGGCGATCTCGTCCGGATCGCCCGGACGGGGCTCCCAGGGCAGCTGCAGGCGGTCACGCCGGGG
This sequence comes from Marmoricola sp., assembly GCA_051954195.1. Lineage (GTDB taxonomy): Bacteria > Actinomycetota > Actinomycetes > Propionibacteriales > Nocardioidaceae > Marmoricola. The sequence goes on from JBQCHZ010000058.1 coordinate 56,671, forward strand.
GTCGTCGTAGCGAGGGATCACGTGCAGGTGGAAGTGGAAGACGGTCTGCCACGCCGTCGCGCCGCAGCAGTTGAGCAGGTTGACGCCGTCGGCGCCCAGCCGCTCGACCGCCCGACCGGCGAGCTCCTGGGCCGTGCGGGTGCAGGCCGCGAGGTCCTCGGCGTCGATCTCGAGGAGGTCCTTCGCGTGCCGCTTCGGCACCACGAGGACATGGCCGCGGGAGCCGGGGTTGATGTCCATGAAGGCGACTGTGCGCTCGTTCTCGAACACCCGGGTGGAGGGCACGTCACCGGCCACGATCGCGCAGAACAGACACTCAGCCATGCCCGGCAGCGTAGCCACCGTCGGTGCCGCCCTCGGGTCGGTGCTCGACCAGCTCGGGCCGCGGCTCGGCCACCGCCTCGAGGAGCTCGGCGGCGCTGAGGGGGCGGGGGGCGGTCTCCACCGGTGCCGGGGTCGGGAGCCGAGCGGCGGTGTCGTCGAGCTCGCTGAACTGGCGGGCGGTGACCAGCACCCTCGCCTCGAGCGAGCCGACCGCGCGGTTGTAGGCCTCCACGGAGGCGCCCAGGGACCGTCCGAGCTTGTCCAGGTGACCGCCCATCGTGCCGAGGCGCTCGTGCAGGGCGCGGCCGAGGTCGTGGATCTCCCGGGTCGCCTCGGCGAGCTGGACGGTCGTCCAGCCGTGGGCGACCGTGCGGAGCAGGGCGATCAGCGTGGTGGGGCTGGCGAGCACGACCTGCCGCCGCGCGGCGTACTCGATGAGGGACGGGTCGGCCTCCAGCGCGGCCGCGAGGCACGACTCCGAGGGCACGAACAGCACCACGAACTCCGGAGCCTGCGCGAGGCGGGACCAGTAGGCCTTGGCCGAGAGCGCGTCCACGTGGGAGCGGACCTGCCGGGCGTGCCGACCCAGCAGGGCGCGCACCTCGTCCTCCTCCGCGCCGTGCTCCTGCGCGACGAGCGCGTCGAGGTAGGCGTCGAGCGGCGTCTTGGCGTCGACCACGACGCTACGGGCCCCCGCGAGGTGGACCACGAGGTCGGGCCGGAGGACGCCGTCGGCGTGCGCGAGGTGCTGCTGCTCGGTGAAGTCGCAGTGCGCGGACATCCCCGCCGCCTCGACGGTGCGCCGCAGGTGCAGCTCTCCCCACTGGCCCCGCACGTGCGGGCGCCGGAGCGCGGTGGTGAGCGCCCCGGTCTCCCGCCGGAGCGCGTCGGTGCTGTGCCGCACCTCGTCGACCTGCTGGTGGAGCATCCCCTGCCAGGAGGCGCGCTGCCTCTCGAGGTCGCGCAGCCGCTCGTCGAGGCGGCCGAGGCCCTCGCTGATCACCGCCCGGTCCTCGCCGCTCGAGCTCAGCGCTGCCAGGGCGCCCTCGTCACGGCCGCCGAGCCGCAGCCCGGCGATGAGGCCGACGAGCGCACCCGCCAGCAGGCCCAGGGCGAGCAGCAGGAGATCCATACCGGCGACTGTGGCACGCAACACCGACATCGGCCGGCATCTGGAGGTTGCCCGGGTCCGATCCAGGGAACCGCACCTGCGACACGCGCAGGCGAGAGGTGCACCGATGAGCGAACAGCCTGACCGTACGACCGACGATCGCCGGTCCCTGGGGGAGACCGACGGGCCGATGGAGGACGAGCTCGAGCGCGCCTTCAGCCGGCTGGTCCAGGAGGGCACCCAGCGGCTGAGCCGTACCTGGCGCGAGGTCCTGGTGACCGGCTTCGTCGGCGGCGCGGAGGTCGGCGTGGGGGTCCTCGGTCTCCTCATCGTGCTGCACGAGACCGGCAGCCAGCTGCTGGGAGCGCTCGCGTTCTCGATCGGCTTCATCGCACTGCTCCTGGGCAAGACCGAGCTGTTCACCGAGGGCTTCCTGGTGCCGGTCGTCACCGTCGCCGCGAAGCGCGCCACCGCCGGGGACCTCGCCAAGCTGTGGGCCGGCACCTTGGTCGCCAACCTCGCCGGCGGCTGGGTGATGATGTGGCTGATCGTGTGGGCCTTCCCCGATCTGCGCCACCAGCTCGTCGAGTCGGCCGCCGTCTACGCGACCGCGCCGTTCGGGGGGCGGATGATCTGCCTGGCGATCCTGGCGGGCGCGGTGATGACGCTGCTGACGCGGATGCAGCACGGGACGGACGACGAGCCGGCCAAGATCGTCGCCGCCGTCGCCGCCGCGTTCCTGCTCGTCGGGGCGGAGCTGTTCCACTCCATCCTCGACTCGCTGCTGATCTTCGGGGCGCTGCACACCGGTGAGGCGCCGTTCACCTACCTCGACTGGTTGCGGTTCCTGGCCGTCGCCGTGGTCGGCAACATGGTCGGCGGGCTCGGCCTGGTCACCCTCCTGCGGCTCGTCCGGAGCAAGGAGCGCCTGGAGGACGAGCGGCACGCCCGCGACTGAGTGCTCGCGGCGTCAGTCCGCGAGGTCCACGACCACGGGCGCGTGGTCCGAGGTGCCCTGGGTCCCTCGTTCCTCGCGGTCGACGAACGCGCCGGTCACCCGGCCGGCCAGCGACGGGGCACCGAGCAGGAAGTCGATGCGCATGCCGCGGTTGCGCTCGAAACGCTGGCGGTAGTAGTCCCAGTAGGTGTAGCCGTCCGCCCCGTGGACGAGCGGGCGCACCAGGTCGACGTACCCGCTGTCCAGGAAGCGCGCGAACGCCTCGCGCTCCGGCGGCGTGACGTGGGTCGACCGCGCGAAGCGGGTGATGTCGAAGACGTCCTCGTCGGTGGGGGCGATGTTCCAGTCGCCGGCGAGCACCGTGGGTGCGTCGAGCCAGCCGGTGGCGGCGTCGTGCAGCCGTGCCAGCCAGGTGAGCTTGTAGTGGTAGTGCGGGTCGTCGGGCTTGCGGCCGTTCGGCACGTAGAGCGACCACATCCGCACCGACCCGCAGGTCGCGCCGATCGCACGTGCCTCGATCACCACAGGGTCGCCCCAGCCCGGTGCCGCGTCGAACCCGACGGCGACGTCCTCCAGCCCGACGCGGCTGAACACCGCGACGCCGTTCCACTGGTCGAGCCCGTGCGCGGCGACCTCGTAGCCGAGCGACTGCAGACCCATGAGAGGCAGCTGGTCCTCGCGCGCCTTGGTCTCCTGCACCGCGAGCACGTCGATGTCGTGGCGCTGCAGCAGGTCCTCGACCCGCGCGATGCGGGACCGCAGTGAGTTGACGTTCCAGGTGGCGATGCGCACGTCGGTGAGGCTACGTGGTGCAGTCGCTACCCTCAGCGCGTGCGCCGGATGATCGAGGGGATGCTGGTCGCGGCGATCCTGCTCGACGCGGCCTACTGGCTGCTGTGGGCGATCCGCCGGGACTGGATCGCGAGCGCGCACACCTCGGCGTACTACTCCTTCGAGAACGCCTTCCCGCTGGCCGACCTGTGGCTCGGGGCCGCCTGCCTGCTGGCTCTCGTCAGCCTCCGGCGGCGGCACCCTGCGGCGCTGCTCTGGCTGCTCGCGGCCGGCTCCGCGGGCCTCTACCTGGGGTGCATGGATCTGCTCTACGACCTCCGCAACGACATCTTCGCCAGCGGCGGAGGCGGCGCGGTCGAGGCCGTCGTGGTCATGGTGACGTGGGTGTTCTCGGTGACCGCGCTCAGTTGGTCGTGGCGGCACCGAGCCGAGCTGCTCGCGGATTCGGGACCGAGCCGGCCCGCGCCGTAGACTCGTGCCACGTGGCCCTCACCATCGGCATCGTCGGACTGCCCAACGCCGGCAAGTCCACCCTCTTCAACGCCCTGACCAAGAACGACGTGCTCGCGGCGAACTACCCGTTCGCGACGATCGAGCCCAATGTCGGTGTCGTCGGCGTTCCCGACGAGCGGCTCGGCAGGCTGGCCGAGCTCTTCTCCTCGGCGAAGACGATCCCCGCGACCGTGGAGTTCGTCGACATCGCCGGCATCGTCGCCGGCGCCTCGAAGGGCGAGGGCCTGGGCAACAAGTTCCTCGCCCACATCCGTGAGTCCGCGGCGATCTGCCAGGTGACGCGGGTCTTCCGCGACGAGGACGTCACCCACGTCGACGGCAAGGTCGACCCGGCCAGCGACATCTCCACGATCCAGACCGAGCTGATCCTCGCCGACCTGCAGACGGTCGAGAACGCCCTTCCCCGGTTGGAGAAGGAGGCGAAGATCAAGAAGGAGACGCAGCCGAAGGCCGCCGCGGTGCGCGAGGCGCTGGAGGCCCTGGAGGCCGGTACGCCGATCCTCGCCACGTCGATCGACCCCGACCTGCTCCGCGAGCTCTCGCTCCTCACGGCCAAGCCGTACCTCTACGTCTTCAACTGCGACGCCGACGAGCTCGCCGACGAGGAGCTCAAGCAGCGGATGCGCGACATCGTGGCACCGGCCGAGGCGATCTTCCTCGACGCGAAGTTCGAGTCCGAGCTGGTCGAGCTCGGCGACGACGACGAGGCCCGCGCGATGCTCGCGGAGATGGGCGTCGACGAGCCCGGCCTCGACGTGCTCGCCCGCGTCGGCTTCGACACCCTCGGGCTGCAGACCTACCTGACGGCCGGCCCCAAGGAGTCGCGCGCCTGGACGATCCGCAAGGGCGCCACCGCCCCCGAGGCCGCCGGCGTGATCCACACCGACTTCCAGAAGGGCTTCATCAAGGCCGAGATCGTCTCCTTCGACGACCTGATGGCCGCCGGCTCCATGGCCGACGCCAAGGCCGCCGGCAAGGTGCGCATGGAGGGCAAGGACTACGTGATGGCCGACGGCGACGTGGTGGAGTTCCGCTTCAACGTGTGAATGGGCGCGTCTGCCGATCACCGAGGCGGTCGCCGTGGCGGTCGCAGGGAGACCGGGGATTCGCCATGCCCCCCGCGGCCGGGTTCCGCCATCCTCCGAGCTCGCGCGCACGATCCCGGTCCGGGGAGACGCATCCGCCCCGTTCCTCGTTCGCTCGGCGACGTGGTGCGTGGCGAACGACTGCTACCGTGACGGATCCTGGCCACCGCGCCATGGACGATCTGCCGGACACCGCTTCGCAGGTCCCCCATGCCAAGGAGCAGTGATGACTGAGCAGCCAGGCTCGCGTCCCATCACGTTCGGTCGGATGGCGCCGTGTGTCGCTGTCTCCGACATCGACGCCGCGATCACCTTCTACACGGCCGTACTCGGCATGCGCGTGTCCTTCACCAACGGATCGCCGACCGGGTTCGCCATCATGCGGCGCGACGCAGCGGAGCTCCACCTGACCCTCGTGCGCGGGCACCGGGGGAGCGTCAGCAACACGGTGCATCTGATGGTCTCGGATGCATCCGCGCTCTACGACGGCCTTCGCCACCGCGGGGTGCGCATCGTCAAGGGCCTGCGTGACGCCGACTACGGCTTACGGGGCTTCGTCTTCGCCGACCCGGACGGCAACCGCATCGACGTCGGGGAGCAGCTGGGCCGGCCGCCCACTGCGGCGGTCGCCCCGGCTGCCTCCGTCGAATGAACTGACTCGTGCGAGGGCGCAGGCCACGGGAGGACGTCAGTCATGTGCTCGGCTCCGCGGTCGCGGAGGGCCCCTGGTGAGCGGGGATCCGTCCGAGTAGCGTCCGTCACATCGCCGGGGGCCGCACAGGCCCCCGCACCCACGCGTGGAGGCCTTCGTGCGCCGTCTCACCTCGATCATCGCCTGCGCCGCTCTCGTCGGGGGAGGAGTGGTGACCACCGCGGCCACGGCCGACGCGAAGTCCACCCCGCCGACCGCTGCGGCCGCGTCGATCAAGACCTCGCCCTACGTCGCGCTCGGCGACAGCTACTCCTCGGGCGCGGGGATCATGCCGCAGGTCGCCGGCGCCCCGACGACGTGCAGCCGCTCCCGGCTCAACTTCGCGGAGGACATCGCGGCGGTCACGCATCCACAGTCCTTCACCGACGTCACCTGCAGCGGCGCCAAGACGTCGGACTTCTTCACCTCGCAGGCGTCCGGGGTGGCGCCGCAGCTGGACGCCGTCACCAAGCGCACCCGGCTGGTGACGATGACGATCAGCGGGAACGACGAGGGCGTCTTCGTCAACTCCTTCTTCGGGTGCGCGACGTTGGGCGCCCAGGACCCGTACGGCAACCCGTGTGAGAAGGCGTACGGCGACACGTTCGTGAACCTGATCAAGACCCAGACCTACCCGCACCTGGTCAACGCGCTGCGAGCGGTGCGGGCCAAGGCTCCGCGGGCCACGGTGGTCATCCTCGGCTACCCGCAGATCCTTCCCGCGGAGGGCTCCCTGGCGTGCTACGGCGTCACCGGCATCGCCGTCGGCGACGTGCCCTGGCTCGTCGCGCAGGAGAAGGTCGCCAACGACGTCGTTCGTCGTGCCGCAGCCGCGACCGGCGCCCGCTACGTCGACACCTTCGGACCTTCGGCCGGTCGCGATGCCTGCTCGGGCCCGGACACGCGGTGGATGGAGCCCGTGGTGGCGCCGGTGAACGCCTTCCCCGTGCACCCCAACGCGAAGGGGGAGGCCGCCATGGCCGCCGAGACCCTGGCGGCGATCGGGCGCTGAGGGCCCGGCCGGGTCAGCGGCGGAAGGTGACGTGGACGACGCCGCTCTCGGCCACCTCGCTGCTGACCTGGTATCCCTCCTGGAGGTGCCGGAGGTCGTCCCACAGGCGCTGGCCCGCGCCGAGGACGATCGGCGCCACGGCGACATGCAGGTCGTCGACGACGCCGGCGGCCAGGAACGACCTGGCCACGCTGACGCCGCCGCCGATCCGGACGTCGCCCCCGCGCGCGGCGTCGATCGCCCGGGCGAGGACCTGCGCGGGCTCGTCCGCGACGAAGTGGAAGGTCGTGCCTCCGGCCATGTGCAGGCTCGGGCGCTCCTCGTGCGTCATCACGAAGACCGGACAGCCGAACGGTGGGGTGTCGCCCCACCAGCCCTTCCAGTCCGGGTCGTCGGGGTGCTCGTGCAGGCCGAACATCCCCGCGCCCATCACCTCGGCGCCGAGGCCCTCGAAGTACGCCGCGGCGTACGTCTCGTCGACCCCCGTGGTGCCGCCGGACGCGTTGCCCAGCACCCGCTGCTGGAAGGTGCGGGTGGCGACGTAGGCCTGCACCAGGCGTCCCCAGTCGCTGCCCATCGGGTCCTCGGGCGTCTGGTCGGCCGTGCTGGCGAAGCCGTCGAGGGAGATGTTCAGGTCGACGCGGACGCGCATCGGGGCCTCCTGGATGCCTGCGGGTGCGGAGGGCCGGAGGCTATCGCCGATGTGCGTCGGCCTGCTGGCGCAGGCCGGCGAGCAGCAGGTCGAGCCCGGCGCGGAACTGCTCGGCGTCGTCGTGGTGGGCGAACTCCTCCACGATGTGGTGCAGGAACGGGTGCGTCGCCGGGTCGAGGCGTCGCCAGCTGTCGGCATAACGCGCGGTGTACTCCTCGCGCGTAACGGTGCCGTCGAGGACCTCCGGCGGGAGCTGTTGGCCGAGGTCGGCGGCGACCCCGACCACGAAGCCCAACACCGCGGACACCGCCTGGAAGCTCTCCCGCGGAGGCAGTCCCAGGCGCAGCACCTGCTGACCCATCCGCTCGAAGACCATCAGTGCGTTGGGCTGGACCTCGGTGTCGCGCATCAGGTAGGCGCCGAGCCAGGGCCGCTCGACGATCCCGTCGAAGAGCGTGACCGCGATCGTGCGGAGGTCGTCGAGGGGGTCGCCACCCGGGAGTGCCTCGGTGGCGGCCAGGACGTCGGCCAGCACGTGGTCGGTGGCACGGTCGAGCAGCTCGTCCTTGTTGGCGACGTACCAGTAGATGCTCGCCACGCCGCCGCCCAGTCGCGCCGCCAGGGCGCGGAAGGTGAGCGCGGGCTCGCCGGCCTGGTCGAGCAGGTCGACGGCAGCGGTGACGACGGTCTCCAGGGAGTGCGAGGCGCGGCGCCGGGGGCCCGGACGGGTGCCGGCATCGCGTCCAGGGTCTGCCATGTCGTCCATCCCATCACATCGCCGGCGCGGCCTTGCGCTCTCTCGAACGCTGTTCTAGTCTACCGAACGACGTTCGATGATCGAACAACGTTCGAGAGGAGTTCCGATGTCCGCCACCACCCTCGCCTCCCCGCCGCCCCGCACGTACCCCACGCTGCGCGCGGCCTGGATCCCGCTGACCGCGCTGTGCGTGGCCTTCTTCGTCGAGATGGTCGACAACACCCTGCTGACCATCGCGCTGCCCACCATCGGCCGCGACCTGGGCAGCGGTACGACAGCCCTGCAGTGGGTCACCGGCGCCTACTCGCTCACCTTCGGCGGCCTGCTTCTCACCGCCGGGTCGGCCGCCGACCGTCTGGGCCGCCGCCGCGTCCTGCTCGTCGGGCTGGCCGCCTTCGGCCTGATCAGCCTGCTCGTGGTCGCCGTGCACTCCGCCGGTCAGCTGATCGCGCTGCGTGCGGCGCTCGGTGTCGCGGCGGCGGCGATGGCGCCGATCACCAACTCACTGGTGTTCCGGCTCTTCGACGAGCAGGCCGAGCGGATGCGGGCGATGACCCTGATGATCGTCGTCGGCATGAGCGGCTTCGTCCTGGGCCCGCTGCTGGGCGGCACCGCCCTCGCCCACGTCGGCTGGCAGTGGCTGCTGGTCGTCAACGCACCGCTCGCCCTGCTCGCGTGGTACGGGGTGCGCCGCGGTGTGCCGGCCGACCGCTCCGAGGACCTGACCACCGACGCCCTCGACGTCCCGGGTGCGGTGCTCAGCATCGCGACCATCGGACTCGGCTGCTTCACCCTCACCAGCGGCGTCGACCACGGCTGGCTCTCGGTGACCACCACCGCCTCCGCCCTCGGTGCGGTGCTCGCCCTCGCGGCGTTCGTCGTGCACGAGCGGCGCACCGAGCAGCCGATGCTGGACCTGGCCCTCTTCGACAACGGCACCGTGCGCGGCGCCGCCATCGCGCAGGTCGGCACCTCGATCGCGATGGCCGGGGTGATGTTCGGGCTGATCCTCCACTTCCAGTACGCCGACGGATGGAGCCCCGTCCGGGCCGGCCTGGCCAACCTCCCGCTGATCCTGACCATGATCGTGGCGACCCCGATCACCGAGGGCCTCGTCGCCCGGTTCGGTCACCGGGTGGCGTGCGCGGTGGGCGCCGGGCTGCTCGCGGGCGCCCTCGCCGGGCTGGCCTGGGGGGTCGAGCACGGCTACCTGGTCATCGCGGTGTGCATGGTCGTGCTGACCGTCGGCCTGCGCACGGTGATGACGATCGGCGCGATCGCCCTGGTGGACGCCATGCCGAGCAACCGCACCTCGATCGGCACGGCGCTCAACGACGCGGCCCAGGAGGTCGGCACCAGCGTCGGGATCGCGGTCGTCGGCACGCTGGTGGCGGCGCTGGTGACCACGTCGCTGCCCGCGGGCGCCTGGAGCGCGGGCCTGGTGGCCTCGTTCTTCCACGGCGAGCGCGTCACCTACGCGGTGCTGGCAGTGGTCGTCGGGCTCGTCGCCGGCTGGGGCGCTCTGACGCTGACCGACTCACGCGCCACCGACGAGCACCCCTGAGCCGGCGCGCTCAGCTGTTGTCGGCGACGTACTGCTCAGGGTCCTTGTCGACGGGCGGGACGCCGGTGGCGGCCTTGAGCGACTCGTAGCGCAGGAACTGCACGGCGATGTCGTGCCGGGTCTGCAGGTCGGCGTGGCGACGGAAGTCGGCGAGGTCCTGCCGCTCCTCCTCGCCCATGTGGGTGCTGTTGGAGACCCGGCACTCCACGACGGCCTTCCACCAGTCGTCACTGCCCACCTCGGCGGCTGAGACCTTCTTGGCGGCGTCGCGGATGTCGTTGTGGTCCTTGACCGCGTCCTCGACCTCGTCGTCCACGCCGTCGGCGTCCGCGGCGCCGGTGCCCACCTTGAGGAGCACCGGGTAGAAGAACTTCTCCTCGGCCTCGGCGTGCGTCTCCAGCAGGATCTCCAGTCGCTTCCACACCGCACCCAGGGTCTCGGTGTCGTCGCGGGGGATCTCGTCGAGCATGGCGAACATGCGTCGCTGCTCCATGTGCTGGTGGAGGATCACGTCGGTGATGTCCAAGGGTCTTCTCCTCGTGTCGGGCTGACGTCGCGGTCACCTGCCCGATACCCCGTCGGGCGTGCGTCGAACGTTTGCCGTGACGCAAGCATCGCGTCCTCGCCCTGCCACACTTGCCGGGTGCCGGCTCCGCTGCTGACCTTCGGCCACGGACGGTTGCGCGCCGAGGAGCTCTCGGAGATCGTCGGGACAGCGGGCATCGAGCGGGTGGTGGACGTGCGCCGCTTCCCGGGCAGCCGCGCCAACGAGGCCGCCGCGCGGGGTGTGGTGCCGACGATCCTCGACGGCATCGGGGTGGACTACCGCTGGGACGAGCGGCTCGGCGGCCGCCGGCACCAGCGCAAGGACGAGCCCTCGCCCGACACCTGGTGGGAGGTGGCGGCGTTCCGTGCCTACGCCGCCTGGACCCGTACGCCGGACTTCGCGGCGGGCCTCGCCGACCTGCTGGCCGACGCCGCCCAGGTCCGGACCGCGGTGATGTGCTCGGAGTCGGTGTGGTGGCGGTGCCACCGGCGGATCATCAGCGACGTCGTGGTGCTCGCGCACGACACCGCCGTCGAGCACCTCATGCACACCGGCGTCCTGGTGCCGCACCGGCCCAGCGAAGGCGCGCGCCTCCTGCACGGCGAGCTGGTGTGGGACCGCCCATGACGTCCTGGGTTCTGCACGTCGACCTCGACCAGTTCCTGGCCGCCGTGGAGGTGCTGCGCCACCCCGAGCTCGCGGGGCGGCCGGTCGTGGTCGGCGGTCGCGGGGACCCGACGGAGCGTGGGGTGGTCTCGACGGCGTCGTACGAGGCCCGCGCCTTCGGCGTGCACTCGGGGATGCCCCTGCGCATCGCCGCCCGGAAGTGTCCTGACGCGGTGTTCCTGCCCGTGGACCGGCCGGTCTACGAGGCCGCGTCGGAGCAGGTGATGGCCACACTCCGGGCGACCCCGGGAGCCACCGTCGCCGTCCTCGGCTGGGACGAGGCGTTCGTCGGCCTCGACACCGAGGAGCCGCAGCAGGTCGCGCGGCGCCTGCAGGCGGCGGTGCTCGAGAGCACGGGCCTGCACTGCTCGGTCGGCATCGGCGACACCACCGTGCGGGCCAAGAACGCCACCGACCTCGGCAAGCCGCGCGGGACCTTCACCCTCACCCGTGACAACTGGATCGCGCTGATGGGCCCGCGACCGGTCACCGAGGCGTGGGGGATCGGGCGGCGGGTCGGGGCGCGCCTGTCGGCCCACGGCATCTTCACCATCACCGACCTCGCCCGCGCCGACGTCGCGCTCCTCGAGGCGGAGTTCGGGCCGCGGATGGGTCCGCACTACGCCGCACTGGGCCGGGGCGCCGGCGCCACGACCGTCGACGACACGCCGTGGGTGCCGCGCGCCCACGGCCGCGAGACGACCTACCAGCAGGACCTGGTCGGCCGGGCGGAGATCGAGGCGGCGCTCCATGAGCTGGCGGCGCAGGTGGTGGCGGACCTCGAGCGGGAGGGGCGGGCCTGCCAGCGGGTGCACCTCAAGGTGCGGTTCGCGCCCTTCTTCACCGTCCAGCGCAGCCGCAAGCTCCCCGAGCCGACCCTCGACCCGCAGGCGATCGCCGCGGCCGCCGGGGCTCTCCTCGACGGCCTGGAGGACGACCGGCCCGTCCGACTGCTCGGCATCCGGGGCGAGATGGTGCCGCCCGAGGGCGGCTACTGATCTCGCCCTGCTCTGGCACCGTGGGGGCGTGCAGCTCTCCGACGTGCCCCTCGTCGCCGCGCCGATGGCGGGCGGCCCCACGACCCCCGACCTGGTCCTCGCGGCGGCCGACGCCGGGGCCTTCGGGTTCCTCGCGGCCGGCTACCTCGGCGTCGACGCGCTCGCCGAGGACATCGCCGCCGTGCGCGGTCGCGTCGCGTCGTTCGGGGTGAACCTGTTCGTGCCGGACACCACGCCGGTCGACCGACCGGCGGTGCTCGCCTACGGCGCGGCGCTGCGGGACGAGGCGGACCGTGCCGGCGTCGAGCTGGGCCGTCCGGTCTGGGACGACGAGGACGGCTGGCGGGACAAGCTCGACCTGCTGCTGAACGAGCCGGTGCCGTGGGTGTCGTTCACCTTCGGCCTCCCCGGCGACGACGTCGTCGAGGGCCTCCACGACGCCGGCACCGAGGTGGCGCTCACGGTGACCACGCCCGCGGAGGCGCAGGCGGCCGAGGAGCAGGGCGCCGACCTCCTCGTCGTGCAGTCCGGCGCGGCCGGCGGTCATCGCGGCACGTTCGACCAGACGGCCGTGCCCGACGAGCTGCCCCTGCCCGAGCTGCTGCGCGCCGTCCGGTCGCGGACGACGCTGCCGCTGCTGGCCGCCGGCGGCGTGGGCACCGCCCAGGACGTGCGCGCCGCGCTGGCCGCCGGGGCGCTCGCCGTGCAGGTGGGCACCGCCCTGCTCCTCGCCGACGAGGCGGGCACGGGCGCCACCCACCGGGCGGCCCTGCAGGACGGTGCCTACGACGCCACCGTGCTCACCCGGGCGTTCACCGGCCGGTGGGCCCGCGCCCTGCGCAACCGCTTCGTCGAGGAGCACGACCAGGAGGCACCGGCCGGCTACCCGGCGATCCATCACCTCACCCGGCCGCTGCGCCGGCACGCCGCCCGCGCCGGCGACCCGGACCTGCTGCACCTGTGGGCGGGCGCGGGGCACCGGCACGTCACCAGCGGCCCGGTCGCGGACCTGCTCGCGGCGCTCGAGCCCTGAGCCGCCCGGACCGCGGCCGCCCGGACCGCGGACGCTCCGGCAGACGTGTGACCTGGGGTACGGCGGCCGGCGACCTCCCCTGAGTAGCGTCCCGACCATGGGCTACGAGTACGACGCCGCCATCGCGGTCGCAGCGCAGGGCGAGGGGTGCTACACCGCCGAGCTGGACGGCGGCTGGATGGTCGGCGGGGGCATCAACGGCGGCTACCTGCTCGGAGTCCTCGGCAACGCCATCAGCGCCGATCTCGCGGCTCGCGGCCACGCCGACCCCTACACGGTCAGCGCCTACTACCTCTCCGCCTCCCGCCCGGGGCCGGCCACCGTGCGCGTGGAGGTGCTCCGCGCCGGTCGCGGCACCACGACGGTCCGGGCGACGCTGTCGCAGGACCACGAGGGCGCCGTGGTCGACCGGATCAGCGTGCTGGCGACGTACGGCGACCTGGGCGCGATGACCGGCGACGTCCTCACCCGGGCGACGCCCCCGGCGCTGCCGCCCGTCGAGGAGTGCGTGCTGACCTCCGACGCGCCGCCGGACTTCAAGGCGTTCGTGCCGATGCTGGACCGGTTCGCGATGCGCCTCGACCCGGCGTACGCGGGCGGCATGACCGGGCGACCCAGCGGTACGCCTCTCATCCAGGGCTGGTTCGAGCTCGCCGACCGACGCCCGATCGACCCGATCGCGCTGCTGACGGTCGTGGACCTGCTGCCCCCGACCACCTTCGAGCTCGGGATGCTCGGCTGGGCGCCGACCCTGGAGCTCACCGTGCACGTGCGCTGCGCGCCGGCGCCGGGACTACTCCGGCTGCGGCACGAGACCCGCAACATGGCGGGCGGCTTCTTCGAGGAGGACTGCGAGGTGTGGGACGCGGCCGGCCGCCTCGTCGCCCAGTCCCGCCAGCTCGCCCTGATGCCCCGCCCCCGCTGAACGACCGGTGTGGTCAGGGCTGGACGGAGAAGACGAACCGGCGGCCGGGCGGGCGGCTGACGCCCCAGAGCCGGTCGGCGTGCACGGCCAGGCCGCCGGGCCCGGGCGGCAGCGCCCGGGAGAGCTGCTTGCGGCGGTGCCGGTCGGGGGTGCCGGTCCCGACCACCAGCTCGCCGGGGCGCCGCCCCTGGTCGCGGGCGACGTACCGGGTGCCGCCGTGGGAGGCGAGGCCGTCCACCGACGGGAGGCCGTGCCGCTCGACGCCGGTCGCCCGGACGTGGCCCTCTGCGCCCGGGAGCGGGAACCGGGCCACCCGGTCGGCGCCGCCGGTGCCGTCCTCGGCGACCACCAGCGTCTCGCCGTCGAGCGCGAGCAGGTCGCAGCGCAGCCGGTCGCCGGGCCCCACGGTCTCCCCGCGCAGCTGGGTCCGCACGGGCAGGACGTAGCGGTAGCCGAAGGTCTCCGCCGAGGGCTCGACCGCCACGACGTCCTCGAGCGCGCCGACGAACACGCCGCGCCGGCCTCCCGCGAGCACGACGAGACCGCCGGCGGTCACGACCAGCCCGCGCGCCTCGATCTGCAGCGGCCGCAGCACCAGCTCTCCGAAGCTGTCGCCGACGGCCATCACCAGCACGTGCCGGTAGCGCTCGGAGGACGGGTCGAGCACGCTCAGCCGGCTGCCGTGGTCCTGGCCCTGATGCGTCCGCGACCCCCAGGACACCAGCAGGTCCCCGGCGAACGGAGCCACGGCGCCCGGCCACCAGCGCTCGGAGGCTCTGTCGGAGGCGTCCCAGGTCCATCCCTCGGCCGGCAGCGCGGAGGGCACCGCGGCGGGCTCGGCGTCGCGGTCCAGGTCGGCGCACACGCCGGCGAAGCCCACCCGCGGAGCGGTCGCGAGCAGCCGCGCGACCGCCTCGGCGTGGTCGTCCGCGGGGCTCAACCAGAGGTCGGGCGTCGCTGTCTGCACCGTCACCCGGACACGGTACGCGTCGGTCGTACGCTGTGGCGGCAGCCGATCCGGCGCGCCCCGTGCCGACCGAGGGAGGTGACCCGCAGTGCCGCTCGTCCGTGCCGTGTTCGGTGAGGAGACCGGCGCCCGTGCCGTCGGCGCGCGCCTGCTGTCCGACGGCTTCGCGGCCGCCGTGGTGCGTGCCGCCTTCGCCGGGGAGGACGACGACGAGGACCACGCCTGGGCGCTCGAGACCGACGCGCCCGAGGTGATGGTCGAGCTGCTCGCCGACGAGCACGACGGCTGGGTCGAGCACGAGGCCGACCCGGCGCACCGGCCCGACCCCGTGGAGCTGCCCGCCGCGCCGCGCCGGCGTCACCGGCCCCTCCACGGCGCCACCTAGGATCCAGACCATGACCGACGCCGGACCCGCCAAGCGGCTGCTGCTCGTGCACGCCCACCCCGACGACGAGACCATCGGGCAGGGCGCGACGATGGCGCGCTACGCCGCAGAGGGGGTGGGGGTCACCCTGGTGACCTGCACCGGCGGCGAGATGGGCGAGATCCTGGTGCCGGAGCTGGAGCACCTGGCAGCCGACAAGGACGACGCCCTCGCCGACCAGCGACGCGTCGAGCTCACCAACGCGATGAAGGCCCTCGGCGTCACCGACCACCGCTACCTGGGCGGCTTCGGGAAGTACCGCGACTCGGGCATGCAGTGGCACGAGGACGGTCACGCGATCCCGGCGGACACGATCCACGAGAACGCCTTCTGGAACGCCGACCTCACCGCGGCCGCCGACGACCTGGTGGCCGTGATCCGCGAGGTGCGACCGCAGGTGCTGGTGACCTACGACCAGTTCGGCGGCTACGGCCACCCCGACCACATCCAGGCGCACCGGGTGGCCACCTACGCGACCGCGCTGGCGGCCGTCCCGTCCTACCGCCGCGACCTGGGCGAGGCCCACGACATCGCCAAGGTCTACTGGGGTGCGATGTCGGCCAGCCGGATGCGCGAGGGCCTGCGCCGGCTCCGCGACGCGGGCGACACCACCTCCTTCGAGGGGATGGACCCCGACGGGCCGCTGCCGCCGTTCGTCACCGAGGACGAGAACCTCGCGGCCGCCGTCGACGGCGGGGAGTTCGTCGAGGCGAAGATGGCCGCGATGCGGGCCCACGCGACGCAGATCGCGTTGGACGGACCGTTCTTCGCCCTGTCCAACAACGTCGGCGACGCCGTGTGGGGCACGGAGTTCTTCCGCCTCGCCAAGGGTCGACAGGGCCCCCTGGGCCCCGACGGCCTCGAGGTCGACCTCTTCGCCGGTCTCGACTAGGGCCACCGCGCCGGTGGGCTTCCTCGACGAGCTCGGCTCCCCGGCGGAGCCGCGCGTGGGGGAGGAGGGTCGTCGTCGCCGCCGGGCCCGACTGGTGCTGCTCGTGCTGGTGATGCTGGGCGCCGCGGCGTACGTCGCGCTGCACCGCTACGCCACCGACCGGGTGCCGCCGGGGATCAGTGTCGAAGGCGTCGACGTCGGGGGCCTGACCGCCGACGCGGCCGGTGCGCGGCTGCGGCGCGAGCTCGGGCCCCGGCTGGTGGAGCCGGTCGTCGTCACCCACGAGGACCGGCGCTACCCCTTCGACGCCGCCCGTGCCGGGATGAGCCTCGACGTGGCGGCCACCGTGCTTGCCACCGGGGCCGGCCGGCCGCGGTGGAGCCCGATGTCCCTGTGGGACTTCGTCACCGAGCACCGGGACCTGCACGCCGCGGTCGCGGTCGACGAGCAGCGGTTCACCCATGCGCTCGACGCGCTCACCGCGCGGATCGGGCGCCCTCTGGTCGAGGGCGACGTCCGGTTCGTCGACGGCCGCGCTCGGGCGGTGCTCGGGCAGGCGGGTCTGAGCGTCGACCACGCGCCGACCCAGGCGCTGGTGGCCCGGCTCGCGTTCGAGGGCCACCCCGGCGAGCTGCCGATCACCACCCGGCCCCCCTACGTCGCGCCCGGGCAGGTGCGCGCCGCCCTACGGGAGATCGCCCGACCGGCGATGTCCGACCCGGTCGTGCTCGACCTCGGCGGACACCGCGTCTCGGTGCCCCCCGCGGTCCTCGGGCAGGCGCTCGACCTGGTGCCCTCGCAGGGCCGTCTGGTGCTGCTCGTGGACGGCGACCATCTCGCCGACCTGGTGGTGGCCCGCGACCCCGGTCTGGGTCCCAAGCCGGTGGACGCGACGCTCGCCCTGCGCGGGGACCGCCCTGCGGTGGTCCCTGGCGTCACCGGCATCACCTTCGACCACCAGCAGCTCGCCGACGGCCTGCCGGCCGTGCTCCGCCGCCCGGCGGGGGAGCGGATGCTCGCCGTGCACGCGGTGCTGCGGCACCCCGGGCGCACCGCTGCCGAGGTCCGCGGCTGGCAGGTGCGGCGCCGGCTCGCCCGTATCGACCTCGCCGATCCCACCGGTGCGGCGGGCCTCCTCGACGGGGTCGTGCTCGCGCCCGGGACGACGCTGCACCTGGGCGCCCGGCTCGGCGCGGCCGATCCGCATCTCGCGACGGCGTTGTTCACCGCTGCCCTCGACGCGGGCCTGCCGATCCTCGCCTCGAGCGTCCCGCGCTCCTACGACGACACGCTGCCGGCCGGGCTGCAGCGCACCGATGTCACCGTGGCCGCGCCCGCGGGGTCGGGCCTGCTGATCACGGTGTCCGGCACCGGGTCGGCGCGGACGCTGACGCTGTGGGGAGCCCGCCACATGCCCACGCACGTCCACGTCAGCGGCCGCCAGCACGTCGTACCGGCGCCGGTGCGGACCGCCCACGGCGGCGGCTGCGCTCCGCGCCAGGGCGTCGACGGCTTCGCGGTGACCGTCCGGCGCCGGGTCGGCGACCACCCCGTCGAGCGGTTCGTCAGCCGCTACCCGCCGGTGCCCGGCCGCGCCTGCGCGCCACCGTCGCCGTCCGGGTCGCCGTCCGGGTCGTCGTCCGGGTCGCCGTCCAAGTCGCCGTCCCGGGCTGCGTCGCCGTCCTCGCCGGTCTCGGGCGCCGCCAGGTAGTGGTAGCCGTGGTGGACGGCGAACCCGAGGGGCTCGTAGAGCGCCGACGCGGCCGCGTTGTCGGCCTCCACGTGCAGCCACGCGGTGAGGGCGCCGAGCGAGGCGCCCCAGTCGAGCAGCGCGGCGAGGGCGGCGCGTCCCCACCCCTGCCGGCGGTGGTCGGGCTCGACGGCGAGGTCGTGGATGCCGAGCCAGTCGCCGTCGAGCACCGCCCGGGCGCGCACCTGCGGCGACTCGACCCGGGCCTCGGCCTCCTCCTCGACGAGGTCGACGCCGGGCAGGCCGGCCGGCAGGGCGCGCAGGGCACGACCCACCGGCGCGACCCGGAAGGTGGCCGCTCCCTCGGGGAGCCGGCGCCAGCCCAGGGCGACGGCCGAGGCGTCCACGCCGCTGCCGGTCTCGACCTGCAGCAGTGCCGGCCGGTCCCGCGCGCCGTAGAAGCGCCGCACCCGGGACAGCGCCGTCCCGAGGGGGACCTGCGGCGAGCCCATCGCCAGGCAGGAGTTGGCGCGCTTGACCAGGCGCTGGTCCGGGGCCAGCAGCGGATCGCTGCGCAGCACCCAGTCGCCGAGCACCTCGATGTCCAGGCGCGGCCACAGCACCAGCGCATGCTCCTCGGCCTGGCGCGCACTCAGCCGCATCCGCACCGACGGGCGCGGCGGCACAGGCTTGCCGGAGACGATGTCGCCCAGTCGGATCTCGACCGCCTCCCCGTCCGCGCGCCGGATCACGACCCGGCGGCCCTCGGCGTCCCAGCTCTCGCACACCCCGAGGACGTCGGTGAGCGCCGGTCCTCCCGTCGGGCCGGGCGGGCCCGGCAGGACCCGGCGTACGACGACGCGCTGACCGACCACGTGCGGGCCCAGGCCCGGTGTCGTGGAGGGGGACGCCGCACGCCGTCCCGAATCCGAGGGTCCCTCGCAGGCAGGCACGCTCGGGATACTAGGCTTGCCGCTGCTGCATCTCGGTTCGTCTCCTCGAGGAGGATCTGGTGACCTACGTCATCGCCCAGCCCTGTGTCGATGTCAAGGACCGCGCCTGCGTCGACGAGTGCCCGGTCGACTGCATCTACGAGGGCAAGCGGATGCTCTACATCCACCCCGACGAGTGCGTGGACTGCGGTGCGTGCGAGCCGGTGTGCCCCGTCGAGGCGATCTACTACGAGGACGACACGCCCGCGGAGTGGAAGCAGTACTACGACGCCAACGTGCACTTCTTCGACGACCTCGGCTCCCCGGGCGGCGCGGCCAAGATGGGCGAGATCGACCACGACCACGCGATGATCGCCGAGCTGCCCCCGCAGAACCAGGAAGGCTGAGCTCGGGCCCGGTGGTCGAGCCCCGTACCGTCTCCGGACGGCTCCCGGACTTCCCCTGGGACAAGCTCGCGGCGTACGCCGAGCGGGCGCGCGCCCATCCCGACGGGATCGTCGACCTCTCGGTCGGCACCCCCGTCGACCCCACCCCCGAGGTGGTGCAGCAGGCGCTCTGCGCCGCCGCCGACTCACCGGGCTACCCCACCACGATCGGCCTGCCGGAGAGCCGGCAGGCGGTGCTGGACTGGCTGGCGCGCCGCTTCGGGATCGGCGGCCTCGGTCTCGACGCCGTCCTGCCGGTCATCGGGTCCAAGGAGCTGATCGCCTCCCTGGCGCTGCACCTCGGCATCGGCCCGGGCGACCTCGTCGTGCAGCCGTCGCTGGCCTACCCGACCTACGAGGTCGGCGCCGTGCTCGCCGGAGCCCGGATCGTGGCCTCCGACTCCACCCTCGCGCTTGGGCCCGAGCGCCCGGCGCTGGTGTGGATCAACTCGCCGTCCAACCCGACCGGCAAGGTCCTGCCCGCCGACCACCTGCGCAAGGTCGTCGCATGGTGCCGTGAGCGCGGCGCGCTGCTGGTCTCCGACGAGTGCTACCTGGAGTGCGTCTGGGAGGGCACGACCGCCTCGGTGCTCGACCCTGCGATCAACGGCGGGTCGCTCGAGGGGATCCTCGCGGTGCACTCGCTCTCCAAGCGCTCCAACCTCGCCGGCTACCGCTGCGCCTTCGTGGTGGGCGACCCCGCGGTCGTCGGCGAGCTGCTCGCCGTGCGGAAGAACCTCGGGCTGCAGATGCCCGGCCCCCAGCAGCGCGCCATGATCGCGGCGCTCGGCGACGATGCTCACGTCGACGCGCAGCACAGCCGGTACGCCGCCCGCCGTACGACCCTGCACGACGCGCTCCGGCGTGCCGGCTTCCGCATCGACGACTCCGAGGGCTCGCTCTACCTCTGGACCACCCGCGAGGACGGCGACCGCGACTGCTGGTCGATGGTCGGCTGGTTCGCCGAGCGCGGCATCCTGGTCGCGCCCGGCTCCTTCTACGGCCCCGCCGGCTCCACCCACGTCCGCGTCGCCTTCACCGCCACCGACGAGCGCATCGCCGCCGCCGCCGACCGGCTGGGCTGAGTTTTCGCGGGTGAGCCCGCGAAACCCACACTCCCCTCACCGTGCCTGGTGAGGGGAGTGCAGTTTTCGCGGGTGAACCCGTGAAAACCGAGGATCAGCCCAGCGAGATCAGGACCTGGTGGGCGTTGCCGGACAGCCGCGTCCAACCCTTCTCCGAGGGCCGGCCGACCTGCCACCGGTGGTCGTGGAAGCGGACCTCGTGGATGCCCAGGGTGCGGGCGCGGGCGACGACGTACGCGGCGACGGACCAACCGAGCCGGGTGCCGGCGGGTCCGGCGGGGAGGCTGACGACCACGTCCTGGCGCGGGCCTTGGGTGACGCGAAGGTCGCCGTACCCGGTGCGCAGCGAGGACATCACCGCCGAGGCCCGCCCACGCCTGTTGATGTCGTGCACCACGCAGGTGAAGCGACCGCCGGCGCTGTAGCCGGTGAGGGCCGAGGCCAGGGCCCGGGCGTCGGCGGCATGGGCCTCGTACGCCTCGGGGTAGCCGCTGCGCTGCACCCGCTGGGCGGCCTCGGTGATCCGCATCGTCTGGTAGCCGTCGACCTTCTGGAGCGCGTCGAAGAACGCGTTGGTGGCGTAGACGGGATCGCGGATCTGCGCGACCCTGCCCCAGCCCTGCGACGGCCGCTGCTGGAAGATCCCGACGGAGTCGCGATCGCCGCTGGTCAGGTTGCGCAGCTTGCTCTCCTGGAACGCCGTCGCCAGCGCGATCGACACCGCGCGCGCGGGCAGGCCGCGGCGTACGCCGATCGCCGCGATCAGCGAGGCGACCTGGCCCTGTCCCAGGTCGACCGAGACGCTGTGGCCGTCGACGTCGGCGGTGCACCCCTCGGGGTCGGGCAGCGGGCCGACACCACGCCAGATCCCCACCCCGACGGCGACGATGACCGCGAGGAGCCCGAGGAAGACGGCGGTCCGGAAGAGCCGCACGTGGATCAGTCGTTCGCGTGGAGGGCGGCGTTGAGGGCGATGCCCGAGCCCTTCCACGGCACCGCCTCGACCGTGCCGGTGACCGAGTTGCGCCGGAACAGCACGTTGCCCGAGCCGGCGAGCGAGCCCGCCTTGATCACCTGCGGCTTGGAGTCCATGTCGCGCACGGTGACCTTGGTGCCGGCGGTGAGGTAGAGCCCTGCCTCGACCACGCAGTCGTCGCCGAGGGTGATGCCCAGGCCGGCGTTGGCGCCCAGCAGGCAGCGCCGGCCCAGCGACACGACCTCCTTGCCGCCGCCCGAGAGCGTCCCCATGATCGAGGCGCCGCCGCCGACGTCGGAGCCGTCCCCGACGACGACGCCGGCCGAGATGCGGCCCTCCACCATGGAGGCCCCGAGCGTCCCGGCGTTGTAGTTGACGAAGCCCTCGTGCATCACCGTGGTGCCCTCGGCGAGGTGGGCGCCCAGCCGGACCCTGTCCGCGTCGGCGATGCGTACGCCGCTCGGCACGACGTAGTCGACCATGCGGGGGAACTTGTCGATGCCGAGCACCTGGACCGGGCCACGGGCCCGCAGCCGGCCCCGGGTCTCCTCGAAGCCGGGCACGGCGCACGGGCCGTGGTTGGTCCACACGACGTTGGCCAGCAGCCCGAAGACGCCCTCGAGGCTCTGCCCGTGCGGCAGGACGAGGCGGTGGCTGAGCAGGTGCAGGCGCAGGTAGACGTCGACGGCGTCGGTCGGGGCCTCCGCGAGCGCGATCGCGCGGCACACCACCTCGGTGCGGACGCCGCGCAGCTCGTCAGGGCCGGCGAGGGCCGCCAGCCACCCGGGCGCCTCCGCGCCCTCGGCCGGGGAGCCGAGCGCGGGTGCCGGGAACCACGCGTCGAGCACCGTGCCGTCGGCGGGCCCGCCCTCGACGACGGTCGCCAGGGCGAAGCCCCAGGCGTGCGTGGCGGGTGCTGCGGGGGCGGCGGCGTCGGACGGCGTCGTCATGCGCCCAGGCTACCGGGGCGGTTGCGAGCGGCCACGGGAGCGGCCTGACAGGATGGACGCATGGGACTGGACCTCGGCCGGGACGTCGTCGGGCTCACCGAGGACCTGGTGAACACCGAGTCCGTCAGCCGCGACGAGGCAGCGCTGTGCGACGCCGTGGAGACGCAGCTGCGCCGGCTGCCGCACCTCGAGGTGATCCGGCTCGGGAACAGCATCGTGGCCCGCACGAGCCTGGGCCATCAGGAGCGGGTGGTGATCGCCGGCCACCTCGACACCGTGCCGATCAACGACAACCTGCCGGCCCGCAACGACGGCACGCTGCTGCACGGCCTGGGCAGCTGCGACATGAAGGGCGGCGTCGCGGTGGCGCTCAAGCTCGCAGCCGGCGTGCCCGAGCCGAACCGGGACGTCACCTTCGTCTTCTACGAGGCCGAGGAGATCGACGCCGTCCACAACGGCCTCCGCAGGATCGCCGAGGAGCGTCCCGACCTGGTCGAGGCCGACTTCGCGATCCTCATGGAGCCCTCCGATGCGGGCGTGGAGGCCGGGTGCCAGGGCACGCTGCGGGTCGAGGTCGTCACCCGCGGCGAGCGGGCGCACGCGGCCCGCGCCTGGCGAGGGTCGAACGCCGTGCACGCCGCTGCCGGGGTGCTGCAGCGGCTGGCGTCGTACGAGCCGAGGAAGCCGGTCATCGACGGCCTGGAGTACCACGAAGGGCTCAACGCGGTGCTGATCGCCGGCGGCGTCGCGACCAACGTGATCCCCGACGAGTGCCGGGTCACCGTCAACTTCCGGTTCGCCCCCGACCGCTCCGAGGAGCAGGCGCTGGCGTTCGTCCGGGAGTTCTTCGACGGCTACGAGACGGTGCTGACCGACTCCTCGCCGGGAGCGCTGCCCGGTCTCGACCGCCCGGCGGCGCGGGCGTTCGTCACCGCCGTCGGCGGCGAGGTGAAGCCCAAGTTCGGCTGGACCGACGTCGCCCGCTTCACCGCGCTGGGCGTGCCGGCGGTCAACTACGGGCCGGGCGACCCGATGCTGGCCCACAAGCAGGAGGAGCACGTGCCGCTGGCCCAGCTGCGCTCGTGCGAGCAGACGTTGCGCCGTTGGCTCGGCGCGGAAGGGGGAGGCGCATGACGGCGAACGACGAGGGCGCGGACGAGGCCCGTCCGTTCCGGCACCGCGGACCGACCGTGCTGCGCGGCGCCAGCCTCGATGCCGGTACGACGGACCAGCGGCTGCTCGACAGCCGCGGGCCCTCGGAGTGGGTGCACACCGATCCGTGGCGGGTGCTGCGGATCCAGGCCGAGTTCGTCGAGGGCTTCGGGGCGCTGGCCGAGCTCGGCTCCGCCATCGCGGTCTTCGGCTCCGCCCGGACCAAGCGCGACGACCCCTACTACGCCCTCGGCGTGGAGCTGGGGGAGAAGCTGGCGGCTGCGGGCTTCGCCGTGATCACCGGCGGCGGCCCGGGCGCGATGGAGGCCGCGAACCGCGGTGCGAGCCGCGCCGGCGGCAGGAGCGTGGGCCTGGGCATCGAGCTGCCCTTCGAGTCCGGCCTCAACCAGTGGGTCGACCTCGGCATCAACTTCCGCTACTTCTTCGCCCGCAAGACGATGTTCGTGAAGTACTCCCAAGGCTTCGTGGTCCTCCCCGGCGGCCTGGGCACCTTCGACGAGCTGTTCGAGGCGCTCACGCTCGTGCAAACCCACAAGGTGACGTCGTTCCCCGTGGTCCTGGTCGGGCGCGACTACTGGAGCGGCCTCCTGGACTGGCTGCGTGACTCGGTGCTCGCCGCGGGCAACATCTCAGCCGCCGACCTCGAGCTGGTCCACCTCACCGACGACGTGGACGAGGCGGTCGCCCTGATGGTCCAGGCACGGGAGAGCCACGGCACCGCCGCGGGGTCGGGCGAGGGCCCGTCGCTCGAGGGCGCGGACCAGGCCCAGGAGGGCTGAGCCGATGGTGTGGTTCCTCGGCGTCGTGGTGCTGCTGCTCATCGGCGGGGTCGTCGTCGTCGCGGCGGGCGCCGGGGAGGGGCTCTCCCCGGCCGAGACCGACGAGCGCCGTCCGCACCTCCCCGAGGGGCCCCTGGGAGCCGAGGACCTGCGCAGGGTCCGCTTCTCCACCGCGGTCCGCGGCTACCGCGCCGCCGAGGTGGACGCCCTGCTCGAGAGGCTGGCCGCCCAGCTCGACGACTAGCGGCCGCCCACGCCCGCCAGCGGAGCGGGGCCGCTGAGCCAGCGAAGCAGCAGGCGCGGCCCGAAGCCGGTCGGTCCCTGCGTCCACTCGTCGCGGTCCTCGAAGGCATCACCCACCGAGGCGATGTCGAGATGCGCCCACGGCAGGCCCCCGGTGAACGGCCGCAGGAACAGGGCCGCAGTGATGGCCGAGGCCGACGGCGGGCAGTTGTTCGCGTCGGCGATGCGCGAGGACAGTCGCTCCACGTACTCGTCGACCAGCGGCATCCGCCACAGCGGCTCACCGGCCTCGGCCCCCGTGGCGACGAGCCGGTCGGCCAAAGTGTCGTCGGTGCCGAAGAGGCCGCCCGTCTCGAGGCCCAGGGCGACCTTGATGCCCCCGGTGAGCGTGGCCACGTCGACCAGCGCATCGGGTGCGAGGTTCTGCACGGCCCAGGCGAGCCCGTCGGCCATCACCAGCCGGCCCTCGGCGTCGGTGTTGACCACCTCGGTCGTCCGGCCGCCGTAGTGGCGCAGCACGTCGCCGGGCCGCATCGCGTCGCCGCCCACGGCGTTCTCGGCGATGCACAGCAGGCCGGTCACGCGGATCGGGCAGTCGAGCTCGGCCAGTCCGGCCATCACGGCGAGCACCACCGCGGCGCCGGTCATGTCGCGCTTCATGTTCACCATCGCCTCGCCGGGCTTGATGCTCAAGCCACCGGTGTCGAAGGTGATGCCCTTGCCGATCAGGGCCACGTGCGGCGCCTTGCGGGCGCCCTTGGCGGGCTTGTAGGCCAGCCGCACGAAGCGGGGCGGCGTCGCCGAGCCGCGACCGACGGCGCTGATCCCGCCGAACCCCTCGGCGAGGAGGCGCCGCTCGTCCCAGACCTCGACCTCGAGGCCGGCCTCCTCGCCGACGGCGACCGCGCGGTCGGCGAGCCACGCAGGAGACTTCACGTTGGAGGGGAAGCAGGGCCGCGGCCGGGACAGACAGCCCGCACGGGCGT
>JBQCHZ010000059.1:0-13381 GCA_051954195.1 Marmoricola sp.
CAACGGGAGGGGGGGAGAGGGGGGGGGGGTGGGTGGGGGGTTGTGGTTTTTTTTTTTTGTTTTTTGGGGTTTGTTTGGCGTTGTCTCCCCCCCCCCCCCCCCCCCCCCCCCCCACGGCCGGCTCCGAGCGGATCAGGTCGAGGGCGAGGTCCGCGTGACCGGGGACGTAGCCGTTGCCGACCAGCATCGTCACGTCGGCTGCGAGTCCCTCGGCGGTGAGCGCCGCGGCGCTGAACGAGGTCGCCATGGAGAAGAAGACCACCGTGCCGCCCGGTGCGGTGGCCAGGATCGCGCCGCCCTCGCAGCCCGGGACGTCCACGCAGACCACGGTCACCGCGGCCGGCCCCCCTGCCGCGTCCACGGCGTCGCGGAGCGCGAGCGGGTCGCGGGCGTCGCACACGACGACGGCGTCGGCCAGGCCGGCACCGGTCAGGGCCGCGGCCTCGGCCTCGGTCGGAACCACCCCGATGGTGCGGCCGGCCCCGGCCCGGCGGGCGGCCGCGAGGCTCAGCGAGCCGGACTTCCCCCCGCCGCCGATGACGCAGACGGTCGCCCCCGGCTCCACGACCCGGGCGGTGAGCGCCGGTGCGCCGCACACGTCGAGGACCGCGAGCGCGAGCGGGTCGGGGAGATCGTCGGGCAGAGGCGCCGCGATGCTGCGGCCGAAGAGCACGGCGTAGCCGTCGGTGGGCACCTGCTCGGAGCGGCCGTCCCAGCTCCGCAGGCCGTCCTCGATCACCAGCGGCGTGAGCGTGAGCGAGATCAGGGTCGCCACGCGCATCCCGACCGCGAGCCCGAGCGGCGAGGCGGGACCCACGTCCTCGACCGTGCCGATCAGCATCCCTCCCGACCCGGTCTCGGGGTTCTGCATCTTGCCGCGCTCGGTCACGATCGCGAGCACCGCGGCGCGGATCCGCTCCGGATCGCCCGCGTGGACCCGCTGCAGCTGCCGGAACGAGGCCGCGTCGAGGTTGAGCCGCTCGACGCGCACCCGCACCTCGTCGGGCCACAGCTCCGGGCGGGTGTCGAGCCGCGCGGCCTGCTGGGGCAGCACACCGGCGGGGTCGAGCACCCGGTGGGTGCCGGCGGGGTCGGAGCCAGAACGTCCTGCTTGGAACGACTCCGACAGGAGATCCTTCGGCGCGCGAGTGGACTGACCGGATGTCATGCTCTTACTGTAGGGGGGTGAGGCGCCGGTCACACAAGTCGACGCCCCGAGAGGACTCCGACCCGAGGAGGAGCTCGATGACCGTCGAGACACCGACCCGCGCCGCCCGACCCAGCGATGGCCGTTCCAGCGATGGCCACCCCGGCGACGGCCAGCCCTACGCCTACCGGCGTACCGCTCTCGTCGAGCCGGACTGGCGGCGCTTCCCCGGCTGGCGGGAGGTGAGCTCCCAGGAGTGGGAGTCCGCGCAGTGGCAGCGGTCGCACTGCGTCAAGAACGTGCGTCAGCTGCGCGAGGTGCTCGGCGACCTGATCGAGGACCGGTTCTACGACGACCTCGAGCGCGACCAGCTGCGCTTCGCCACCATGTCGATGCTGCTGCCGCCGCAGATGCTCAACACGATGGCGCCGCACACGCCGGTGACCGGACCGGGGTCGCTGACGGAGGCGTTCTACGCCGACCCGGTGCGCCACTACATGCTGCCCGTCGCCTCCGACCGGCGCACCGACTGGCCCTCGCACCCCCACGCCAGCCGTGACTCCCTGCACGAGCACGACATGTGGGCCGCGGAGGGACTCACGCACCGCTACCCCACCAAGGTGCTCGCCGAGCTGCTCTCCACCTGCCCGCAGTACTGCGGGCACTGCACCCGGATGGACCTGGTGGGCAACTCCACCCCCACCGTCGACAAGCTGAAGTTCGACCTCAAGCCGGCCGACCGGCTCGAGGGGATGCTCGACTACCTGCGCCGTACGCCCCAGGTGCGTGACGTGGTGGTCAGCGGCGGCGACGTCGCCAACATGCCGATCGCCCGGCTCGAGGACTTCCTCACCCGGCTGCTCGAGATCGAGAACATCCGCGACATCCGGCTCGCCAGCAAGGCGCTGATGGGACTCCCCCAGCACTGGCTCCAGGACGACGTACGCGCGGGGGTCGAGCGCGTCGCCCGGATCGCCCGCGAGCGGGGGGTCAGCCTGGCGGTGCACACCCACGTCAACCACGCCCACTCGGTCACGCCGCTCGTCGCCCGCGCCACGGCGGCGCTGTTCGAGGCCGGCGTGCGCGACGTGCGCAACCAGGGGGTGCTCATGCACGGCGTCAACGCCGACAGCCACGCCCTGCTCGACCTGTGCTTCGCGCTCCTCGACGGCGCCCAGGTCATGCCCTACTACTTCTACATGTGCGACATGATCCCCGCCTCCGAGCACTGGCGGGTCTCGGTCGCGGAGGCACAGCGGCTGCAGCACGACATCATGGGCTACCTGCCCGGCTTCGCCACGCCGCGGATCGTGTGCGACGTGCCGTTCGTCGGCAAGCGCTGGGTGCACCAGCTCGAGAGCTACGACACCGAGCGCGGCATCTCGTTCTGGACCAAGAACTACCGCACCTCGCTGGAGTCCGACGCCCCCGAGGACGCCCTGACCCGGCTCTTCGAGTACTACGACCCGATCCACACCCTCCCCGAGGCTGGCCAGCGCTGGTGGGCCGAGCACGCCCCGGCGCAGACCCCAGGTGGCTCGTCCGGCTCGGGCCTGCGCATGGTCTGAGGCCGGCCCGGGCACCGAGCGGCCATGCCACGCCTGCGCAGGGTCTCCCCGCACGGGCCCGGCTACACCCGCCGCCGGGCGGGCAAGGGGTTCACCTACCTCGACGAGAACGGCGCCCGGATCCAGGACCCGCTCGTCGTCCAGCGCATCCGTGACCTGGTCATCCCGCCCGCGTGGCGCGAGGTGTGGATCTCGCCGTACCCCAACGGGCACATCCAGGCCGTCGGCACCGACGACGCGGGACGACGGCAGTACCTCTACCACCCCCGGTGGCGCGAGCAGCGCGACCGGCTCAAGTTCGACCGGGTGCTCCAGGCCGCGGCGCGGCTGCCCGAGGCGCGGCGGGCGATCGCGGCCGACCTCACGCTGGAGGGCGTGCCGCTGCGCCGCGCGAACGCGGCAGCCGTGCGGCTGCTCGACCTCGGCTACTTCCGGATCGGCAGCGACGTCTACGCCGACACCAACGGCTCCTTCGGCCTGACCACGCTGGAGCGCCGGCACGTCCGCCGGCGCGGCGGCAAGCTCGTCTTCCGGTTCGAGGGCAAGTCGGGCATCGAGCACACCATCGAGATCGACGATCCCGACGTGCTGGCCGCGCTCGACGACATGCGGCGCCGGCGCGGTCGCGGCGAACGCCTGCTGTCCTACCGCGACGGTCGGGCGTGGCGCGACCTGGACTCGGCCACCGTCAACGGCTACCTGGGCGAGCTGCTCGGCGACCTGACCGCCAAGGACTTCCGCACCTGGCACGCCACCGTGATCGCCGCGGCCGCCCTGGCCGGCTCCGCCGAGAAGGGCGACACCAAGCGCTCGCGGCAACGCGCTATGCGTGCGGCGGTGGTCGAGGTCTCGGAGTTCCTCGGCAACACGCCCACGATCGCCAAGAACTCCTACATCGACCCGCGCGTCTTCGAGCTCTACGAGGACGGCATCACCATCGACCCCGCCGTGCTCGACCGGGACCAGGAGGAGCTCGAGCGGGCGGTCATCGAGCTGCTCACCGCCTAGCGGCACGCGCTCGGCCGCCGCTCAGCCCACCGGCCGGTTCTCGAAGGGCGTGGAAAGCACGATCGTGGTGCGGGTCGAGACGTTCGCGACCGTGCGGATCCGCGCGAGGGTCTCCTCGAGATCGGCCGGGGTGGCGACCCGCACCTTGAGGATGTAGGACTCCTCCCCCGCGACCGACCAGCACGACTCGATCTGGTCGAGCTCGCGCAGCCGCTCGGGATAGTCGTCGGGCTGGGACATGTCGAAGGGCGTGATCGAGATGAAAGCGGTGAGGGGCAGACCGGCGGCGGCGTGGTCGATCGTCGCGCCGTACCCGGTGATCAGGCCGCGCTGCTCGAGGCGCTTGACCCGCTGGTGAACCGCGGAGGTGGAGAGCCCGGTCGCCTTCCCGAGATCGGTGTAGGACATGCGGCCGTCCGCGGCGAGCAGCCGCAGGATCTCCCGGTCCGTGGTCTCCACGTCGGGGACTCTATCGGCGTTCGGACCTCGCGCCTACGCCTCGCCGACGCCCGGACCGGTCCCGGGGCCGGTAGCCTCTCGCCGTGCCTCCCGCCCCGCAGCGCCTGATGCTGCTCGACACCGCCTCGTTGTACTTCCGGGCCTTCTTCGGGGTCCCCGACTCGATCACCGCGCCGGACGGTACGCCGGTCAACGCCGTACGGGGGCTGCTGGACTTCATCGCTCGGCTGGTCGGCGACTACCGGCCGACGCACCTGGCCTGCTGCTGGGACGACGACTGGCGTCCGCAGTGGCGGGTCGACCTCATCGGGTCCTACAAGGCCCACCGTGTCGTCGAGGAGCGTGCCGGGGACGCCGCGGACGTCGAGGAGGTCCCCGATCCGCTCCAGGTCCAGGTCCCGGTGATCCGCGACGTGCTGGCCGCCCTGGGCATCGCCGTGGTCGGGGCGCCGCACATGGAGGCCGACGACGTGATCGGCACGCTGGCGACCGGGGCCGGCATGCCGGTCGACATCGTGACCGGCGACCGGGACCTGTTCCAGCTCGTCGACGACGCAGCCGGCGTCCGCGTGCTCTACACCGCCCGGGGCGTCGGGAAGCACGAGCAGGTCACCGACGAGTTCGTCGTTGCGAGGTACGGCGTGCTGCCCTGCCAGTACGCCGACTTCGCCACCCTGCGCGGCGACACCTCCGACGGGCTGCCCGGCGTGGCCGGTGTCGGGGAGAAGACCGCCGCCTCCCTGCTGCTCGCCCACGGCGACCTCCCGGCCATCCTCGCCGCCGCGGCCGACCCTGCCTCCGGCATGGCCCCCGGGCCGCGCCGCAGGATCACCGACGCGCTGGCGTACCTGGAGGTGGCTCCGCGGGTGGTGGGAGTCGTCCGTGACCTCGACCTCGGCTCCCCCGACCTCACCCTGCCCGCGGCGGCGGCCGATCCCGACGCGCTCGCCGCACTGGCCGAGCGGTGGGGGCTGGGCAGCTCCGTCGAGCGCGTCCTGGCGGCCCTCGCCCGCGACTGATCCACCGTCTCCGCCCGCTCGGCGGGTTCCAGCGCGCCGTCTCCGCCCGCTCGGTGGGTTCCAGCGCGCCGTCTCCGCCCGCTCGGCGGGTCAGTCGGGCGGGGCGGTGGCGGAGGCGGAGTAGGCGACGACGCCGCGGCGCAGCCGGACGGCAGTCTCCCGGGCGACCCGCCGGAGGTCGCCACCGGCGGCGTCGCCGACCTGGTCGACGAGGTCGAGCAGCTGCTTCATCCACCGCACGAAGTCGCCCGCGGCGAGGCCGGAGGCATCGAGCACGTCGTCGAGCTCGTCGCCCTCGGCCCAGCGCCAGGCGGCCCAGGAGAAGCCGAGGTCCGGCGCCCGGAGCTGGTCGAGGTGGTGGTCCTTCTCGATCCGCTCGAGCTCGCCCCACAGCGACACCAGGGCGTCGAGCACCTCCCGCACGCGACCGCCCGGCACCCGGGGCGAGGCACCGTCCTCGGCACGGCGTGCCTCGTAGACGACCGCCGCGAGGACGGCGGCCAGACCGGAGGCGTCGAGCCCGTCCAGCAGCCCGGCGCGCAGCGTCTCGGCCACCAGCAGGTCCATCTCGTGGTAGATCCGCATCAGCGCGCGGCCGCGGTCGGTGACGTGGCGGCCGCCCTCGTCGAGGTAGTCCAGGGACACCAGCACGTCGCAGACCCGGTCGAACTGCCGGGCGATGGTGTTGGTGCGCTTCTCGATCCGCCGGCGCAGGGTCGCGGTGTCGCGGTCGAGCTTGAACCAGCGCTCGGCCCAGCGGGCGTGGTCCTCCCGGTCCGGGCACTGGTGGCAGGGATGCGCGCGCAGCGCGGCCCGCAGCTCCGCCACCCGCGGGTCCTCGCCGGCCGTGGAGCGCGCGGCACGCGCGGCGGGAAGGTCGAAGTCGTGGGTGCGGTGACGCAGGCTGTTCGCGAGGTCGCGCCGCGCCTGCGCGTTGCGCGCGTTGAAGCTCTTCGGAACCCGGATCCGGGTCAGCGCCGCCACGGGCGTGGGGAAGTCGGTCAGGCTCAGCCGCCGGGCGTGGCGGTCGGCGGTGAGCACCAGCGGGCGGGGCGCCTCGCGGTCGTCGAGCCCGGGGTCGATCACCACCGCGAGCCCCGCGAACCGCCCGGACGGCACCGACACCACGTCACCGGGGCGCAGGCGCTGCAGGGAGCCGACCACCTCCGCCCGCTGGTCCGCTCGGCGGCCGCGGGAGACGTTCCGCTCGGCCTCGGACAGCTCGCGCCGCAGTCCGGCGTACACCATGAAGTCGCCCTGGTGGCACTGCGCCGCCTCGGCGTAGCCCTCCAGGGCCTCGTCGGCCTTGCGCAGCTGCCGGGCGAGCCCGACGACGGCGCGGTCGGCCTGGAACTGGGCGAAGGACGACTCCAGCAGCTCCCGGGCCCGGTCGCGACCGACCTGGTGCACCAGGTTGACCGCCATGTTGTACGACGGGCGGAAGGAGGACCGCAGCGGGTAGGTCCGCGTGGAGGCGAGCCCGGCCACGGCTTTGGGGTCGATCCCGGGCTGCCACAGCACCACGGCGTGCCCCTCGACGTCGATGCCGCGCCGCCCGGCACGCCCGGTGAGCTGGGTGTACTCCCCCGGCGTGATGTCGGCGTGGGTCTCGCCGTTCCACTTCGACAGCTTCTCCAGCACCACGGAGCGGGCGGGCATGTTGATGCCCAGGGCGAGCGTCTCGGTCGCGAAGACGACCTTGCACAGACCCTGCTGGAACAGCTCCTCCACGCACTCCTTGAAGGTGGGCAGCATCCCGGCGTGGTGCGCGGCGAGGCCCCGGCCCAGGCCCTCCAGGAAGTCGTGGTAGCCGAGCACGTGCAGGTCCTCGTCGGGCAGGTGCGCGCACCGCTCCTCCACGAAGGCGTGGATCGCGTCGCGCTCGGCCGGCGTGGTGAGCCGCAGGCGCGCGTTGAGGCACTGCTGCACCGCCGCGTCGCAGCCGGCCCGGCTGAAGAGGAAGAAGATCGCGGGCAGCATCGCCGCCCGGTCGAGCTGCTCGACGACATCGGCGCGCGAGGGGATCCAGACCCGCCGGCCGTTGCCGACCGGCCGGCCGCGGTCGCGGCCCTGGCCGCGGGGCGTGCGCCGGTCGCGCATCCGGCCGCTCGCCCACTCGTCGCGCGCCACCCGGAGCAGCTGGGGGTTGACCTTGGCCACCCGCTCGGCCTCGTCGTCGGTCGCCGGGTCGTGGGAGCGCTCGTCGGCGAACAGGTCGAACATCCGCCGGCCCACCAGCACGTGCTGGAACAGCGGCACCGGCCGGTGCTCCTCGAGGATCACCGCGGTGTCCCCCCGGACGGTGCCCAGCCACTCCCCGAACTCCTCGGCGTTGCTGACGGTCGCCGACAGCGACACCACCGAGACCGACTCGGGGAGGTGGATGATCACCTCCTCCCAGACGGCCCCACGCATCCGGTCGGCCAGGTAGTGCACCTCGTCCATCACCACGAAGCCGAGGCCCATCAGCGTCCCGGACCCGCCGTACAGCATGTTGCGCAGCACCTCGGTGGTCATCACCACGATCGGTGCCTCGCCGTTGATGCTGTTGTCCCCGGTGAGCAGGCCGACCCGGTCGGCGCCGTAGCGCTCGACGAGGTCGTGGAACTTCTGGTTCGACAGCGCCTTGATCGGGGTGGTGTAGAAGCACTTGCGGTCCGACTCCAGGGCCAGGTGGACCGCGAACTCCCCGACGACGGTCTTGCCCGACCCGGTCGGGGCGGCGACCAGCACCGAGCGCCCGTCCTCGAGCTCCCGGCAGGCGCGGACCTGGAAGTCGTCGAGCGGGAAGGGCAGCAGGGAGGCGAACGCCGCCAGTCCGGGGTGGGCCTGGTTGCGCCGGAAGCGGGCGTAGCGGGAGGCGGGGGCCTCGGGCTCCTCGGTCACCGGACGTGCACCGCCAACGCGAGGGGCTCGACCTCGACGGTCAGCGGCAGCGCCGCCAGTCGCTCGCCGTCGGCGTAGGCGGTGATGCCGGGGGCGGCAAGGGTGATCCGGCGCCCGGCGTGGTGGCGGTAGCCGGGGTGGGTGACGTGGGTGCCGCGGAACAGCTTGGGATAGGTCACGATCAGCTCCCGCTTGCTCATCGGCAGGATCACGACGGCGTCGAGCAGGCCGTCGTCGAGCTGGGCGCCCTCGGTGATGCGCAGGCCGCCGCCGAAGGACGGGCCGTTGCCGACGGCGACCAGCATCGCCTCGAAGCGGTGCTCGACCCCGTCGACGTCCATGACGTAGGGGATCGGCTCGAAGACGCGCAGCTCGGCGAGCGTCGCGAGGTTGTAGCGCATCTGCCCACGCGGCCACCGCATCCGGTTGGCCCGCTCGCTGACCACCGCGTCGAAGCCGGCGGCCAGGACGGTCACGAAGCGACGGTGGCCGACGCGGGCGAGGTCGATCCGCCGGTCGTGCCCGGCGATGACCACGTCCGCCGCGGCCAGCGGGTCGCCGCGGGGTACGTCGAGCGCGCGGGCGACGTCGTTGCCGGTGCCGGCCGGGACGAGGCCGAGCCGGGTCTCGGTCCCGGCGAGCGCCTGCACCGCCAGGTGCACCATGCCGTCGCCGCCGAGGACGACCAGCGACTCGACGCCCTCGGCTACGCACTGCCGGGCCAGGTCGGAGGCCTCGTCGGCGTCGCGTCCCTGCAGGTTGCGCACGGCCAGCCCGGCGTCGCGGAAGCGCTGCAGGACCGGTCCGGCCGCTCGCGCGGCGCGACCCTTGCCGGCCGAGGGATTGGTGAGCAGCGCGATCTCGCGGGGCACGCCGGGAACCCTATCGGGGCCGCGGCAGGAGGGACGCCGGCACCGGTCAGCTGGGCCGTTGTGCCGGCGTCTGCTGCGCGGTGAGGGCAGCGTCGCGGACCACGGCGTCGCCGAGCGCCTCGTCGATGGCCCGCAGCACGTCGGCCTCCAGGCGCACCCCGGCCGCCTTGACGTTGTCGGCCACCTGCTCGGGCCGGCTCGCTCCGACGATCGCCGCGGAGACGTTGTCGTTCTGCAGCACCCACGCCACGGCCAACTGCGCCATCGACAGTCCGCAGTCCGCGGCGATCGGCTGCAGCTGCTGCACGCGGGTGAGCACGTCGTCGTCGAGGAAGCGCTTGACCATGTCGGCCCCGCCCTTCTCGTCGGTGGCGCGCGATCCCGCGGGCGGCGGCTGGCCCGGCTGGTACTTGCCGGTGAGCACGCCCTGTGCGATGGGCGACCAGACGATCTGCCCGATGCCGAGCTCGCGCGAGGTGGGCACCACCTCGTCCTCGATCACCCGCCACAGCATGGAGTACTGCGGCTGGCTGGAGACCAGCGGCACGTGCAGCTCGCGTGCGAGGGCGGCGGCGTCCCGGATCTGCTCGGCGGTCCACTCCGAGACCCCGATGTAGAGCGCCTTGCCGTCGCGGACGACGTCGGCGAAGGCCTGCATGGTCTCCTCGAGCGGCGTGGCCACGTCGTAGCGGTGCGCCTGGTACAGGTCGACGTAGTCGGTCTGCAGCCGTCGCAGCGAGGCGTCGATCGACTCCCGGATGTGCTTGCGGGACAGTCCGGAGTCGTTGTGGCCGCGCGGGCCGGTCGGCCAGTAGACCTTGGTGAAGATCTCCAGGGACTCGCGCCGCTGGCCGGCCAGGGCGCGGCCGAGCACCGACTCGGCCGCGGTGTTGGCGTAGACGTCGGCGGTGTCGAAGGTGGTGATCCCCTGCTCGAGCGCCTCCCGGACGCAGGCCAGCGCCGCGTCCTCCTCGACCTGGGAGCCGTGGGTGAGCCAGTTGCCGTAGGCGATCTCCGAGATGCGCAGACCGCTGCTGCCGAGGTGACGGAACTCCATGCCCCCAACCTAGCCAGCGGCCCCACAACGAGGACCGGCGCGAGGACCGGCGCGAGGACCGGCGCGGGACGTCAGTCGAGCGGTGAGGCGTGGTCGTCCGACCACGCCGGCTGCTTGGCCGCGACGTGTCGCCGCCGCCGGTCCACGAGGCGGGCGATCACCTCGGAGACGAAGAACAGCACCGTCATCGGCACGGCGAGGAACAGCATCGAGAACGGGTCCGTGGAGGGCGTGGCGACGGCGGCGAAGACGAAGGTGCCGACGATGATCCACGGCCGGTGCCGCCCGAGCGCGGCTCCGGTGACCACCCCGGCCAGGTTCAGCATCACCACGAACAGCGGGATCTCGAAGGCGACCCCGAACACGAGCAGCATCCGTGCCGTGAAGGAGAAGAAGTGGTCGAAGTCGTTGAGGTTCTCCACGCCGTGGGGGGTGAAGGAGATGAGCACCGAGAGCGCCTTGGGGAGCACGTAGTAGCCGACCCCCACGCCGACCGCGAACAGCGGGCCGGCGGCGGCGGCGAAGAGCAGCGTCCAGCGTCGCTCGTGGCGGTGCAGCCCCGGCACGATGAAGGCCCACAGCTGGTAGAGCCACACCGGGCTGCTCGCGACGAGGCCGGCGACGCTGCACAGCTTCAGCTGCAGCATCAGACCACCGCCGATGCCGGAGACGTAGATCTTCGTCTGCGTGCCCGGGTTGAGCATGGTGGTGGCCTTGTCGTACGGCCGGGTGATCAGGTCGAGCAGCTGGTGGTAGAAGAAGAAGGCCCCCACCACGGCCACCACGATCGCCAGCACCGAGCGCAGCAGTCGCGCCCGTAGCTCGCGGAAGTGGTCACCCAGGGCCATCCGCCCGCCGTCGAGAGCAGGCTGGCTGGGCCCGCGGAAGAGGTCGACGACCCCCTGCAGGGATCCGGACAGCGCCATCGGACCGCCGCGTCAGTCGGTGGGATCCTGGCGGCGCTCGGCCCTCGGCTCGCTGCGCCGCTCCTGCTCGGTGCCGACCTCGGTGCGGATCACGGGCTCCGCGGCGTCGCGGTGACCCACCGCCGGCGCGTCCTCGTCGTCGTCGCTGAGCAGGCCCTTGGTCTCGGCCTTGAAGATCCGCAGCGCGCGGCCGCTGCCGCGGGCGAGCTCGGGGAGCTTGCTGGCCCCGAAAAGCAGGACGAGGACCGCGAGGATGATGAGCAGCTCGGGCGTGCCGAGGCTGCCGATGGCCAAGGGAGTGAACATGTTTCCTCGCTCAGAAAGGGGTCGCGGCGGAGCGCGCCCGGTGGCTCTGGGAGAAGTCTACGCGCCGGGGCCCGGATCGAGGTCGAGGTCGTCGTACAACGCCAGCGCGGCGGCCGCGCGGTCACGGACCTGGGCGGCGAGCTCGGGCGGTCCGAGCACCTCGGCGTCGGGTGCCCGGCCGAGCACCAGGCGCACCAGCCAGCGCGGGTCGGCGACGCGCAGGGTGACGTCGAGGCTGTCCTCGGGGCCCGGCACGACCGTCTCGACGGGGTGGAAGTCCACCAGCCACCGGGCTCGGCGGTGCAGCCGGATGCGCGCGGTCAGCGCGTCCGGGTCGGGCTCGAACAGCGCGTCGCCGAGCTCGCGCGGCGGCTCCTGCCCGCGAGCGCGGGGGCTCTCGAGCACCTCGACCTCGTCGACTCGGTCCAGCCGGAACAGCCGCCGTCCGTCGACGAGGTGGCACCAGGCGTCGAGGTAGGTCTGTCCGTCCTGGTCCTGCACGACCAGGGGGTCGACGACCCGCTCGGTGGTCTCGTCGCGGCTCGGCACGAAATAGGTGAGCCGGACCTGGCGGTCCTCGGCCACCGCGCGCTCGAGCGCCTCCCGGGTGCGGCCGCTCCGCTCGGGGCTGGGCTCGGCGTGGACCGCGAGCGGTCCCGGTCCGGCGTCGGCGGTGGCGCCGGCGAGCTTGGCGAGCACCCGGTCGACGACCTCGCGGGACGCCTCCGGACTGCTGTCGCGGAGCACACCGAGCGCGACGATCAGCGCCGACGCCTCGGTGCTGCCCAGCCGCAGCGGACGGCTGAGGTACTCGGCGTTCTCGAGCCGCACGAGTCCGTCCGGGTCGTGCTCGAACGCCTCGTAGTTGAGGTCGATCAGGTCGCCCCCGCCGAGCCCGGGGAGCCCGCACATCCACAGCGTGCTCAGGTCGCGCCGCATCTGCTCGGGTGTCACCCCGAACTCGTCGGCGAGGGTGCGTAGCGACACGTCCTGGCCCCGCTGGAGGTAGGGCACCAGGGCCAGCATCCGCGCGACCTGGTCGCGCGCGGAGGTCATCGGGCACCCGCGCTCGGTACGGCGAGACCGGCCAGTCGGCGCCGGACCTCCTCCCGGAGCGCGGGCGGCGACTCGACGACGACGGTGTCCCCGTGGGCCAGCACGGTATCGGCGAGCTGCTCGGCGCCGCGGTGGCGCACCCGGAGCCGGTCCCAGCCGGGCCGGACACCGGGCTCGACCTCCTCGGCCCAGCGCCGCAGTCCCTGGGCGGCGCCGGTGCGGGCCAGCACGGTCGCCTCCTCGCTGACCGGCGGCGGAGCCAGGGAGCGGCTCAGCTCCAGCACGTCGGTGCCCTCGGGTACGACGTAGCAGCCGGCGGCGCCGTCGGCCTCGACGGCACCCACCACCCGGCTGAGCCGGAACATCCGCGGCGCGCCCCGGTCGGTGTCGAGCCCCACGACGTACCAGTGCGCCCGCGCGGTCACCACGCCCCAGGGCCGGAGGTGGCGCTGCTCGACCTCCAGGCCACCGGCCTTGCGGTAGCCGAAGCGGACCGGCGTGCGGCTGACG
The DNA here is from genome assembly GCA_051954195.1 of Marmoricola sp. Taxonomy (GTDB): domain Bacteria; phylum Actinomycetota; class Actinomycetes; order Propionibacteriales; family Nocardioidaceae; genus Marmoricola. Next base: position 12,815 of record JBQCHZ010000059.1, read on the forward strand.
GTCGCGTCCACCATCGGGCCGAACGCCTCGTCGTCGCTGGGCGAGACGGGCTCGACGCCGCCGAGCGCGTCGACCTCGACCCGGTGGCCCGCGGCGCGCAGCTTCAGCAGCGCCGAGGAGGTGCTGCGGGCGAGGCCGGCGTGCTGCCAGACCCGGGCGGCGAGACCGAGCACCGCGACCTCGTCGGGCGCCAGGTCGATCTCCGGCAGCTCGAACGCGTCGCGGACGATCCGGTAGCCCTGCTCGTCCTCGAAGTACTTGTCGGCGCTGCCCACCTCGATCGGGATGCCGAGCGCGCGCAGCTCGTCCTTGTCACGCTCGAACTTCTTCTCGAAGGCGTCGTCGGTGGGTGCCTCGCGGTACTCCCCGATGGCCTCGCGGATCCGTGCCTTGCTGACGTAGGTGTTCGCCACCAGCAGCAGGATCACCAGGTTGACCAGGCGCTCGGACTTGGATGCGATCACGACTCGAGACCCTACCGATCGCGACGGCTCGCGGCGGGCGTCACATCCCGTCGATCAGCCGCTCGACCCGCTCGTCGTGTGCCCGGAACGGGTCCTTGCACAG